>NZ_WBZB01000009.1 GCF_009017255.1 Alkaliphilus serpentinus | reverse complement strand
CCCCCTTATTAAAGTAAGGAGAGTACAACGAAGTGTCCTAGAGAACGCATGGGTTCTCTGGAAAACAAAAGCATTTTAACCATACAGAATTAACGCATGAAATGCTTTTGTTCTTTATAGAGATGAAAAGTTTTTATAGAAAACTGTGGAAATTAATATCTTAAATATTTTAAGGTGTTATTTTAGTCATGAATTTTCAACTCCAATTTTCAACCTTCAATTTATAGTTTATACATATGTTTAAATTAATGATTTTTGTGGAATTATTTTAATAAAAAGTGATTTGCAAAAATTTTTTATTGGTGTATAATAAAAGTCAAAGAAGGTCAAAAGGGGTGATGCTATGGCTAGAATCAGTGACATTATTGAGGAATTTATTAAAGAGCTTATAAGAGAAAGCAACAACAATGCTATTGAAATTCAAAGGAATGAAATGGCTAAGTATTTTGATTGCTCTCCCTCCCAGATAAACTATGTTCTAATGACAAGATTTACTCTGCAACAGGGTTATACAACAGAAAGTCAAAGGGGTGGTGGAGGCTATATAAAAGTTACCCAGTTATTAATGAATCAAAGCCAATATATGTACCATATTATTACTAAGGAAATAGGAAATAGCCTAACGAAAAGTCAAGGAGCAAGAATCGTTCAAACTCTGAAGGAACGTGGTGTTATTAGCCACAGAGAAACAGAAATTATGAGGGCGGCTATAGATGATTCTGCCATCCTTTCTCCCATTAATATGAAGGATCAAATAAGGGCTGGTATATTAAAAAATATATTGGCTACTCTTCTATCCTAGGAGGGATATCTATGTTGTGTGATGAGTGTAAGAAAAGAAATGCAGTGGTGCATATGTCAAAAATTGTCCAAGGAAAGAAGGAGGAGCTTCACCTCTGCGAGGTATGTGCAAGAAATAAAGATGTAAGTATCGAAAAGAACTTTACAATACCCAATTTCCTAGCCAACTTACTAGATGCAGGGATGGGCTCGGGAATTGTTAAAGGTTATGATGAGGTATTAAAATGTAATCATTGTGGATCCACCTTCAGAGAATTCAAGCAAAATGGTAGGCTTGGATGCGATGAATGCTATCAGATATATAAAGAAAAATTAAAGCCGTTAGTTAGAAGAATTCATGGTAATACTAAGCATATTGGAAAGGTTCCCAAACGCTGTGGAGGCATTATTCACCTTAGGAAGCAGCTACAAGAACTTAAGCAAAAGCTTCAGAAGGCCATTGACCAAGAGGCCTTTGAGGAGGCAGCAGTCTTAAGGGATGAGATTCATAGAATAGAAGAAGAAATTCGTAAATAAGGGGGTGTGGATTATGCCTAGATGGTTAACTGAAGCAGGACCAGAATCTGATATAGTTATCAGCAGCAGGATAAGAATTGCTAGGAATGTCGAAGGTTTTCCTTTTCCCAATAAGCTTCAAGAAAAAATGGCAAAGGATATTACTGATAGAGTCTATAACTCGGTTATCGGAGGAAACGAGAGTTTAAAAGAGGATTTTAAATTAGTTTATATGAAGGATTTGGATGGAATTGAGAGGTTAAATTATGTAGAAAAGCATCTAATAAGTCCTGATATAGCCAAAAATACAGCCTCCGGCAGTTTGTTGATCAATAAGGATGAAACCATTGCAATACTAATTAATGAAGAGGATCACATTAGAATTCAATCTTTATTGCCGGGATTCCAACTGGAAAATGCATGGAATGTTGCTGATAAAATAGACGATCTCATTGAGGAGCAAATAAAATATGCCTTTGATGAAGATTTAGGTTATCTAACTGCATGTCCAACCAATTTAGGAACTGGAATTAGAGTATCTATAATGATGCATCTACCAGCCCTTAATATGACAGGATATATTAAAAATATTCTACATGCATCAAGTCAGATTGGTATTGCTGTTAGGGGAATTTATGGAGAGGGAACGGAATTTTTAGGCAATATTTTCCAGGTTTCTAACCAAACCACTTTAGGTTCGACGGAGGAGGAAACCATTCATAATCTAAAGGATGTTGTTATTCAGATTATTCAAAAGGAAAGACTTATTAGAGAAAATCTGCTAAAGGAGAAGAAGATCGAGCTTGAGGATAAGGTCTTTCGCTCCTTTGGAGTATTAAAGAACGCCCGTATGATCTCTGTAAATGAAGCTATGAAGCTTATATCCGATATTAAGTTGGGTATCGTTTTGAGTTTAATAAAGGAGGTAAGCCTTGAAAGCTTAAATCATTTGATGACTCGAATACAGGTTGGATATTTACAAAAGCATTATCAGTGTGAATTAACTGAAGTTGAAAGGGACATCAAGAGGGCAGAGATTATTAGAATGACTATATAAATATTGGAGGTGTAGTTGATGTCTGCATTTGGAAGATTTACTGAAAGAGCACAAAAAGCTGTGGTTTTTTCCCAACAGCTTGCCCAAGAAATGGGTCATAATTATGTTGGAACGGAGCATTTATTGCTAGGTTTAATAAAGGAAGGTGAAGGAATAGCAGCACAGGTTTTAAATAAGCTAGGCATAAACCTTCAAGGCTTAATGGAAAAGGTATTGGCCACCGTTGGAGGCGGAGATCATAAAGGAGAATTACTAGGCTTTACACCAAGAACCAAAAGGCTTTTTGAATTAAGCTTAGCAGAAGCTAGAAACCTTGGACATAACTATGTAGGTACTGAACATCTTTTATTGGCCATCACAAGAGAGGGTGAAGGCATAGCCAGTAAAATACTTCTGGCAGAGGGCTTAAATCTACAGAGTATTCGGGATGAAGTTCTAAAGCTTTTGGATGCTGGAAGCCCGCAAGGAGGCAATGCTGTAGGTAAGAAGAAAAATTCTACTCCTACCTTAGATAAGTTTAGTAGAGACCTAAACAATATGGCCGAGGAGGGTAAGCTAGATCCGGTAATTGGAAGGACAAAGGAAATTGAGAGGGTTATACAGGTCCTTAGTAGAAGAACCAAAAATAATCCCTGCTTAATTGGTGAACCGGGAGTTGGAAAAACCGCAGTAGCTGAAGGTTTAGCACAAAAAATTGTAGAAGGTAATGTGCCAGAAATATTAAAGGATAAAAGGGTTGTAACTATAGATTTAGCATCTATGGTGGCTGGCGCCAAATATAGAGGGGAATTTGAGGATCGTTTAAAAAAGGTGATGGAGGAGTTAAGAGCTGCTGGAGATGTGATTCTTTTTATTGATGAAATCCATACCATTATCGGAGCTGGAGCTGCAGAAGGAGCCATAGACGCATCAAATATCCTAAAGCCAGCTCTAGCTAGAGGAGAACTGCAGGCCATTGGTGCAACCACTATGGATGAGTATAGAAAGCATATTGAAAAGGATTCTGCATTGGAGCGAAGATTCCAGCCTATAACCATAGAGGAGCCCAATGTTGAGGATACCATCATGATTCTTGAAGGTTTAAGGGATAAATATGAGGCCCATCATAGGGTTAAAATTACAGATGATGCCTTAAGGGCTGCTGCTGAGCTATCCCACAGGTATATTACTGATAGATTTTTGCCGGATAAGGCCATCGATTTAATCGATGAAGCTTCATCTAAAATCAGACTACAAACCATAACAGCACCACCAGATTTAAAGGATTTAGAGGAACGCATAGAACAGCTTTCCAAGGAAAAGGAGGAGGCTGTCAGTGTGCAGGACTTTGAAAGGGCTGCAAGGATTAGAGATGAAGAAAAAAAGGTAAAGGATGAATTGGAACGACGGAAGCAATCATGGAAAAATGATAGCCAGTCAGTTCAAACCATTGTTGGTCCCGAAGAAATTGCATCCATTGTTTCTAGCTGGACTGATATACCTGTTAATAAGCTCCAACAGGAGGAAGCTGATAGGCTTCTTAAGCTGGAGGAGATCCTTCATAACAGAGTTATCGGACAGGAAGAAGCAGTAGAATCTGTAGCAAAGGCTATAAGAAGGGCAAGGGTTGGATTAAAGGATCCCAAACGACCTGTTGGCTCCTTTGTATTTTTAGGGCCTACAGGGGTAGGTAAAACTGAGTTATCAAGGGCCCTAGCTGAAGCGATGTTTGGTGATGAAAACGCCATGATTAGAATTGATATGTCGGAGTATATGGAAAAACACACTGTTTCAAGGCTAATTGGTTCTCCTCCAGGTTATATAGGCCATGATGAGGGAGGACAGTTAACTGAAAAGGTTAGAAGAAAGCCCTACTCAGTAATTCTTTTTGATGAGGTTGAGAAGGCCCACCCCGATGTGTTTAACGTACTTCTACAAATATTGGATGATGGTAGACTTACGGATTCTAAGGGGAAAACAGTGGATTTCAAGAACACTGTTGTGATAATGACCTCCAATGTAGGGGCCCATACCATAAAGAAACAAAGAACCTTAGGCTTCATTGCAAGGGAAGATGATGCTGCCAACAGTGAATATCAAAAAATGAAGGAAAATGTAATGGAGGAGCTTAGGAGAACCTTTAGACCTGAGTTTCTAAATAGAATAGACGACATTATTGTTTTCCATTCCTTAGATCGTTCTCATATTGGTAAAATTATTGATCTCCTTTTAGAAAATCTTAATAATAGACTAAAGGGTTTATTTATTACTCTAGAAATAGAGGAAAAGGCAAAGGAATATATAGCAGATAAAGGCTATGATCCACAATTTGGAGCAAGACCACTGAAGAGAGCCCTCCAAAAAATGGTTGAAGATCGATTGTCGGAGGAGTTCTTAAGGGGTACACTAAAGGAAGGCGACGATGTAATAATTGATATGGAAGAAGAGGAGTTAATTGTAAAGCCAAAGGTAAGAGTAGAATAAATTTCAAAACAGATATACTCAGAAATGGGGTATATCTGTTTTATATTATATTATTAGATTTTATGTTAAAATAGAAAAATATAGTAATAATAATATAAAGCAGGTGATTTTATGGCAAAAATCAAAAGTAAATTTATCTGTCAGGAATGTGGATATGAAAGCCCCAAATGGTTAGGTAGGTGTCCTGGCTGTCAACAATGGAATTCTATGGAGGAGGAGCTAACAACTAAGACCACCTATTCACGGGCTACCACCACCTCTTCTGGGAATAGACCTATACCAGTTAAGGAAGTAAAATCAGGAACCTTTGAAAGATACGACACCACAATAGGGGAGCTTAATAGAGTTTTAGGAGGTGGCCTGGTTAAGGGATCATTAACCCTGATTTCAGGAGAACCAGGAATCGGTAAGTCTACCTTGATTCTTCAAGCTGGCAGCGCCATTGCAGATAAATATGGAACTGTATTATATGTATCGGGGGAAGAATCGGAGGAGCAAATAAAAATTAGAGCTGAACGATTAAATTCTATGGCGGAAAAGCTCTATTTAGTATCGGAGACCAATATTAAAATAGTAGAAGAATACATAAGTCAGTTATCACCAGCTTTTGTAATAATTGATTCTGTTCAAACTCTATTTAATGAAGAGCTTTCCTCTGCTCCAGGCAGTGTTTCACAGGTGAAGGAATGTGTTAACAATTTAATGAGGATTGGAAAGTCCACCAATATCCCCCTCTTCTTAGTAGCCCATGTTACAAAACAAGGAGATCTGGCGGGCCCTAGGGTTTTAGAGCACATGGTGGATACTGTCCTCCATTTTGAAGGAGAGCGTAGCCAGGAATTCAGAATTTTAAGGGCCCTCAAGAATCGTTTTGGAACCACCAGCGAAATAGGAGTCTTTGAAATGAAGGAAGTGGGCTTAGTGGAGGTATCCAACCCCTCTGCCATGCTACTAGAATCTCTATCAAAGGAGGCTGAAGGAGCTGTAGTCGTGGCTACTATAGAAGGTACAAGACCCCTCCTGGTGGAGCTTCAGGCACTGGTTACACCCACCAATACAGGTTTTCCAAGGAGGACAGCAGTGGGGGTAGATCTCAATAGGTTGAATTTGATTATAGCCGTTCTAGAAAAGAAGATGGGTCTTCCTTTAATCAATTATGATATTTATGTAAATGTGGTGGGAGGCTTGAAGCTTGAGGGTACCTGCAGCGATTTAGGTATGGCCATGGCCATCTACTCCAGCTATAGAGGAATTCAATTGCCAACAAAAAATCTAATGGCAGTGGGGGAAATCAGCTTAACCGCCGATATCAGAAGTGTCCCTCAGCTTGAAAAGATGATAAAAGAGGCAGAAAAGATGGGCTTTAGTAAATGTATTGTACCAAGAAATAGTAAAGTCCAGAATATTAACAATACAATTAAAGTCATCAGTGTAGAAAATATACAGGTGGCATTATCTCAAATAGATGTATAATATAAAATGTATAAAACTAGATGAATATACAAAATAATGGAGGAGGGATTAAAGTGGGAGAAGATGAAAAAAAGCAAAAACAGTTATTGGATACCATAAAACTAATATCTCCCGGTACTCCCTTGAGGGAAGGCTTAGAGAACATATTGATGGGAAGAATGGGTGCCCTTATAGTGATAGGTGACAGAGAACGAGTAATGAAAATGGTTGATGGAGGATTTTCTATAGATGTGGAATTTTCCCCTCATTATTTATATGAGTTAAGTAAGATGGATGGAGCCATCATTTTAAGTCATGATATAAAACGGATTCTATATGCCAATGCTCAACTAATACCTAGTTCATCTATCCCTACGGCAGAAACGGGGATTAGACATAGAATAGCCGATAGGGTAGCGAAGGAAACCGGGGAGGTGGTTATATCCATATCCCAAAGAAGGAATGTTATAACCCTTTATCAAGGCTATCAAAGGTATATCGTTCAAGATACCAGCAGGATATTTAATAAGGCCAATCAAGCCATACAAACCCTAGAGAAGTATAAGGCTGTTTTAGATCAGAGCATGAATCATCTAAGTGCCTTAGAATATGAAGATTTAGTTACGGTTTATGATGTGGTAACAGTCCTGCAGAGAACTGAATTGGTTATGAGAATAACCTCCGAAATAGAGAAGTTTATTTGTGAGCTGGGGAATGAAGGAAGGCTAATTAGTATGCAGCTAGAGGAATTGATTGCCAATGTAAAAGAGGATGGACGCTATGTAATTCACGATTATAACATAAATAAAGAGATTGGTACTGATGGAATTATTAAAGAGATTAAGTCGATGTCTTCAGAGGAGTTATTGGACTTATCGGTTATTGCAAAGGCCTTAGGCTTTGATGGTGGGATTACTACCCTAGATAAAACCCTTAATCCAAAGGGCTACAGAATCCTAAATAAAATCCCTAGATTACCCTACAGTGTTATAGAAAATCTCATCAAGGAGTTTAAAAGCTTTCAAAATATCCTTAAGGCTACGATTGAAAAACTCGATGATGTAGAGGGTATTGGTGAAGTTAGAGCTAGAGCCATTAGAGAAGGCTTACGGCGACTTCAGGAGCAGATAATGCTGGGGAGACATATATAGGATAAATGTTTAATGAGTATAAGCAGATAACCAAATCTTTGATTTGTGTTAGTCGCTTAGTTAGAAATCGATAATTCATTACATTTATTTTATAATCATTGATGAATTGAGAGATTTCTTACTTCCTTGTTCTGTAAATAGCTTAGCTATGACATTTGCCTTGCAAATTAAACAACAATTCAACATTCAACATTCAGCATTTGTCATTAAAAAAGCTTGGGGTTCTGATCCCAAGCTTTGATTCTATAACAATCCATATTTTCCTAAGGTTTTTAGCTGTTCATGATGTTTGGTAATTAACTCTCCAACATCAATTTTAAAGGCATTACATAGGGTTGTGAAATAAAAAATATTAGCAGATAACTCGGCCTCAACCTTTTCTCTACAAATGTCACATAGGTTACCATCTATGTGCTCCTTCATATAGTTCTTAAGCTGAGAGTAGGATGTATCCTCCGGAACGGCCTGCTTTTCTACATTGATTTTCACGCAACCACAATAAGTGGCAGATTTTGCAACAGCCCTATTTACCTTAGCCGTACTTTCCTGAAGCTTTGTTAGAATATCTAATATACTTCTGTGTCTAACAAGGACATCATCAACCTGAGCTTGATACTCTTGTATAGTAAAGTTTTTCATAAAGCCATCTCCTTGAGGTTTGATTGTTTATTCTATTACTATTATACTTTTATGAAGTTTCCCTTGTCAATTGCAGAAGAATTTTTTTATTGCCTTTAAATTATCAGGAAAATATTAGAGAAAACTCTATCTGAAGGGCAGACAAAAAACTAATTGACAAAGGGCAATAGTATGTGATAAAATTAATAATTTGTTTGACATTTAGCCATTTGTAGTGTATACTATATCTCATAAGGCCGTTTTTGGGAGGTTTTAAAATGTCAATGTACTATAATATTGGCGACAAAATTGTCTACCCTATGCATGGGGCTGGAATTATTGAAGCCATAGAAGAAAAAGAAATATTAGGGGTTAAAAGAAAGTATTATATTATGAAAATGCCTCTAGATGATATGAGGGTAATGATTCCACTGGACACCATTGACGGTATAGGTATTAGACAGGTTATCACTCAGGAGGAAGTTCAACAGGTAATCCAGGTTCTGGAAGCTGATGAAACAAATATGCCTCAAAACTGGAATAGAAGATATAGAGCTAATATGGATCGATTAAAAACAGGCGATATTTTCGAAGTTGCAGAGGTGGTAAAAAATCTTGTTTTAAGGGATAGAGAAAAATCCTTGTCCACTGGTGAACGAAAGATTTTGAATAATGCTCGTCAAATTCTTTTGAGTGAAATCATCTTGGCCACCGACATGTCAGAAGAAGAAGTTTTGGCTACTATGGAAAGAGCAATAAAATAAAGTATAAAATACCCTTCTATAAAATGATGGGTATTTTAAACGTGTAATATTATTGATATACTAGGTAGTGTAGACAAATTTTATAAAAACAGTAAATTATCTTTTTAAAAAGCATGAAATGGGGCATAATGATTGATAGGAGGTGGTTTAATGATCAATAGGATTATTAGAGTAGTAATTGCTGTACTTGGAGCGCTACTGGGAGTGGCTCTATTTGTATATACTACGAGTGTTTTTGCCCTCGAAGGTATTAAAGGAAACTTTGCAACTTATATTATTGGAATTATCATTTCTTCTTTTTTAAGTGGACTGTTATTATTCATGTTGTCCCCATGGCTTATCAACAAAGGTAGGGGTTTAGCCAATTGGATCGAACGAGAGTTAGCTAATGTACCAGTAATTAATATTGTACTGGGATCCATAGGTCTTACCTTCGGACTGATAATAGCATATCTGGTGAGCGGATTGCTGAATAACTTTCCAATACCCTTTGTGGGAGAGATTATATCTGCAGCTCTCTACATTTTCATGGCTTATTTAGGAGTTTCCATTGCAACTAAAAAAATAGATGAGCTTACTAATTTACAAGCCATATTCAAGAAAAACTCTCAAAAGGAGAAATCGGGTAAAAAAGAAGGAAAGGTGTTGCCTAAGATCCTTGATACCAGTGTGATAATTGATGGTAGAATAGCTGATATATGCAAAACTGGTTTTGTAGAGGGACCCTTAATAATTCCATCCTTTGTCCTTGAAGAGTTAAGGCATATTGCTGATTCCTCAGATTCCTTAAAAAGGAATAGAGGCCGGAGAGGATTGGATATACTAAACAAAATCCAAAAGGAATTAGATATTGAGGTAAGAATATTTGAGAAGGATTTTGAAGATTTGTCTGAGGTGGATACCAAGTTACTGAAGCTAGCCCAGGTACTAGATGGAAAGGTATTAACCAACGACTTTAACTTAAATAAGGTAGCAGAGTTTCAGGGGGTACCGGTACTAAACATTAATGAACTGGCTAATGCGGTAAAACCAATTGTTTTGCCAGGGGAAGAAATGATCGTTCAGGTAATAAAGGATGGTAAAGAGTCTGGGCAAGGTTTAGCTTATCTAGATGATGGAACAATGATCGTAGTTGACAGCGGTAAGAAGTTTATTGGTAAGAATATAGATGTATTGGTAACCAGTGTACTGCAGACAGCAGCGGGAAGAATGATATTTGCAAAACCAAAATCTTTAATGGACAAATCGGCCTCATAACCATATTAAATGATCAAGCCTTCTATGACGAATGTCGTTAGAAGGCTTTTTGATTTCATAGGAAAAGTTCGTTTTAAGTCCTATGAAATGGGAGGTTGTTAAGGGGGGGTTCCCCCTTATTAAAGTAAGGAGAGGTGAGTTGTGTCACGAATAAGTGGCACTATGACACGAACGGCGCCGAGACGGTGAGGCGACCGAAAAGGAAACGTCCTAGGGAACACATGGGTTCCCTGGAAAACAAAAGCATTTTAACCATAGAAAATTAACGCATGAAATGCTTTTGTTCTTGTCTATTTGCCTGGGATAGATGCCACAGAGGTAATTTCCCATGTCTTCATCGTTAAATATGAAATTATGAAGAAATCGTTAAATTATTTTTGTTGACAATTATTGTGAACTCTTATAATATTACAATATACGATATAACGGTTGGCGATATAAAGGTTGTCGATACATATCTAAAAGCCAGAAAATATAGGTGGTGTAATGAAATGAGTAGAAAAACCTATGGCATTATTGTAGCAGCAGGTAAGGGAAAGAGGATGGATACCAACATTAACAAACAATATATTGAACTAAAAGGAAAACCCATACTGGCCCATACTCTAGAAGTCTTTGAAAAATGTGAGGTTATAGATGGGGTTATTGTCGTGGTGGGGGAAAGTGAAGAAGAACTATGTAGAGTAGAGATCGTTGATAAGTATACTTACTCTAAGGTGGTGGAAATTGTCGTAGGAGGACAAGAAAGATTTGATTCTGTTTCCAATGGAATTAAGGCCCTGCCAAAGGACTGTGATATTGTTGTAATTCATGACGGTGCAAGACCCTTTGTATCTACAGATATTATAAAAAAGAGTATTGAAACAGCTGAAGTGTATGGCTCTGCAATAGCAGCAGTCCCTGTGAAGGATACTATAAAACTGGTGAATAATATGCAAGTGGAGAAAACCTTGGATAGAAAAAGCCTTTGGGCAGTTCAAACACCACAAACTTTTAAGGTTAAGTTGTTGGAGGAAGGCTTCAACACTGAATTTAGCAAAGAAGTTACTGATGATTCAACAATTATAGAAGGCCTTGGATATCACCCTCGTATAATTGAAGGAAGCTATAGTAACATTAAAATCACTACTCCAGAGGATTTGCTAATAGCTGAGATGTTGATTATGAAAAGAGGTGAAGGTAATGATTAGAGTGGGCATAGGCTATGATGTTCATAGATTGGTGGAAGGAAGAAAACTTATTCTAGGGGGTGTTGAAATTCCCTATGAGAAGGGTCTTTTAGGACATTCCGACGCAGATGTTATGCTACATGCCTTAAAGGATAGTTTATTGGGGGCTGCAGCCATGGGGGATATAGGCAGACACTTTCCTGATACTAATGATCAGTATAAAGGCATCAGCAGTATAAGCTTACTGGACATGGTAAAGGGATTGCTTAAAGAAGAGGGCTATATCGTAAATAATGTAGATGTAACCATTATTGCTGAAAGGCCCAAAATGGCTCCATATGTTGAAGAAATGAGGGCCAATATAGCCAAGACATTGGAGGTTACTATAGATCAGGTGAATGTAAAGGCCACCACCACAGAGGGATTAGGCTTTACAGGAGAGGGTTTGGGAATAGCAGCACAAGCCGTATCCACAGTTATGAAGATTTAGATTTAGAGGAGGTTTAATTAGAGATGATAAATGTAAAGGGATTAAAGAAATCCTTCAAGGATGTTGAAGCCTTAAAGGATGTAAGCTTTAATGTGAATCAAGGGGAAATCCTAGGATTGTTAGGAGAAAATGGGGCTGGGAAAACAACCACCCTAAGGATTCTTGCCACTATGTTAAAGGCAGATGATGGCGAGGTGGTTTTAGGAGGTATAAATGTAGCGAATAATCCTGAAGCTGTAAGGAAGAAAATTGGTATTTTATTTGGTGGCGAAAGTGGTATATACGATAGACTAACTGCTAGAGAAAACATAGAATACTATGGCCAGCTAAATGATATGGATAGTGCTTCCATAAAGGATAGAGTTGATCATTTATCCAGGATTTTTGAAATGGATGAGTATATTGATAGAAGAGCTGGGAAGTTTTCGAAGGGAATGAAGCAAAAGGTGGCCCTTGCAAGGTCTATCGTGCATAATCCCGAAATAATGCTTTTTGACGAGCCCACCTCAGGCTTGGATGTAACAGCTGCTAGGGTGGTACATAAGTTCATCAACAGTTGTAAAGAAGAGGGGAAAACGGTGGTTTTCTCTAGCCATACTATGTCTGAAGTTGAAAAGCTTTGTGATCGAGTTGCGATTATCCATAAGGGCAAAATTATTGAAATTGGTACAATAACTGAATTAACTGATAAGTACCAAAAAAGTGTAGAAGAATTATTTGTAGAATTGGTGGGTGAATAAAATGAATAAACATGTTTCAATCGTATTTAAAAAAGAAATTAAGGATCTTTTCCGTGATAAGCGTACATGGATAGCAAGTGTTTTAATTCCTGTTTTGGTATTGCCTTTAATGTTTTACTTAATGGGTATGGGTCAAAACAAATTAGAGAAAAGCCTACAGGAAGATATTAATATTAGTATTATCTCTCAACAACAATCAGATATTGCTGATTATCTAAAAGGGGCAGAAGGTGTTGAGGTTATTGAAGCAGAAGATCCCTTTGCTGCTCTGCAGGCTGGAGAAATCAAGGTAATTGTTGAAATAGAAGAAGATTTCCAACAAAAGCTGGCAAAAGAAACCCCTGCTGGTATAAAGTTGATTTATGATGAAATAAGTAACGAATCTACCTATTCTGTATCCAATGTAGAGGGGGTTATTTACCAATATAGTGAAGCAGTAAGAAATCAAAGGCTAGAAAAGCTTGGGATTAGGCCAGAGGTATTGCAGCCTACGGTAGTATCAAGGGAGGCCTATGTTGTGGAGGGTAAGGAATCTCAAGGGGGACCTACCTTAATGATTGTTACCTTCCTGCTGCCCTTTTTGCTGATGATGTATCCTGTTGTTGGTGGAATGCCTGCAGCAATAGACCTTGGAGCAGGAGAAAAAGAAAGAATGTCTCTAGAGCCCCTACTTTCAACTGGAGCCAGTAGACTGTCTATTTTGACAGGAAAATATTTAACAATACTATTAACCTCTGTAATAGGGGTTTTAACATCCATAACGGGTTTCTTTGTAGCATCTAGGATATCCCCCAATGCATTGCCTATGGATATTAGAATATCTCCCTTATCTTTGGTTATACTAATAGGAGTTTCTTTATCCATAGCCATGATTGTTTCTGGAGTGATGCTGGCTATAAGCGTTTTTGCAAAATCCTATAAGGAGGCTGGAACTTATCTGAGTCCCCTAATGATATTTTTAATGGCCCCTGCCTACCTAACCATGTTTATGGAAATTAGAACCGTTTCAACGAATCTATTTTTTATACCCCTATTAAATTCCATACTGCTGATGAAGGAGGCCTTGGTGGATATCATTAATCCCCTACATATCGTCATAACCTTTGGGGTATCCATCCTATTGGTTATAGCAGCACTATTTTTCGCAAAATATATGTTCAACAAAGAATCGGCAATTTTTCGTTCCTAGATCTTGTGTTGGTAATTAGTTAATAATTAACAAATAGTTGTTGACATATCATAGCCTTTCGTATATTCTAGTAAAAAAGAATAGATAAAGACCATGAAGGGAAATAGTAGGATATTCAGGTGTTTTAGAGAGAGGGCCCTAGGCTGGGAGGCCTTTATACCAAATATTTGAACCCATTCCGGAGTTGATGATTGAAGGAAGTAGATTATTCCGGTTGGCGCCGTTAAAGCCTATAAGAGAACCCATTGGGTTAACTAGAGTGGTACCGCGGGAAGAACAATCTCTCGTCTCTATTATTAGAGACGAGGGATTGTTTAATTTTTATAATTAATGAAATGAAGGGAGTTTTAATTATGGGCAAGAAGGATAAACAATTTGTAAGTGAAATTACCCCTATGGAGGTGGATTTTGCTCAATGGTATACCGATGTTATCTTAAAGACAGATTTGGTAGACTACTCGCCTGTTAAGGGGTTTATGGTGATTAAGCCCTATGGTTATGCCATTTGGGAAAATATTCAAAGGTTTTTAGACGGCAGGTTTAAAGATACTGGTCATAAGAATTGCTACTTTCCATTGCTAATTCCAGAAAGTCTACTAAAGAAGGAAGCAGAACACGTTGAGGGCTTTGCACCAGAGGTAGCTTGGGTAACCCATGGTGGTAAGGAAGAGCTTGCTGAGAGGCTGTGTGTTAGGCCAACCTCAGAAACCATTATTTGTGAGATGTATTCAAAATGGTTAAAGTCCTACAGAGATCTTCCCTTCCTTTATAACCAATGGTGTAGTGTGGTAAGGTGGGAGAAGAGTACCAGACCCTTTTTAAGAACCTCTGAATTCCTATGGCAGGAGGGTCATACCCTTCATGAAACCTATGATGAAGCACAAGAGGAAACTATTCAGATGCTTAATATCTACAAAGAAATGGCAGAAGATGTTCTGGCTATTCCCGTTGTAATAGGACAAAAATCCGATAAGGAAAAATTTGCTGGTGCCCATGCCACCTATACCATGGAGGCTCTAATGCATGATGGAAAGGCCCTGCAAGCAGGAACTTCCCACAATTTAGCCCAGCACTTTACAACGGCCTTTGACATTACCTACCTAGACAGGGATGGAGAACTTAAAAATCCATACCATACCTCTTGGGGTGTATCTACAAGATTAATTGGTGGGGTAATCATGGCCCATGGAGACAATCGAGGTTTGGTGTTGCCTCCTAAAATTGCTCCTGTCGAGGTAGTAATCGTACCTATTGCCAGCCACAAGGGTGGAGTCATGGAAAAGGCTATGGAAATATACTCTGAAATTAAAAAGAACCATCGTGTGGAAATAGACGATAGAGAAAACTATTCTCCAGGTTGGAAGTTTAATGAATGGGAAATGAAGGGTGTGCCAGTAAGAATAGAAATAGGTCCTAAGGACATAGAAAACAATCAAGCAATGCTATTTAGAAGGGATACCCTTGAGAAGGAAGCTGTGTCCTTAGATAATCTATCTGAAGCTGTGGAAACCTGGCTTAAGGACATTCAAAATAATCTGCTCCTTAAGGCAAAGAGAATGAGGGATGAAAAAACCTACTACGTTAAAAGCTTTGAAGAGCTGAAGGATATCATGGCTACAAGACAGGGCTTTGTAAAGGCCATGTGGTGTGAAGAAAGAAGCTGTGAGGATAAGATTAAAGAGGAGACGGGAGTAACGGTAAGGTGTATTCCCTTTGAACAAGAAAAATTAGGAGATACCTGCCCCTTCTGCGGAAAGCCAGCCAAGAAAATGGCCTACTTTGCAAAGGCTTATTAAGATTAGAATAGAGCTATACAAAGGATTCAGCAATATTGCTGGATCCTTTCTATTGCATCTTTATAACTACCATATAGATGAGAGGAAGCAACAGAACCCTTGCTTCCCCCCCTGTACACTATTACTTACTATTCTGTGTACATAGTTTTATATTTTCATTTACAACTTTTCATTTACAACTTTTAACCTTTCATTAATATCTCATTTCTCATCTATAATCTTTTTTTCTTCCTCCTTGATAAGTAGTAAATAATAGGATATAATATCTTATAAAATTTGATATAGGAGGAGTGGAGGTATGTCGGTTAGAGTGAGATTTGCACCGAGCCCCACCGGGTATGTTCATATTGGCAGCCTAAGGACGGCTCTTTATAATTATTTATATGCTAGAAAAAACAATGGTAAATACATATTAAGGATTGAAGATACAGACCAAAATCGATTTGTTGAGGGAGCCATTGAAGGTATGCTCTCTTCAATGTCATGGGCAGGAATTCACCATGATGAGGGTGCGGTTATAAAGGGAGAAATCCTTACAGAAGAAGGAGACTATGGACCTTATGTTCAGTCTCAGCGTCTTCCAATCTATCAAGAATATATCCACAAGCTATTAGATAGTAAAGATGCCTATCATTGCTTCTGTAGTAAGGAAAGACTAGATGAGGTTAGAGAAAAGCAAAAGGAAGCAGGCCTTACATCTAAATATGATGGCCACTGTAAAGGCTTATCTCCAGAAGAGGTTACAATTAAAATAGCAGCAGGAGAAAAGTATGTTATTCGATTAAAGCTACCTCAAAATAAAGATATTACCTTTAACGATATTGTTAGAGGAACTGTAACAGTTAATACAGAGGATATGGATGACCAGGTTTTAATTAAGGCCGATGGCTATCCCACCTACCACTTTGCTGTAGTGGTGGATGACCATCTAATGGGTATTACTCATGTTATTAGAGGAGAGGAATGGTTGATTTCAACCCCTAAACATATTTATTTATTTGAGGCCTTCGGTTGGAATTCTCCCCAGTATGTTCATCTACCTAACATTCTTAATGCTGATAAAAAGAAACTCAGCAAGAGACAAGGGGACGTTGCTGTTGAGGATTTCATGAAAAAGGGCTATTTACCAGAGGCGTTGGTGAATTACATTGCCCTTGTGGGATGGAGTCCTGAGGATAATCAAGAAATCTTCAGTATGGCCGAACTTGAAGAGAAGTTCTCTTTAGAGCGTGTATCAAAAAGTGGTGGGGTTTTTGATGTGAATAAGTTAAATTGGGTAAACTCCCATTATATAAAGGAATCTCCAGTAGAAAGAATAACGGATTTAGCCATCCCTCATCTAGTGGAAAAGGGTTATGTGAAGGCTGAAGAGGTTGAAGTTAAATATGATTGGCTAAAGGATATGGTTGGAGTTTTAAAGGAAAGCATTTCCTACGTAGCTGAAGTTACAAAAAAGGTAGATATTTTCTTTAAGACAGAAATTAAACCTGAGGATGAAGAAGCAGAGGAGCTATTGAAGGTTGAGCATATGAATCAGCTTCTGGAGGTGTTCTTACAAAAGGTTGAAGCTGCAGAGGAAATTGATTCAGACTTTGGAAAGAGGGTATTTAAAGAAATACAAAAAGAAACTGGAATCAAAGGGCCTAATCTATTTAAGCCCATAAGGGTTGCCATCACAGGTAAAGCCCATGGCCCAGATATTAATATGGTAATTAAGGTTTTGGGTAAACAAAATTTAATTTCCCGCATACAATATGTAAAGGATAACTTAATAGGTTAATTGCTGTGAACAGGAGAAGTAAATCTACACGGAGTTATAGAGAGGGGTTATCACCGGCTGAAAGTAACCCTAATAACCGATAGATTGAAATGCACCTGGAAGCCTTTGCTTGAATTCAGTAGAGCATAACGGTAGGTCCCGTTATCGATCCCGAAAGAGGAATGCTTAAAGCATTTAATTAGAGTGGAACCACGGATACCCCGTCTCTAGTATTGATGATACTAGGGACGGGTTTTTTGCTTATTAAATTTATTGAAAGGATGAAGGAAATGGCCGGTTTTTTTAGAACTGTCAAGGAGGATATAGGAGCAATATTTGAGAGGGATCCTGCCGCAAAGAAAACCCTTGAGGTTTTGCTATGCTACCCGGGACTTCATGCTATTGTCATTCATAGAATATCCCATGGTCTATATAAAAGAGGATGGGTGATACTGCCTAGGATTATATCCAACATCGGCAGGTTCCTTACTGGCATAGAAATCCACCCGGGAGCCAAAATAGGTAAAAGACTATTTATTGACCATGGTATGGGGGTTGTTATAGGAGAAACTACAGAAATAGGGGATAATGTTACAATTTATCAGGGAGCCACCCTAGGAGGCACAGGAAAGGAAAAGGGAAAACGTCATCCAACCATAGGGGATAATGTGGTTATCTCCTCTGGAGCCAAGGTCCTTGGCCCCTTTAAGGTGGGAGACAACTCAAAAATTGGCGCAGGCTCGGTGGTTTTAAAGGAGGTCCCACCAAACTGTACTGTTGTAGGGGTGCCGGGTAGAATTATTATTAAGGATAATATGAAGCTTCAACAGAAGGGAATAGATCTAGACCATACAAAGCTACCGGATCCAGTATTTGAAGAACTACACAGCTTAAGGAAGAAGTTCTTTGCCCTTGAAGAAAGATTAAAGGATATAGAAAGGAGATATAAGGATGAAACTATTTAATACACTTACCAGAAAGAAGGAGGAGTTTATACCAATTGTACCCGGTGAGGTAAAGATGTATGCTTGTGGACCTACAGTGTACAATTACTTTCACATTGGAAATGCCAGAACCTTTATGACTTTTGATGCATTAAGACGGTATTTCCAGTATAGAGGCTATAAAGTTACCTTTGTTCAAAACTTTACCGACGTTGATGATAAAATCATTGCTAAAGCAAAGAAAGAAGGCATTCCAGCTTCTGAGGTTAGCGAAAAATATATAAAGGAATATTTTTTTGATGCCGACAGCTTAGGAATCATGAGGGCAGATGTTCATCCGAAGGTTACAGAAAACATTCCAGAGATTATCGACTTTATAAAGGGCCTTGTAGATAAGGGCTTTGCCTACTATGCCAATGGGGATGTTTATTTTGATGTTGAAAGGTTTCATGGTTATGGAAAGCTTTCCAAGCAAAGCATCGAAGACCTACAATCCGGGGCCAGAATAGAGGTTAATGAGCAGAAGAAGAATCCACTGGACTTCGTCCTTTGGAAATCTGCTAAACCTCAAGAGCCTAGCTGGGATAGCCCATGGGGTTTAGGTAGGCCGGGATGGCATATTGAGTGCTCTGCAATGGTGAAAAAATATCTGGGTGAAACCATAGATATCCATGGTGGAGGTGGAGATTTGGTATTTCCCCATCATGAAAACGAAATTGCCCAATCAGAGGCTGCCATAGGAAAACCATTTTCTAATTATTGGCTTCATGTAGGCTATTTAAATGTTGACAATAAGAAAATGTCTAAATCCTTAAATAACTTCTTCACACCAAGGGAAATATCGCAGGAGTATGATCTAGAGGTTATTCGATTCTTTATGTTTTCTGCCCATTATCGTAACCCCGTGAATTTTAGCAAGGATCTTGTTGAGGCAGCCCAAAATGGATTAGATAGGCTGTATAATGCAAAGGAAAATCTTCAGCATTTAATGGAGAATTCTGCTGCCACAGGAGGCTCGGGGGAATGGGTTGAAGAGCTAGAAGATTATAAGAAGAGATTTATTGAGGTGATGGATGATGACTTTAACACAGCAGATGGTATTTCAGTAATTTTTGATATGGTTAGATTTATCAATACCAACATTGCTGAGAGCCCCTCAAAAGAAGCTCTAGAAAGAGCCTATGCCATGCTGATGGAGCTAAGTGGAGTATTAGGTCTTTTAAGCAAAGAAGGGCAAGATCTTGAAGGGGAAGTGGAAGAACTAATAGAAGAACGGCAAAGGGCAAGAAAAGAGAAGAACTTTAAAAGAGCTGACGAAATTAGAGATATTCTGAAGGATAAGGGAATTGTTCTAGAGGATACTCCCCAGGGTGTTAAATGGAAGAAACTATAGAATTAAAGAACAGCAACCACCTATCTCCTAGGTAGGTGGTTGTGATTGTATATCTGTAATGCTACTGTAATTGCTAATTGGGGTAGAATAACATATAATAAATAGATAAGACATAATGTTAAATGTTAAATGTTAAATGGTGAATTCAAGTAGAAATTTGCAGGCAAATTTCATCCATCATTCAACATTCCTAATTCAACATTCAACATTGGTTTTCCGAAGGGTAGGTTTTCCAATGGCAGATTTAATAGATGCTATAAATAACACAACTCCAGATAAGGATGAAAAAGAAGTTAAAATGATGGCTCCCCTTGTATTGGCTTATATGGGAGATTCCATATTTGAGGTTTATATAAGGAATTATGTCATAAGTAGGGGTAATTTCTCTGTTCATCAGCTCCATAAGCAAGCAACAAAGTATGTAAAGGCAAAGGCACAGGCTACAATTGTACATGCCCTTGAAAAGGAACTAAATGAAGAGGAATGGGCTATTGTAAAAAAAGGAAGAAACCAAAAGTCAGCAACTGTTCCCAAAAACGCAGAGTTAATAGACTATAAATATGCAACTGGATTTGAAGCCCTCTTAGGCTATCTTTATTATACTGGTAAGATTCAGCGATTAAAGGAATTGATGGAAAAGTCTATTGATATAATCAATGTAGAGTTGAATAAATAGGGGGGAAGAGTATGAGGAATCAAACAAAACTGATGGTTGGGGCTACCCTTTTACTTTTGATCCTGCTAATTGTAAAATCCCTTGTGCTAGACCCCATTGGACCACAGGAGGGACAAGCCTTGGACTATTATAACTTTGTAATGGAAGCAACCCAAGAAAACAATAAAGGGTTGTTGAAACCACCTATTAGAACCTTTAGGATTACAAATATAAGCCATGACCCTTCGGGAGATGATACAATCATTCTTAAAAAAGGTTCTCAAGAGGAATGGTCTGAGGTAATTTTAGAAGGAAAATATGAAGCAACCATCCGAGTGTACTTTTTACATATATTGCCTTACAAACAATTTAAAGTTCAAGGGGGAGTTGAAAATGAACACTAAATGCAAGGTAACTCTAATTACCCATACGCCAGAACCAGAAAAAATCATCGCTGCCGCTGCAAAGCTTTGTTATTCATCCAGTGACATTGGAGCCTTACTAGAGGATTTAGATGAAGAAGGTGTAAAATCCTTTATTGATAAATTGGCTGGACTGGGACATGAATCACCCTTTGAGCATATTAGCTTTACCTTTGGAATAGAAGGGGTTTCCAGAAGCTTAACCCATCAATTGGTAAGGCATAGAATAGGCAGTAGCTATTCACAAAAGAGCCAAAGATACGTAACAGAGGGCTCCTTTGATTATATAATTCCACCGGATATAGAGGAAAGCCCAGAAGCTAAGGCAATATACATGAAAGCTATGGAAGAACAGCAAAAGGCCTATGATCAGCTGGCAGAGATCTTATTTAACAAGCACTATCCACAGTTCCTTACTGAGGTTAAAAGTGAGAAAAAGGCTAAATCGATGGCGGAAAAGAAAGCTATTGAAGACGCAAGATACGTATTGCCTAATGCTTGCGAAACGAAGATTGTAGTTACAATGAATGCCAGAGCATTATTTAATTTCTTCCACCATAGATGCTGTAATAGGGCCCAATGGGAAATAAGAGATATGGCGACGGAAATGCTGATGCTGGTTAGGGAGGTTGCTCCAACTGTATTTAAGTATAGCGGTCCCAATTGTCTAAATGGTCCATGCCCAGAGGGAGCCATGACCTGTGGATTGATTAAGGAAGTAAGAGAAAAATATAGAGTTCAAGAATAATTTAATGTTAAATGTTGAATGTTAAATGTTGAATTATTGTTTAAATTTGCTGTACAAATTTATTCCCTAATTAAACATTAGTAATTACTCATTAAACATTGTACTTTGGAGGTGTTTCAATGTCACTAGATAAACTGGAGGGCAGAAATCCCATTATGGAAGCCCTTAAATCCGATAGGGAAATTGATAAAATTTTGATAGCCAAAGGTTCTACAGAGGGCTCTGTAAAGAAGATCATTGGCCATGCAAAGGATAAGGGGATACCTGTTCAATATGTCGAAAGGCAGAAGCTCAACGACTTGGCTGAATCCAATAATCATCAGGGCATCATGGCTTATGTTGCAGCCCATGATTACAGTACTGTTGAAGAGATTCTTGAAGGTGCCAGGAAAAAAGGCAAAACTCCCTTTGTAATTATACTAGATGAAATAATGGATCCCCATAACCTGGGCTCCATCATGAGGACCGCCGATGCAGTTGGAGCCGATGGTATCATCATTCCCAAAAGAAGATCTGTTGGACTTACAGCTGTGGTTGCTAAAACCTCTGCAGGAGCAATTGAATATGTACCGGTGGCAAAGGTTTCGAATATTGCCCAAACCATTGATAAGCTAAAGGAAGAGGGGTTGTGGGTGGCCGGGGCGGATATGTCAGGAGAGAAGGAACACTTCAATCAGGATCTAAAGGGTGCAATTGCATTAGTTATAGGAAATGAAGGTAAGGGAGTATCTAGACTAATTAAGGAAAAATGTGACTTTCTTGTTAAACTACCTATGGTTGGAAAAATTGAATCTCTTAATGCATCTGTTGCGGCAGCCATATTAATGTATGAGGTTTTACGACAACGGATGGTGGCCAAGGGCTAGGCTAAACGGGGAAATAATTATAGATAATCGGTAGGTTAAAGAAGAAGTAAGGGGGGAAACCAAAGGGATTATACATAGTACCAGCTATCGGGAAGCAAAAAAATAGAAATTTTAGAAAAAATCGAAAAATTCCGACGCAAGCCATGATAGTCCTTGACTTAACATAATCTGATAAGGTATAATATAAACATAATTTTTGGGCATTTTACAAATAGTTGGAGGCGATGTGTGTGGGAGTTGGCATAGCTAAAAGAGAGATCATAGAGTTAAGCACAGATATACCTGATGAGGCCATTGTAGAGGATGCCAAAAATGGCGATCTGATAGCTTTGGAAATGCTAATAAAGAAATATAGGAATTTTGTAAGGGCAAAGGCAAGATCCTATTTCTTAATTGGCGCTGATAGAGAGGATATTGTACAAGAAGGCATGATTGGATTATACAAGGCCATCCGAGACTTTAAGGCGGACAAACTATCCTCCTTTAAAGCCTTTGCAGAGCTTTGTATAACAAGACAAATCATCACGGCAATTAAAACCGCCACAAGGCAAAAGCATATACCCCTTAACTCCTATGTATCATTGAATAAACCAATATATGACGAAGAGTCTGATAGAACTCTTTTAGATGTAATTTCTGGGCAAAAAATTACAGATCCTGAAGAGCTCATTATTTGTCGTGAAGAACTGGGTCATATAGAAGGTAAAATTGGCGAAATTTTGAGCGACCTTGAGTGGAAGGTTCTAATGCTGTATTTACAGGGTAGATCCTATCAAGAAATTGCAAAAGATTTAAAGAGACATGTGAAGTCTATTGATAATGCCCTACAGAGGGTAAAACGAAAGCTGGAAAGATACTTAGAAGTTCGAAATACTTAAAGGAATAAAATTTCTATTGACATAAATATTTGCTACATAGTAAAATGATATACTGATGGGGACTATGCTATGAAAGATAAATTCGATGGAAGAATTTGCAAATTTTCATGGCTTTCCTATGGAAACACACGGCATCGTTTCCTTGGCGAAACGACTATTACGTCCTTAATGGTTATGGAATACCTATAATAAAACATAACCAAAAGTAAATAAATATTTTTTAAAGCCGCTGACTTCCTTAGCAATTATTTAATGATGATACTACAATAAATATCGGTTTATTGATGTGGCTTTAGGATAATACTAACAAGGAGGAGAAAAAATGGCAAA
>NZ_WBZB01000083.1 GCF_009017255.1 Alkaliphilus serpentinus | reverse complement strand
GATGAAGGGAAAACAGTAGAAAAGGGTAGCATGAAGGATTTAATTTTAGATAAGGAGCTTCAGAGAAAGCATCTTGGGGCTATTTAGGGTCTATAGCTTATTTGGAGTGTAAAGGAGGATATTATGGATGTATTTATTATGCTACTAATAAATGGCCTTGCAGAGGGGGCATTAATATTCTTAATGGCTTCTGGTCTGTCGATTATTCTAGGACTGATGGGAGTAGTAAACTTCACCCATGGAACCTTGTTCCTTTGGGGTGGATATGTATATATTTGGGCATATAACTATACACAAAGCTTTATTATTTCAGTAATAGCCGCAATGGTGGTTGTCTTTATAATGGGAGCAGTATTTGAAAAACTCTTTGTTAGTAGAGTTTATGGGAACATTCCAGCTCAGATCCTAATTACATTAGGAATTCAAGTGGTATTCACTGATTTAGTCAGGCTCATCTGGGGAGCCACCCCTATAGCCGTTGCGAGACCAGACTTTCTCGCAGGGAAGTGGGTCTTTGGGGGTGCAACAATTGTTCACTATAGGATATTCTTAATTGCCGTTGGTCTACTGGTGGCTATTGGAATCCATCTACTGATTACAAAAACCAAAATTGGAATGGTAATCCGTGCTGGAGTTCAAAGACCTGATATGGTTCAAGCTATGGGAATCAATATTAAAATGTACTTTACCTTTGTCTTTGCCGGTGGAGCAGCTCTGGCAGCTCTAGGGGGAGCCCTATATGCACCCTTAACTGGAAGCATGTCATCAGCGGCAGGTCTTAACAATCAGGTATTGGCCTTTATAGTGGTTGTTATTGGAGGAATGGGAAGCTTTTTAGGCTCTGCCTTTGGTAGTATCTTTTTGGGACTTATGGGAGCCCTAGTGGCTTGGTTTGTTCCCTCCCTATCGGTTGTTGCCAATGTAACCTTGATGGCTTTAGTATTGGCCTTTAAACCCAATGGCTTATTTGGATTGGCGGTGAAGAAATAATGAAACTAAGGATGGAAAAGTCAAGTTTAACCAAAATTCTCTCCCTTGGAGGGTTATTGATAGCCCTTATGGTGGTGCCTCATTTTGCAAAAACCGCAACAGTAACTTTACTTAGTCGTATTTTTATTCTAGCTGTGTATGGTATGAGCTATGATATTTTAAGAGGTTATACAGGGTTTATCAATTTAGGTCATGCCCTATTCTTTGGTAGTGGGGCCTATATTGCAGGGATACTTTTTACGAAGCTAGACAATACCTTGGGAATACTATTATTGGTTGTGGTACTTACAATCATTTATTGTTCTGTAGCGGCCTTTATTATGGGTAAGATTGTTCTAAGGAATGGTAGTGTCATCGCCGCTGCTATGATCACCCTAGCTTTGGGTGAAATTGTACGAAATATGGCAGAGAGATGGAGGAGTGTTACTGGCGGGGCCGATGGTCTTCCCTTCAAGATTCCACCCATTTTTAGAGATCGTATGGCTTTCTACTACTATGCATTGATATTTATGATTCTAATGACATTAATCCTTAGACAGTTCCTGCTATCACCAACGGGAAGGGTGCTGCTAGCAGTGAGAGAAAATGAACAAAGGGCTAGATTCTTAGGCTTTAATACCGATAAGTATAAGATGATTGGCCTCCAGGTGGCTGCCATTAGCTCGGGTCTAGCTGGAGTAATGTTTGGATTATTGAATCGTTTTGCCAACACAGACCTTTTAAGTGTACAGCAAACCTTAAATGCCTTACTCATAACCCTTGTTGGTGGAACAGGAACTCTATATGGAGCCATAGTAGGTAGTGGATTTATCGCTTATGTACAAAATACTTTGTTAAACCTAAGATCGGTACATCCTATTTTTGAAAGATGGTTGCTGTTCTTCGGTGCAATGTATGTAATTGTTGTACTATTTATGCCTTCAGGTTTTATTGGCCTTTGGAATAAGCTTATTGCTGAAAGAAAGACTAAAAAGAAGATGACTACTAACTTATATATCATGTGTATGCAGTTGACTTAAGGGGAATGGGAAAATCAACATATAATAGATCCTTTAATTCTTTAAAGGAGTTGGCTGAAGATATTAAGGATTTCATTGATCAAAAGTTTTTAGATAACCTTGTTGTAGTTGGATGGTCCACCGGTGGAGGAGTTGCCATGGAGTTGGCGTTATCCTATCCAGAGGTGGTAGATAGGCTGGTGCTTATATGCTCCGTTTCTTATAAGGGGTATCCAATATACAAAAAGGACCAACAGGGCCAACCTATCATTGGAGAGGTCTATGAAACCAAAGAAGAAATGGCCCAGGATATAGCACAGGTGGTGGTACCTCTAAAGGCCATAGAAAATAAAGATTATGAAACAATGGCTCAGATCTGGAACGCCTTAATCTATGTTCATAAAAAGCCATCTGATGAAGATTATAGGGCCTATTTGGACGCAACCTTTGATCAAAGGAATCTTATCGACATCGACTGGTCTTTATTAACCTTTAATCTAGAGGATAGAATAAAAAATCTGAACGTACCAGTATTGGCCTTAAGGGGAGATAGCGACTTAGTGGTTACAAAGGATATGGTAGAAGAAACGGTGGAAGCTATT
>NZ_WBZB01000082.1 GCF_009017255.1 Alkaliphilus serpentinus | reverse complement strand
CTGGTTCAGGCGGTCAATAACACTATATAAATAAACCTGCTAAGAACATAACTATCAATGACCTACGAGATTTTCTACACTACAAAGGTCACAATAACACACTGACTTCAATATGCGGCATTTTTTCCTGAATAAAATCATTCTGGGAATGGATGGAAATGGAAAACATGATTGAACACAATCCAGCCAAATTCCTAAATTATCCTAAGAACACCAAGAATGTAAGAGAAGGACTTAGTGTAATAGGCATCGAGGTTTGTCGTGAAACCTGTAACGAAGACAGAGAAAGAGCTGTCTTTGAATTTTTCTTGGCCAGAGTAAGATTAACACCACTCAGGTATACCCTAAATTATCACAAGCATCAGTCAAAACGAGTACCGAAGGTACTTTAATGTTTAATCCCAAAAAGCACTTTCAGATTGAACTTGAAAGTGCTTTTTAAATGTAAATTTGATTCATATTTCGGTCCTTTTGATTGGTAGATACATCTAATAATTGTCTATCAAATTTTAATTTGTAGGGATATACATAATGTGAGATATTGTATTTCCTTTTAAGATGCTTTAAATATGTGATACAGCTCTACAAAGTAATTTCGACGATAATCATAGATTTGTTAATATAGTGTTAGGTATTGGAATCAGCGAAGAAACTGGCAACGGTTTCTGTAAATCTGATAGGACCTTATTGAAGTTAAACACTTGCTTTGCAATCATGAAAACATCCGTATCTTCATATTCGGCTTCTCTCATTGTTGATTCTATCAACTTTATTAGTTGCTAGGTTGTAATGGTTATTATGAACTTGTAGATAGTATTTTTCCTTTATTCTTTAAACATTCTACTTCCATATCTAGCCATGTTTGGATATTTCCCCCAATTTTAAGGATTGCCTCATCTAGCAAAAAACTATACCCGTGACATCCCTTCTGACAAGCTTCCGCAAATAATTTCTTATTGCACCCATATCCTCGTGAAATTACCTCTTTAAGCTCCTTTGGAAAAGATTCAATAAAATCAAGATACATATTTTTCTTTTGTGCCTTAATTAGAATTCGATAGCCTGAGTTATGTGATGCTGAAAATGTCCAAACTTCATTATTCCCATATGAATAGATAACTCTAACGCCTAAATAGAATACATCCACCTTACATGTTAAGTTTTGATTAGTATATCTTCTATGAAGTGCTAGTACAAAATTCCGAACCTTATCGTCCAATGGTTTTAAATAGTCATTTAGAATATCATAACTATCAATTACTTGGTCCATAATCTCTCGATAATCACATCTTAAAAAAATGTCGTGCTTACCTTTTGCAAATAGTTTTTCTTGCGCAACTGACATAACTTTTATTCCTACAAACAAATCTACATTCATCGAATACTTTATTTCAATAGATTTGATTTCTGCCATTCTTGATGGCTTAATATCTAAGTTAAGATTTACAAATTCAAACCCAATTGAATCTAGAAATTTCAAGGCATCAATTAATTTGGGTGTAGAAATTTTCGCTTTCATTTTTCTTCCATCAACACCTACAGTTGAGGTTATCAATCCAATATCATTAACTATAAGCGTGTTGCTATTGTTATCTATCTCACCATGATATCCCAAGTTATAAAGAATACTTTTAAGATTGTTAAGGAATGGAAAGCTCACGGGTAAACTAGGATGGAATGATGTCGCCCTGCTTTTTTTCACAGAACTTAGATACAATTCCTCTTCATCCATCAATCTATCACATATCATATACAATAACTCTCTGAAAGCAAGAACGCCTTTACGAATCTTTTCACTATCAGCAATAGAATTAAACATATCAATCACAGGATATGTTTCAGGTATATCTGATGGAATTATATTTCTAATAAATTTTACGATGTCTTTCCTTGTCTCTACCATTTTTCCTCTTTACTCACTTATTTTTTTATCCATAGTGCAGGTCTAACCCCACCATAGTTCTTACCTGTTATGCAATGCACATTTTTACTATTATAATTATACGTACCATTTCCCTGAATGCCTACATTTCCATCACCATGAATATACGCTGCTCTTTTATTATCTCTTCCTGGTGATCGAAGCCACCACCACCAACTATGGCCATCCAATATAGCCATCCGCTTGTTATTATTATCGTCCTTTTTTTGAAACCAGTAACGTTGTTTTGAACTCCTGCTCACAAGATTTTTACTGCTATCGCCAAAGAAGTTACAGACAACCTCCTCAATACTTAATAAAAAAACATAATCTAAGGTTTGCTCCCCACCTTCTGATTCGTACCACGGATTATTGCTATTTATGTTAGAAACTTGCAATATCCTTTCTTGCTCATTCAAGGTGAAGCAATTGTAAAAGTCACTATTAAGATAATTTCTTAAAGAACATTGAGCCCATGTTACTTCACCTTTGCAATTATGATATGGTTGTTGTTCAATCATATGTTCTGTTAGTAGTAATACCCTATCATCTTTCACTTTCAAAACACGCCAATCATAATCTCCAAATTTTATAACTTTACCTACTCTAATATCATTCATACCGTTCTCCCTTATTCTGTATTAATCTAATTCTATCATAAACTATTCCCCAACGTAACAGTCAAGTATTTAACCATACTTTTAATTATATTTATAATCTAGTATACCTAATTTAAATCAGTAACCTATTATCTTCACATCTGAAAATTGAAAGTACTCTAAGTTTGATTATTTCACGGCAATAGCAACACCAAGTTGCTCGTAAGAGCATCAGTGATACTGTATTAGAGCATCACTGATCTTCTCATTGAGCATCGCTTTGTTAGATCGCTTTCGTTTTTGAATAGAATTGCCTCATATTTAAGTCACCTGCATAAACCCACGCTGCGTTGTGAACAATCCTATCCATCATGGCATCGGCATGCACACCGCCACCCAGACGGTCGTGCCAGTCTTCGGTTTTGAATTGTGTACAGAATATAGTAGAGGTAGAATCATGTCTTCTCTCAATGAGTTCGAATATAAAATGCTGTTCCTCTTCTGACAGTTCGTCTAGTAACCACTCATCGATGATGAGTAGCTTATAGTTGGTAAACTTCTTCAGTAGTTTTGACAAACCCTGCTTTTCCAAGTCTGCTTCATCTCTAAGCATAAGTAAATCAGGCAGTCTGATGTAGCGCGTTCTAATACCTCTTAAACAAGCTTCCTTACCCAAAGCGCAAGCCAAGTAGCTTTTTCCAGAACCGGTGAAACCATGAAAGATGATATTGATATTGTTGTCGATGAACTGAGCAGTTGATAAGCTCATGATCAAACTCTTATCCAAACCTCTTTCTACATAGTGCACATCTGCGACGGAAGCATTGGTGATTCTGAATTTTGCGGAGTTGATGAGCCTATTGACTTTACTGTTATATTTGACTTGGTAAACGTGGTCTATAGCTAGTTGTAGCCGATCATTGAAGGGCATGTTGACAAACTCTGCATGTTTTGCCTGGATGTCGATGATTTCAATGAACTCGTTTAAGTTTAACTCCCTTAGTTTCCGTCTTGTTTCTTCGTTTAAAGAATACATTAATAATCACCTCCGCTATAGTAGTTCGTCCCTCTTACATAACCTTGAACTTTGGATTCAGCCTTGTTCTTTGACTGTTTCCTCTCTTGGTAGACCTCATCTTGGTTGGAGGATAAGATGGCGTTTAAGCTACGGTAGCGCGGCGAGTGAACTTTTTCCAGTGCCAGTTCACAAGCTATTTCAAGTCTTTCACTAGTATGTTTTTTACTCAGTCGTAGTACAGAAAGTGCAGAGTTGAAACCCTGTTCTTTGATTTTTACACTGTTAAAGATTCTTTCTATGACTGTTTTGGTACAGGGGCCGATTGAAGAGGCCCAGTCAACAATACGTTTATCGTCCCATTTAGGGTTCTGGAAATGGTCAGGCATGTGTGATTCATCAGTCTGCCATTGGTATTTCGCATAGCTTGGCAAACGACTGTGACTACAGATTCTTTCCTTGTTAAAGAATATCTCAACGATGAAATCAGTCGCGCGAATATCTACAGTCTTACCCACGTACTGATAAGGGGCAGAGTACCTATTCGTTTCAAAGGCTACATGGCAATCGATGTTTACCTTATGTCCATAGACCCAGTCGGCAACGACAAAGGGGACATTTGGAAGTGCTCTAAGGCAGGGCTTTTCAGAGTCTTCAAACACAAGTGTTCTGCTACCTGAGCGCTTTTGAAAAGGTGCGTCATTAAAGTCGTCCAGTTTCTCCCTAACCGCTCCTCTTAAATCTGTAAGGCTATGGTAAGTATCGTGTCTAAGTCTAGCTATGATGGCTGTGGCGATTTTTCCTACTGTGCTTTCTGCTGAAGGCTTATGTTTAGGCTTTTTCACACCGGCAGGCATAATGGCCGTTAAGTAATGGTTTGCTAGTGCCTCATACTTGTCATTGAGTACAATATCACCTTCACGTGGATGGCTGATTACTCCGGTTTT
>NZ_WBZB01000081.1 GCF_009017255.1 Alkaliphilus serpentinus | reverse complement strand
TAAAGATCAAAAACTCTTAAATAACAAAAGCATTTCATGCGTTAATTTTCTATGGTTAAAATGCTTTTGTTTTCCAGAGAACCCATGCGTTCTCTAGGACACTTCGTTGTACTCTCCTTATTTTTATAAGGGGGTTACCCCCTTAAAATCCCCCATTTAATAGGAAAAAAGAAAACTTTCCTATTAAATGAAAAAAGTCAAGGTAAACCCTTGACCTTTAGTATGTAGTTAATAGGTTTTTTTAATATTAAATTCAGCAGCCTCCACCCATTCCTTAGCCTTTAATAAATGGGCAACCAAGTTCTCGAAGATTTGGTAATGAGACTTCTCCTGTTCTATTAGATACTTGAATAGTTCTGTTGATATTGGGTCCTGAGACTGAGAGAGCATATTTTCATATAACTCAATGCTTTCCTTTTCTTTTTCTAAAGCCATTCTATAGGCATCTATCTGCTGGGGTTTAGCTTTTATATTAAGATTAAAGTCCTCTTCAGATTGAAATACATTTTTGTACTCTGACAGTGCATTATCATCCTCCAAATCATAGGGCAATTCTGCAGCCTTATTTCTTAATATTTCAGCATGAGCTTTTTCATCTTTGGCCAAAAAGGTAAAAATGGTATGTAGTCTATTATCTTTGTTTTTTTCTGCTTGTTCTTTATAATACTTTTCTCCTTCAAGCTCCATCTTAATTGCAAAATCTAAATAATTCATAAATCAGCCTCCTTAAAAATATTACTATCCTACAAATAGTTATGATTGATATGAGTGATTTATGAAAGATATACCCTTTACAAAAATTCATAAACTTATTTACAATGATTCCTGAGATTTTTTAATTTAAATGGAAGAGCTACAACAGAAATAGAATCCTTCTATTATGGTATATGTCTAACTCATAGCCTCTTTTATACTATATCAAAATTCTTTAAATCATCCTTATTTCCCAATACGATAAGAATATCATTTTCCTTTAAAATAGCTGTACTTTCTGGTAAGGGAGTTACCTTATCACCACTCTTGATGATTAGAGCAGTTATTCCATATTTTTTTCTGAGGTTTAAATCTTGCAGGCTTTTGCCTATCCATTCTTTAAGGGCAACTATCTCGAAAACACTATAATTTGATAACAGTTCAATATTATCCAATATATTAACGGATATTAGGTTCTGTGCTACTCTAACACCCATATCTCTTTCTGGATAGATGATTCTATCTGCTCCAATTTTGGTTAGGACCTTACCTTGGAGTTCATCTAAAGCCTTTGCAACAACATACTTAACACCCATCTCCTTTACCATTAGGGTAATTAGTATAGATGACTGTATATCCGAACCTATAGCAACAACGGCAACATCAAAATTTCTGATTCCTAGAGAACGTAAAGAGCTTTCATCCGTAGCATCCATCTGAACAGCATGGGTGGTATATTCACTTACCTCTTGGATTGTATCCTCATCCCTATCAATGGCCAAAACATTGTAGCCTGCTCTATATAAGGTTTTAGCAACGCTTGAGCCAAAGCGACCACAGCCTATAATTACAAATTGTTTCATTCAGCACCTCTTTCGTAGGTTATATATCCATAAAAAAACCTTTAGCATATTTTATCACTTGACAAAATAAAGCTAAAGGTCTTACAGCTTTGAATTCTCAAAGGATAAAGCCAGACAGCATTAATCTTCTGTCGGATGTTGACTTTATCACCTGTTATAGGTAGTTACTCCCCTTTAACAGACATATATAAAATACATGTCTTGATAAAAGAATAGCATTTTTCACAATTGAAAACAAAGGTTAATTTCAGCTGCTTCAGTTGGTTTTAAATGAAATTTAAAGGCCAAGCATCAATTCCTATTACTACCCTCACTTAATATCCATTAATCTTTAGTTTTCTTTAACTTTTGGAAGTGCATAAGACTTTTAATATCCTATAAAGGTATCCTTAATTATATTCTTAATGTTTTCTTCCTTTAACAGCTTTGTTACAGCATCTGTCATTTTCTCTGGACCTACTACGAAATAATTCCCTTCATTTCCATAATAAGAAATGTAGCTTCTAATCTCTTTGTTCATAGTTTCCCTGTCGCTCAAATACTTAACGACTAGGTTTAAGTCTTGAATCAATGAATCTAGTTCATCCTTATAGACATAATCCTTAGAACTATCCAAGTATATTAATTGAATATTTCTTGGTTTTTCCTGATCCACCAATGCTAAGTCCTTAAGTATTCCTCTAAAGGGGGTTATTCCGATACCACCGGCTATTAATAGTGTTGGCTTACTGTTTTTAATGTAAAAGGATCCGATGGGTCCCCTCATACTGATTTTCATACCGGGCTCTGAATCCATTAAAGCTCCTTTAAACTGACTGGGATTCTCACTAATTCTCATTGAAATTTTTATATGACCTTCCTGTGGAGATGAAGCTATACTAAAGGCCCTTGTAGATTTCTGAATCTTCACATGTTTAATTGTAAAAATTCCATGCTGTCCTGCCTTCCAATCAATCCCCTCAGGAGACTCAAATATAAAGGTAAATATATCTCCAGCCTCTTTATATTTTTTAATTAACTCTAACTCATACTTTTTAAATATCGGTAAAATATCCTTCAATGAAAACATGATCTTTTCCCTCCTTTATTTTATTTTTATTTAATACCCCCATAATTCTAAGTACTAACAAATTATGGTATAAAATTATAGCCCTTTGCTTGAAGATTAAACTAGCCTAGACTTAAGGCCATGCCAATATCATAGGCTTTTTCCATAGCTTTTTTATTTTTAGCTACAGCGTCTATTTCAAAGCATTTAGTAACAACAATATCTTTAACATGCTTTAAGCCCATAGCATTAAATACCTTCCTCATATATCGATAATATTTACCAAAAATAAATTTAAAGGGAGCTGCTTGGGTGTATGCCATTACTAATTTCTTACTTCCATATCGTGGCTTATGCTTTTCATCAATCATTGGATATAACCTATCCATAAAGACCTTTGTCTGTCCTGATACCTGCCAAATATATATAGGACTTCCTATAATAACAGCATCCGCTCCTATAATGGCCCTAAGAATCTCCTCCATATCATCCTCTGTGCTGCAAATTCCTTCCTTGAGGCAATCCCTACATCCCTGACAGCCCTTTATATTCATTTCATTTAGGTGGTATATCTTTGTTTGAGCCCCACTGTCAGCGGCACCCTTCAATATTTGATTTAATAGAGTACTTACATTACCATCCTTTGTTGGACTTCCTACAATTCCTACAACATTTTTCATAGTGATTACCTCCTATATGATAGAGGTAGTGTCAAGTTTTGACAC
>NZ_WBZB01000080.1 GCF_009017255.1 Alkaliphilus serpentinus | reverse complement strand
CTCCTTACTTTAATAAGGGGGATACCCCCTTAAAAGCCCCCATTTAATAGGTAACAAAAGAACTTTCCTATTAAATAAAAAAATCCCAGCCAGAGCAAGGATTGGTCCTGGCAGGATTGAAACAAATACCCCTATGATTCCCAACAGCATCAGGAGAATGCTAATAATTAAATAACTGTTATCCATTATATCACCAAGCTTTTATCAATATCCAGTATATTATTCCTTATTGCTGATAATTATGTTAAAAACAAAAAATGTTGTAAAATGTTTACATTGTCGTTTTTTATGTTATACTGTATATAAAAGGTAATCGGACCGCTTGGTGCGGTTACCACAAGTGCGTTAAATACTTAATCACACTGTGGTGCAGGCAGTGTGATCATTTTTTTCCGTTGTTATTCCTATCTAAATAGGAGATAAGGGTTAATAATAGCATACCAAACATTATCATCATGGATATTGATTGATATGTATCCATTCCCACCACCTCTCTTCCTTTGAAGTAAGGTGGCAACCACACCCTGCTTTTACCGATTACCTTTATGTTATAATACCATATCTGTAAATATCTTCAATTGGCCTATGGTACCATTATTTGTAATATTATTTAAATAGCATCTTTAGACCTATATGCTTGGCATTCCTTCCCGGAAGTCTCGAGAACCACCAGCGATGGAAGCTTCTTAGACTTAAAGCCAAAATAATGACACCCCTTAGGTTGGTATGCCTCCCATGTAATATAAAAGTATTTACACTTATTACAGTTGATCACAGCGACAACCTCTTCTCCATTGCAATAACCACCTCATCCACTCCACCAAACTCCATATTAACCCGTTTATATTCCTTATAACCTGTTTTACACCAAAATTCCATGGCCTTGTTATTAATCTCTAAGACTCCAATTTTCAATGTAGATCCACCTTGTTCCTTTACCCATTCCTCAATAAAGCTTTGGATGGCCCTACCTAGTCCTATTTTTCTCTTTTCTTTATCTAATAATAACAGACCAATCATCCATTCACCAGCCTTATGAAAGTCCCTAAGAATATCCACAATGGCTATTAGCTTATTATCAGAATATGAGTAAACTCCTAAAAGAAATTTATCCTCCAAAGTTTTACTGGGTGGTATATCCTTTAACAATTCCATAGAGGTATTTTCATCTGGCAGCTTCTTATCTACCATTAAAAAATAGTCTTCAGCTCTATTACAAAGGTCATTAATATCCCCAATATCCTCACCAGACAATATCTTTATCTTATATTTGTCTTCTTCTAGATAGATTACTTCATTAAGCTTCATACTAGCCCCCCTTAACCTATTCCTTAATCCAATATTGACTACAATCCCTTTCTCTCTCCATAAATCCATATTCAATTAAGTATCTTCTAATCAATACGTAATCCTCATATACCGCCTTTAGGATTTCATTAACCTCTTTTTCAGTATATTTTATCCCAAGCTGAAAACGCTTTGCTATATGCCTTAATATAGCAATTTTTCTTTTTTCCTTTTTAACAGGAAACTCCTGTAAAGGTCCATCCGGACCCTTTCTAAAGTAACCATTTAGTATCTTTTCATTTTCTTCCTCTGTTATAGCATAACGTTCATCAATCATAGTAGCCCCCCTGTGTATCGTAATAAATTTCTCCTTCGGGGAATTTTTCCCCTCCAATAGTTGCATAATGGCTAAAAATACTTTTGCCTGTTTCTCCCTTTCCCTTAAGGTGAAGCGATGGTTCCTAATTGTAGAAGTGCTTCCCCCTCCCATTTCTTTTACAACTTCCGCATCACTGAGGCCTTCATGAAAAAGTCTAAGTAGATTTTTTTGATGGTCAGTTAAACCCGTAAATTTTTTATTTAAGTCAATCAGATAATCAAACATGGAGGAATGGACCTGATTGATATGGTGTTTAACAAACCTTTCAGCCTCAAAATAGAGATTATCGTCTTTGTATATGATTCCTTTCTCAAAGACTTCACCACATATTAGGCAAATATAGGCCTCATTTTCTTTGTCATAGACATAGCCCTGTACTATTTCCTCAACTGATGCCTTCCAAAATAATTCCGAGATTTCTATCATAAACGTTTTCTCCTTTCGTTTAGTATTTATGTAAACATATTAATATATTGTCTATTATAAGTCAAGAAGAAATTTGATAAAAATAATGAGTAATTAGTAATGAGTAATGAGCAATGAATAGAACATAATTCAATAATTATATAAAAAAAGGATTGGGCTACCCAATCCTAAATTATATAGAATATAAATATGTAAAGAACTTCTTAAAGTTTTTTAATGGGTTCCTCCCGATTGATAATCATCGGAGGCTCTTTTATTGGCATAATAGAAGACCACATCTCCATCCTGAAGGCTAAAGGTTATACCATTACCATCGGTTTTACTATATCTGTAGCCTTCTTTCCTCCACATATTGGCTAAGGCTCCATTCCAATAGCCTAGAATGGGATTCCCAAAGCTTCCATTCT
>NZ_WBZB01000008.1 GCF_009017255.1 Alkaliphilus serpentinus | reverse complement strand
AGGAATTCTCTTTTTTAGTTAACTCATTTCTCCACCTGGTAGGTGAAGGGGTATATATCATTGGGGGGCTTATCCAAAAGCTGGGATAAATTATCAAATTCCAACTCATCAAAAACTCCCGTTTCGCTATGAATTTTCATGTTCCAAACCTCCCTACCCCTTTCAATTAACAACTCAGCTGGATAGGTGGTTCCATCGGCTAATTTAATAACTCCCTTTTTCCAAGGCATATAAAATCCCTCCCTTAGTTAATATTTTCTCCTATAAAGGGGTTAAATATTATCCAAATGGAGGATTTGGTTAAAGCTTTTCAATCTTACAATAACAATTATTATAGATGGCTTGGTTTCCAATATCCGATAAACCGGTAGGGGTTAGTTTATTGACTCCTTGATTCTTTAGCCACCAACCCTCATGAAGGGCTACTATATAATCTCTTATAGACTCGTCTAAAAGAATTTTTCCCTTCAATTTCCCCCAAGGAGAGACTAATAGGATAACCTCTCCATCTTTACAATCATATTTATTGAGGGTTTTTTTGTTGGTGTGGATAATCGGTACTTTCCCTGCCTCCTCCTCCATAAAGTGTTGTGAATGGAGGGAATTCATTGGATGTATGGTTAATAGCTGTAGGGGGTAATTGGCGGATACCTTTTCATATATTATAAATTCCATCTCATCAGGAAATGAATATACCTTGCCTAGATAATATGATTTAATACCCGTAGGCTGGGTAATAAAGTGAAAAAGAACCTATGGAGGGAGAATGACTATGGAAAAAAGAAAAGGAATTGTAACAATGAAGGGAAACCCTGTAACCCTATTGGGTAAAGAGATCAAAATTGGAGATAATGCTCCGGATTTTTCGGCATTGACTAAGGATCTTAAAAACTATAGCCTTAAGGATATGGGTAATAAGAAAAAGATCATCAGTGTTGTACCATCCATTGATACCGGTGTTTGCAATCTGCAAACCATGAAGTTTAATGAAGAGGCAGGTAAGCTAAAGGATACCATCGTTGCCACCATAAGTATGGATCTGCCCTTTGCCCTAAGTAGATATTGTGCAGCTAAAGACATTGAAAACTCCATCGTATTATCGGATCATAGGGAAGCCTCCTTTGGAATGGCATATGGTTTTTTAATTGAGGAACTCAGACTATTATCACGGGGAGTTGTTGTTTTGGATCAGAACAATAAAGTTGCTTATGTGGAATACGTGAAGGAAATAGGGGAGGAACCAGATTATGATAAAGCCCTAGAGGCGGTAGGGAAGCTTTAGTTTTCTCCTTTGACAAGGCTAGTAAATAAAGAGATAATGTATGTAAGGAGTATATATGTAAGATTTGAATTATAATCCCCTTCAACAAAAATTCTTTGGAGTGGTGATATGAATAAGAAGCCCTATATACAAAGGTCCCATCAACGATGTAAAACCCTAGGAGTAGATTATACTAGGGTATACAGTACAAAAATACTAAAAAATGAGGCTTTAGATAAAAAGCTAGCCGAAAACAGAGAACTGATTGTTACAGCCAGTCCCTTTATGGAGCAGCTATATAACTTTGTAAAGGGCTCTGGTTTTTTTGCAATTCTTACCGATGGGGAAGGCTGCATCTTAAATGTAGTAGGTGATGAGGATGTGTTGGAGGTTGCCAATAAGCTGGAGATGATTCCTGGAGCCTATATGGACGAGGAGCATATTGGCACCAATGCCATGGGTACTGCCTTGGCGGAAGGGATTCCTGTTCAGGTATCGGAAGAGGAGCACTACATCGCCGCTTATCATCAATGGACCTGTTCAGCTGCCCCAATAAGAAACCCTGCCGGGAAAATAATTGGAACCCTAGATTTAACTGGATTTAGTGATTTTGTCCATTCCCATACCCTAGGGATGGTGGTTGCTGCTGTAAATGCAATAGAGCAGACTATCAGAAATAATAATATTAACAGTCGTCTTGTTGTGGCCAAAAGGTCAATCGAAACCTTGATAGATGCCATCACAGCTGGAATCTTTACGGTTGGACCTAAGGGTTATATCAAAACCGTTAATAAAACCCTACAGGATATGCTGGGATATAGTAAGGATGAGCTGGTAGGGAAAAGAATTGATGAGGTACTGGATGGATGGCAGGGCATTCAAACTAATATAGCCAATGGAATTATCTATCTAGAGGAAGAATCCTATGCTAAGGGAAAAAAAGTGAAGATCCATTGTACCCTCAGCTGCTATCCCATACTAGACAAGAATGGATTTTTGCAAGGAACGGTTTGTGTTATAAAAGAAATCAAAAGGATGAAGCGAGTTGCCAATCGATTGGTGGGAAAGCAAGCCTTCTATACCTTCGATAATATTGTTGGACGAAGCAAAGAATTTACCCTGCTGGTTGATTATGCGAAAAAAATTGCCGATAGTCCTTCTACTGTACTGATAACCGGTGAGAGTGGAACGGGGAAAGAGGTATTTGCCCAATCCATCCATAACTATAGCTCCCGAAGGGAAGAGGCCTTTGTAGCTTTAAACTGCGGAGCTTTACCTAGAAATCTTATAGAGGCAGAGCTTTTTGGTTATGAAGAAGGAGCCTTTACAGGGGCAAAGAGGGGTGGATACTTTGGTAAATTTGAACTAGCCGATGGAGGAACCCTTTTCCTTGATGAAATAGGTGAAATGCCCTTGGACATGCAAACTAGGCTATTGAGGGTTTTAGAGGAAGGAACCCTTTACCGAATTGGAGGCAACAAAGAAATATCGGTGGATGTTAGGATAATCGCAGCCACCAATAAGGACCTTATGGAAGAGGTTCATAAAGGAAACTTTAGAAAGGATCTCTTCTACCGTTTAAATGTTTTACCCTTAAAACTCATACCCCTTAGGGATAGAAGAGAAGACATTCCCCTTCTTATAGATTATTTTATGATTATGAAGGGCTTAAAACTAGGGAAGAACCCAGTTAGTTTGCAAAAGCCCGTTATAGATGCCATGGTCAAGTACAACTGGCCGGGGAATGTGAGGGAGCTAGAAAATAAAATCGAGCATCTCATAAATACCAATAGTACGCAAACCCTAGTGGATATTAGTGAAGCCAAAATCCTATCTGATGAAAGCAAATCCACTCTTGAAGTAGAAAGGCTGGAGGATATTGAAAAAATCCATATAGAGGCAATTTTATCAAAGTATCAGGGGAATATAACCTTAGCAGCAGAGGCTTTAAATATAGGAAGAAATACCCTTTATAGAAAAATAAAAAAGTATTCTATTGACTGTTCTATATTGGAACAATGTTCTGAAATGGAACGTGTGAATTGAAGATAGTTGACCCATTATGGAACGATATTGAGAAATCATCTATGGTAAAAGGTAGATGATTTCTTTTATTTTTTGTATAGGGCCTAGGTAAAGTCCAGTAAAATCCTTATTTATAACTAGTACTTCATAAAAATCATTATGAATAGCACCTTTGGCATGGAGATTGCAACTATAATCATTATTCTCTGCAGTTAAATTAAAAGGAGGAGATTTAATGAACAAATTTATAAGGGTAGATATGACAACCAAGAAGGTTGAGATTCAAGAGGTTCCAGAAAAGTACGTAGGATTGGGAGGACGTGGATTAACTTCAAACTTTGTTAATGATGAAGTAAAACCCACATGCCACCCCCTTGGAAAAAACAATAAAATTATTTTTGCTCCTGGAATGCTTAGCGGTACTTCTGCCCCTAACTCAGGTAGAATCTCTGTAGGAAGTAAGAGTCCTTTAACAGGAACGATTAAGGAGAGTAATGCCGGTGGTACCTTCTCGCAAAAGATGGCGAAAATGGGCATAAAGGCCTTAGTAATTGAAGGAATGCCTGCAGAAGATGAATTCTACATTCTTAAGATAACCATGGATGGAGTAACCATAGAAGAAGCTCCAAAAGAAATACTTGGAGGATGTGGTAACTATAAAGCTATTGAACTCCTTAACAATAAGTACGGAGAGAAGGTTGGAATAGCCCTAGCTGGTCCAGCAGGAGAGCATAGACTACCAACTGCTAATATATCCTTTAAGGACCCAGATAGCAATATGCGAAGTGCCGGTAGAGGGGGCTTAGGTGCAGTGCTGGGTTCCAAGAAGGTAAAGGCTTTAGTAATAGATGACACTGGAGCTCCTGGGGTTCCAATAGCCGAGCCAGAAAAGTTTAGAGAGGCTTCAAAGGTATTTGCTAAAGCCCTGCTAGATCATCCTGTATCAGGTCAGGCTTTGGCAGCCTATGGTACAGATGTATTGGTGAATATTTTAAATGAAGCAGGTGGGCTACCAGCCATAAACTTTACAAAGGGTCGTATAGATTGGAATGAGAATATAGCTGGAGAAACTTTAAATGCCACCATTAAAGAGCGTGGAGGAGAGGGAAAGGTATCCCACGGATGTCATGCAGGTTGTGTTATACGCTGTTCTCAGTGGTACCCCGATAAACAAGGTAAACTTATTACCAGTGGCTTTGAATATGAAACCATTTGGGGCCTTGGTGCAGATGCAGGGATTAAGGATCTAGACGATATAGCCTATATAGATCGTGCCATGGATGATATCGGTATTGATAGTATTGAAACTGCCGTTGCAGTAGCAACCGCCATGGAGGGAGGACTATTGCCATGGGGAGACGGAAAAGCAGTCCTTGAGGCAGTTAAGGAGGTGGCAATTCCCACCCCCCTAGGTAGGCTAATAGGTAGTGGAACAACCGTGGTAGGTAAAGCATGTGGACTATTTAGAGTACCTGTAGTAAAGGACCAAGGAATCCCAGCCTATGACCCCCGACCTATTAAAGGTATTGGATTAACCTATGCCACCACCACCATGGGAGCTGACCATACTGCTGGATATTGTATTTCTGGTAATATTCTAAAGGTTGGAGGCAACATTGATCCCCTTAAGAAGGATGGACAAATTGAGTATGCCCGTGCCATGCAAATAGGAACAGCTGCTGTTGACAGTACTGGTATGTGTCTATTCGTGTATTTCGGAATTGCTGACAATCCCGCTGGCTATCAAGCCCTAATAGATATGATTAATGCTCAGTATGGAATTAACCTTACAGCCAATGATGTAGATGAGCTTGGTAAATCTGTATTAAAGGTAGAAAGAGCCTTTAATAAAGCTGCTGGCTTTACCAATGCCCACGATCGATTACCAGAATTCTTTGAGTATGAGCCCTGTCCACCCCACAATGAGGTTTGGGATTTTACTCCAGAGGAAATAGATGAGGTTTATAATTTCTAACCCTTCTATTAAAATATTAATAAAGGTGATGCCGGACTTAGGTCCGGCATTCCTTTATATAATATTAGCAAAGAAGATCGAAGTCTACTGATATTCCCGATGATACTTTATATAACCAGATGTAGCCTTTAGGAGGTGTTTAGCTATGGAGAAGAAAACCGTAGAGATTCGAGGCTTTATGCAATTAAGGGAGTATTTTAGAAGGAAAAATTGGCCAGTTCCATTAATCCTAGATTTAGAAGAGGCCATATCTGGGTATGAATTGGCTGAAAAGCTGGAAATTCCAGCTGAGGAGGTTGAAGTAATATTCGTCAATGGTTTTGTTCAAGCCTTAGATTATAGGATTCAGCCAGGAGATCGGATTGCCTTTTTACCTCCTGGGTGCCCTGGCCCCTACAGAATAGCCCTTGGTTTTTATGGGAAGAACCAAGATAATCAAGCCAACTTCTTGATTCATAAAAAGAAGGAGAATGAGCAAGGATAAAATTAAGCATATTTCCATAAGAAATTTATAGCTTTACTTGGAGGTGATGGAATGAAAATAGAGGTAAGGCTTTTTGCAACCCTTAGGGAAAATCGTGGTAAGGTACTGACTATGGAGTTTGAAGAAGGGTCAACTGCTAAGGAGGTAATCACTCAACTAAACATCCCGATAGAGGAAGCGGCCATCTTGTTAATTAACGGCAAACACGAGGCATTAGATTATCAATTAATAGATCATGATGTGGTATCGATATTTCCTCCTGTGGGAGGGGGTTAAAGGGGAATATTGACATAGAAGATCAACTCTTGTATTGTGGAATTAGGAGGTGATGCAGTGAATATATTAGAAGATCTAATGGGGATGCTTTTATCCCTTTTTAATCGCCCCTATATTCCAGATACTCTATTAAAGGAGCTTAAGGGTCCCTTGTTATTACATATTAGCGACACTCCAGTGGACATTTACCCTTACATCTTTAGAATAATTGGCATAGTAAAACCCAAATATCTAGTCCATACTGGGGACATGGTAGATGATATCAAGCTGGAGATGTATAAAAACAGGCTTGATGACTACTATAGGGGCCTCGCTAAGCTGCTACCTGGCTTAGAAGGACAGGATGCTTTAGAAATCTATTATAGTTTAGGGAATCATGACAAGTTCGGCCCTTTAAAGGAGCTTATGAATAAGGGGAGGATTCTTGAGAAGGAATATATTACAATTCATAATGTAGACTTCCGCATAAGTCATTACCATCAGAGGCCTACTAAAAAGGTTGATTTTAATCTATTCGGCCATAGCTTTAAGCCCAACCACTATATCCATAAGGAAGAAATTGGATTAAATGGGCTCTTAAATATTAATGTTATTGAGCTGGACACAAAAAGGGTCTTTCACCTGAAGTATCCGGTGGGAACCAATCGATTACGGGGAATGGAATTAAAGAGAATCGGAGTTTAGTAAAAGGGGGATAAAAATGCTATTTTTAAGAATGGGGCCAAGGTTTTTGTTTATTAGAACTGAGGAAATAGAGAAGATGAAGGATTTTTTAGAAGCTCAATTAAATGGAGTGGAGATTGACTTCCACCCAGGAATGGAAAGGGCTTCAGAAGACAGTACCCTCTGCTTTTTAACTGGAACAAACTTTGAAAAGACCTGCATAGAGGATGCTAAGGTTATCGTATTAATTAACGATGTTGCTTCGGCCATTCTTACTGCAATCATTAATAGTCATGTAAGCCAACTTCTTCATAGGGTTGATATGGGACCATCATCCATTGTTATGAGGGTTGCTTCCAATGGCCAAAAAATCATTGACAGACTCATTAGGGATTTTAATGGTGAAGCTGTAAGCTGGATAGATGGCATAAGGAAGGGTGAAAAGGATGACACCATTATTACCTTTACATCAAAGGCTATTAATGGCCCCTTGGCAGAAAAGGATTTTTTTGAAAGGAAGCTACTAATACCACAGCCTTCGAGGGTGGTTCAGAAAAGACTTAGGGTTGAAGGACTACAATATATTACCCAAAGCTTAAATGATAGTCAATGGTACGAGCTTAGAATCAATATATATGATTCCATGGGGAAATACCAAGAAAATTATGATCGGTTAATCTATATACTTTCAAAGCTGGAGTTAGGAATGATTTTAGGTGAAAGCTGGACTAAGGATCATGCCCTTATGCTTTATTCTGTTCTAGCCTATCAAATAAGGCTCTTTACCTTTTATACTCCCCAGGAGATTAAGGAACTATTGTTGGCTCTAGAGTATAATCTGGAGGGAAAAAGACTGGTGGATTTCGATCTATATTATAGAAATAAAAAAATATCCTGGAGGGATATAAATAAATCAAAGGGGAGAAAAGATAAGCTTCAGGAGGCAGCCAACTATCGAAAAAGCTTATACTTAAGGTTAGAGGAAGCGGATATCAAAACCCTTGAAGAAATGGAGAAACCGTTATAAATTAGCCGGTGAGTATTTTATCCTCTTGATGGTAAAGACTCATTATGGTATTATGTACATAATGTACACACAAATGTACGCCACGAAGAGGGGGTTGGGAAGTTGATCGGTGAAAAGGATATCTATTATTTGGTTGATAAAAGAGTTCTCCCTGAGGTATTCCTAAAAACGATGGAGGTCAAGGAAATCCTGAAAAAAGGGGAGGCCACCACCATTCAAGAAGCCGTTGAAATTGTGGGAATGAGCAGAAGTGCCTATTATAAATATAAGGATTCCATAATGCCCTTCAATGAGGTAAGTAAAGGTAGGATTATTACCTTTACCTTGCTATTAGAGCATACTTCAGGGGTGTTATCTAGAATACTGAATGAAATAGCCAAGGTTAAGGGTAGCATATTAACCATGAATCAAAGTATCCCTTTGCATGGATTAGCCAATGTAACCATATCCTTTGAAACCATGGAGCTGTCGGTTGAGATTGAGGAATTAATTAAGGCCTTGGAATACATTGAAGGTGTAAAGAAGATAGAGATTGTTGGTAGAGAGTAAAAAAGTAGGAGGTGATTTTATAATCACCTCCTACTTTTTTATTTAGATTTTAAATTGATTGATTTCCTCAGCAAGCTTATCTGCCAACTCATTAAGCTCGTTGGCTGCCCTTGCCACTTCATCTACTGCGTTGGAGGTTTGCTCCATAGAAGCCGATACCTCTTCAGAAGCTGCAGCAGTTTCTTGGGAAACAGCAGAAATGTTTTCAATAACCGTTACGATTTGATCGCCGTCCTTTGTCATATCTTCTACATAGTTACTGATTTCATTTATTTTAGAAGTAATTTGTTGTATGGATTTAAATATAACCTGGAAGGATGAAGAAACGTCTTGAACAGCTAGTGTCTGCTCTTGATTCTGCTCCTTAACCTCCTTCATGATATTTACTGTCTTATTACTTTCTGTTTGAATGTCAAGGATAATACTTCTGATCTCATCCGTTGATTTTCCAGATTGTTCAGCCAGCTTCCTGATTTCATCTGCTACTACAGCAAAGCCTCTACCGGCCTCTCCCGCCCTTGCAGCTTCTATGGCGGCATTTAAAGCCAATAAATTGGTTTGCTCTGCAATATCACTAATGGTTTGTAGGATAGAACCAATAGATTGAGCCTTATTATCTAGAAGCCCTACTGCATTTTCAATCTTTAGAATGGATTCTTTGTTGCTTTCAGACTTGGTGTTTAAGCCATTTACAACCTCCATACCCTTTTCGTTGGCACTTATAACTTCACTGGATAGCTTCAGCATATCCTGAGAGTTTCCGCTTAGCTCAACAAACTTGGTTGATAGGCTGCTGGTCATAACAGCACCCTTCTCAGCCTCGCTGGCTTGGTCTGAGGCTCCCGTGGCTATCTCATCAACGGTACGAGAAACCTCCTCCGACGATGCACTGGTTTCCTCAGAGGTTGCAGCAAGACCATCGGCGGCTTGATTTAATTGTCTAGTCATATCCTGTAGATTAGACATCAGAATACTGAGCTTTTCAATCATTGCATTTAAACTTCTGGAAACAGTACCCACCTCATCCTTAGAGCGAACCTGACTTCTAATGGTGAAGTCTCCATTTCCAATTAGCTCCATATCTTTAACCAATCCCTTAAGGGGCTTCGTAGTGAAGCTTGCAAAAATGTAGCCTACGATGATGGCAACTACTAAGGCAATGCTTCCATAGAGAATCGTTTGATTCAGTATGTTGGAGGTGTTCCTTTTAATTTCTGAGTAGCCAACAATACCCATTAATCTCCAACCGGTTCTTTCAATGGTATTAAAAACACTAAATCTTTCATCACCCTCATAGGTATAATCAATAACATCCGATTCCTTGGTGGTGATTGACTCATATACCTCATCAATAATTTTTTCGCCAAAGGCGATATCCTTGTGGACATAGGTTGTGCCATCTGCCCCCACCAGTGCTGCATAACCCTCTTCACCGATGGTAATACCACTTACAAGTTCCGATAATAGGTTAATCTGAACATCCATTGCCATAACCCCAACCAATTGACCAAATCTATGGACGGGCTTGGCTACTGATACAATTAAATCCCCAGAACCCGCATCTACATAGGGGGATGTCCATACTAAGCCATCAGCCGCAACCGCATCCTGATACCAGGGTCGTTGAGTTGGATTAAAGTCTGCGGGTAATTCAGTATGGGGATAAATATGCATATCACCATTTTTAGTTCCTACATAAGCATGTAGAACGTGGGGGTTGGCCTCTATATAAGCTTTAAGAACCCCCATCATATCATCTAACCCTTCTGGGTTGTTTAATATATCCATCACTGATGGTGTTACGCTTAACATCTCTGTACCACTTTCTAGAGAGCTTAAAAAGAAATCCAGCGCCTCGATGGATTTATCTACCACCTGGCCAGCTGTAAGCTTAAGCTCATGAGATAGAACGTCGTTGGCAACCTGATAGTTCATAAATCCTAGAAAGAAGGTCGGTAGAAGGATGATAAGAATCATAACAAGCACTAATTTTGATTTAATTGACATTGATAAACCTCCTTTTCTTATAATTATTATTTCATTATTATATATATCCTTGATTCGACATAAAACCCCATAATCCTCTTATTTTTCTGAGAATTATTAGAAATGAAAGGGGATAGTTAAAAACTTGCATATTAGATCAGCGAGTCTATTCATTTCATAGAAAAAAAACCCATTTGATAAAAAACCTTATATAGGGGAAAATATCTATACATTTATTTAGGGAGGTGCTTTAGTGAATCGATTAAGGGTATTATTGATATTTATTTTAGTGGTAATTATAACAGGATGTAATAATTTTCGATTGGAAAGGCCATTGCCCAATAATGAAAATAAGAGGCTTGTGAAGGTTGAAGCTTTCGATGAACTTGCGAATCCTTCGGGGGTGAAGGCTGAAAATGGACGATTTTACTTTATAGCCCTTGAAGACGAAGGCCTCAATTATTACTCCTTCTCGTTGGTAACAAATAAAGTTCAGAATATTCTTAAAGGAATAGGAGGGTATGAAGCTTTAATTCCTATGAAGGATAAACAGGTAGTATATATAGATGTAAAGGGAGATCTTAAATATCTAAACAACCATCAGGAAATTACCATTGATAAAAAAATTACGGGGGTTAACTACCCCAATATCTTGGTTTCGGCAGATAAAACCATGATTCTATACACACGGGAGATTGATGGACAACAAAGCGTTTTTAGTTATGATGTTGACACAAAAGAAAAACGCCGTATTATTCCAAGCTTAGAAAAAACGGATTATGAAAATTTTATGCTAAGTAGGCTTAGTCACACGGGAGAGTACTTTCTTTTGAGTAATAGGCTGATTTATGATACCGAGGGTAACTACTTAGCGGCAATCAATACTACATCAGCAAGATGGGCCCCTAATGATAGATGGTTAGCCTATATCATGGTAGGGGAGGGGTCGGAGGATATAAATATAGGAGAGATAAAAACCAAGCTAGGAAAAAGCTTTTGTATATTTTCTATGGAAAAATTAGAAGAAAGGGAGTTATTTCATAATGATGAGGGTTTCATCGACCCAATAGATGTAATTCAATGGAGCGAGGATAGTAAGGTTGTTGCAATATCTGCAGGGAAGGTTATAAAAAGTAGTGGCTATTTAGAAGGCATTGATTATGATAAAATCTTAGTGTACCAGTTAGATGCCGATGTTAGCAATGAAATAAAGGATATGGATTACAATTTCTATCAGATCCTATTTGATACCTTAATTTTTGGAAATAATCTTGGTGAGAGGCAGCCAGCTGTAATCGTAGGAATAGAAGAAAAAAATCAAATGGTGATTGAGGAGCCATTGCTCATTAACAATAAGGATATGTTTGTAATAACCCATGAGGATAAGGGATATTTAATCAATGGAAAAAACCTTATGGAGATTGATAAGGAGGGGAATAGAAATGTAATTTACACCTTTCCTTGGGAGGTAGATGAGGTTTATTATGAAGAAGTTAACAAGCTATTTGTTATATTAGATTCAAATAAGGAGGTATATTTGCTAAAATAGATAATAGGATGTTTCAAAGTGCCAAATAAGGGGTAGATTTATATCGTGATCTCTTTGTATTCCTAATAAGATAGGTGTACTATAGGGGCCTTTGTTGATTTTATAATAGACAAGTAAGGTGGGAGTTATATGGAATATCAGGAGAAACTAGACAGTATAACCAGTATTTTGAGAGAAGGAGAAAAGTCAACGGATCAGTTTAGCCTTGGCGCAGAGTTTGAGCATATAATTGTAGATAAAGCTAGCTTTGAATCCATAAATTATTATCAGGAGAAGGGTACCGAGACCATATTAAATAAAATGTTAGCCAATGGATATACACCCAAATATGAAGGCGGCTATCTAATTGGTCTGGAAAAAGCCGATGGGATCATTACCCTTGAACCCGGTGGTCAGCTGGAGCTAAGTATTAAGCCCTGTAAAACCATAAAGGAGATTGAAGATATTTACTTTAGCTTTTTAGAAAATATTATCCCCATTTTAGAAGAGCAGAATCAACTCCTCTTAGCCATAGGATATCATCCAAAGTCCGTTGTTGATGAAATACCCTTTAATCCTAAAAAACGATATTCCTATATGTCTCAATACTTCAAAGAAAGGGGTGGCACCCTTGCCCATAATATGATGAAGGGTACAGCATCCTTGCAAGTAGTAATTGATTACGAAGACGAGAAGGATTTTATCAAAAAATTTAAGGTTGCCCACTTTATATCACCACTATTGGCACTGATTACAGACAATGCCCCAATTTTCGAAGGGAAGTTCTATGATCTAAACAGCGTAAGAAGTACTATATGGGAGAATACAGACTTTACTAGGGGCGGTTTAGTAAAGGGTGTAATGGATAAGGAGTTTGGTTATGTGGATTACGCTAAATACATATTATCCCTGCCACCAATATTTATCATAAAGGATAAGGAAGTAATTGATACCCAAGGAAAAACCACAGAGGAACTATTGGAGTTATATCCTTTAAACAAGGATGAGGTAGACCACATTTTATCAATGGCCTTTCCTGATGTTAGGGCTCGTAAATACATTGAAATAAGAATGGGAGATAGCATCCCCTATCCCTTAAGCTTTTCCTATATTGCCCTTGTTAAAGGCTTGTTTTATAATCAAGAGGTGCTAGAATACTTATATAAGCTTTCTGAATCAACCGATGATCAAAAACTCTTTGCCTATAGAAGGTCTATGGTGGAGAAGGGTTTAATGGGTTGCTTTAGGTGTAAGAACATATATGAAATACTACAGATGCTGATTGATTTAGCTAAAAGAAGTCTTTCCCATGATGAAAAGGGCTTCTTGAAACCCTTAGAAGAGCTGGTTTTAAAGAGAAAGACCCCAGCTATTGTCAGTAAGGAGCTTCTAAAGGGTCAATTGGAGGATTTAACAGCATTACAGTGGTGTAGCTTAAATTATTGGTTTGGGAGGCAAAGGGATGGAATCGAAGAAATTGTTTAAGGATTACAAAGAACATGTTCGGGATAATAAAGAAAGTTATATTCAGGAGTATAGGCGAGTTTTTAAGGCTGTAGAGGAATCACCAGCAAAATACAAGGGAAAGCCTGTTGAATTCTTATATCAGCCATTGTTTCTGACGGAGGAGGATTACAATCGCTTTAAAACTCTTACGGATCAGCTTATGACGATTCTAAATAAGGTGATTGACAAATATCTTAAAGATGAAAGCTTTAGAAGGCACTTTGGTTTTAGTCCCCTCTTAGAAAAACTCATCCTAAAGGACCCTGGTTATGATAAAAATGTTCCTATGGGCCGCTTTGATATTTTTTATAACTACGATGATGGAGGCTTTCAGTTTTGTGAGTTAAATACCGATGGCTCCTCCGGGATGATTGAACAAATGGAGCTACAACGAATTTGCCAAGATTCCCTGGCTGTAAAAAACTTAGAGAAGAAATATAACGTAAGGGGATTTGAGTTGTTTCAATCATGGGTAAATGCCTTTTTAGAAAACTATCGGCAGTATAGTAAAGGCGCAGAAAAACCACAAATTGCAATAATGGATTGGCTAAGTGGGGATCCCCCCAGTGAATTTATAGCCTTTAAAGAGGTATTTGAAGCCAATGGCTGCCCCACAGTTATCGTAGATCCTAGTTGGCTAGAATATAAGAATAACTGCTTATACTATAAAGATTTTAAAATAGATTGTATTTATCGTAGGGCAGTAACCTGGGAAATAATCGAAGGGGCCCATAAGGCTATGGATTTTATAGAGGCCTATTTAGCTGGGGATGTTTGTGTGATAGGGCCAATAAGGTCTCAGATTATCCATAACAAAAATATCTTTGCAATCCTTCATGATGAAGAAAAAACTCCATTTTTATCTAATGAAGATCGAAACTTCGTAAAAAAACATATACCCTTTACAAGGATTTTCGAAGCTGCCAACGAGGAATTAGTCAATTACACCATTAATCATAAAGATGCCTTCGTATTAAAGCCTATGGACAAATATGCCTCTAAGGGAGTAAGAATTGGAAGAGACTATTCAAAGGATGAATGGATAAAGATTATTCAGGAAGAAGCCAAGGAGGAGTATCTCCTTCAGGAATTCTGCAGGCTACCAAGGATTCCCATGGCGAAATTTAATCATGAGGATGTGGAGTTTCTCGATTTTAATTACATCATTGGCCTTTTCATGTATAATGAAAGGCTTCAAGGGGTCTATACAAGAACAGGCACTAAGAATCTCATCGGTAGTATTGTAGAATGCTATACTGCCCCCAATTTTGTGCTTTCAGTTAAATAAAAAGAATCCAGCTTATTGTGCTCCATAATTCTATGGAGCTTTTCTCCTATCTATATAGCATCTATTTTGATTTGAAGCATCATACATACTAAATGATTTGAGGAGGGTTATCATTGAGAAATATTCGAATGGTACTAGAATATGACGGCGCTAGGTACAGGGGGTGGCAAAGACTTAAGGACAGTGATAAGACCATACAAGGTAAGCTAGAAGCTGTTATTAGTCAGATGGTGGAAAGGGATACTGAAGTGATAGGCTCTGGAAGAACAGATGCAGGAGTTCATGCAAAGGGACAGGTGGCTAACTTTTTCACCTCCAGTGATATGCCACTAAAGGAGATTCAGGAATACATAAATCACTACTTACCAAAGGATATTGCTGTAAAAGCTATTACAGAGGCAGCCCCAAGATTTAATAGCAGGCTTAATGCCATAGGAAAGAAGTACACCTATTACATATGGAATCAAAAAACTCCCTCTGTCTTTCAACGAGATTATAGCTATCATACCCCCAATCCTTTAGATATCAACAAAATGAAAAAGGCCTCCGAAAAGTTATTGGGTACCCATGATTTTCTTGCCTTTTCATCCCTTAAGAAAAGCAAAAAATCTACTATCAGAACTATAGAGGAAATAGTCATTGAGAAAAATCAAGGAATGCTGACCATATCCATTAAGGGTGATGGGTTTTTATACAATATGATTAGAATTATTGTAGGAACCTTAATTGATATTGGTGCCGGGAAGGAAGGAATAGCCTATATTGATGAAATCTTTAAAAGGGGTGAAAGAAGATATGCTGGAGTAACGGCTCCTGCCCAGGGATTATTTCTTGAAGAGGTGTATTATGATTAATCAAAGCTTGAATATTATGGTATAGATATAGCTTGTACGGATATATCCCCACTAATGCCTATAGGTCATGGTTTATTAAGCCAAAATCATGTATAATAATTATAAATCAGGAGGAAGGAATGGGGATATGAAGTATAAAATTGATAATAATTATTTTAAGTATTCGTTTTATGCATTTTTAGCAGTGGCTATGTCAATCCTATTTTACTTAGCCTTAAATAATCTAGGGTACTTTCTAAAAAGTTTTTCTGTAGCCCTTGGAATCACCTCGAAAATATTAAGTCCATTTATAATAGGAGGATCCATAGCCTATCTTATTAGTCCAGGGGTAATTTGGTTTGAAAAGAAGGTTTATAGTAAGGTAAAGCTTATAAATAGTCGGGCCAAACTCCACAGATTAATAAGTGTACTTACAATGTATATCATATTATTAAGCTGTATTGCATTGCTGATTATATTTGTAGCGCCACAGGTAGGAAACAACCTTAGAGATATTATCATGAGGGTTCCGGATTACTTCACTACTACTGATCAGCTTTTAAGCAAGTGGACAATGGAGTTAGAAAACTTTACTCAGATGGAGATTTCTCCTCATATCGATGCTAAAATGACCTCTATTTTCTTGAAGATAACAGAGATTTTAGAGGATATACTAGATAACTTAGTTTTCAGTATCGTTACCTTTACTTCGGGGGTTCTTAACTTTGTTCTTGGTTTGATACTGTCCTTTTATATGCTCATGGATAGAGAGTCCTTTAAGAAGTCCTTTGAAAAGCTATTGAGGGTTTTTCTAAAGGATACCTCTGTAGAAAGGGTAAAATCCTTTGCCCGAGAGGTGAATGATTTATTTGTAAAGTTTATTGTGGGTAAATCTCTAGACTCCTTTATAATAGCTTGTATATGCTTTGTAGGCCTTAATCTAATTGGGATAAGATATGCCCTACTGCTAAGTGTAATCGTTGGAGTTACCAATATGATTCCATACTTTGGCCCCTTTATAGGAGCAGTGCCAGCAACCATCATTACCTTCTTCGATAGCCCTTTAAGCGCCCTATGGTTGATGATATTCATTTTGGCATTACAGCAGTTCGATGGATTGATATTAGGACCTAAAATTTTAGGAGATAGTGTAGGTGTAAGCCCCTTTTGGATCATATTTTCCATCGTGGTTGGAGGGAAGCTCTTTGGAGTGTTAGGAATGTTCTTAGGGGTACCAGTAATTGGTATGGTTCGTTTAGTGGTCAATCGAGCTATTGATAGAGCATTAGAAAGGAAAAAGGCAAGGCTTGAAAAAGAAGAGACGGCGGTTCCTTAAAAAGAGTATTTATACTCTTTTTCAGACCATCGAAAAAGTATAAAACTGCAATTAAACACCTATATTCTTAAATAATGAGAAATCTGCGGAGATAAGAATAAAAGAAGGAGAAAATTACAGAATAGTATTTTCAATGTCTGAGCCGAAGGTGAGTTTTGAAAATACCTGTGATTTTTGAGTTCATCCTGCCTTTTGACCGAGAGCCAATTTCTCAGTTTTAAAATATAGGGGTTTTTCGATAACCTCAAAAAGAGTATTTATACTCTTTTTTTTTGTTTCAATGTTGTAGGAGATATCCTAGTATGATTCAATTTTTTTGTGGGAAAATAAATTGTAAACTAGGAGGTGTATGAATAATGGAACTATGGATGCCCGATCGAATTTATTTTGAGGAAGCTGCAAAGGAGACAGAGGTAGGGAAAAGAATTATCAATTTTTGCAGGTTAAATAATATTGAAATTCTGGATACTACCTCCCATAATCAGGTTAGAAACCTTCCGGGGAAGGATGAAAAGGCTAAATATGCAGCAGCAAAGAAAACCTTGATCGTGGGAGTTAAAAAGAGCATGAAATTTGACGTATGTAGGCCCTCTGCAGATTATCAGTTTTCTTTAATGACCAACTGTCCAGGTAGCTGTGAATATTGTTATTTATTTACTACCCAAGGGAAGAAGCCCTATGTTAGAGTATATGTCAATATGGATGAGCTCTTTGAAACCATAGATAAATATATACTAAAAAAACTACCCCACGCCACGATGTTTGAAGCCGCCAGTACTGGAGATCCCTTAGCAGTTGAACACATTACCGGTACCCTAGCAGATACCATAGAGCATTTTGGTAATCTTGAAAAGGGAAGATTGCGGGTTGTATCAAAATACTCCAACGTTGAGCCTTTACTGAACCTTAACCATAGGGGCCATACTCGCTTTCGCTTCAGCATTAATTCTAGCTACGTAATAAGAAACTATGAGCATAATGTGGATAATCTCTGGGATAGATTAAGGGCTGCTGAAAAGATGGTGGATGCGGGTTATCCAATTGGATTTATTATAGCCCCCATAATACTTCATGAAAACTGGAGGGAAGAATATAGTCATATGCTGGAGGCTCTGTATAGACATATTGGAAATAAAACAAGAGGTGTTATAACCTTTGAGTTAATTCAGCATCGTTTTACACTTTCAGCTAAAAATGTGATAGAGGAACGCTTCCCCAACACCAATCTCGAAATGGATGTGGAAAAAAGAGATAGGAAATGGGGAAAGTATGGCAGGATGAAATATGTATATAAAAAAAATGAAGCGGAGGATATGAAGCTTTATATTACCGATCTCATCAAAAAATTCTTTCCCCAAGGACATATTCAGTATTTTACTTAAATATCAAAACGTGTATTTATAGTAAAAGTAATGGCACTTACTATTCTGTTCATTTATCATCCTTAGAGCTAGCCAATGAGCTGAAGGCTTTACTAAGAAAAATTAATTAAGCAACAATAGTTTATTCTCATTACTTATTTTTTACCTTTACTAAAATCTCTATCTTTAACATAATTTTTACATTTTCATAATCTATCCTCTATTTTTATCTTTTAGAATATTCCTTGGAGGGGGATTTTAAATGCTAAAGAAGCTTAATCAGGATTACCGCAATGAGTTTTTTGGAATTTTATTGAATAAAAGCATCAGCACCAATTTTCAACCCATCATTTCTTTGGTAAATGGAGAAATTATTGGCTATGAGGCATTAACCAGAGGGCCAGAGGATAGTCCGCTACACTATCCCGATAGATTGTTTGAAGCTGCTAAAAGGTATAACAAAGTGTGGGAATTAGATTTGTTATGTAGAATTACTGCAATTGAACGGGCTAAAGATGTTATTGGTGATAAATTTCTTTTTATCAACATTGATGCTGATATTATTAAAGATCCAGAATTCAAAAAGGGCTTCACTAAGGAATACCTAAAGGCCTATAATATTTCACCCAAAAGCATTATATTTGAGATCACTGAACATACAGCAATAACCGATTATAAGAGCTTTAAGAATGTTATAGAAAATTATAGGAGTCAAGGTTATAGAGTAGCTGTAGATGATGCTGGTGATGGATATGCAGGATTAAGAATGCTATCGGAAATTAGACCCAACTTTATTAAAATCGATATGGAGTTAATAAGAAATATCGATAAGGATATGCTAAAAAGAGAATTATTGAAGAGTATACAAAGGTTTGTCGAAGCTACTAATCTAAAGATTATTGCTGAAGGTATAGAAACCTATGATGAATTAAGAACTTTAATTGATATAGGAATTGAATATGGACAAGGCTACTATATTCAAAGACCTAGCCCATCCTTTATAAAGCTTAATGAGGATGTTATGGAGACCATCATTAAAATTAATAATACAAAGTCACTACTAAGGGCCAATAGCCGTAATTTAAGAATTGGTGACTACTGTAGGATGGATAAAGCTCTTCAGGATTTTGAAACAGCTTCTAAAGCAGATGAATTATTTAAAGCCAATACCAATTTGCAAGGAATTGTCGTGATGAAGGACCAAAAAGCTGTAGGGCTGATAATGAGAAATCAGTTTTATCAGCATTTATCTGCTGATAAAGAGAAAGAAGAAGGGACATTTTATAGCAGTAACTTGCATGAATTCATGGATAGCAATCCACTTATGGTGGAGGCGGAGGAATTACTATCAAATGTGTGTAGAAGGGCATTGTCCAGGGATGAAAATCAGGTTTATGATTATGTAATTATAAATGATAGGGGCTATTATAAGGGGGTAATCCCCTTTGGAGGCCTAATGGATGCTCTCCTTGGTATAATAAACTATTAATTTAATATTGCAACGGAAAAACTCTTTGAAGACACTGAAATACTTGGTGTCTCTTTTTAATTGGATAATTTCCTTCTAAAGGGAATTAACAAAGTATTAACAATAAATTAATAGCCTGATAAAGAAACTCACTTATATTTAACTAAGGAGGAAAATTATACACATTAAGGAGATGGAGGCTATGGTTCGAACAAATTTTTAGTTGATAAATACAGAAAGAGACTTAAATAGGAGGAGGAAACTTGATGACAACTAGTTTTAAGCTTATGTTGAATAAGGTCAAAAGCACTTTTATTAGTAAGCTTAGTAAGATGATTCAGATAACGAGGATGAATAGAAATAAAGATTATAGAAAAAAGAAAAATTTTTCTAAAGATCCTAAGATGGGTAAAAGATTTACCCTCCTTAAACTTAATGATTTAAGAGTTCAGGTTAAGCTTTTAATAATGGTGCTATTAACTAGTTTGTTGCCAATCATAATTCTAAGCTCCATAAGTATAAATACTTCCAGCAATGAAATTGAAAGAGAAATATTAAAAGGAAATGAATTGTTTACTTCTCTAACCATTGATAGAATCAATCAATATTTTTATAATAGAGAAGGTGACGGTAGAATATTAGCAACCTCTAAAACCATCACCGAGGGTATGGAAGTTTTGAATAGCTTTAATTATAGTGAAATAGAAGAGAAGCTAATCAATTCAGATTTTGAAAAATACTTAAGCCCAATTATTGAAAAGCATCAGTATACAGATATCTTTCTTACCAATAGCTATGGTGAGGTGATATTTAGCAATAAGTATCACAAAAATGATATTGCCCCCTTGGTTTTTTCGGGGGATTTTGTAGGGAAGGCTATGTTGGGACAACAAAACTGGTCTGAGGTATTTTGGAATAGTTTTATTAAAGATAATCTTATGGTCCTTTCAACACCCATACCCTCAGCTGGGGATGGTTCAATTGGCACATTAAATATAGTCCTTAATCAAGAAAGAGTTAATGAGATTGTACAAGATGAAATTGGTAGATTAGCCGATTCTGCCGATGCATATCTTATTAACTCTGAAGGAATATTTCTTACCAATACAATGAGGGGGCAGTATAAAGAAGGAGCAGTTTTAAAGGAAGTCCTTAATACAGAAGCAGCAGATGTATTAGCAGAGCATATTATCAATGGTAATTTGGAGTTTTGCCAAACAAAGCATTATATTGGTTATGAAGGTAATGATGTAATAGGAACCTTATCCGTTGCAGAAGTTGGAGATAGCTTTGTTGGTTTAATTATTGAGGTTAAAGAAGAGGATGGCTATCAAGGGATTCATCACCTAAGGAAAAATTTAATGCTTATTGCATTAATTATCATTGCTATTTCTACAATTTTAGCCATTAAGCTAGCCCAATCTATAAGCAAACCTATTAAAAGGGTAACAGCCATTACAAATGAAATAGCGGATTTCAATTTACAGGGTAGTATTGAGGATGATCAAGGGGTAAGAAGGGATGAAATGGGGGAATTAGAAAGGTCTATTATAAAGATTAGAAAAAATTTGCGTTCTATTATAACTGAAGTGGAAAGAGCCGCAGGATTAGTAGCCTCATCGACGGAGGAGCTAAAAATTAATTCTCAACAGGTTACCTTAGGATCAAATGAAGTAGCCACAACTATATCGAGGATAGCAGAGGGCTCCTGGGATCAGGCCAGAAGTGCTAAAGAAAGCTCACAAGTGTCAAATGAGTTGAATATTGCTATAAGTCAAAGTCTCACTAATCTACAGGAGATGACTAGGGCTACAAAAAATGTGAAGGAATTGATAAGCTCTGGTTTAGAAACTATAAAGACTCTTGCTGAAATAACCCAAGAATCCAGTGAGGTAAATAGAAAAGCACAGCTTAAAATGGAAAAGACCAATAAGAACTCTATAAAGATAGAAGAAGCCAGTACAATTATCATGAATATTGTTGATAGGACCAATTTGTTAGCTTTAAATGCTGCAATAGAAGCTGCAAGGGCAGGTGAACAGGGTAAGGGCTTTGCTGTAGTTGCAGAAGAAATAAGAAAGCTATCGGAGCAATCTAAGGAGGCTATAAAAATTATCAATAATATTATAGATACCTTTAAACAAGATTCGCTGGAGGTAACTGAAGCAATGAATAATTTAATTACCATATCTACCCAACAAGCTGAAAATGTAAAACTATCAAAGGAAAAATACATAAAGATAGCAGGAGCCGTAGGAGATACAGAGGCTAAGGTAGCTATTCTGAACAACTCCAGTCTAAAGATGGATGAAATGAGGAAAGGTGTGGAAGAAAGAATTATTAAATTAGCAGAAGTATCAGAACTCAACTCAGCAAGCACAGAAGAGGTGGCTGCATCTATGGAGGAGCAATCAGCATCAATGGAGGGAATCTATACCGCCAGTGAGGGCTTAAGTACTCTAGCAAACAATCTACAGGAAATTGTTGGCAAGTTTAAAATATAAAAAAACCAACACATCACATAACATGTTCTTAACAAATCATTAACGGTTACATAACACATTGGGTAATTCTATCATGTATATTATTATTGTAGAACAAACAAAACCAAACAAAACATTCTGATGGGAGGATTTATTAAATGTTAAAGAAGCTTTCATTAATCTTATTAATAGCAGTATTGTTGATTTCTGCTGTTGCATGTGGAGGTCAAACTGAAGACGAAGCTACAACAGGTGGAGAAAATCAAGAGAATACTGCTGGAGAAAATCAAGATGTAGAAGAAACAAAGCTTGAAGGGGCAGTAATCGTAGATGGATCAGGTACTGTATATCCCTTAATGGCTCATATAGCAGAAGAATACATGACCAATGTACAACCAGACGTAAGTGTTCAAGTTGGACGTGCTGGATCAAGTGCAGGATTTAAAAAGTTCATACCAGGTGAATTAGATTTTGCAGATGCATCTAGAAAAATTAAAGATTCTGAACTAGCTCAGCTTGAAGAAAAGGGTTTAAAATTAGGTGAAGATGTTTTGGAGTTTAAGCTGGCTCTAGACGGTTTAACAATGGTTATTAATAAGGATAACGATTGGGCTCAAGAAATGACTAAGGAAGAAATTATTAACATGTATCTTTCAGGACATTATAAAGCAGATGATAAGGTTTTATGGTCAGATATCAGACCAGAATGGCCTGCTGAAGAAATCAAATTCTACGGTCCTAATGAAAACCACGGAACATACGAATTTTTCTGGGAAAAGATTTTAGATGAGCAAGAAATGGTTAAAACCGCTAACCTACAGCAAGAGTATTCAACCCTAGTGGACTTAGTTTCAAAAGATAAAAATGCAATTGCATTCTTTGGATTTGGCTACTATGTAAATAATCAAGATAAACTTACAGCAGTAAAGGTTGACTTTGGTAATGGTCCTATTGAGCCTACACTAGAGACAATAGGAGAAGATCTACCCTATAGCGGGTTTACAAGACCAGTTTTCACATATCTAAATGCACAATACGCTAAAGAAAAGCCACAGGTTCTTGACTTCGCAAAATATGTAGTATCTCCAGAAGGTGCTCAAAGATTGGCCGGTGACAATGGATTTGCTCCACTGCCTGCTGCTCAATATGAAGGATATTTAAAGCAATTAGAAGCTATTAAATAGAGATCAATAAAAGGTTTATACTTTAGGATGAGAAGCACTATGGCCTCTCATCTTAAAGTCGTTTTAAGTAAAGAATGTTTTGGTTTAAGTATATACCTTTTGTCTTAATCTTCAGTAGAAAGGATAAAACCATATGAATAATAATGTAAGAGAAATCATTCTAAAAAATAATAAGAAGCAAAAAAAATCATTAGATAACGTTATGCCGGTTATTTTTTTTACTGCAGCTCTAATTTCTATAATAACAACTATAGGAATTGTGTTAACTTTAGTATTTGATGCCCTGAAATTTTTTCGGGCGGTACCCTTCGCCGATATCTTTAGCACACAGTTGGCACCTTTAGCCGCTAATCCTAGATTTGGAATATTACCCTTAATTAATGGAACAATTCTAACATCTCTGATTGCCATGATGGTGGCCATCCCTGTAGGACTAACCTCAGCTATATATTTAAGTGAGTTTGCTACAGAAAAGATTCGAAAAAGATTAAAACCTATTATGGAGTTATTGGCGGGAATTCCTACAATTGTGTATGGATTCTTTGCCTACTCCTTTGTTACACCATTGCTAATGGCGGTGATTCCAGGATTAGAAGCAAAAAATGCCCTTAGTCCAGGAATTGTAATGGGAATTATGATTATACCCCTAGTAACTTCTCTATCAGAGGACGCTATGAACTCAGTACCCAATGCATTAAGGGAGGGGGCTTATGCTTTAGGATCAACTAGACTGGAGGTTGCTGTGAAGGTAGTGATACCTGCTGCAATTTCAGGCATTATAGCTTCCTTTGTATTGGCCATTTCCAGGGCCATTGGTGAAACCATGATTGTAACCATTGCCAGTGGCAGTTCAAAAAATTTCACCTTCGATATCACCAAGTCTATTCAAACTATGACAGCCTATATCGTGGAGTTTACCAGTGGAGATGCAGGTAGTGGAACCGTCGGTTATTACAGCCTATATGCAGTAGGATTAATATTGTTTGTCTTTACACTACTAATGAATCTATTAGCCCAGTATATTTCTCGTAAATATAGGGAGGAATACTAAGGAAGATAATTAAGTAGATAACCCAATCTATGATTGGCGTTAGTCACTTATCTAGGAATTTGCCATAAGATTTCATTAACATATCTAACTATTTTATGGGAAATTAACTAGCTACCTTATTTCAACATTCAACATTGAAAATCTTTTGAATTCAATAGTATGATAGCGATGACCTTTAAAGCTCGGTAATTGATTTACAGGGTAAACCTAAGGAAAGGAAAGGTTGCAAAATGGAATGCAAAATCACTAAAAATAATGAGCTAAATGTAGAAAATCTTAAAAAGAAAATAAAAAAACGGATTATGATTGATAAATCGGCAAAGCTAGTATTTCTATTATCAGCGTTATTCGCCTTGCTGGTATTAGGAATATTAATATATAGAATTTTTACTCAAAGCATTGGTTGGTTAGATATTCAATTCTTAACCAGTAAGCTTTCAATTTTCCCCGAAAAGGCAGGGATTTTTGGAGCGATTGTTGGGTCCTTTTTATTAATGGTAATCGTGGCTCCGGTAACAATTATTCTTGGTGTTTCGACAGCCATTTATCTAGAGGAATACTCTAGTAAGGGAAGGCTACAGACCCTAATAAAAACCAATATTTCAAATCTAGCAGGGGTGCCCTCGGTAATATTCGGACTCCTGGGGCTTACTGTTTTTGGAAGGCTATTGAATTTGGGATCCAGTATCTTAGCTGGAGGATTAACCATGTCTCTTTTGGTGCTTCCAATCGTGGTTGTAGCCAGTCAAGAGGCAATAAGAGCCGTGCCTGGTTTCTTAAGGGATGCCTCCTATGCTATGGGAGCATCAAAATGGACCACAATCAGTAGGGTAGTTTTACCGGTGGCATTGCCGGGTATTCTTACGGGATCCATATTAGCCCTCTCTAGAGCCATAGGAGAAACGGCTCCTCTGGTGGTTTTGGGAATACCAACTTTAATATTAAAAATTCCACAAAACATCATGGATGATTTTACTGCACTACCGATACAAATCTATTATTGGACTCTAGATACTGTCCTTACGGCTGAGTATGCCAATCTAGCCGCTGCTACTATAGTGGTATTATTGTTAATGCTCTTTACTCTAAACTCCATTGCAATCATTATTAGAAACAAATTTCAAAGAAGATACTAGAAATGGGAGGATTACCTTTGAAAACGATAAATGAATTAAAAGATGAGAAAAAAGCGATTTTTAGTATAAAGAACTTAAACCTTTGGTATGGAAATGATCAAGCCCTGAAGAATATTAATATAGATATAATGGAAAAAGAGGTTACTGCAATCATTGGACCTTCGGGCTGTGGAAAGTCTACCTTTATCAAAACCCTAAATCGTATGGTAGAGATGATCCCTATTGTAAAAACATCTGGAGAAATCCTTTATCATGGCAAAAATATTTTTGATAAGGGCTTTGGTGTAGAGGAGTTAAGAACTACTGTAGGAATGGTTTTTCAAAAACCCAACCCCTTTCCGAAGTCAATATATGAGAATGTTGTCTATGGTCCCAAAATCCATGGTATTAAAGATAAAAGAAAGCTCATGGAAATTGCTGAGGAAAGCTTAAAAAGTGCTGCCCTTTGGGATGAAGTTAAAGATCGTTTAAATGATAACGCCTATGGTTTGTCAGGGGGACAGCAGCAAAGGCTTTGCATAGCCAGATGTTTAGCAATCCAACCGGATGTTTTATTAATGGATGAGCCCACCTCTGCCTTAGATCCAATAGCCACCCATAGAGTGGAGGGTTTAATTGAGGAGTTAAAAAATCATTATACAATTGTTATTGTAACCCATTCTATGCACCAAGCTGCCAGAATTTCTGATAATACGGCTTTTTTCCTGTCGGGTGACCTTATTGAGTTTGGAAAGACTCAAGCCATATTCTCAAAGCCTAGAGATAAGAGAACAGAGGACTATATTACTGGTAGATTCGGTTAATTTTTGATAAAATATAAATAATAATAGTAGGATTGAAGAATGGAGGCAAGCTATGAGAAATCAGTTTCATAATCAGCTAAAGGAGCTTAATTTAAAACTACTCAAGATGGGGGCTATGGTGCAGGAAATCATAAATGAATCAGTGAAATCCTTGGCAAATCAGGATTTGGAATTAGCAAGAAAAATCTATGTAATGGATGATGCAATAGATGAAATGGAATTGGAAATAGAAATGGATTGTATGAATCTAATAGCCCTTCAACAACCGCTAGCTAAAGACCTAAGGGTAATAGGAACAATTCTTAAGATGATAACCGACCTTGAAAGAATGGGGGATCATGCAGTGAACATTGCCAAGGTTACAATTGAAATTGGGGATGAGAAGCTGATAAAGCCTTTGATTGATATCCCTAGGATGGCAAAGCTGTCTCAAGAAATGGTTAAGAAGTGTTTAGATGCCTTTATGACACTGGATGTTGATTTAGCTAGAGAGGTAGCAAATGATGATGAGGCAGTGGATGAAATATACGAAGAAATTTATACAGAGCTTATTAATATGATGATAGAGAACCGAATGATTGTAAAGCAAGCTACAAACCTTATATTTGTAGGGAGGTATCTAGAAAGAATTGCAGATCATGCAACCAACATAGGGGAAAGAATCATTTATATTGTAACGGGAGAAAACGTAGAGATTAATTGATATAAGAAGGGCCTGAGGTTTATCCTCAGGCCTTTTGTTATTATTTCTTAGCTTGGTTTAATGCATCTTGAAGGGCTGCTTTAGCACCATCACTTGATATCGTTGCTTCGGTTACTGTATCTACTTCAGCTGATTGATTTGCAATTGCTTGCTCAATGATCTTTTCAATGGCTTTATCGCCAATTCCAGGAGTTTCATCCATCGCTACGATGCTAATATTGGTTATTTTACCACCTGCAATTTCTACCTGAAGCTTAATGTCTCCGTAAAATCCTTCACCTTGACCAGTATAAGTACCATCCTTATAAGGAGAAGCTGGAGCTGGTGCTGGAGCTGGTGCTGGAGCAGGAGCAGAAGCTTCTTCTTCCTCTTCTTCGGCTGGAGCTTCCTCTTCCTCAGCTTCGCCTACTGCATTAGGATCAATAGCTTCACTTGCTAAAGCTGCTATAACAGCATCAATTGTTCCTTGGCTTGATTTAGTAGCACCTGTGATGGCATCCACCTCTGTAGATTGATATTCCATAATCATAGTAGCTGTATCTTCAGCAGCTGTGTCTCCCATATTGGCAGTATCGATAATTTCTAAGATTTCAATAGCTGAGATTTTTGTCTCTTCTACAGTTACTCTTACTTTTATATCTCCCTTAAAGCCTTCGCCAACGCCTTCGTATACACCATCAACAAAGGTCATAGCTTCTGGAGTTTCTGCTACAGCAGGTGCTTCTTCAAGGCCTAAAGCAACCTTTATTGCTTGAATCAGACCGTTACTTGTACCAGTAGCCCCAGAAACAGTATCAACATCCACTGATTGGGTTTCAATTACTTTTGCTGGTATAGTAGTAATTGCTGGATCACTGATGCCTTTTGTTTCACTATGGTCTAAAACTTCAATTGCAGTAATTTTTCCGCCTGCAACTTCAACCTTAACCTTAATATCCCCAGCATAGCCTTTTCCTACACCTTCATGGGTTCCGTCTGGGAAAGCACCGCCAGCTTCGCCAGATGCCTTCGCGAGGGCCTTCTTAACAGCTTCTATTATACCTTTACTGGATACTGTTGCCCCAGTTTCCACATCAACATCTGCAGATTGTGCTTCAACAATCTTTGCAGGTATACAGGTTATTGCTGGATCGCTGATACCGGCTGATTCGCTATGGTCTGTAACTCCGATAGAAGAAATTTTTCCTTCTTCTATAACAACTTCTACTTTAATATCGCCACCATAACCCTTACCTACTCCTGTGTAGCTTCCGTCTGTGTAACCTGGCACCTCTGCATCTTTATTAGATAAAGCTGTACAGCCTGCTAAGATAGCAACTGTCAATAAAGGCAATAGTATTATAGCTACAATTTGCTTCTTGTCCATTTAATGCACCTCCTATTAATTTAACATATATATAATATCATATTAATTGAGGAATTTAAATATTAATTAACAATCTTTATATATTAAAATTATTTATAACGAATAATTCTCCATTAAAGAAAAAAACCAGTAATCCCATTGGGATTACTGGTTAAATATTGACTATATGCTATGCTGTTGCCTTTTCTTTTTCGATAGTTGGTATGGTTATACCAAGGTATGCATAAATAACATTTACAATTGGTAATAGTAAATTCAAGAATGCATAGGGTAGATAGGTGAAGGGATGTACCCCTAAGGTTTCATACATATAAACCCCGCAGGTATTCCATGGAATTAATGCAGAGGTAACAGTACCAGATCCCTCTAGGGCTCTTGATAGTACCTTAGGATGAATACCCTTTTCGGCATAGGCATCCTTATACATTCTACCAGGAATTACGATTGAAAGATACTGCTCACCAGCCAATATGTTAACGGCTATAGATGAGACAACAGTTGCTAAAACTAAAGAACCGGTACCCTTAGCAAATTTAAGCATTGAGTTTACAACAGCATGAAGCATTCCGGTTTTCTCCATAACTCCACCAAAGGCTAAGGCTATAAGAATCAATGAAACTGTCCACATCATTCCGTCTAAACCGCCTTTACTTAGCAAGTCATCAACTATTGGAACTCCAGAATCTAATACATACCCATAATGGGCGGCATCGATGATAGCTCCCATGCCAGCACCTTGGAAAAGGGCTGCAAATATTCCACCAAGGATTGTTCCGCCAATTAAACCAGGAATAGCTGGTATTTTCAATACTACGATAACAATAACAAGGATCGGTGGTATTAATAATAATAATGAAATATCGAAGTTAGCTGAAATTGTTGATAATATCAAATCTATTTGTACGATATCTAATTCTCTACCTGCGTATCTTAAACCTAGAATAGCATATAATATTAAAGATATTACTAAAACAGGTACTGTAGTATAAATCATGTGTCTTACGTGCTCAAATAATGTAGTTCCTGCCATTGCAGGAGCCAAGTTTGTAGTATCTGATAGAGGAGACATCTTGTCTCCGAAGTAAGCACCAGAAATGATAGCACCAGCAACCATGCCTACTGGAATGCCTAAGCCTGTGCCAACCCCTATTAGAGCAATACCTACTGTTGCTGCTGTAGTCCAGGAGCTTCCAGTTGCTAAAGAAACGATACAACAGATAAGACATGCAGCAAATAGAAAGATTCCAGGTGATAGTATTTGTAACCCATAGTAAATCATAGTAGGAACTGTTCCACTTAAGATCCAGGTTCCGACGATGGTACCAATTACCATCAGTATCAGAACGGCCTGCATGGCCATTTTAATGGTATCGATCATACCCTCTTCAATTTCAGACCATTCAAAGCCTAGCATTGTTACTGCTATTCCTGCCGCAAGTATGGTTGAGGCTATTAGAGGTATATGAGGATCGGCTCCATAAACTCTGATGGCAACAGCTAAAGTAACAATTAAGAATATAATTACAATAAGAGCGTGCCAAATGGTGGCTTGTTTTTTTACCTTAATACTCATTAAATTTTCCTCCCTTTTTTAAAAAATCATGCAAAAATTCTCTCTAAAAAGTAATCTCCCTCCCCTTATTTTTATTATTGGTATATCAGAATAATACCATATGGGGAAGTCAATTTCAAACTAATTAGAATTATTTGACAATAAAAAATATTTAAATCATAAAAAAAAATATATATTTAATATATATACTCAAAGGAATTTTGCAGGTTCTGTCATTAATTATAAGCGAATATGAATAAAAATACAATTAACTATATCTGTAAAGAATGATTTAAGGTGTTAAGCAAATAATAAAATTGGGTAGATAATATTTAAAGGAATTAAGAATGAGGAATGAAGAATTAAAAGTTAAAATCCAGTAGTGCTTTATTTGATTTTCAACCTTCAATCTTTAACTTTTAATTTCTAATAGTTCAACATTCATCATTTAGAAAAATCCTAGTTGAACAACATGAAAATCATGGATGAAACTATTGACATAATCTATTATTCTGCATATAATGAAAATATACACACCCCCCGGGTAAGGGGGTTATGATAAGAAAATAATTCTATAGGGAGGTATAGATATGTTTATTAACGTAACTCAGGAAGCTAAAGAGGTAATTTCCAAGCAGAATCCAGATGGAAAAAAGGTTAGGGTATATGTAAGCAGCGTTACCTGAGGTGGCCCCAAATTTGGCATATCTCTGGATGAGATGAAGGATTCAGATGTTGAAAAGGAAGTTGAAGGGATTCAATTCATTATTGAAAAGGGCCTAGATAATCAGTTTGAGGGCATTGAAGTAGATTATAGACAAAATATGTTTAGCAAAGGCTTTGCCATAACCTTACAGGGCTCTAGAGGCGGCGGTTGCGGACACTAGGAATATTATAAAAAAAGATAGAATCCAATTGGATTCTATCTTTTTTTATATGTACTTTGAGATAATTTCCTTTGCTTCGGCTACTGTGGGAATTCTGCCACTAAGAACTACCTTTCCATTGATCATTAAGGCAGGTGTGCTCATAACACCTAAAGATAAAATTTCAGCCATGTCCCCAATCATCTCGAATTCATCATTAATTCCAAGTTCAGTTAAGGCCTTGTCAACGACAGGCGCTAATTTACTACCTCCTCAGCAAATTTGTTCCAAAAGTTTAATTTCCATAATTTAACCCTCCGTTTTTTATATATTTATAGTGGAGTGATATACTCCTTCTAAAATTGATTACATTACTATAAAAGTTTAGAATCGTACCAACAAATAAGATAGATATAATTATATTACCACATTTTTTATCATTGAAATCATAATTTAAAATATATTTAATAATGGAATATGAATCAAGGTCTATTGAAGCAGATAACAAAGAAATTTAAAGTAAAGGATATTTGGTTTTTAATTAAAGTGTTTTACTTAGTTAAAATAAGGAAATAAATAAAATAAAGGAGTTCTATATGAGGAGTGGTAAATGTGTTTATGAAAAAAGTTCTAATTGCTACAGATTTCTCACCAGCAGCAGAGGCGCTACTAAACTGTATAGATGAGTTTAAAAGGATGGGGCTAGAAGAGGCAATCCTCGTTCATGTCATTGACATTAGATTTGGTGAGGAGACCATAATCGACCTGCAACTTGAAGCTATCAAAAAGCTAGAGTCCATCGGCAAAAAGCTGGAGGCCTACGGAATTAAAACAAAGAAATATACCCCCGTTGGCTTTGCGGCTACAGAAATCGTCCAAATTGCTCGAACAGAGGAAGCATCGTTAATTCTTATCGGATCTAAAGGGAAAAGCGTATTAAAAGAGGTTTTTTTAGGCAGTACAACCTTCGATGTAATACGCTTGGCGGATGTGCCGGTACTGGTGGAAAAGTATAATAAGCATCAAGGTCATGTTAAAAATGTTTGTATAAACAAGTTCCAAAAGATTCTTATACCCATGGATTTTTCAGATTACTCTACTGCCATAATAGAAAAAGTAATGACAATTTCACCCAATATAATAGAAGAAATCATATTACTATCGGTGGTGGAGCAGGGTGAAACCTTAGAGGAAATAGAAGATGCTAAGAAGCAGTATAGAGAGCTATTAGAGGAGATCGCTGGTGAATTTAGAGATTTCGGAATCAGGGTTAAAGTTGAGGCTAGGGAAGGCATACCATCAGTTGCCATCACAGAGCTTGCCAATGAAGAGGAAGTGACCTCCATTGTCATGGGAACCAGAGGGAGGGGCCTAATAAAAGCCCTACTTTTAGGGAGTACCTCCGATGCTGTTGCAAGAATATCAAAAAGGCCGGTGATTCTAATCCCAGTTAACGCTACTAAATAGAATTAAGACCATGAAAAAACCTTAAAACAAAGGAGTAATCCGTTGCTTTAAGGTTTTATTAATTTCCAGCAGCTATTGTATATGTAGTACCATCCTCTAGGATTTTCAATATTTGCATTTTAGATTTTCTAGTAAAGAAGATCTCTATAAAGCAGATGCTACAAAAATATCTAGATTTGCTCAATCGTCCTGTATCTTCATTACCACAAATAGGACACTTCATGATATCCCCCCTAGCTAAAATCCTATCTATCTGTATTTTAGCTTCAAAATTTTTCAAAATATCCCCATTTATACTACCATAATTATAATATAAACGAGACCTCCTTCGCAAGGAATATTTTGAGTATTGAAATTTTTTCGATATATGCATATATTAATATATTTATGCACAGGAAATTTGAAAATTTCATATTATGTATTACTTAGAGTTATTGTAGGTACTTGATTATAGATAATTATCTAAAGACTAAGGGAGGTATATAATTTGGAAAATAACATGGGGCCTGCCCTTCACATATATATTCCCACTGAAGATAAAGTAGTTACAAAAACAATAGAGGATTTCACCAAAGAGCTGGTGGCTTGGAGTATTCCTATAGACTTTCACCTAGAGGCATTAAAATGCCAAAGCATTATTATGCGTACTAGTATCGTGCGTAAAATTAAACGCTACGGTGGAGTCAGTAATGAAGATATCCCCTGTGGTGATTTATCTATAGAGGATTACAAAGGCATTAAACCACTGGAGGAGTATGAAGAAATCTGGAGAGACCAATATCAGGATTATATAAAAAAAATTCATAAGGCTGTAGATGAAACCCAAGGGAAAATTATAACCTTTAATGGTAAAGCAATAGATAGTAGATACCATGTAGCCTGTGGAGGTTCCACTGAAAATAGTGAAAACGTAGATGGAAATGTTGTTTTTTACTTAAGACGTGTTTTATGCAGACATTGTAGTGAAAGTCCATATCTACTAAACTATGTGGATATTCCATTGGAGGATATTGAAAAAAAAGCCAAGGTTCACTTTCCCAATGATAGCAGTGATCGAAATATGGAAATAGAAGATATTTTAGATAACATTCTAAGGGATTCCCATGGAAGGGTTATTAACTTAGAGGTAGCTGGTAAAATTTATGAGGGCAAGAATTTCGCAAAGCTATTAAATCTTAACTCCACTAGATTCAGCTGGAGGCCAAAGGTCCTCCGTTTTTTCACCAGTGGTAAAGGAGAAGGTTTAGGCTTTTGTCAGTTCGGGGCTGAGGGTTTGGCCAAAGAGGGGAAGCAGGCTGAGGAAATCTTAAAATATTATTATACAGGCATTGAAATTGAAAAATTCCATCATACATGTATAAAATTTCCCTTAAAGGGCAAAGTAATCGTGATTGATGCTGGGCATGGTGGAGATCATGGAGAAGATTATAAAGGAACCTTAGGATTAAGGGAAAAGGATGTAAATTTAGATATTGCTATTAAGCTGAAGGAGAGGCTTAAAGAATTGGGGGCAGAGGTTTATTTAACTAGAATAGAAGATCGATTTGTTCCTTTAGGTGAAAGGGCCCAATTAATTAATAGCATTAAGCCCTTATTTTTTTTAAGTATTCATCAGAACTATTTAAAAAACTCTACGATATCTGGAACAGAAATATATTATTACAGAGGAGATAAAGAAGCTGAAGCCTTAGGTAGACTTATAATGGATTCGATAGTCAAAGCTGTAGATACAATAGATCGGGGAATGAAGGTTGCCGAATTTTCACTATTAAGAGATTCCCGTGTCACTGGTCTTCATATTGAGGTTGGTTATTTATCCAATCCCAGTGATGAAAGGAAGCTATCAACAGTTGAATTTATTGATAATTTAGTTATGGCTATGGTGGAGGGGATTTCTAGCTATTTTAACTTATAAATATCTAATTAGATATATACTTGGATTAAAACCATTGATAAAAAATATTTGACAAATTGATGCTTCAAATTATATAATATAAATTTATGAATTTGACAAATACCATGAAACATGTTATTATTATAATGTTAAAATGTGAAAGAAGGTGATTTTTTGGCAACTAGAACCACCCTGAATGAGATAAAGAGAAATATCGAGGGTTTCGTTGGGCAAAAGGTTACGTTAAAGGCAAATAAGGGAAGAAAAAAGATTATGGTTAGAGAAGGTATCTTAGAGAACACCTATCCCAACATATTTGTCGTATTAATTGACGGAGGCTTTGATTCGGTTAGAAGAGTTTCTTATAGTTATTCAGATATATTGACAGAGACTGTTGAAATAACAATTTGTAAAGATAACCAAAGAATTAAAGTAAGTTAATTAATCCACCAGGAAGGTGGATTTTTTTTGCCTTTTTATCTGATTTTTTGGGGGATTAAAAAATCTTTTATAAGCTGAAAATTATGTTTATTCAGTAATCCATTCCTTCAAAATAATTAGGATTTGTGGAGGATGAAGGTATATGGTTGTGTAAAGGAGAATAGAAAAAAATGATTTAAAAACCTGGTGAATAATGTTTCAGCAATATACATTTAATGAATAAAAGTTTAGAAAACCTTATAAAATAGCCACTTGATTTGTGTATAAAAAAAATATATACTGGTGGTAGAAATGGAAACCAAATAACCAAAATATAATTACCCTTAAATAGTGTAGTAAAAATACTTCTATTAAGGAAAAATGAAAGGGGCTGCCAAAAGATGAAAGAGGGATTTCTTAATGTAACCTCCGAAATTGGTAATTTGAAGGCTGTATTGCTTCATAGACCTGGCAAAGAACTTGAAAGACTAACTCCGGAATATCTTCATGAGTTACTATTTGATGATATTCCATGGTTAAAGAAGATGCAAAAGGAACACGATGAATTCGCCCGCCAAATGGAGGCAAGGGGTACTAAGGTTTATTATTATGAAGAATTACTGGCTGAGGCAATAGAGGATCAGCATATTCGACAGCTATTTATTTCCGACGTAATTAAGAACTCTAATATTGCCAATCTGCAATTAGAAAGGATCATCGAGGAGTACCTACAAACTCTAAAGCCAGAGGCGATTGTAGAGATTGCTATAGCTGGGCTTCATAAAACAGATCTTCCAGAAATAGAGAGGGAGCTTCATTTAGTAGATCATATCAAAAAAAGCTATCCCTTCTATATAAATCCTCTGCCCAACCTTTACTTCACCCGTGACCCTGGTGTTGTTATAGGCAATGGATTATCCATTAATAAAATGAAAACTCCAGCAAGAGATCGTGAAACCATGTTTTTAGAGTATATATACCGGTATCATCCTCTTTTTAAAAAGGAATCAACTCCACTCTGGTATGACTATAAAGAGACCTTCAGTATAGAGGGGGGAGATGTTCTGGTATTAAGCGATTCTGTTGTGGCCATTGGCTGTAGTGAAAGAACCTCAGCTAGGGGAATAGAGATTTTGTCAGAAAGACTTTTTGAAAATAGTAATATAAAGCAGGTTTTAGCTATTCATATCCCCTTTACAAGGGCCTATATGCATTTAGACACAGTATTTACAATGATTGATTATGACAAATTTACAATTTATCCAGGGGTAGAGGGCTTATTAAAGGCCTATCAATTAACACCTGGAAAAACCGTACCTAAGGTAGAGCCGATGGAAAGCTTAAATGTTGCCCTTAAGAAGGCATTGAAGCTACCAGCAGTAGATCTGATACAAAGTGGTGGCGGAGATGAGATAACAGCAGCACGGGAGCAATGGAATGACAGTACCAATACTCTGGCCCTGGCTCCTGGAAGGGTGGTTACCTACAACCGAAATGAGGCTTCAAATGAGACCCTAAGAAACCATGGGATAGAAGTTGTAGAAATAGAAGGTTCAGAATTGGTTAGGGGTAGAGGGGGCCCAAGATGTATGTCGATGCCCCTAGTAAGGGAAGGCTTATAATAATGAAATAAAAGACAATAAGGTTTCTTATAATAAAATTACAAAGGAGGATTTACCAATGCCAGTGAATTTAAAAGGAAGAAGCTTAATAACTTTAAAAGACTATACTCCCGAGGAAATTAAATACCTACTAAATTTATCTAAGGAGCTTAAGGCAAAGAAACGTATAGGTGGTAAGGAAAAGCTTTTAGATGGAAAGAACATTGTTCTATTATTCGAAAAAGCCTCCACTAGAACCAGATGTGCCTTTGAGGTTGCAGCTCTAGATGAAGGAGCCCACGTAACCTTCCTTGGCTCCAATGATTCACAAATGGGTAAGAAGGAATCCTTAGAGGATACAGCAAAGGTTTTAGGAAGATTTTACGATGGAATTGAATTTAGAGGCTTTAAGCAGGAAACCGTTGAGCTTTTAGATAAGCACTCAGGTGTACCTGTATGGAATGGTTTAACCGACATGTACCATCCAACTCAAATTTTAGCCGACCTCCTAACCATTATGGAGCATGTTAACAAGCCATTAAACAAAGTGAAGTTTGTGTATGTAGGAGATGCTAGAAATAATATGGGCAATTCCTTAATGATTGGTGCTGCTAAAATGGGTATGGATTTTAGAGCCCTTGCACCAAAGGCCCTTTTCCCAGCTGAAGATCTAGTGGCAGAAATGAAGGTGGTAGCTGCTGAAACCGGTGGAAAAATTACCCTTACTGAGGACGTAGCAGAAGCAGTAAAAGACGCTGATGTAATTTATACAGATGTATGGGTTTCAATGGGCGAAGAAGACCAATTCGAAGAAAGAATCAAGCTTCTTATGCCATACCAGGTGAATATGGAAATGATTAAGGCTACTGGAAATTCAGATGTGATATTCATGCATTGCTTACCTGCCTTCCACGATTTAGAGACAAAGGTAGGAAAGGAAATCTATGAGAAGTTTGGTTTAGAGTCAATGGAGGTTACAGACGAGGTGTTTAGAAGCAAACACTCTGTTGTATTTGATGAGGCTGAAAATAGAATGCATACAATAAAAGCAGTAATGGTGGCTACTTTATAACATTCTAATTCTTAAAGATTTACATAGAGCAATTAGATATGGAAGAATAGCAATAAAACAATTTCCTCCATGTCTTTTTGTTATTGAAAAATAGAGTTTTCACAAAGGAAAAGGAGAGGAAAAAATGGTAAATCAGAAAAGTAGAATTGTTTTAGCCCTTGGGGGTAACGCTCTACAGGCTAATCCTAAGGATACAAGGGCTGAGGCTCAGATCGTTACAGCAGCACAAACAGCTAAGCCTATTGTTGATTTAATTGAGGGAGGCCATGAATTAATCCTTGCCCACGGCAATGGCCCACAGGTGGGACAAATAGTAGGCACCTATGAGTCAGCAGCAGCTGGAAATCCTAGCCTACCTGTAATGCCCTTCCCAGAGTGTGGTGCCATGAGTCAAGGATACATAGGCTATCACCTTCAACAGGCTGTAAGACAGGAAATGGTTAATAGAGGTAATCATAAATCCGTTGCCACCATTGTTACCCAAGTAGTAGTAGATGAAAAGGACGAGGCCTTTAAAAATCCTACTAAGCCCGTAGGCTCCTTCTTTACAGAGGAGGAAGCAAAGGTATTAGAAAAGGAAAAGGGCTACACCATGAAGGAGGATGCAGGTAGAGGCTGGAGAAGGGTAGTAGCTTCACCGATTCCTGTAGATGTTGTTGAAGCCCCTGTTGTTAAAACCTTGGTTGAGGCTGGTCATGTTGTCATCACAGTAGGTGGCGGTGGTGTACCTGTTGTCAATAGAAATGGCAGCTTAGAGGGGATTCCGGCAGTAATTGATAAAGATTTTGCTTCTGAAAAAATAGCTGAAATTCTAGACGCTGACTTCTTAATTATTTTAACAGCGGTGGAGCAGGTGGCAATTAACTTCAATACTCCTCAGCAAAAGAATCTTGATAGAATTACCATAGAAGAAGCAAAAAAATACATTGAAGAAGGACATTTTGCTCCTGGATCAATGCTACCAAAAGTTAAGGCCGCCCTTAAATTTGTTGAGTCTAAGCCTGGTAGAAGAGCTCTTATTACATCTTTAGAAAAGGCCAAGGAAGGTATTGAAGGTAAAACTGGAACTATAATAGTGGCATAAAAATCAGGACAGGATCTAGTCAAAAGTAGATGCTGTCCTTTTTTAAAAATTAATTATTACATTTAATTAACAATTGGAACTTTTTATGGAAAATATACGTCTATATGGATAGACCATCAAATAAGGTCCATTTTACAGTTTAATTACAGTTGCATATAATTGTAATTTATGTAAAAATTATATTGTATACATAAAGGATAAAGGAAAGAAGGAGTGATAAAAATGAAGCTAAAAAAGGCAGTAAGTATTACATTAGTTGCAGGTTTGTTGGTTTCTAGCCTTGGCTTTGCCTATGGTAATGAAGAAGTAAGTGAACCTGAGATTAGACAATCAAAGGCAGTAAAGGCAGTTAAGCAGACTATCGAAATTTCAGAAGAAAAGGCAGAAGCCCTAGCCAAAGATTATATAAAGGATTTCTTTGGCCAAGATGTTGATACCAGCACCTACGAAAAAAGAGTTGAGTATGGCCCATACTGGGGTAGCCAAGGTGAATATACATGGATGATTAGCTACCATAAGTATACTAGAGACTCAAGTAATAGCTTTGAAATTGTACTAAAGGCAGACACTGGAGAAATAAAACAGATATACAGATACAAATATGATAGGGAAACAGAAAACAATGTGACAAAATACAACAGAGATGAGCTAAAAGAGGTTGCTGAGAATTTTCTAAAGAAGGTTAACCCCACCCTGACGAATGAGCTGGTTTATGATGAGAACCAACAATATTATACTTACTACTCATCAATGGGCTTAAGACCTACTCAATATCACTATAACTTTACAAGAGTAGAGAATGGTATAAAGGTAGCTGGTGATGGGGTAGCTATAGGTGTTGATAGTGGCACAGGAGAGGTTGTAAGCTATTCCTACAATTGGTCAGATGATCAACTACCCACCACCGAAGATATAATCTCTATTGAAGAAGCAAGAGAGCTATATAAGGATGAAATAACCCTACAATTATCATACCTTCCTAAGCGTGGAGACTATTATTACATGTACCAGCCTGAAACAGAGGAAATTAAAATTGTTTATAATCCAGTAATGGAAAGGGGTTATTTACTAGACGCCGCAACGGGAGAATTTATCAATGGCTATGGATCAGCAAATGAAGGCATAACAACAATTGATATAACCGATGCTCAAAGAAAAGAATTTGAAGGCGTTAAAGCTGAAAAGGTTGAAAGGGAAAAGGAGCTAACTCAAGAGGAAGCTACTGAGATGGCTACTGAAATCCTAAATGATTTATATCAGCAGGAGGTAAAAATCCAGCATACCAATTTTTCAACCTACTATAGAGGTAACACAAGAAGAAGAACCTGGAATATAAACTTTACCCTAAATGATAATAACTATGTTCATGGTTCTATTGCAATAGATGCATTGACGGAAGAGATTATGAATGTACATTACTATGATTATAGAGCTATGGAAAAGATGATGTATGAAAAGCCTATGGAAAAGGAAGATTCCTACGAAGTTGAAGCCTTAGAATATCCAGATGCCTATAACAAAGCAATAGAAATCATTAAAAAGCTGTACCCAGATAAGCTAGATAATATCCAAACTGAGCAAACCTACCATGGCAATCACTATCACCCAGAATTCTATTTTAACTTTAATAGAATAGAAAATGACATACCTTATCATTACAATCATATATCTGTGTCCATAAATGCTACAACCGGTTTACCTCAGAGTATTTATTTCAGATGGGACGATGTAGAGCTACCAAAGCCAGAAGGATTGCTTCCAGAAGAAACCATATTAAGTAAGTATACAGAGGATATTAATTTACAGTTACAGTATACAAAAATATATACTCATAATTATCCAGAGCCACCCACCTTTGAAACTAAATTGGTATATGCAAATACAGGCCTAGTAAGCACTGGAATGTTTAATATTATCGATGCGGTCACTGGAGAGTATTTAAACTATAACGGCCAAACCATTAAAGAACACAATAAGAGAAATGACCAATTCAATGACATTATTGAAGGCCATGAGGCAGAAAAAGAGCTTAAGATTATGATTGACAATGGAATGCTGGATTTAGATAAATACTCCTTGCAGGATGCTATACCTAAGAAAGAGGTAATAAAAATGATGGTATTAGCCAATGGCTACTATCACCATATGATTGCTGAAGCTGGTGACTTAAAGTTCTTAGATGTAGACAAAAATGATGAATATTATCAATACATTCAAGCGGCAGTATATCAAGGGATATTAACAGATGAAGAGGTTGAACTTGGATTGAATGAGACTGTTACGAGGGAAGAATTGGCTGAAATGCTAGTGAAATTGGTAAGGCTTGAGAAAATTGCTGAGGTTGAGGGAATCTATACCCTTCCTGTAGATGATGTAGATGAGATAAACTCAGATTTACTTGGCCATATAGCATTAGTCTATGGAATGGAAATCATGGGGGATGTTGATGGAAGCTTTAGTCCTAAGGCTGAAGCCACCATGATAGATGTAGCCATCGGAATCTACAGAGCCTTTAGCAAGTTGGGTATTCGATACTAATCAGCTGATTTAGGATTAAATATACAAAAGAAGTGAAAATCAAAAGATTTTCGCTTCTTTTTTTTATACATGCTTCATATATATATAAAGAAATCTACTTGGCCAAACAGTGATAAATAAATCATATTCTGAAATGGAAGCAATATGATATATTAAAGATTATATCAATTTGGAGGGAGGAAGCAAAATGCCTGTAGAATTACTAAAGGATACTTTGGCAACGGATATTACAATAGCCGAGGATACTGCCCAGGCAATCATTGAGGGGGATATATTGGTGCCTGATATAAAGCCCGATATTTCTCGGGTAATATCGGTAGATGGTACAATACAAGTAAATAAGCTGGAGGCAGGAGAAAACAAACTAACTACGGAGGGAAGTATTAAATTCAAAATACTTTATGTTTCAGATAGGGGGGATGCTGCCCTATATAGTATTGATAGTAGCACAGCCTTTAAACAAACAATGAATCTTGAAGGGATGAACAATCAAACGTTGGCTAAGGTTGATGCTGTTATAGAACACATTGACTACACCATAAACAACGAAAGAAAAGTTGGTGTGAAGGCTGTCATTAATCTAAAGGCCACAGGTAAAATGAAACGTCAAAAAGAAATTACCAGAGAAATAACTGGATTAGAAGACATTCAGGTGCTAAGGGAGAATTTCAATTATACAGAGGTAATAGGCCAAGCTACCTCAGAAACCTTAGTTAAGGATACATACGAATTATCTGAAGACCTGCCCGGCATAAGGGAAGTGATTAATTGGAGGGCAACAGCCGTTGAAAGGGAAACGAAGATTACCGATGGCAAGGTAATTGTAGGAGGCATCATGAATATCGAACTCCTATATATTGCCGATGATTATGATGGAACATTAAATATCTTTAAAGAGTCCATTCCCTTTACTCATTTTGTAGAAATTGATAGGGCTCAATCAGATATGAAATACCTGCTTAAGCTAGAGGTTCCAGAGGTTTATACTTCGATTAAAGAAAACCTTCAAGGTGAGGAAAAGGTGTTGGAGGTAGAGGCTATTACAAAGATTGGGGTTAAAGTAATCAACAATATTACCCGGGAGTTTGTTGTGGACGCCTATTCTCCATCAAAAAAGATTAAGATAAAGAAGGATTCTATAGATTTTAAAGAAAACATCGGAATGAATCGATCCCACGTAATGTTGAGGGAAACCATAGATATTCCCAACAGTATGCCATCTATAGCAAAGGTTTTTTCAGCATCTGCAAAGCCAATCTTATCGGATTACTCCATTGTTGATGATAAGGCTGTAATAGAAGGGATACTAGAGGCATCCATCATTTACTTAGCAGAGGAAGGGGATTTACCCATATACAGCATTAGACAAGAGGTACCCTTCAGACATTATGTAGATGTAGATGGGTTAAAGGACAATATGAGTGCAAATATAGATCTATATACCGAGGAAGTAACCTTTGAGCAGATTAATGGCCAACAGGTGGATATTAAAATTAATGTAGGGGCCGCCTGTGAAGGATATTTGAACAAAACCATTGAAGTGGTGAATGAAATTCTAGAGCTTGAAGAGGAAGCTGTCAATACAAATAAACCCAGCTTAACCATCTATTACATTCAACCAGGAGATACCCTCTGGAAAATAGCTAAAAAATACCGAACTACCGTTGAAAGGCTTATGGCAAGTAACACCCTGGAAAATTCATTAAATATTAAGGTAGGAGATTACTTACTGATTGAAAAGGTCCATCACTTTAAGTTCTAAACCGCCCTAGGGTGGTTTTTTTTTGCCCAAGGAATGGTGAAATACTTTCGTTCTTCTTTTCTATAGGCTATAATTATATAGACATATAACAGTCATTTAATCGTATATTTTTATTAGGGCGATTTTTTATTTAATAGGAAAGTTTTCTTGTTACCTATTAAATGGGGGGATTTTAAGGGGGCACCCCCCTTATAAAAATAAGGAGAGGTGAGTTGTGTCACGAAAAAGTGACACTATGCTACGAACGGCGTCGAGACGGTGAGACGACCGAAAACGAAGTGTCCTAGAGAACGCATGGGTTCTCTGGAAAACAAAAGCATTTTAACCATAAATATTAATGCATGAAATGCTTTTGTTATAATCTGTCCTTCGTCCTATAATTATCAATTAGCAGGAAAAAACTTACGAAGGTATAATATATACAAGGGAGATGATGGGGGATGAAAAATATTCATTTAAAGGCAAGGGCAAAGATCAATTTATCCCTAGACGTATTAAATAAACGACCTGATGGTTATCATGAGGTTGAAATGATTATGCAGCAAATCAATCTATACGATGAAATAAGACTTTTCGAAAGAGATGTCAATGAAATCAGGATTTTAACAGGCTGTAAATTTATCCCTACCAATGCCACCAATATTGCCTATAAGGCTGCTGAGCTAATGAAAGAAAGCTATTCAATTGATAAAGGTGTAGATATTTATATTAAAAAGAATATTCCAGTTGCAGCGGGATTGGCAGGGGGAAGCACCAATGCTGCTTCAGTAATAAATGGATTAAATAGAATGTGGAGGCTAGGACTATCTCTAAAGGAAAGAATGGATTTAGGAATAAAAATCGGGGCAGATGTACCCTTCTGTATCATGGGGGGAGCTGCCCTTGCAGAGGGAATAGGAGAAAGACTAACTCCTATCAATTCCCTAAAGAATGTTTGGTTTTTAGTTTCTAAGCCTTCCATATCCGTTTCGACGGCGGATGTATATAGTCAGCTGGAATTGACAAAAATCATGGAGAGACCAGATAATAAGCTTTTGTTAACGGCCATGGAAAAGGAAGACATTGTAACAATCTCAAAAAATATGAAAAACGTACTTGAGACAGTAACAGAGACCAAATATAATGATATAAAGAATATCAAAAGAAAAATGATAGAGTATAATGCATTGGGAAGCATGATGTCGGGTAGTGGCCCAACGGTTTTTGGCATATTTAAAAATCATAAACGTGGAAAGGCTGCCTACAACAACTTATCTAAGCTATATAAGCAAACCTTTCTTGTGCAAAGCTATTATGGGAGGAATGAGGATGAACAATCTACAGAGTTTAAAGATAGAAAGCTTTAAACCCTTAAGAGAAATCGTTTTTGAAAACTTACGGGAAGCTATCCTAGAGGGAAAACTTGAGCCCGGTCAGAGATTAATGGAAATTCAACTAGCCGATCAATTAGGGGTTAGTCGTACTCCTGTTAGAGAAGCCATAAGGAAGCTGGAGCTAGAAGGCTTAGTAATTATGGTGCCTCGAAAGGGAGCCTATGTAGCTGATGTTTCTATTAAGGACATTATGGAGGTACTGGAAATTCGAGCGGTTTTAGAAGGCTTAGCTGCTTCTTTGGCAGCTGAAAGAATGACAGAAGAAGAGCTTGATGAGTTGGAGCTTTTATCTTATCAGTTTAAGCAATGCTATCAAAAAGATGATGTTGATGGGATGATTCAAAAGGACATAGATTTTCATGAACGAATATTTATTTCTGCTAGAAATCAAAAACTCATTCAAATAGCCCTTAGTCTAAGGGAACAAATTCATCGCTTTCGAGTAACCTATATCTCTGAGTATAACAAGGGTAAAGACCTTGCAGCCGATCATCAAAAAATTGTAGAGGCAATTTCTGAGAGGGATGCAAATAAGGCCTATGAAATTGCCACCAGCCACATTGAAAATGCAGGAAGCAATATGATGGAATCTGTACTTTATGGAAAGGACAGAGACTAAATCAGATATACAACAGGAGGCGTATCCATGAAGGTGATATTATTAGCCGGGGGGAGCCCAAAGGATCAAATCGAATTTGATGGTTATAAATCCATAATAAAACTAAAGGGTATTTCTATGATCAGATACGTAGTAGATGCCCTATCCTCGACAGATGATATTGAGGAAATCATTATAGTAGGGAATATTCCAGATTTACCCTCTGTACTAGATGGAAATACCTATAAACTTCTGGAGGAAGGCCCAACCATAATGGATAATGTACTAAGGGGATTAGACTTTGCTGGCGATGAGGACTTTATTTTGATTGCAACCTGTGATATTCCTTTAATAAAGGGAGATATCATAAAGGGCTTTATCGAAGAAGGCATAAAGGCCGATGTAGACTTGTTTTATCCAATCATTGATAAGGAAACCTGTATAAATGGGTATCCAGATATAAAAAGAACCTTTGCGTCCTTAAGGGAAGGAGAATTTACTGGAGGGAATCTCATTTTGTTAAAACCAAAGGCCATATCTAAAATCGAGAGGGTTGGCCGCTATATGATTGATAATCGAAAAAATCCCTTAAAAATGAGTGCCTTCTTTGGCCTTGGCATTATTACAAAATTCTTAACCAAAACCTTAAGCATAGCCCAGTTAGAGGAGTACATCGAAGACCGATTTGATATTAGTGCAAAGGCCTATCACTGTAAAAATCCTGAAATATGCCATGATTTAGACGATCCAAAGGAAATTGAAATATTTGAAAAATACCTATAAAAGATTTAGAGGAAACTCTAAATCTTTTTTTATATTCTTATTTGCTGTATATAAACACCTATTATTGCAAAAATTAAAAGAGATTCTAAAAAGAGGTGAGGGTTTTGAATTTTATTATTGAGAACTTAAAGGACCTATTTACTTTACCAATTCTTTTTTTATTTATTTTTATCGGTGTTTTTTTGCTGCTGGTGGATGTACCTCTTCTTAAAAGGAAAAAGTATGACAGGGAGGCCTTGATGGCTAAACTACTGGGCTATGCCTATATAGCCGGCAGTATAGCTGTATATTTTATGTTTCAAATCATCTAGGGTAGGAGGCATTTAAATGGGACTATGGGATAAATTGTTTAGCAAAGGCAATAAAAATCAAGATGGATTAAAGGTACATAAAAACATTGATAAAAACTTGCAAGCTATCAAAGATATTTTAACCGATGCTTCAGATGTAGTATATAGAGAAATTAAGGTTGGAGATGAATTAGATTATAAGGCGGTTTTAATATATGTCGACGGAATGGCAGATCGGATACTTCTCAACAAGTTTGTTCTAACCAACTTAATGATTAGCACCAGAATCACTGATGAGAGACCTATTTCAAAGGAAGAAGTACCAAAGCTGATAAAGGAAAGGGTAATAGCAGTTTCAGAAACGAAGGAAGTAGATACCATTGACGATGCAGTTTTGAACATCCTCAGTGGTGAGACAGTACTACTATTAGATGGCTACGAAAAAATCGTAATTGTAGCTTCAAAGGGCTGGCCCGCCAGAGGGGTTTCTGACCCTGTTACCGAGTCGGTTATTAGGGGGCCTAGAGACGGCTTTACCGAGACACTAAGGGTAAATACCGTTTTAATACGGAGAAGAATAAGAGACCCTCGATTAAAAACAAAGCCCTATCAGCTAGGGGTGAGATCAAAAACCGACGTAGCAGTATTTTATATCGAGGACATTGTAGAGAAGAATTTACTGGAGGAAGCAAATAAACGCTTGAAGCAAATAGAAATAGATGCAATATTGGAAAGTGGAATTGTGGAGCAATTCATTGAGGACAATTGGATATCTCTCTTTCCGCAAACCCAGTACACTGAAAGGCCAGATGTGGTGGCAGCAGCTCTCTATGAAGGTAAGGTGGCAATCGTGGTAGATAACAGTCCCTTTGTTTTACTAATACCTGCAACCTTCAACTCCTTGATGCAATCTGCTGAGGATTATTATGAAAGGTGGGCCATTGCAACAGCAATAAGATTTCTAAGATATTTGGCTGTTTTTATCTCCTTAACAGCTCCTTCTTTATATGTAGCCCTTACCTCCTTTCACCCCCAAATGATTCCTGTTAAGCTGGCATTAGCCTTAGCTGCCAACCGTCAGGGAGTACCCTTTCCATCAATTGTGGAGGCATTATTGATGGAAGCCACCATTGAAATTTTGAGGGAAGCTGGGGTTCGGCTACCTAAGCCCATTGGAGCCACCATAGGAATTGTAGGCGGTTTGGTGATTGGTCAGGCAGCGGTGGAGGCAGGACTTGTAGCCCCCTTAATGGTAATAGTAGTAGCTGTAACGGCCATATCGTCATTTGCAATACCCAGCTACAATGTATCCATTGCTTTTCGTTTATTAAGATTTATCTTCATATTTGCAGCAGGATTTCTAGGTCTTTATGGTATTTCACTAGTAGGCTTGCTTTTGCTGATTCACCTATGCAGCTTAAAAAGCTTTGGAACTCCATATCTATCACCCTTTGTTGTATTTATAGATAATATAAGTGACTTAAAGGATTCCATCATTAAAGCTCCTGCCATTGCCTTAAGCAATAGACCTTCTACAGCCAATAGAGGGCAAAAAAACAGGATGGACGATAAAAGACCAGAGGATTTTGGGAAGGGAGAGAAATAAATGTATCAAAACAATGATAAAATATCCATCTCTCAAATAACGAGTATTTTAATATTAACCTTAGTGGGAACAGGAATTCTAACCTTACCCCAGGCCTTGGCTGAGGAAGCAGCCACAAATGGCTGGATTATAATAATTGTCGGTACCCTTTCAGCTCTATTGGTTGCCTTCCTCCACAGCTATATTGTTAAATCCTTTCCAGGAAAGGGTCTTTTTGAAATACTTGAAGCCACCCTAGGTAAACCAGTGGCCCATATAATCGGAGCAATATTCTCTCTATACTTTATTGTAATTAACAGTTTTTTATTAAGGATTTTTGGAGAAGTGGTAAAGATGTTTTTACTTTTTAGAACTCCTATTGAAGTAATCATGTTCTTTATGCTAGCTACAAATATCTATTTAGTACGAAGAGGTATAGAGACCTTGGCACGGCTAGCCGAGCTTCTTTTACCATTAATTTTAATACCCTCCTTAGTTTTATTTTTACTCACCATTCAAGGCACGGACTTTAGCAATTTGCTTCCGGTTTTTCAGCTTTCAGTTGGAGATATTATCAAGGCATTACCCATCGTTTTTTTCAGCTTTCTGGGCTTTGATTTAATTTTGGTATTTGGAAGATTCGTGAAACCTGAAAAGAACATTTCTAAGGCCATGGCCATTAGTATATTGGTTGTAGGTTTACTGTATGTATTTCTTAATACCATCACATTAGCTAGGTTTGGGGTAGAGCAAACGGTCCACTTAATATGGCCTACCCTCACAATTTTTAAAACCATTGAATTTCCAGGCCTCTTTATTGAAAATGTTGAGGCAATAGTTATGGTTTTATGGGTTTTTATCGTTTTTATGTCTATGGCTCCCCTTTTTTTAGGAGCAACAATCACCCTATCCAACTCAATGAATATAAGAGAACACGGATTTTTGGCCCTTCCCTTAATACCCATAATCTATTTTATTTCACTATTTCCAGATAGTGTAACAGAAGCCTATTATTACTTAGATTATTTTACAAAATTTATAGCAACCTCAATTATAGTAATCATTCCATTAATAATAGCAATGGTGATTGTCTTCAAAAGGGGTATCAGGAAGGAGGATCAGGGTGCGTAATAAACGATTAATTATGTTGGTGTTATTGATGGCAGCTACCTTACTAGTGGGTTGCTGGGATCAGGTGGAAATCGATGATAGAATTTTTATTGCTATCTTAGGCTTTGATATAGCTCCTGAAGATCTTGCTGAAAATCCTGGTCAAAGCAAGTATCAGCTGTCTATATCCTTTCCTAATCAATCAGGAGGACTTGGGGGAGAGGTGGAGCTGACAAATGTTTATCTAAGCTCTCTAGGCAGTAATATGCATTCCATATTAAGGCAAATTGGAGCAAGAACCAGTAAAAGTATTTACTTTGGACATCTACGGGGATTGGTCCTAGGGGAAGAGCTGGCTAAAGACCCTAGAATGATACGTGAAATTTTGGATGCCTTTGAAAATAATCCTTTAATTAGTAGAAGAATTAGCATAGGAATTGTTGAGGGAAAGGCTAAAGACATTATAGAGATGGAGCCCCAACAGGAGGGTGACGTTGGTCAGTATATCACCAGAATTTTTAGAAAGATGGATAAAAGCCAAAGGGCCCCCTTAATGGATATAGGTGAGGTGCTAATATCCCTCCATAATAATGGAGATGTATTAATACCAAGATTAGTACCAGATGAAAAGGAAATTAAAACAGCTGGTTCGGCTGTTATAAAGAATTTTGCTCTAGTGGGCTGGCTAGGAGAAAAGGAAACCATTGCAGCCAATATGGCTGCAGGAAAGGTTGATTTAATTGTAATAGACATTCCTTTTGAAGAAATGCTTATACCCTATAACATTACCGACGGTAGAGCTAGATATGAGATATTCCATAATAAAGAGGATATAATATTTAAAATTGAAATAGATGTAGAGGGGGATTTGGAGCAAATGTATCTGAATGCAGAGGAGGATTTGACAGATCCAAAATTTATCAATGAGCTGCAGAGCCAAGCAGAAAAGAAGATTAAGGATATGGTGGAGGGAACCCTTGTGAAGCTGCAAAAAGAATTCAATTCTGATGCCTTAGATATTTCCAGCTATATTCAGAAATACCACCCTAGCCTATGGAAGGAGATTGAAGAGGATTGGGATGAGGTATATAAGAATATGAACTTTGAGGTAGTTGCGGATGTTAAAATTAGAAGGGTTGGATTATCAAGATAATAAATAGTTTTGCAATGAAGGCCTCCTTATACGAGAAAATATAAGGAGGCTTTGTATATTTTTTCCCCCTCTTGTACATACTGAAAGTGTACATAATTTTTGGTGAGGGAGGAGAAATTTAAGTGTATAAATCAGCTACTATAATTACCTTCATATTAATACTAATCATTACAGCTATTTATATAATTCCAGAGGAAAATAAAGCCGCCATTAATACCGGCTTTCCAGAGGGAGATATTATTCGCTTTCATGTTTTAGCCAATAGTGATGCCCCAGAGGATCAGATCCTTAAGGAAAAGGTGAGGGATGCGATACTGCCGGAAATGTCTAAGCTTATGGTGGGTGTAGAAGACGTTGTGGAGGGTAAGAAAATCCTGCAAAATAATCTTCAATCCATTAAGGCTATTGCAACACAAGAAATAAAAGACAATGGAAAAGCCTATCCCGTTGAAGTGGTTTTAGAAAATCATTTATTCCCCACAAGAAAATACGGTGACATGGTTTTAGCAGCAGGTGAATATGAAGCCTTAAGGGTTATTATAGGTGAGGGCAAGGGCCAAAACTGGTGGTGCGTGATGTTTCCTCCCCTATGCTTTGTAGATATCAAAAGTGGCTTAATAGATGAAAAGACAAAGGAAGAGTTACAAAAGGTCTTAAGTGAAGATGAATATCAGATACTAATATCTGAATCTGATACAACAGAGGTGCCAATTCAATTAAAGTCTAAAATATGGGAATGGATAAAATCCTCAAAGGATAATCTTATGAGATTCGCTTCGAAATTCTAATATTAAAAGTGCATGGGTACATGCACTTTTTAATTTAATAGGAAAGTTCTCTTTTTTCCTATTAAATGGGGGATTTTAAGGGGCCCCTCCCCCTTATAAAAATAAGGAGAGGTGAGTTGTGTCACGAATAAGTGACACTATGCTACGAACGGCGTCGAGAAGGTGAGACGACCGAAAACGAAGTGTCCTAGAGAACGCATGGGTTCTCTGGAAAACAAAAGCATTTTAACCATAGAAAATTAACGCATGAAATGCTTTTGTTATTTAAGAGTTTTTGATCTTTAAATAATATTAGATACAATAGTAAAAAATAAAAATAAGCCTTAAAGGTTTAATTATAAATTACTAATTATGAATTAATATAAGGAGGTATTCAAATGAGCAAAAATAATCGTCAGAGGCTACCGGAAGATGCAAAAACAGAGATTGCAAAAGAGTTGGGGATTTACGATACAGTTGAGAAAGACGGAGATTTTGGTAATGTAACCTCGAGAAATTGTGGCAACATAGTAGCTAAGGCTGTTGAGAGGGCAGGGAAGAATATAAAAAATAGTTAAGAATTAAGAATGAGGAATGAAGAGTAAAGACCACAAGGAAACCCAGTTATGGTAGCGTATAGAAATAATACGTAAGAATGCTGGGTTTCTGTAGTATAGAACATAATGGTTTTTCAATCGTTATATATCGGTTCTTTTATAAATATAATCGCCAATTAAAGTTGCCAATTACCATAAACAAGAGTAGAATAGTAATATGAAAGAGGGTGAAGTAATGAGCAAGCTCAATGTAATGGTTCTATTTGGAGGAAGATCCGGGGAACATGAGGTTTCTTTAATGTCAGCAGCCTCTATTTTAAAGGCGATAAGCAAAGAGAAGTATAATGTTATACCCGTTGGAATTACTAAAGATGGCCTTTGGAGGGTATGCAATAACCATATAGATGAAATTGAATCCGGAGAGTGGGAAGGTATTCATAATCTGCTATTAGAAAGTAATAAGACAAATGATTGTATTTCTCTACTACCCCTAGAAAAATTTAATGGATATGTTTCAACAGACAATAATAGTCTACAGAAAATTGATGTGGTATTTCCTGTTCTACATGGACCCTATGGGGAGGATGGTACAGTACAGGGATTATTAGAGATTGCAGGAATCCCCTATGTAGGAGCTGGAGTTTTAGCCTCTGCTCTAGCTATGGATAAAGCAATGATTAAAAAACTTTTTATTTCTGAAAGGATCCCTCAGGCTGCCTTTGAGGTGATCTATATGAAAGCCTTCAGAAGGAACCCTGATACTTATATAAATGCTCTAGAAGAAAAATTTAATTATCCTGTATTTGTTAAGCCGGCCAATTTAGGATCAAGCGTTGGAATTAGCAAAGCTAAAGATAGAAAACAGCTTTTAGAAGCAATAGAAGAGGCAGGTAAATTTGATCGTAAAATTGTTATTGAAGAAAATATAAATGGACGGGAAATTGAATGCTCAGTATTAGGAAATGATGATCCAATTGCGTCATTACCAGCAGAAATTATTCCCTCCCATGAATTTTATGACTATCAGGATAAGTACTTCGATGGTAAAACACAATTTATAATACCGGCGGATATCTCAGATGCAATGATTAAAGAAATACAGGAAATGGCAATACGGTCCTATAAGCTTATTGATTGTACTGGCTTAGCCAGAATAGACTTCTTCATAGAAAGGGACACCAATAAAATATTACTGAATGAAATCAATACAATGCCGGGTTTTACCAAAATAAGCATGTATCCTAAGATGTGGGAGGCTACGGGTATCCCCTATGAGGAGCTTTTTAACAGATTAATTCAATTGGCAATAGATAGGTTTAGGGATAAAAGCCAATAGTAAAAAGGAGAACCGATTAAAAAGATGAAGGAAAATATTTTAATTAGAATTACTGGGAAGCAAAAGGATAAGTCTGGAGAAGAAAATCAGATAGAACTGACAACTGAAGGCACTATTTACGATAAAGGTGATAATATCTATATAGTTTACGAAGAAACAGAAATTTCAGGGATGGAGGGAACCACAACAACCCTAAAGATTGAGAAGGACAACAAGGGCCTCCTGAAGAGATACGGAACCAATGTCTCAACAATGGTTTTTGAAGAGGGCAAACGTTCAAACACTCTATATCAGACGATGTTTGGAGATTTTGAGATGGAGGTATTTACCGATAAGGTAGATATAAGCCTTAATAGAGATAAGAAAAGAGGAAAAATCCAAATAGACTATGATTTGTTTATAACTGGAATGGTTGAAAGTAAAAATCAATTAAATATTAGATTTTAAAGGGATGGGGCTACAGTAAAAATTACTGTAGTCTTTTTAAATTATTAAAGGATTTGAAACAAAAACAACGAAGTATATTATATAATTTTTGTAATAAATATTTTAAATAATTGAAATGTATTGACAAAATACGACAACTCTTAAATAAAATTTTTTATATAATAGTGTAGCGTAAGATTTTAATCTTAAACAAAATTGGGAGGGAGAAAATGGACAAGTATTTAAAAATCCTTAAGAATAGAGATTTTAGTCTTCTGTTCGGCGGACAGTTTGTTTCAGAAATAGGAACGATGATTAATTTTGTGGGTCTTATATGGATGATTCAGAATCAGACTGGTTCTGTATTTAATGTAAGTTTATTACTGATAATGCTGCGGATACCATCTATATTTATTGGTCCTATTGCAGGTGTATGGGTTGACAGATGGAATAAAAAATTTATTATCATTCTTTCAGATATTATCAGAGGTTTATTATCAATTTTACTAGTATATCTTCTTTTCATAGGCAGTTATAATTTACTTACTATTTACTCTATTGTTCTACTTCAAAGTATTTTTGATGTATTCTTTAATCCAGCAGTTCGAAGCGTTGTGCCTAGATTGGTTAAAGAGGAAGATTTAATAACTGCCAACTCTATGACGGCATCTGTTCCAGAGATCGCAATGCTATTAGGGCCTGCCATTGCTGGAATCCTATTATTAAACTTTGATATTCAATTGATTTTTCTAATAAATGGAGTATCTTTTTTGATTTCCGCTCTATTTGAGTTTTTTATTAGAATCCCTTCAATAGAAAAAGAAACAGAAGAAAGCCCCTCTAGCTTTATGGTGGACTTAAAAGAAGGCTTTACATATATTTATAAAAACAGACTTATAAAATACTTTATATGCTTTTTTGCTTTAGCTTCAATCCCCTTTGGAGCAGTACCCGTTTTAAATCCTGCCTTGTTATATAGCTTAAGTTACACAGCAGAGACCTACGGATATATTACCACCATCTTTAGTGCTGGACTGATATTAGCAGCCCTAGGAATTGGGGGTATCAGCAAGAAAATCAGTGAGATTACAATGATTGTAGTTGGAATTTTAGCATTTGGATTAAGCTATGCAGCCTTTGGATTGTTTAACCATATCTATTCAATGTATTTCTTTGTATTTCTTTGTGGTGCAGCAGCTGCCTTCGTTAATATATCCTATGGAGTATTCTTGCAAAAAATTGTTGAACCATCAAAATTAGGAAGGGTTTTTAGTATTGATATGGCTATAGGGAATGCCTTAATGCTGATTTCAATGCTGGTTATCGGGAAGGCTGCCGACACAATAGGGCCTGCAATATTAGTGGTAGGAAGTGGTGCCTTTATGGCCTTATTATCTCTATTCACACTAAATGTTAGAGTATATAAAGATGCTAAGGATAAGCAATTAACCACAGCGCCGGCGGAGTAGCAAGCTTTTACCAAAAAAAAATTTAAAAAGCTTATGTGTTTATTAGTTTAAAATATAGGGATTTTTGATAACTTCAAGCTTTCTTGTTTGATAAAATTGGAAGAAGTAAATATATAAGTAAAAGCAATAAATACAGTATAAGTTTTTTGAAAAAATAAAATAATATAGAAATAACTATTGCATTCTGAAAAAAGAAGTAATATAATCGTATTTAAATAAATGTTAAGCCCATTAAATGCATTGATGGGGAGAGTAAGTACTATCGCCGATTTAAAGCGAGTTGGGAACGGTGAAAGCCCAATATGAAGCCTGTACTGAAGAACGCCCCTGAGCAGCTAACCGAAATCTTATTGAAAGTAGACTTAGTCGGAGGTTCACCGTTAAAGGAACTAGGTATCGACCATTGGTCCGTACTGACAAGAGATAGCTGTATTGCATGTTCAGCTAAGTAGGGTGGCACCGCGGATATGATATCCCGTCCCTATACCATATGGTATAGGGACGGGATTTTTTATTTTTTTCTCCACAGGAAAGTTCCTTACTACACTACTAATTTACACTTTTGTTTTAGGTTTAATGGGTAATAGAATATATAGGAGGAGTTTATCATGAAAAGGGTATACGTTAAAGATGTAAGAGAATATTTAGAAAAGGCCATACTGCTGAAGGGTTGGATTCACAAAATATATGATGTAGGTCAAATAAGCTTTATTCAGCTAAGGGATAAAACAGGAATCCTTCAGCTGGTGGTGGAAAAGAACCTTAGAGAAGGCTTAAGATTAGAGATGGCCATCGAGGTGGAAGGCTGTGTAGAAGAGAATCCAAAGGCTGCTGGAGGACTGGAAATTAAGACCACACGGATAACAGTTGTGGGGCAAGGAGATTATGAGGTTCTTCCCTTTGCCATCAACAATGGAGTAATCGATGCCCATTTAGAAACTCAATTGAATGAGAGGACTATAAGCCTTAGATCCCCTAAGGTAAGGGCCCCCTTTAAGGTCCAGGAGGAAATTGTTGAAGCCTTTAGAACCTTCCTGAAGTCCCAACATTTTTCTGAAATCCATACCCCAAAGATTATTGCCTCTGGTACTGAGGGGGGTTCGGAAATGTTTACAGTGAACTATTTTGATAGAAGGGCATTTCTAGCCCAAAGCCCACAATTCTACAAGCAGATGATGGTAGGTGCAGGCTTTGAGAGGGTATTCGAGATAGGTCATGCCTATAGGGCAGAGCTTCATAACACCTGGAGACATCTCAATGAGTATGTAAGCCTAGATGTTGAAATAGGCTTTATCGATGATGAAGGGGATTTAATGGATTTAGAGGAAGCCTTTTTAAGATCTCTCTTTCCCCATTTAAAGGAAACCTGTGGATATGAGCTTCAGCTGCTGGGTATAGAGCTACCAGAGATTAAAGAAATTCCGAGAATACCCTTGGAGGAGGCCCAAAGAGTTCTATTAGAGGGTTATCAAAAGAAATCTCCCCAAGGAAACCTTGATGCCGAAGGTGAAGGGATATTCTCCAGGTATATAAAGGAAAAGTTCGATAGCGACTTTGTTTTTCTAACGAAGTATCCAGCATCTAAAAGACCTGTCTATACAATGCCGGATGATGGCTTGCCTGGAATGACAAAAAGCTTCGATTTAATCTATAAGGGATTAGAAATTACCACGGGTGGCCAAAGAATTCATCAATATACTAGGCTAAGGGAGAACATGCTGGCCTTTGACTTAAACCCAGAGGACTTCGACTTTTACCTAAACACCTTTAAATACGGAATGCCCCCCCATGGAGGCTTTGCCATAGGTCTAGAAAGAATCACAATGAAAATCCTAGATTTAGATAACATAAGACAGGCAACCCTATTGCCAAGGGATTTGAAGAGGATAACACCATGATAAAGTTTAAAGATGAGAGATGAGAGATTATAGAGACAAACAGGTAATAGGTAATAAGGAATAAGTAATAGGTTATGAAATTTGCTAATGCAAATTTCAACATCAATTCAACATTCAACATTCAACATTTAACATTCATTCAAAGGGAGGTTTAACTACATGAAAATATCTAAGGAAGAGGTTCACTATATAGCCAAGCTGGCAAAGCTACACTTAACCGAAGAAGAAGCAGATAAAATGACAGAGGACTTTGAGAAGATTCTTAGCAACTTTGATGCAATAAGAGGTGTAGATGTTGAGGGGATTATGGGTGAAACCTTTAAAACAACTGAAGCACCCCATCTCAGAAAAGATGAAGAGAGGGTATTTGAAGATAAGAAAAAACTATTTCAAAATACCCTTGATTTAAAGGAGGGCTATATAAAGGTACCAAAGATTATTGAATAGAGGAGGGATAACATGACAATTACAATAGATGCTATAAAATCAGCCATTGAGGGAGGGGAAAGATTAACTGAAGAAATCATCCTTCAATTTTACAAAAGAATAGAGGAAAGGGAACCGGAGGTCAATGGATTTTTAACCCTATGTAGGGATGAGGCCTTGGAGAGGGCGAGATCTATTGACCAGAAGAGAAAAAAAGGTGAGAAGCTAGGAAGACTTGCAGGGGTTCCTGTTGCAATTAAAGATAATATCTCCACCGATGGGATGAAAACCACCTGCGCCTCAAGGATGCTAGAAGATTATATCCCACCCTATGATGCAACCGTTATTAAAAAACTTTGGGATGAGGATGCCATCATCATTGGTAAAACCAATATGGACGAATTTGCTATGGGCTCCTCCAACGAAAATTCTGCCTTTAAAGTAACCAGTAACCCTTGGGACACTAAAAGAGTTCCTGGAGGCTCCTCTGGGGGTTCGGCAGCAGTGGTGGCAGCAGAAATGTCGGTAATGTCCTTGGGTTCGGATACTGGAGGCTCCATTAGACAACCAGCAGCCTTCTGTGGAGTAGTGGGCTTAAAGCCAACTTACGGTCTTGTTTCAAGATTTGGTTTAATCGCCTTTGCCTCCTCCCTGGATCAAATAGGCCCCATAACCAGAACCGTTAAGGATTCAGCCATAAGCCTAGAGGTCCTTCAGGGTCATGATCCCATGGATAGCACCAGCTACAAGGGAGAAGCTTCAAGCTACTTAGAAAGTCTTGAAAAAGGAGTAAAGGGATTGAGAATGGCAGTACCCAAGGAATTTTTCCATACTAAGGGTCTAGATCCCGAAATTGCGGATAGTATCAGAGCTTCTATAGAAAGATATGAAAGGCTAGGGGCCATAGTTGAAGAGGTCTCCCTGCCCTTGATGGAGGAAAGCTTAGCTGCCTATTACCTTATTTCTTCAGCAGAGGCCAGCTCAAACCTAGCTAGATTTGATGGGGTAAGGTACGGCTATAGGACAAAGGAATATGAAAAAATAGAGGAGCTAATGGAGAAGAGCAGAAGTGAAGCCTTTGGTAAGGAGGTAAAAAGGAGAATTATGATGGGAACCTATGCCCTATCCTCAGGATATTATGATGCCTACTATAACAAAGCACAAAAGCTAAGAAAAATCATTAGCCTACAATATCAAGAAATCTTTAAGGATTATGACTTAATCATCTCTCCCACCACACCAATACTTCCCTTCTTAAAGGGGGAGAAAACCAACGATCCTCTAGAGATGTACCTAGGAGATATTTATACCATAAATATAAATCTTGCAGAACTCCCAGCATTGTCTATGCCCTGTGGCTTTAGTAAGGAGGGCTTACCAATAGGGCTACAGCTTATTGGCAATCATTACTCAGAGGCAACCCTTCTTAGGGCCGCCCACCAGCTAGAGCAGGAAATTGGTCTAAAAAGTCCCATCAGAAAGGAGGAGGTATAATGCTTTGGGAAACCATTATAGGGATGGAAATCCACGCAGAACTTGAAACAAAATCTAAAATATTTTGTAGCTGTCCAACGGAATTTGGTGCACCTCCAAATCATCATACCTGCCCCATATGCTTAGGTTTACCAGGCACCCTACCGGTGATGAATCAAGAAGTAATAACATTAGCAATAAAGGCGGGATTGGCATTAAACTGCGAAATAAACCTTTACAGCAAAATGGATAGAAAAAACTACTTTTATCCTGATTTACCAAAGGCTTATCAAATTTCTCAATACGACCTTCCCATATGTAAGGATGGATGGATTGAAATTGATGTAGAAGGAGAAAAGAAGGAAATTCGAATCAATAGAATCCATATAGAAGAGGATGCAGGAAAGCTAATCCATCTTGAGGATGAGCCTAACTCCCTAATTGATTACAATAGGGTGGGGGTTCCCTTAATTGAGATTGTATCAGAGGCGGATTTAAGATCTCCTAAAGAGGCAGTTGCCTATGTGAAGGCTCTAAAGGCAATCCTTGAGTATGCTGGAATATCCGATTGTAGAATGGAGCAGGGCTCCCTTCGCTGTGATGCCAACATATCCGTCAGAAACCACGGACAAAAGGAATTGAACTCTAAGGTGGAAATTAAGAATATGAACTCCTTTAAAGAGCTTCTTAAAGCCATGGAAAAGGAAGAAAAAAGACAATTGGAGCTTTATCAATTTGGGGAGGGCCATAAGGTTATCCAGGAAACCAGAAGATGGGATAGCGGTAAAGGAAGAACCATTCCCATGAGGAGTAAGGAGGATGCCCACGACTACAGGTATTTCCCTGAGCCCGACTTAAAACCCATTATCCTTCAAGAAGCAATGGTTAAAGAAATAGGAGATACTTTGCCAGAGCTACCCCATGAGAAAACCATCAGATTCAAAGGGGATTATGGCTTAACCGATAAAGAGCTTGAAATTCTGGTAGGGGATAAGGCCTTAGCCACCTTTTATGAGGCTACAGTAGCAAAGGCAGGAGAACCTAAAGCAGTTGCCAACTGGGTATTGGGAGACCTATTAAGGCTGTTAAAGGAAAAGGAAATAGATAGCTATGCCATACCAGTAGAACCAGAAACCTTAGGAAGCCTTATTCAATTGGTGGATGAGGGTAGAATAAGCGGTAAGATTGCTAAAGAGGTTTTTGAAGAAATGTTTTACACTGGTAAAAAACCGCTAGAAATAATAGAAGAGAAGGGCTTAAAGCAAATCAGTGGTGAGGCTGAGTTGGAAGCTATAATTGATAAAGTTTTAGCCTCGAACCCGCAATCAGTAGAGGATTTTAGAGATGGTAAGAAGCAAGCTCTAGGTTATTTAATGGGGCAGGTAATGAAGGAAACAGGAGGACAAGCAAACCCCAAAACAGCAAAGGAGCTATTGGAAGGGAAATTAAGCTCCTAATAATCATATCTAGGTTTTACTATGTTTTTCAACAATCTAAGGGTTTAAAACCCTTAGCCAGTGGTAAACTATAGATATATTGTAAACGGGAGGTGTCAGCTTATGAAGCTTAGTAGGTTTGGATTAATCATCATGTCACTTCTAATTGTATCTGGCTGTCAGATTAAGGATTCTCCCCTACCTAATCAAGAGGAATATCCATATAGTCAATTGAAGGCAGAGTCCATTCAAGACTTTCAAATATATTGGGATGGAGAAAAATCTTTAAAGGAAACCCACAGTAATAAGACTGAAACCCTTGCAGATTTAATAAGCAAAATTCCTCCCATAAACCTAGAAGCAAAAATAGATGATCCTAAGTGTCTTAGGGGAATAAAGCTTACCTTAAATAGAGAAATAGAAGGCAGCAATCAGCTTTTAATATGTCTTATAGACTCAGAGGAACGAATTAGGCTTGGCCCCCAAGGAAGAGAATATGTTGTCACCTCTAAGGAGTTGGTAGAATTTATAGAAGATAATAGACCACAAAAGCTAGCCATCCTAGAAGAGGAGCATGTGCCCAGCAATGCAATGGATTGGTTTAAGGAATTTAATCGAAAAGAAAAAGCAGCCTATGTCTATCAACATCCCAATGCCACCTTTATTAGAGTTGACGCAGGGGAAAAACCCACTGGAGGCTATGATATTGAGGTTAAAGGCTATGTTGAAGAAGAGTACCCTAGAAGAATTCATGTGGAATTTACAGAGCCAGAGGAAGGACAAGTAGTAACTGAAGCCCTAATCTATCCTACGGTATATTTAAAGGTTTATACCAAAGAAGCCAGTAGATATGACGTTATAGACCAACAGAAGGAAATCTTAAACACTGAAGAGGAATTTGTATATGCAGTGCTGGAAACCCCCTTGGAGGATGATAAAATCGATAGTAATTTTAGAGTAAAGGGGAGGATTATAGCCTTTGAAGGGGCCTTTGTAATTAGAATCTTAGATGCCTACGACAAAGTCATCCATGAGGAGTTCCTTCAAGCCGATGCAGGCGGGCCACAATGGGGTGCCTTCGATGAAAAAATCATTTTTCAACCTCCAAAAGACGACACGGGATTTTTAGAGGTTGGGGAGTTCAGTGCCCAGAATGGAATTTTTCTTCAACGATTAAGAATACCAATAAGATTTGAAGAATAAATAGTGTAAGTAAAAAAGATAAGTCGGCTGACTTATCTTATTTTATTTATATGTAATATTAAAGGCTCCGGTTATGGTTTCTAGATTTATGCTAGAATCCCCTTCGTTGTATTTGGTGTTTATCCTTCCTGTCACGGTTTTAAAGCTTGGATTAACATTAGAATTTTTTGATAGGATAATATCACAGTTGCCTGTAGTTGTCTTTATACTAAGGACTTTTTCACTATTTGCAACCTCTATGGCAACGGCTCCAGTAACGGTTTCTATATTAAGATTGGATTCAACCTGCTGTAATTGAATATTGCCTGTAACGGTTTCTAACTTAGTTTCCTTTGATAGAAGCCGTTGGATATCAATAGATCCCGTTATGGTTTTAAAGGAAAAGGATTTAATGTGTTGAATTTCATCAACCATCAGGTTACCATAGGAATTCTCAATTTCAATATCTTCTTTATATTCCCTTGGGATAGAAATGTCTAAACATAAGTCGGATTCTATATGCAATAGAGGGCTCTCGTAGTGTTTGATTTCACCATAAAGAAATCCATCCTCTACAGCCGTCAACAGGCTGGGGGTTATATAGGCCTCCGAAGAAGAGATTTTTCCGTAAAGGTGGATTTTTATATCCCCTTCGGTGGTAGGGATTAAACGGACGATAGTACCCTTACATTGAAGGTCAATATTTTTTATATTTTCGATTGAATGAACCTCCGCATCGTCAATGATATAATGATGGGTCTGTATTTCAGGCTGATCAAAGACGTTAGAAATACCCCTATGGTGAATTGGAAAGGGTAATGAATAGGTTTTAATTCCACCTGTAGCATTATAATTCATTTTAAATCCTCCTATGTACATAAATAAAAATCCTTCTTATATATATTAGAAAAAAGATAGGAAAATCCTCCTAGTTTTATGGAAAAAATTTAGGACTTTTTTACCAGGATTTTGCATCATTCGACAAATCCTCTTCGAACCAATTGCAAACACATATAAAACCTAATAAAGGATGACTTCTTTAAGAAAAATTGATAAAATAAATTATAATTGACTATAATAACTTTTTAATACAGATAAAATCCAGACTGTTCAAAAGTTATTAGATTCGCGAAGCAAAGGTAGTCAGCGAATGAAGCGTATACAGAAATACGTGAGAATGCTGACTAGCTGCAGCAACAAAGAAGATGATGACTTTTCAACGGTTTGAAATGGGGGCAAAAAATATGGACAACAAACAAAGAGAAAATTTAATAAAAGCCTATAACAAAGGAAAGACAAAATACATCCTACAGCATGGAGTATTAAGCTGGGGGGTTTCTACAGCAATTATATATAGGATATTGGTATCCCTCTTTAATATTGGATTCTCCTTTTCAGCCATTAAAAGGGGTTTATTCTCACTGGATACCCTTTATGCCATACCCCTCTTTAGCATCGGAGGTTTGTTATGGGGAATATTTATGTGGAAGATAATCGAAAAGAAGGCAAGTGAAATTAAGGAGAAAAGGGGAAAAAGAAGAAAAGATAGAGAAGAGACAATTTTATAGACTGATCAAAAGCCTTTAGAGTCGAGGCACAAGAAAACCTAGCACCGCAGCGTATTAAAAACATACGTGAGGATGCTAGGTTTTTGCAGTAACAAAGAATATGGAGGTTTTTCATCAGTCTACTTTTCGGGGCGGTCTTGGTCCATAATACTGATAATAAGTACACTCAATCCTACCATTATAGAGCTTTCTTTTCTTATCGGCCTTTTTACCAAAGAGATCTTGAAAATCTGGATTAGAGGTTATAATGTAATGACTCCAGGTGTCAAGCTTACCGAAGACCTTTCCCATATCACGATAAAGAGCTTCGACTTCTCGTTTCTCACCAATCCTCTCGCCATAGGGGGGATTGCAAATGATACAGCCATATTCAAAACGAGAGGATAAATCCTGAAGCCTTAGCTTCTGCACATGAACATCCTCATCCACACCAGCCTCTGTTATATGATATCTTGCCAAGGATAAAACCTCACCATCAGCATCCGAACCATAAATCCTTAAGGGGAGATCATACTTAGCCAAATCGTGGGCTTCCTTTCGTGCCTGCCACCATAGATTTTTAGGAATTAATGGCCAGTCCTCAGAAACAAAGCTTCGATTTAAACCCGGGGCGATGTTCTTTCCAATCAGGGCAGCCTCAATTGGAATGGTTCCAGAGCCACAAAGGGGATCAATTAAAACCCGATCCGGCTTCCAGTAGCTTAATAAAATTAAGCCTGCTGCCAAGGTCTCCTTGATGGGAGCAACATTAGAAAGGCTTCTATAGCCTCTTTTATGTAAGCCATCTCCACTGGTATCAATTGTTAAGGTGGCAACATCCTTTAAAAGGGCCACTTGAATCTTATATTTTCCTACCTTTTCCTCAAACCACTCTTTTTTATATTTTACCTTAAGCTTTTCCACCACAGCCTTTTTAACAATGGCCTGACAATCGGAAACACTAAAAAGCTTAGACTTTACGGATTTACCCACTACAGGAAATTCTCCATCTTCTGGTATAAATTGATGCCAAGGGAGGGCCTTAGTTTTCTCAAATAACTCATCGAAGGTAGTAGCCTTAAATTCACCCACCTTTAATAAAACCCTGTCAGCCGTCCTCAGCCATAGGTTACTTTTACAAATTCCTTCTAAATCAGCAGTAAAGACAACCCTACCATTCTCTACTATCATATCCTCATAGCCTAAATCCTTAATTTCTCTAGCCACTACTGCCTCTAAACCAAAGGCAGCCGTAGCAATCAATTCCACTTTATTCATTTAAATGCCTCCAATACTATTACTTACATATCATCAATCCCTATTATTATACCCATTATATTCAGTTATGTCGAATCCAAAGTGCAAGTACTTCATAGGATATTAAGCTTGATATGGAGCCTAACCTTGGTACCAAAATTGTAGGAAAATCCATTGGAGATTTAATATTTTACATCTTTTTAATTATGTTAACTTTATTTCAAGCAATAAAAACCTACGATATTAAGAAAATGTCGAATATCGACGAATAGTAATGAACCATTGAGGGAGGGAAAATAAATTTTACATAGAAGTAATAAAAAAGTATTAATTTTGGAATGAATTGTAAATTTAGTACCGTGTGAAAAATCTTTATCAGGATATTTATAGATGTAACGGTACTTTTGGTGTCTCTACATGGTATTAGGCATTGACATTTCTTGAAGAAGTGAAGGAAAGTGCAATATTAACTATAACTGCTGAGCATCAAATATTTATAATGCTATTTTTAACGAATATATAATTATTTATGTGATTTTTATAAAATGATAATAGAATGCTCTATTATTTATTTTATGTATTTAAACTTACATAATAAATCTAAACTATTAAACATTCTTGAAGAAGACTTATTTAATGATTTTACAAATAAGGAGTTAAAAGTATTAAATGGCTATTACTTATGGCGTAGAAATCTTAGTGTTATTAGAAGTAAGAAAAGGAATAGTACAAGGAGTTTAGCTTTTGTCACATTAAAAGATTGTTAATTGTAGTATGGATCAGTATTTAAGTAAGTGGCATTTACGGCATATAGTATTTGTGTAAAAACTTATTTAAAAAGGAGTGTGGGGAAATGAAGAAAGTATTATCAGTCATTTTATCATTATTTATACTAATATCAGCTGTAGCATGTACTGGAGGAACAGCAGATTCTAATAAAGTAGATGAAAATGAGATTACAATAGTTATGTCTCCAGTGGATAGTTTCACTGATGGTTATATGGCCCATCTAAACCTATTCGTTGAAGAATTCACTAGAGAAACAGGAATTAAGGTAAATATAATAAGGAAGCCTGCTAACAGTCAAGAGGAGTACATACAAAGCAGAAATGCTGACTTTTACTTAGATGATGGGCCAACATTAGTATTAATTGGTGCATTAGAAGAGTATAATGATTTGGTTCGACAAGGGGTTGCCTTAGAAATAGAAGAGCTAATACCTAATTATGAAAATATATATGAAAGTCTCAGGGATGGATATCTTGTACCAATGGGTATGGGTGAAAGAGGAACTTTGTTAAATAAAATTGTTCTAGCAGAATTAGAATTGCCAGAGCCTAGCTTAGACTGGTCCGTTACCGATTATCGTTATGTTGCATATAAATCGTATGAGGATAGAAAGGTGCATATGTCTCGGGAGTTATTTGGGGAGATTATTGAAATTGAAATAAAAGAGTTTGGGCCATTTTTAAATGAAAACGGGGAAAGTAAAATGGCTAATGAGAATACAGTCAAATGGATTGAAAAAATCAGGGAAATACTACTATATTCTGATTTGTTCACAATAAATGAAAACTACACTTATAAGAACTATTATAATATGATTTTTTCCCCCCAATCCGATGAAAGAGTAGAATCAAGGGAATTATGGCTTTCCAGTAGAAAAGATGATTTCTTTATATTAAGTAGGTTTCCAAGAAACACTTTAAATTCTTTGGAAACAAGTCGAAACTATTCCTCCTATCTGATTCGTAGTAATGTTAGAGCTTCAGATACAGTTATTTTACCCGAACCATTTGGATATGTACATTACTGGGGATTATTGGTTAATGGAAAGGGTAAAAACATTGAGGCTGGTTTGAAATTTCTAGAGTACTTATTAAGGGATGAGGCTCAACTAAAGCTATACACCGAACCATTAAAGCTACGTAAAGATAGTTTTATATCCTTTAGTGCTCCTGTAGTTAAAACCATTGAGGATAAAATTAAAGCTATTGAAAAGGAGAAAGGAATAGATGAAGATCTAATTGCTTTAAGGGAAGAGGTACTAAATCAAATAAAGAATAATGAGAGGGTCAGACTTTATTCTGGCACTAAAGAAGAACACCTAAAGGATGAATTAGTAAAATTAATTGTTAAAATAGTATTTGCTGATGACAAATATACCAGTGAAGAAATAATGAAGGAGCTAAGGGATTTTGATAATAGAATGAATCTGTATTTAAATGAATGAGTTAATTAAATGCTAAATGAAAAATAGCATTAATGCTACTTTAGATACAAGGGAAGGGTGCTGCTAATTGGAAGACTCATTAAGTAAAATGGAACCAGAAAAGAAAAAAAAGAAACTAGCTAGGAAAAAAATCAAAAAGCTAAAGGGCTATCTGTTTATACTTCCCAGCCTTATAGGCTTCAGTATTTTCTTTATAATTCCCTTCCTTGAAGGTATAAAATACTCATTTTATAAAAGTGGCTTTATTAAAAGCTTTGTTGGCTTTTCAAATTATAAGGATGTGTTAAGTAGCGGAGCCTTCAGATTAGCTTTAAAAAACAACCTATTATTTATGCTTGTAGGGGTTACCCTAGCTATAGCAATATCCTTTTTATTAGCCCTTGTAATATATGAAATAAATCCTCCAAAGCACATTAAATTAGCCATTATACTACCCATAGCTATACCCTCGGCAGTTACATCGGGTTTCTTTAGAAAGCTCTTTACAAGTAGTTTTAGCATTCTTGATTCAGACTATGCCATGATTGCAGTTATACTAATCTACATATGGAGGAGTGTAGGCTATAATCTGATTATTTATTTAGCAGCCTTAACCAGTATGGATAAAAGCATTATAGAAGCAGCCAAAATTGATGGCAGCAATTACTTACAAAGGATAAGACATGTTATATTTCCCCTTACAATACCTTCTACAGTGTTTGTGTTTATTGTATCTGTAATAAACTCCTTTAAAGTCTTTCGAGATGTTTTTATACTTGAGGGCGGCTATCCAAATCAAAAGATATATATGCTGCAGCATTATATGAACAATACCTTTAGAAACTTGAGTTATCAAAGATTAACAGCGGCATCATATATGTTCGCCTTAGCGATATTTGCATTTGCAGGTTTGTTTTTTTATCTGGATAAAAGATATTCAAAGGGCTTGGAAAAATAATATTACAAAGAGAAGGGGAAAAACATGAAGCCAATTCTTTATATTTTAATTATTGTTATTGCTATTATTTTTATTCTACCAATTGTGTATACAGTTTCAAATTCCTTTATGGATGCAAGACAATTGGAGACAAATAAAATAGAGATATTACCTGATAGGTTCTCTTTAAATCAATATTTTGATTTAGCTATATTTAAAGGGGAATACTTTTATTATTTTCTAAACTCAGTTAAGTTAACAACAATTATTATTTTAGGGCAGATACTGGTAGGCGTTTTTGCTGCCTATGCCTTTGCTAAAATGGAGTTTCCGGGAAGAGATTTTATTTTTCTTCTGTATATTTTAGTAATCATTTTACCCTTCCAGGTAACTATGGTGCCCAATTATATTATGTTTGATAATTTGCAAAAGACCTTTAACCTAAAATTTCTAGACACCCTTAAAGCAATTATATTTCCTGGTATTTTTACATCCTTTGGGGTTTTCCTTTTAAGACAGTTTATAAGAGACATACCCAACGATATAATTGAGGCCTCCAGGGTGGATGGAGCAGGGGATATTAGATTATTTTTCAGTATTATCCTTCCGGCAATCAGACCAGCGGTTTTTACCCTTGTTATACTTTCCTTTATAGACAACTGGAACATCATTGAACAGGCAGTCATTTTTATAAGTTCACAAGAAATATTGCCCCTTTCGGTTTTCCTAGAAACAATATATTATAAGGATTTTAATATCTTCTATAGTGCTGCAACATTATATATGTTTCCGGCGATATTAATCTTTACAAAGGGACATAAATATCTGAATGAAGGATTAAATGTAGGGGGTATGAAATAATGAATAGTTCTATACTAAAGGGATTAAAAAGGCTTTCGGTAGAATTCATTGTTTTAATTTTTATATTAGGCTTCTTCTCAAAGACAGTATCAGGTTTTTTTATTACTGAAGTTCAAACCGTTAGGATAGTAAAGGAACAAAACATATCAAAAACCCTCAAGTTGCAGGGAGCTATAGAACCTCGGGAGATCTTAAAGGTACTCCTTGAAAGAGACATTGTTGTTGACTCCTATTTTGTCAATGTAGGAGACAGAGTAAAAGAAGGTGATCCAGTCTTTAAAATAGATCCTACATACGGTAATTTTATAAGTCAAGACCCATTGACGGATTTGAAGCTAAAAATAGAAAATGAAGAAATGAAAAAGGAAAGAATTCTTTGGAATCTCCACAGGGAAGAAATAAGTATTGATGAAATTATAGATACTTTAGAAAAGGAAGAGTTGAACTTAAAAGATACTGAGATTTTACACCAAGCAGGGGCAATACCATATGCAGATATTAAAAGGGCTAAGGAAAGAATAAAAGATATTAAAGCTGATCTGGAGAAGGCTAAGTCAAATTATGAATTTTCACAAAAAGAAGCAGAAATTAGTCTCAAAAACATAGATTATATAATTAACAATTATAAAATTGAAATTGCCCATTTAAATATTAAAAATGAATTCTATTCAACTATTGATAAAGATGGCATCTATTATGCAGCTGCTTCGGGGGTAATACTTAATGTTAATAACCCTAAGGTTATTTTAAGAAAGGACACCCCAATTGTAGAAATAGCTGAGGCAGAGGGCTATGATACAGTTAAAATTGTTGGATATGTGAATGAGAATGACCAAGAACTCTTAGAACTGGGAACATCTATAAGATTTCGTGAGGATTCAAAAAACAAGACTTTAGATGTGAAGCTTACCAATATTAGCAAAATATCTCAAAATAGATTGATAAAAATCGAGGGCATATTTGATGAGGGTATAAAGGGAAAACCTTTATTGGGATCAGTTTTAGATGGTACTATTCTTAAGAATGTGAACGGGTCCTATGTTATTCCCAAGGCTGCAATAATCCCTACAGAAGGCTTTCAGGAGGGGAAAAGCGGGGTTGTTTATATTGTAGAAGCCGAAGAAGGAGTTTTAGGAACAAAATATACTGCAAAGGAAATAATAATTATTATGGAAACCATAGGGGATCTAAGCGTTGCAGTAAAGGGGCTGGAGGCTTATGCTGAAAATTTAATTATCAACAACTTATCCTATAAAATTAAGGATGGAGTGAGGGTGAATTGGAAATAAAAAAAATTTTGATTACTCTAGCTTTACTTCTCCTCCTTATGGCAGCCAGCCTATACATAAGCAATAACTATAATTTGATGGGTGTCGAGCTGAGGTTGGATGGGCCTTTAGATTATGAAGTACTAGAAAGGATCACCTATGGAACAAATTTACTGAACTATTCTATAAATTATGAAGGCAGTACTGCTGGTTTCAAAACGATTATGACAACAGGCAATGATCTGTTATTTAAAAATATAAAGATGGAACAAGGGGATTTCATCACCAGAAATGATAGAAATGTTGTGGCATTAGGAGATAGAGTTTCAGATAAATACTTCAGAACAGCTGATGCTGTTGGAAAGAATATTTCTATTTATGGCATCACCTATGAAGTGAAGGGTGTAATAAAAAACAGTGATCTTATATATATCCCCTATAACAAAGACATGTTAAATGATAACTGGAGTAGAGTAATAGTACGATTTCAGCCCTATACCGGAGGTGAATATAAAAACTTTCATCTAAGAGCAAATAACATTATGGAGTCAATTAATAACAACCCATATACTGTAATTAATTCGATTAAATACATGAATGTTGCTTATTTTTATAGAAATATATCAATTATTATTTTAATATCCATATTACTTAATATAGCTGTAAAGATATACAAAAGTCTTAAGGAGAACCTTAGAATAAGATATGAGGATTATCAAATCAGGAAACTTGAAATGAGTATATTTAGATATATAAGCATAAACATAAAGGATATTATTAATACTGCATTTAAAATCCTTATTGAATTAGCAGCCATATATGCAATGTATAAAATTGCAACCTATACTCGCATTGATAAAGACTTTTTTCCTGATAACTTTTTAGCTTTAGAAAGCTATACAAGCATTTTAAAGGACTTGTATAATTCATGGAAGCTCAGACTGGAAAATGGCCTAACACCTATAATGATGGATTTTTTAAAGGTTAATGTATTTATACTGACCACTATGATAATTCTTATGATCCCAGGCAGGAAGGCAGCTCCCAACGAGGATAAGTCTTTAGGGGAAGGGTTTTTGGAGCAGTAGGCACTTTATGTGAAGGTTAGACTCCTTTAGAGGCAATCATTGGGATTTCTGGTGGATAAAATTAATCCTTCGATGCTACCTATAGCTACTGGAGCAATTATGGTAATATTAACATTTTTCATGTATGGTGTGGAAGAGCTTAAAAAGATATAAGCAATGGAAATTAGTCATCAGCATTTAAAAAACACGTAATAATAATTTGTAATAAACCCATTAATAAGGTACAATAATAGAAGAAGTGCCGATTAATGGGCTTTTTATGGCCGGAAAGTGGGCGGATATTTTATGGAATGGTTTCTATCCCGTCATCATATTGAAGAACTGCTGGACAATATAGGAGAAGGTGTTCAAATTATTGATCGTAAAGGCAAAATAATCTATTGTAATGAAGCGGCTGCAAAGCTGGATAATGTCAATCGTGAAGAGGCCATTGGTCGGAATATCCTAGAGGTCTATCCATCCCTTACGGAGGAAACCAGTACCCTTTTGCAGGTAATGGCAACCGGCAGGCCCATACTAAACCTTCAACAAACCTTTGTAAATTTTAGAGGCTACCGTATAACCACAATCAATTCCTCCTTACCCGTAATGGAGGGTAAAAAAATATTAGGGGCAATAGAGATTTCTCGAGATATTACAGCCGTTAGGGCCTTATCAGAAAGGGTTTTAGACCTGCAAAAGCAGCTTTATAAAGACGAGACCAAGAGAAACAAAGATACCAAGGGTACTGCTAAGTACACCTTTATGGATATCATCGGACAAAGCAAAGAAATCTTAAAATTAAAATCTAAGGCTCTAAAAGCAGCTGAAAGCCTTTCCTCCATAATGGTTTATGGTAATACAGGAAGTGGCAAGGAGCTTGTGGTCCAGTCCATCCATAATGCCAGTAACAGGCGAAACAAACCCTTTATCGCTCAAAATTGTGCGGCTATACCTCCTACCCTATTGGAAAGCATCCTATTTGGAACCGTTAAGGGAACCTTTACCGGAGCTGACCATCGCCCGGGGCTCTTTGAGCTAGCCAATGGTGGAACCTTGTTTTTAGATGAAATAAATTCTATGCCCATTGAGCTTCAAGCTAAGCTTTTGAGGGTTTTAGAGGAATCCTCCATTAGAAGGGTTGGAGACATCAGAACCCGTGAGGTGGATGTACGAATAATCGCAGCCATGAATATCAATCCGATGGAGGCTTTGGAGAATAGGCTCATAAGAAGTGATTTATTCTATCGGTTGAATGTTGTATCCTTAAGGGTACCAGATCTAAAGGAACGTAAAGAGGATATCCCCCTATTGGTGGACTATTTTGTTCGACAGTTTAATGAAAAGCTAGACAAGACGGTGATTGGTGTAGAGGATAATGTGCTAAAAACCTTTATCAGCTATCCTTGGCCAGGCAATGTTAGGGAACTAAAGCATGTAATTGAAGGGGCCATGAATGTGCTGGAGGGGAATTATATAAAGGATGGAGATTTACCTCAACATCTTCAAAGGACCCTGGAAACCATTGAAGATTCTACAGGATTTTCCCTTAGGGAGGTCTTAATAGAGGCGGAGAGAAAGGCCATAGCTTCTGCCATAAAGGAGGCAGAAGGAAACGTAACCAACGCAGCAAAGGCTTTGCAGATACCTAGACAAACTCTACAATATAAAATGAAAAAGCTAAAAATAAAATAATTGCCTAAAATTCGGCAATTTTTTATTTTCCCGGGCTGATAATTATGGTCTACTTACATAAGAATATAATAGAAGCCTTATTATACAGCCACTTAGTATTGATATTACTTATTGGCATAATAATTGCTATTTATCATAAATGGACTAAAATAATATCATTTTAATATTTTTAAGGAGGAAGTAATGATGAAAAAAGGATGCCCATTCGGTACCCATAGGGTTATAGAGCCTAAAGGAGTTTTACCTCAACCAGCAGTTAAAATTGATAACAGCATGGAGATATATGACAACGAGATTTTAATCGATGTACATACATTAAATATTGATTCCGCCAGCTTTACCCAGATAAAGCAAGAGGCCAATGGAAATGAAGAAAAAATTAAAGAAATCATGCTAGCCATCGTGGAAAGTCGTGGAAAACACCAAAATCCTGTAACAGGCTCAGGTGGAATGCTGATTGGTACCGTAGAAAAAATCGGTACAGCCCTAGAAGGAAAGAGTAATCTAAAGGTGGGAGACAAAATTGCTACATTGGTTTCCTTATCTCTAACTCCCCTTCAAATCCATGAAATTATCAGCATTCGTAAAGAAATTGATCAAGTAGATATTAAGGGAAAGGCAATCTTATTTGAAAGTGGAATCTACAGCATCATTCCTAATGATTTGCCACAGAATCTTGTATTATCCGTGTTAGATGTTGCAGGAGCCCCCGCCCAAACAGCCAAGCTGGTTCAACCAGGCCACAAGGTTGTTGTAATCGGTGGTGGAGGTAAATCTGGAATGCTATGTTTATATGAAGCAAAGAAAAGGGCAGGTAAGGATGGGCAGGTAATTTGCTTGGCCCCCAGTGAGGGATCTAAGGAAAGGGTTATGTCCTTAAACATAGCCGACAATTTCATAGTGGCAGATGCCACCAATGCCGTTGAGGTTATGGATAAGGTTAAAGAAGTAACCGGCGGAGAAATGGCAGATGTGGTAATTAACTGCGTAAATGTTGCCAACACTGAAATGGCCAGTATATTAGCTGCAAAGAGTGATGGATTAATTTACTTCTTCAGCATGGCAACCAGCTTTACAAAGGCAGCCCTAGGTGCAGAGGGAGTAGGTAGAGATAATACCATGATTATAGGAAACGGCTATACAAAGGGACACGCAGAGCTTACCCTTGAAATTATGAGGGAGAATCCAGAATTAAGAAGGGTTTACCAAGAGCTTTATGCATAAAAAGAAGTTATAAGTGGAGAGGAGAGATAGGATGCGTGACTATAGACAGATTGAAATGTGGAAGGATGTAACAGAGGAGCAATGGAATGACTGGCATTGGCAGGTTTCCAACAGAATAACCACCGTTGAGGAATTGAAGAAGGTTATTTCCATAACAGAGGAAGAGGAAAAGGGGATACATGAGTGCCTTAAAACTCTAAGGATGGCCATTACACCCTATTATATAACCCTAATGGATGAAAAAGACCCCAATTGTCCTGTAAGAAAACAAGCAGTACCCTTAATGGTGGAGGTCAACAAGAGTGAGGCTGATATGGAGGATCCTCTTCATGAAGACCATGACTCCCCGGTTCCCGGATTAACCCATAGATATCCCGATAGAGTCCTTCTATTGGTTACAGATATGTGCTCTATGTATTGTAGACATTGCACCAGAAGAAGATTTGCTGGACAACAGGACAGTGGACTTCCAATGGATAGAATAGATGCAGCCATTGATTACATTTCAAAAACCCCACAGGTTAGGGATGTATTGCTTTCCGGTGGAGATTGCTTGTTGATTTCTGATGAAAGGCTCGAATATATCATCAGCAAGCTAAGGGCCATCGAACATGTGGAAATCATCCGCCTTGGCTCAAGAACCCCCGTTGTTTTACCCCAAAGAATTACTCCTGATTTGGTGAATATGCTTAAAAAATATCATCCAATTTGGTTAAACACCCACTTTAATCATCCAATGGAGATTACCAAGGAAGCCGAGGATGCCCTGAAACTGATGGCAGATGCCGGGATTCCTTTAGGAAATCAATCGGTGCTACTACGTGGAGTTAATGACTGTGTCCATGTTATGAAGGAGCTTCTCCATGGCTTGGTTAAAAACAGAGTCCGTCCCTATTATATCTATCAATGTGACCTTTCAATGGGGATAGAGCACTTTAGAACCCCTGTGGCAAAGGGTATAGAGATTATAGAAGGTCTAAGGGGTCATACCTCAGGCTATGCTGTGCCAACCTTTGTTGTTGATGCCCCAGGTGGTGGAGGCAAAATCCCTGTTATGCCAAATTATGTAATTTCTCAAGGAGCCCACAAGGTTGTTTTAAGGAATTATGAAGGGGTTATAACCACCTATACTGAACCCAAGAATTATGATGACAAATGTAATTGCAGTGTATGTGCTGGAGAAAAGAAAGAAAAGCTACAGGGTGTAGCAGGATTAATTCAAGGCAACGAGATTTCTATGGAGCCTGCCAACCTAGAAAGACACCAACGCAGCCATAAGTAGCCAATACAGGGGGGCCTAATATGTCCTCCTGTATTTTGAAGTGGAGGATGTTCATGGAGCTTCTTAAATATGCCTACAAAAAATATAACACCCTATCGGTGGTTGGAATGGCCAAGAACGCAGGAAAGACGGTAACCCTCAACAGACTCATCGAAGAGGCAGCGGAGGCTCAGGTTAAGCTTGGAATCACCTCCACCGGAAGAGATGGAGAAAGGTTAGACCTTGTTACCTCTACAGAAAAACCCACCATTTATATTCATGAAGGAACCCTAGTGGCAACAGCAGCCGAGACCCTACTGGCCAGCCAGGTTAAGCTGGAAATATTAGAGGTGACCAATTTCAACACTGCCCTAGGTCAGGTGGTGATTGCCAGAGCCCTCGATAGCGGTTTAGTGGAAATTGCAGGCCCCACAACCAATCATCAAATTAAAGTGGCAGCAGAGATGATGAAATATTTTGGGGCAGAATTGATTTTAGTCGATGGAGCCATAAACAGAAAAACAGCAGCAGCCCCTTCCATTACCGAAGGGACGATTTTAGCAACCGGCGCTGTAATCAGTAGAAATATAAATAAAGCCATTGAAGATACCCTTCATCAGGTAAGGCTCTTTAATCTGCCAGTGGTGGAAGATCATGAAATGAGTCTGTTGGCTAGAGGAATTATAGAAGAAAAGACCTTTGCGGTAATAAATCAAAGGGGAGAGATCACCTATCTAGATATCGCAACCTCCCTTAATACCGGCATAATTATAGGGGATGCTATTAAGGAAAACAGTACCTACATTATAATAAGTGGTAGCCTTACCAAAAAAACCTTAGAGGATATCATTGCCGTATCCCCCTATTATAAAAACGTAAAGATAATTATAAAAGATGGAACTAGAGTTTTTCTCAATTCAAAGGACTGGGGCTACTTCCTCAAAAGGGGAATCAGTCTAGAGGTTTTAGATAAAATAAATGTTTTAGCTGTAACCATAAACCCTGTTGCACCCAGTGGCTACAGCTTTAATCCAAGGGATTTTAAAGAAAAAATGCAGGAGGCCCTAAGGCCAATCCCGGTGGTGGACGTTGTTATGGAGGAACTGTAATATGGGTATGCCCTTTATGGAATCAAAGCTATCAGAATTAATAGGACTCAAGGAAGTATTACAGGGTCTACAGGTATTAACTTCCTATGGAAAAGCCGTCAAGGAGGAGCTAAGACCCTTCCTTCCTGAGGAAGGAGATAGGATTACTAAGGCCCTTGATAACCTTGCCTTTTTTAAGGAGGCTTTGGATTCAAGATTAGAGCTACAGCTATTATTAAAGAATAATCTTAGTCAATTTAAGGATATTAGAGGAACCCTTAAGCGCTTAGAAGGCGGAGAAGCCCTCAATATCATTGAGTTCTTTGAAATCAAGGCACAGCTAATGGAAATGTCAGAGCTTCAATCGATCATTCAAAATAGCAGGTTGAAGCAGATGGAGGCCCTTAAGCTTCTATCTATTGAAGAGGTCATAAAGCTTTTAGACCCTGAAGGAACTGGACTAAAAACCTTCTATCTTTATGATAGCTATGATGAAAATCTTAAGGTTATTAGAAAAGAAAAGAAGGACCTTGAGGAGGAAATTACCAAAGAAAAGAACAGAATCAAGGAAATTATTTCCCAGGAAACACAGCTTAAGCCAAAGCTCAACGGAGAGATTATAGTTGATAAGCAGGATAAGGATAAAATTCGAAGGCTTATGGAGTCCCCTTGGGTATTTCTATCCTCGGAATCCTTTAGAAGTCTGGTTTTTAGAGTGAAGTCCTCATCCCTCTTGGATGAGCTAAACAGTAAGCTATTATTGGTTAAATCGATAGAAGAGGATTATGAGCAGGAGGTACGGCAGAGGTTAACCCAACAGCTGAAAATCTATGGGGAGGCTATCCATCAGAATATAAAGGTTGTAGGGGAATTGGATTTCCTTTTTGGCAAGTATCTTCTAAATAAGAGGATAGATGGTGTAAGACCAAAGCTGGTGGAGGGACCCTATCTTCAAATAGAAGGGGGTAGGCATCCCATTGTGGAAAGGACCCTTCGCAGTAAGAATCAAGATTTTACACCCATTGATATAACCTTAAAGTCTGGAGTTACCCTGATTACTGGAGCCAATATGGGTGGCAAAACCGTTATTCTAAAGCTCATAGCCCTAACCACCATTATGGCCCAGATGGGCTTGTACGTTCCAGCAAAAAGAGCCTATATTGGACCTGTCAGCTTCATCCACTTCTCAATTGGAGATCAGCAGTCCCTAGAGGCCGGTCTTTCCACCTTCGGAGCAGAGATATTCTACTTAAAGAACACCCTCCATCGGGTGGAGGAGGGTGGGTTAATCCTAATGGATGAGCTTGCCCGTGGTACCAATCCAACAGAGGGTTATGCTATTTCCAAGGGAATTATGGAATTTTTAAAGGATAAGCCAACCATCAGCGTAATAACCTCCCACTTTGATGGTCTTTGTAGGGTTAAGGATATTAACCATCTACAGGTGGTGGGGCTAAAAATGGATTTAATAGCTGAAGATAAAGACAAGATTGTGAAACAGCAGCAGGCTGAAGGCTTTCTTGAAGAATATATGGACTACCGACTTCAACCAGTATCAAATGGGAAAGCAGTCCCTAAGGACGCTATATTTGTAGCTAAGCTTCTGGGCCTTAAAGATGAAATCATCCAAGAGGCGGAAAGGGCCATAAAACCCCTAGGAGAAGGAGAATAGCTTTTGCGATAGATAAAAATATTTGTAAGGAGGGAATGTAGTGTCAAGTAAATTGAATCTTGATATTGATAGCATAAAGAAGGCTAGAAGTGCAGCCAGAACCATCGCTGAGGATGTGCAGCAATTTATAGACCAGCATAGTACGGTAACAGTAGAGAGAACCATAGCAAGATTATTGGGGATAGATGGAGTAGATGATGGAGAATATCCCCTTCCCAATGTCTTAGTAGACCATATCCGTCAAAATGGTGGAATGGCTCAAGGGGTTGCCTTCTGGCTGGGGAACGCTATGGTCTATAGCGGTAAAAATCCTCAAGAAATTGCTGAGGCAGTTGCCGGTGGGGATATGGAGATTACAAAGCTACCCCCACAAAATATGGAGGCTATTAAAACTGCCATAAACTCCATTGCTCAGTCAACGGTAGACAGAATAAAATCCAATAGAGAAAAAAGAGACGATTTTATTGAAAATGTAGGAGAGGGAAAAAAGCCCTATCTATATGTAATCGTTGCAACAGGAAACATCTATGAGGATGCCATTCAGGCCCAAGCTGCTGCAAGACAAGGGGCAGATGTAATTGCAGTAATTAGATCTACAGCCCAAAGCTTATTGGACTATGTTCCCTATGGAGCAACCACCGAAGGCTTTGGAGGAACCTTTGCCACCCAAGAAAACTTCAGAGTCATGAGGAAGGCCCTTGATGAGGTGGGAGAAGAGGTAGGTAGATATATAAGATTATGTAACTATTGCTCTGGTCTTTGTATGCCTGAAATCGCAGCAATGGGCGCTATGGAAAGACTAGATGTTATGCTAAATGATGCCCTCTATGGAATATTGTTTAGAGATATCAACATGCAGCGTACCCTTATAGATCAGTACTTCTCAAGGATAATCAATGGCTATGCAGGAATCATTATAAATACTGGAGAGGACAACTACCTTACAACCGCCGATGCAGTTGAAGAAGCCCATACCGTGTTAGCCTCTCAATTTATTAACGAGCAGTTTGCCCTAAAGGCAGGGATTCCAGAGGAGCAAATGGGTTTAGGCCATGCCTTTGAAATGAATCCAGACCTAACCAATGGCTTCCTATGGGAGCTGGCTCAAGCCCAGATGGCAAGGGAAATCTTCCCCAAGGCTCCGTTAAAATATATGCCTCCGACAAAGTTTATGACGGGAGATATCTTTAAGGGACACATTCAAAATGCTTTATTTAATTTAATATCCATATGGACGGGACAAGGAATTCAGCTGTTGGGAATGCTAACTGAGGCCATCCACACCCCCCATCTTCACGACAGGGCCCTATCTATAGATAATGCCAAGTACATCTTTAATAATTGTAAGGATCTTGGCGATGAGATTGTCTTTAAGGAGGATGGAATTATCCAGAAAAGAGCCCATGAGGTTGTCACCATGGCGGCAGATTTACTACAGCAAATCCAAGAGGATGGACTCTTTAAAACCATTGAAGAAGGAAAATTTGGTGGAGTGAAGCGTTCACGAGATGGTGGCAAGGGTCTTGAGGGAGTCGTTAAAAAGGCAGAGGGCTATTTCAATCCCTTTATAGAAATGATGCTAGGGGAGGGAAAATAAATGGCAGTAGAAAAAATCGATTATACACAAGTGAAACCCTATGGGGATACCCTAAACGATGGAATGGTGCAAATGAGCTTTACCCTACCTGTACCCTATGGGGAAGAGGCTAAGGAGGCTGCCCGTCGTCTTGCTCTGAAAATGGGCCTAGATGAACCCAGCGTTGTCCATGCTAAGGATCTGGGTATTGGCTTTACTTACTTTGTGGTTTATGGTAAGTGCCAGCACACTGTAGATTATTCTAGCATAGAGGTTGTGAAGGTTGATGTAGATACCATGTCTAAGGATGAGGTTGAAGACTTTATTGAAGCCAATATCAAAAGGGATATCGTGGTGGTTGGAGCCTGTACAGGAACCGATGCCCATACCGTTGGGATAGATGCCATCATGAATATGAAGGGCTATGACGGTCATTATGGACTTGAAAGATATAAAGGAATTGAAGCCTACAATATGGGAAGTCAGGTTCCCAACGAAGAGCTGGTTGCCAAGGCTATTGAGGTAAATGCAGATGTTATATTGGTTTCTCAAGTGGTAACCCAAAAGGATGTTCACATTCCAAACCTAACGGAGCTAGTGGAGCTTTTAGAGGCAGAAGGAATTAGAGATAAAATTGTTCTAGCCTGTGGAGGCCCAAGATTAAGCCATGAGCTAGCCAAGGAGCTAGGCTATGATGCTGGCTTTGGAACCGGCAGCTATGCCGAGGATGTTGCCTCCTTTGCAGTGAATGAGATTGTAAAAAGAAACTTAATATAGGATATTAGAAGCAGGATTTTTGAGGATCCTGCTCCTTCTTTTCTATAGGAGGAATATTTGTATATATGTTGAAAATATAAGGACATGAAAGCATTAAAAATATAAAAAGGGGATGAATTAAATGAAGGGCTACATTGAAGAGGTATCAAAGGAAGGCTTTGAGGAATGGGTAGCCATGGGTTTGGAGCTATGGCCAGATAATACAGCAGAAGGCTTAGCGGTAGAGTTTAAAAATCTTTTAGAATCTGCAAAAGAAAAGGCTTACTTATATAAAGTTAATAATAAATATGTAGGATTTATAAATATTTCTCTAAGAAATGATTATGTTGAGGGTTCAGTTTCTTCGCCGGTAGGCTATGTAGAAGGAATTTATATTAAGGAAGATTACAGAAAAATGGGGATAGCAAAGCTTTTAGTAGAAAAAGGAGAAAAGTGGGCTAAAGGCAAAGGTTGTAGTCAAATGGCCTCGGATATTGAAGCCCATAATACCATTTGCTACGACTTCCATCTAAACATCGGATTTAAGGAAGCCAATAGGCTAATTTGCTTTATAAAGGATATAGACTAAATCAATTCATGTTAAATAGATTCATTCTTGAGTATAGTTTGTAGCTATACTCTTTTTGTCGATTTTTGGCGATAATTATTTCCATTTTTTGAAAAGTTTTTAGAGGAAAGAGGGCTCTTTTGTTGAAAATAATTGATAGAAAATCTTTACATATGGAAGGTTAGGAGCTTAGGTCATGGATTTTAAAGTTGAAGTAGTATCAAATCAAGTAAATGTTTCATCTCCTTATTCGATGGGGATAGTTGAGAAGCTTCGACAGATCGGAGGTGGAAGGTGGAATCCACATGAAAAACGTTGGGAGTTTCCATATTCAGAAGAGACTATCACCAAGCTAGAAGAATTAAAGAATAAACATAATACTCAAAGAGTACAAATACTCCTATCTGAGTTTCTTGGTTCTTTAAGACTTAAGGGTTATAGCCAAAATACAATAAAGGCCTATAAGGGTCACTTTGTAAGATTTTTAGAGTATATTGAATATGATATTACTAATATAGATAGTCTATCGATAAAACAATACTTATTATTTCTTTTAGACAAAGAAACCTTTTCTCACTCTTATGTTAATCAGGCAATTAACTCAATTAAATTCTATATGGAATATGTAGCTAATGATATAGAAACTGTTGATAAAATAATAAGACCAAAGAAACAAAAAAAGCTACCTCAAGTTCTAAGTGAAATGGAAGTAAAAAAAATATTTGAGGCAGTAACCAATCAAAAGCATAGGCTTTTATTGATGTTAACCTATTCTGCCGGACTAAGGGTTAGTGAAACTGTTAATCTAAAGTTAAGTGATATTGATAGCAACAGAATGCTTCTGAAAGTTCATCAAGGAAAAGGTAGAAAAGATCGATATACCATACTATCAGAAGTTGTTTTACATGAATTAAGGGAGTACTATAAGAAATACAAGCCCCAGCAATATATTTTCGAGGGTTCTGAAAGAACAAACCTAACTGAAAGAAGTGCCGAAAGAGTTTTTAAGGATGCCCTAAAGAAGGCTGGTATAAAACGAGAGGTAGGTATGCATTCATTAAGACATTCCTTTGCAACTCATCTATTGGAAAGTGGTACAGATCTAAGATATATCCAAGAATTATTAGGTCACAATAGCTCAAAGACAACAGAAATATATACCCATGTTACTAGGAAGTCACTGAAGAAAATAATAAGCCCGATAGATAGACTATAAGTCCTAAACTTACTTATATAAGGGATATATACGACACTACGTCAGATATAACAACTATATGGAGGTATATACGACTGTCGTAGATTTGGTAGTTATATGTCATAGGCTATATT
>NZ_WBZB01000079.1 GCF_009017255.1 Alkaliphilus serpentinus | reverse complement strand
CCTAGCTTAGCTGGTTTATATGGAGTTTTGTGCCCCTCAAAGACAGAAGTCGATAGGACGTCGACTCCCTAATAATATATTTTGAATCACAAAAACCATACGACTTTCAACTAATTCTAACTTATTTTACCAAAATTTTTAAACAAAATAATAGAATATAGAACCTCATAACTAAATTTAATTTAAATTAATAAAATAGGTTGTATTTATCCTATAAAAATCATATAATATATATGAGGTGATAAATATGTTAGTTGATACAAATAATCTTGTTGCCATGACTGAAGCAAATCAAAATTTTTCAAAAGTTGTACGTATTGTTGATGAAAGTGGAATGGCAGTTATTCTTAAAAACAACAAACCCAAATATATACTTGTTGATTTTGATGAATATGAAGAAATTCAAGCTATGAAGAAAGAAAAAGCAAAAATAATATCAGAAACAGCAGACCTTTTAATTAATGAAAATTTGGAAGCATTTAAGGAGCTAGCAAAATGATATTATTAACTTCACAAGAAATTATATCTATTCATAGTAAACTTATAGTTAAAACAGGTGGATTAGACGGACTTCGTGATATCGGATTACTAGAATCAGCTGTAGCAAGTGCTAACAATGCATTTGCTGAAGTTGAGCAATACCCAACAATTGAGGAAAAATCAGCAAGACTTGCCTTTGCAATTGTTAATAATCACTCTTTTCTTGATGGAAATAAACGAATCGGAATTTTAACAATGTTAATGACTCTAAAACTGAATAATGTAAAAATAGCATATACCCAACAAGAACTTATTGACTTAGGATTATCTATCGCAGATGGCACCTACAAATATGATAATATACTTGAATGGATAATAAACCATAGATACTAAATACAAAACAAACAGCTATTAGTCAATGAATTCACACGAAAGCTATTATCTAATTTCTTACTATAATGTTTAAATATCTGCCACAGGACGTGGCAGTTTTTTTGTACAAAATTTCATATAACGTCTCCGTGTTTGCGACGCCTTTGAACTGGACCCACTTGACCTTGCCCCCTGGTGGTGCTTGCACCAGTGAGAAGTGTGTGGTGCGCTGATCTTGCCTTTCACACGAGCTTCCAGCACCCTTGCGCAAAAACATTGTTATCTGCTGTCCGTCAACTCAAGACCTTTTACATCGACCCAACCAATTTCTCTTATTCCTTAATGACGTTTTCAAAAGATAATATGAAGTTATTACTTATTTTCAGTGCTTTTATCTTGCAACCCAGACTTTATTGAAAATGCTGATATTACTAACTCTAATACAATTATTGTCGAAATTAAAGGGTATATATTAGTAATTATTTTTCCACCTACACCACCAGTAGATTAAGCATATCTAATGTGTTCTAAGATATTTTATTAACACCCAGATAAGACACAACCCACCAGTTATAATAGTCATAAAGAAATCAAACAATAAACTTTCAAATCCATATTTTTTCTTTGACATTTCAATTCCTCCCTTTTTAAACAAAGAATTACTATTATGGTATTCATCGATTATAACAGGCCTCTCAACTGATTCTTTATGTTAGTCGCCTCCTTATCCATACAAATAAATATGACTGTAGTTAATTATATCTTGCCTATAATGATCTGAACCGATGGCGTTTAAACCGTCACGTTCTCAAATGAAAAATTATAATGATATGAAATTATATTAACTATTGCTTGACTAAAAGTTCAAATGAAATCATTAACCCTAATTTCAACATCTGCGTTTCTTAACATTATTCATCTACTAAGCAATATAGCTTTTCACTTTTCCTCTTTATCAAGATCAAGACAGATATCAACTCAACATTATGCTAAGGATTGCAGATAACGTTTCCGTGTTTACGACGTCCCTGAGCCGGACCTGCAGGACCCTACCCCTTGGCGGAACTTCGTTCCCGGTGAAGGGATGTGGTGCGCTGACCCTACCCTTAAGACGTGCCCTCAGCACCTTCCGTAAACACGCTGTTCGTATAATAGGTTCATAA
>NZ_WBZB01000078.1 GCF_009017255.1 Alkaliphilus serpentinus | reverse complement strand
TTCTTTACTCAAGATAATCATCCTCCTTTAGAGGATTAACTCATGATCTTGGATTGGTTAAGATGTGGGTTGGATTTGACGCTTACATAATAAACTTAAGTTTACTATACCAAATCCAGAAGATTCGTCAGATGATACATTATTTTCAATCAGAACTATTGTAAAACATACATCTAATTCTAAGACAAATTTCATGTATTCAGTTTTGCTAAATAATTTAACAAGAGATTTATTGCCGAACTATCTAAAGGAGGGGTTATTATGGCTAATTCAATAGTCGAGAATATTTATATTGTAAATGCCCCTGCAAGTAGCGGAAAGACAACTAAGATAAAATCCATGGTAATTAACCATACTATTGAGAACCCTATTGATAATGTGTTATGTATAACATATACCAATAGGGCTACAGAGGAACTTCTAAGAGATTTAAACTCTAAGAATATACATGTTTCTACAATTCATTCATTCTTAAATAAGTATCTAAGCATTTATTTTGGTCACCAAGAAATAATCGAACTTTACTTTGAATTATATGGTTCTGCAATTCAAGAACGGATTGATAATCCAGAGCAAAAAGACACTATAGAAGCTAGTAATAAAAAGTATAGCGATAAGTATGGTGTTTTAGATATGGATACCATTAAGAAAAATATTTCAAGATTATACTATAACGAAACTGCTTTCAATTCATTATATTATGGTGGACTATCACATGATGATTTAATATGGTTTTCGGAAATTGTTTTCACGAGATTTCAGAAAGTTAGAGAAAGACTAACTTTGAAATATCAAGCAATCTTTGTTGATGAGTATCAAGATTCATCGGATTCAGTGCTAAAGCTTTTTTATGACTCTGTTAAAGATACATCAACAAAATTGTATTTCTTGGGTGATAAAATGCAACAGATATATACTAATTATAGGGGGGGATTCGAAGAAGAATTTCAAACATTAAATAAAACAATATCTTTGTCTACAAATCATAGATCTTTACCAGTTATCATAGATTTATTAAATAATATGTATAATGACCCTGAATATGTTCAGAATCCCTCGGATAATTACATAGGTGTAGAGGCAGAACATGAACCTAGAGTTATTATATGTAATAATCCTAGTCAAGAAGTAGATGATGAACTTTCGCTTTATCCACAAGCTCTATGTTTGTACTTACTAAATCAACAAAAGTTTGACTCAATAGGAGCATCTAATCTATATAGGCATGTAAATAGATTAGACAGTTATTCATTCAATAAAAAATTATCAGCAACTGATGTTCTATCAGATTCAAGTTCAGAGAATCCTGATCAATTACTATGCTTGCTATTTTCAATTGGCAATATTTATGAGTACTACTCCAATGGTAATCTAGGAAATGTTTTAAAGATATTAAAAGAGAATACGAGGATATTTAACAGTGATTTTGCTTTAATTACAAAACATCAAGATAAGATTCGTATGAAAGAATCACTTGACAGAGTACTTCAAGTTTTTGGTACAACTGCCTCATACCAAGTTTGACGGACACAGAATCGTGATTGTATAATTAAATCATGAAAGGGTGTTGAAAATGTCAAGTAATAACAATAGGTATGATGATGAATTTAAAGCTAGTGCAGTTAAAATGGTAGTAGAAAAAGGTCGTTCAATTATTGCTGTGGCAAAGGACCTAGGTGTGTCAGAACCTGCACTTAGAAGGTGGATAAAAGCTAGTACTGAGCCAGAAGATGTTTCATCAAAGAAATTAGCCGAACTGGAAGCTGAAAATAAAAGATTGAAGAAAGAGCTAGATGATGCCAAGGATACAGTTGAAATTCTAAAAAAGTCAGTAGCCATTTTCATAAAACCACAGAAATAACAACTACTAGTAAGTATAAATTTGTTGTGTCTAATGCTGCCGGGCATTCTGTGGAGAAAATGTGCAACCTGCTAGAAGTGTCCCGGAGCGGTTATTATGACTGGATTGATAGACCTTCATCCAAGCGAGAAATAAAGCATAAAAGAATACTTGAAGCCATTAAAAAAATCCATAAAAAGCATCCAATGTGGGGTGTTGATCCTATATGGGCTGAGATAAAAGAAGCAATACCCTGCAGCCGTAATACAGTATATAGCATAATGAAAGAAAATGGCATAAAATCAAAGCGTAAAGCTAAATGGAAGGCAACTACTAACAGCAATCATAACTTACCTGTAGCACCAAATCTATTAGAGCAAGATTTTAATATAAAAATACCTAATACTGTATGGGTAGGAGATATAACATACAATTGGACAGAAGAAGGTTGGCTTTATACAGCCATAGTCAAGGATTTATGTACTAAAGACGTTGTTGGTTATGCCATGGGTGATAGAATTAACAAAGAACTAGTTATAAAGGCTATGAAAATGGCTTTAAGAAGAGAAAAGCCATCAGCTGACCTAATATTTCACTCCGATAGAGGAAGTCAATACTGCTCGAATGATTTCAGAGAACTATTAAAAACCAATCATATTAGACAAAGTATGAGCCGTAGAGGTAACCCCTATGATAACGCTTGTGCAGAGAACTTCTTTAGCTGTTTAAAATGTGAATGTACCAACTTTTACTACTTTAAAAATAGAGATGAGGCTAAACAGGCTATTTTTGAATATATAGAAGTCTATTATAACCGCCAAAGGCGACATGCAGCCTTAGGCTGGCTTACTCCTTATGCCTATAAAAACATACTATTTCAAAATAAAAGAGCAGCATAACCGAAGAAATAATTCCAAAACCAAGATTTTAGGAGTAAATATAAGCAATCTTATCAAATATTAAGCTACGCTCACGAAACGGTGTCCGAAAAACAAAGAATGGCTCAAACGTCTGTAGCGGTCAAAATAAAAGATTTAGTGGGTATTTTAATTGAGGAGTCAGTAATAAATTCTGTTTATGGTGATGATGAGTTTATTACTGAGTATGAAGATGTCTTATCGGTAAGCATCATAGAATTCCATGCACTTCGTCAGTATATTGAAAATCCTAATATATCAACTCAACATGGTGTTAAGGGCGAAAGTCATGATACAGTCTTCTTTATTGCAAATGATAGCAACAGAACACCTATAGTGCATATGTATAAATTTTTAGAACTGTGGAGTATGAACGATGTTTCTTTGACAACTTTTGAACAGTACTATTATGAGTACAAAAGTTGGATAAAGGAAACAGATTGTAGCTTGGGGTTTTCCCTTAAAGATTTAACTGTTGAATTATTCAAAGAAAATGAGGGATACATAACTCAAAGAGTATCTGATTTAGTGAGTCATTTTGAGGGGAATATTTACTTTGATTTTTTATGTAAAAAGATACATTTGGAATATTTAAAAAAACCGAATAAGACAAGGGCATGTAAGTGTTTAAAAGATAGTATGGTCTACGGTTCTTTAAGTGCATATAAGCTTTTTTATGTAGGGTGTTCACGAGCAAGGAAGAACCTGACTATTTTTATGGATAAAAGAAAAGTACTCAATTTTGAGGCTGATTTATGTAGTAAACTTATCACTACTGGATTCAACGTGGACAAAAGATGACTTTAAGATAAGAGGAATTGTGGGAAGGTATTTAGATTTAATTTGAATAATTATGAGTAATTTTGGAAAGGGCGGCATGCATATATGTTTGGAACGGTTATTATTGACGCATACTCAAAAGATGAAAGACAAGAGATTGCAGATTCTATAGATGATTTGTGTTCACCAAAAGATAACTATGGATGGGCATCGGCAGGTATATATTGTTTTTGGGATTACTATGCAGAAGAAGTTTTATATATTGGGTTAGCCAGTGATTTGGCAGATCGCTTCAAACAACATAATGGTATTAAGCCAGTTGATGGGTCTTCTTCAAAATACGCAAAGATTGAGGAATATTTTGAGTCAAACGAAAGATTAGGATACACAATATTTGTACAATCACCCTTATCACAGCCGCTAACTTACAGAAACAAAGCAACATATAAAAAATTTGCAGAACAATTACATTCGCCGGTTGAAGATATTGTTGAACGACACTTTACAGCCTCCGAAAACGACAGATTATTTTCTGAGGAAAAAAGAAATAAGCTGCAGTTTCACACCTATAAAGACACAATCCTAACTATGAAACAACACAATGTCGCCTCCTTATCTAATGGATGAAAAATTCATATATTAGATAAGGCTACGACAAATGCCGTAGCCTAAGAATTAGAAGAGTGATTGGGCCTCTATAGATACCATCATTAGTTCGGCATCTATGATTTCTTGCTGTTTTTGTGACCCTAAGTCTAGTGCATGACTCATGACATTATCTAGAAGTCTTGGGTTGCCTCGACTGTAACTATGAGCTGCACTAACTGCTGACTCATCGATGATAGACTTGGAAGCACCAGCTACAGTAAGCTTGTGATGGATGTATTCCTTGACTACCTCATCATCAAGACCTTGGTAGTTGTAATGAACGGTAATCCGTTGTTTGAGTGCCTCATGGATTGGCTTTTCTAGTGTGTTATTAAGATGAGGTTCACCTGCTAAAATTAAAGTGAAGCAATTCAAGGAATCATAACCATGATTCATAAGCATTTTTAGGTCTTTGAGAATACCAGGACTTAAGTACTGGGCCTCATCGATAGCAAGAATCAGAGGTTTGCGCCTTTCTTTGTATAAGTAGTGAATTCTATCTTGAATGCTTTTAAACATAGCAGTCTTGCCGCCTTTGGTATCAAGACCAAGAAGGATACATAACTGTTTATAGAATTCAGAAACAGAGATGGTGGACAAGCAAAGGTACTCTATCTGATGAAGGTTGTCATTAAGGGACTTAGCAAAACACCGAAGGGCATAGGATTTACCCATACCAGGACTAGCGGTAAAAACACCAATGCCTCTAATGTCCTTCAAGTAGCCAAGTCGAGCCATCATAGCATCGAAGTCTTTAGACTTAAAGGAGTCAGCTTCCCTAAGAAGCTGCTTGTCAAAAGGGTTATGAGTTAGGCCATAAAAAGAGTTAGACATGAGCTGTACCTCCACGCTTAGAGTAATCCAAAGGATTAAAACTGTTGTTACGTTTGGTCATGGAATTAGCCACTTTATCGGTTGTTTTGAGTGGGTAATGAACATCCTCAAAGAGGATAAAAGCTTCATCCATACGGTCTGGAAGGAAACGTATATCAACCTTCATACCAATAAACTGCTGAGGAGCATCATATAAGACTTTGTCGATGGAAACACAAGAGTCATTGTTGACCTTACGAGATACCCGATTATGGAAACATTCATCTAACCAGCCAGAAGACTTGGGTGATTTTATATGTGCATTTGAAGCAATAAAGCGATTAATAGGTGTATCTTTAATAGAAGAATGGACTGTAGTGTTGTAGCTACGAACGTAATCGGCCAATAAATCGTTGAAGTGGTCAAGCGATGAAACACTTTCTACATCAAGGCCATTAATCCAACGTTCTCTTAGGGTTCTGAAGGCTCTTTCGATTTTTCCTTTGGAAGAACCATCTCTTACAGGGGTCTGAAGTTTGAGAGTACCGATAGAACCACCGATAAGCTCTAATTGCTTGTTGACATAGACAGAACCGTTGTCGACATAGAGCTTGTGAGGGATACCATAAGCAGCAACAGCCTGTTTAAGGACTTGTTGGAAGTGATAAGCTGTATCTGCATAGAAGAGCTTAGCCCCTACAATCAGCCTTGAATGATCATCAATAATCATGATGAGATAAGTACGCCTTGATTGACCATCCTCTGTGATATAAGGAAGATAACAAGTATCAGCCTGCCATAGGGACCCAAAGTAAGGAGCTTCAAAAGCTTTACGGTCTTTCACATTAGGGTTTCTCGCTGATTTAAGATCATGTTTCTTGATAAAACGTTGAACAGAAGCCACAGAAACCGTGGAAGGGATAAAGCCCTCTTTAACTAGACGAAAGTATATCTGAGTAGCATTAAGCCTAGGAAACTCTACCTTGAGACGAAAGATTTCCTCAATGGCAGTGTCATTTAAAGCTCTAGAGGAACCTTTGTCACAACGAGTTCTAGGCATAAGACCATCCATACCCTTGTGTTTGTAGTACTGAGTCCACTTTTCCAAGGTTTTAGGGTTGTAAGTGAAGGTAGACCCATCAGGAAGGGTAAGAGGTTTCTCAGTAACTTTTCTAAAATAGGCAGCAGCAGAAGACTCAAAAAAGGTATTCTGAATAACCGGTGCTATCAAAGCGAACCGGAAATGAGCGACATCCATGTCAGAAGCATAAATTTTTGGCATAATAGCCCTCCTTGTATGATAAATAATTGATACCAATAAGGATACGAGATAAGACAAAGAGTATCCATTTCGGAATTATATACAGGTGGGAAATGAAAAAAGCAAAAAATCATGAGGAATCAGAAGGTGTCGTAAAGGCGAACTGGAGAAAAGAAAAAGCAAAAGAAGAAAAGAAGGATTTGATTGAAAAATGATTAGGGAGAATGTCTAAAAGAAATGAGGAGAGACAAATTTCCTTATCCTTAAGGAGACCAAGCCAAAGAGCCTTGTGTTTGTAGAGAATCTTAATCCAAGCATAAAGGGTAGAAGTCGAAATCTGAAACCTAATGCAAAGAGCTTCTACTGTCTCAGGCCCTAGGAAATGGGCACGAAGGACAGTAAGTACAAAAGACAAAGAATAAGAGCTAAAAGGTATGAGGCAGTCAGGAATCAGAGCATGAATAGAAGAACAAGACACACATTGGACTTGTCGTATCTTGATGGAATGAGTAACGACAGAGTGATTTTCATAAGAAATCATATATCTAGAATATGGTGTTAATTCCTTAAAAGAATGGGCTCTACCACACTTAGGACAAAGAAAGGCATCAGAAGAAAAGGCGTCTGAAGCCTGATGAAGAAGACATAAATCTGAAGATTTTAAAAATAAAGACTTGCTAAAAGCATGAAATAACCGTATCATAATCTTGTGTTTTCTGGTTTTGAAAAAGACCAGAGTTTATGCAGGGAAGAAACGATACTTTGGACGGTTGCGTTTCTTCCTTTTTTATTTGTCATCATAAAGATAGTAAAGGATGACCTGAAAAAGAGCAAGATAAAAGTGTGTAGTTAAAAACAACACACTAAGGTAGAAACACAATAAGATAGGCGAAGTGATTATGTAGCGAAACTGATGTCTATGGTGCTTATAATTTGCAGGTTAACAGATATGTTAAGTGATCAAGGAAAAGATGATATCAAACAAGTTGAAGGTATACTAATCGAATCATATAGAAAGAGAAATGGTCATTACTCACCTTGGAACGAAATGGGTGGCTCAAAATCTGGACAACAGGTAGTTATGGAAAATAATTATAATATCGTTAGGAGTTTTTGTACACCTAATGAGTATTACAGAAATCCAATAATTGCTCGATCAACTATTAGAGAACTTTCTAAAAATCCCATGTATGCAGGTTTTGAAAACTATTTGCATGCTGTAAGGATGAATATACTGATTCATGGAATGGAATATCCAGATGCATTGAAGTTTACAAATGATTTCGATAAGTTTGGTTGGTATGAAAAAATTGAAGAGGCAGGTTATAACCTGAAGAAGTTAATTGTGTAAAGCAAACTATTAATTATTTAAATTTATATATGCTAATGATATGATTATTATGCAAAAGGGCTTTATTAATAAGTAACTTAAATTGAAAACAGCACTACAAGTTCTGGTTTGCGAGGCTTTGAGTGGTCGAATGACTGCCTTTTGGCTTGTAAATGAAATCACGAGACATTTTGAAACGTAATAACGACGGGAATTTAGAGCAATTTATGTTCTCGTTTTTTGATATCAAAATGATATTATAGGGCTGATATGCTTAAACTTTGATTATT
>NZ_WBZB01000077.1 GCF_009017255.1 Alkaliphilus serpentinus | reverse complement strand
CACCCTATGGGTTCATTATAAAATACTCTAACGAGAAAACAAGTATTTTAGTACTAGATTCATAGTCCTTAATTTTTTCAAAGAAAAGGGATATCAATACTAAGATTCTAATTTCAAATAGGTTATATGAAAAATTTTTATATTTTTTTAAATTGAAGTTATCTATAGTCAAAGCTAGGCAATTAGTTAACTTTTCAATATTTTGAAATATTATAGTATCATCTATGTCAACTTGAAAAAAATCCTTAGTGCTATACAGAAAGATTTTAAATTGTTCAACTTCAGACTTATTCATTACATTCAATAGACTGTTATCTCTATTTTTCGTGGAATTATTTAGTTCATTTATCAAATTATTAATTAAGCTTATGTCATTATTCATAATTATATTATCTATTTTTTTATAGTACATATGAAATTCTATCTTCATTCTATATTTCTGTAGCTTAATGTTTAAATCACATTTATATACTCTAGATAATATATCTAATGTATCATTTTTAGGAAACACCATTCCATTTTCTACTCGCCTTAATGTATCAGTGTTTACTCCCGTACTTTCATATACATTTGTCTGAGTCAATCTGCATTTTTTTCTTATAGCACGAAGTTCTTCACCGAATTTCTTTAGATCATATGAGTAAGTCAAATTATTACCTCCCCTACCCCGAATCAATTCGGGTTACAAATTGTATACCATTATTATATAATTAAAAAGAAAATAATACCATAAATACAAATTAACGGGAGGGTGCCAGATGAGATCCAAAAGAGAGAGAAATAATAGTATTTTAATAAAATTGATTATTATATTTTTTTTCTTCTTTTTATGTTTAGGATATTCATACAGTTGTGAAGGTGATGACTTTCCAAGAATTTTTAATATTGAGTTTGTGTAGTAGTTTAAAAATTATACATTAAAAGTTACAAATATATTTTTATTTTTCAAGAGTTTTATTCTGTAATTAATTAGAAAGAGGGTGTTTATATGTGAAATCTACTTAACAAAAAAGTGTTCTTATGGTTACTTAAGTTTCGAAGAAAAGAAGAAATTTTAAGGGAGGAAGTAAAATGAAAAGAATCATTTCTAAGCTGCTAGTTTTAATTATGGTATCTATCATGTTAATTCCAAATGTTGCAGCATACTCATCACATATCGATAATAATTTAGATATTATTAAATTAGCATATATTAAAGATGTTGGTAATAAAAGTGATAATTTAAAAACTAGTATAATTGATGATAATCAATTTACAATTTTTAATAACGATTTGAAAGCAACTATTACAAACGATGAAATATCAATAATAGGTACCATTAATAAGATACCAATTAGAATTTTAGCACAACCTAAATCTAATGCTACTAATTTAAATGTACACTTATATAATAGTAAGGATTTAGAAGAAAACATTAATATAGTATACTGTTCCTATGAAAGGGAAGTTGATAAGTCATCATTATATTTTAGAGATTATTATAATAACAATAGAAAAGACATCCACAGTATTTTAAAAATCTATGCAATTCCGAAAGATAGTAAAGATTTTGTTATAATTGAAATATTTAATCCTAAACTAGATCAAAACAGATTTTTTACTACATCTTTAACAAACGGTATTAATAAAGAAAGTGATGAATATTTAGATCAGTTTTGGTATGCAAAAGTATTCGAACCTGTTGAACAATTTATTGAACTAGAAAATAGAAATAGTTTAATGTCTATAAATACTCAGGATAATTTAGGAAGATATACATTTACGTTTAATCACTTAGGCGGAACAATAAATCAAGTATTTGAAGTATGTCGATTCATATCATGGCCCGATTCGTTTTCTAATCACGGTAGTTTCGTAACAAGGTTTGGTGTCACAGATGAATACACTCAATCAGATGATTGGCCAAATGATGAAGGCGATTGGTCATACATGAGAGCTTCCAATGTAAAAATAGATATTGCAGCGGATTCTAATAACTATTGTGACAGACACGAAACAGATGGGTCTGTACACAAATCATCTGGCGTAAATGTAAGTTATGGATTCAATTTGCTAAATATAGGCAGTATTGCCTCTATTACAGCTTCATATAGTAATGGAGGTACACACGACATCAATGATAATGTTTCACACAATGCACCTGTTGGGGGGAAATACCCTAAGCAATTAAGAGTTGCTCTAGGTTCATCATATAGACTAGAAGATGTAGGGCATTATTTCTCGTGTGATTGGAGAATAGCAAATGAATCAGCACAGCCAGCAACAAATAAAGAGTTAAAGATTAAATTTACTTATACTATGACTAATCTACTGGACTATACTCATTGGATAAATGGTGTTAAGACATATACCAAAACAGTAAGATATGATACTGACTAATAAAGTTTGAAATGATATAACACTCAGTAGATTAAAGCTCTATTAGAAACAATTAAAGGTGGAACCCACATACACCAATTAAACCCTACTGGTAATGCAGTAGGGTTTTCTAAGCTGGTTCAATTTTTAAAGTGTCACTGTCGTATAAATAAATAATTTACATCAGCTGCATAAATGGTATAAAATGTAATAGATGATAGTATTAGTTAATCATGAAAATTAGAAAATGAATATGCTTACAAAGTTTTACATGAAAAGTATACTAATAACTCCATTGGGGTTATTTAATAAAGAAGGAGGGAACCACTTGAAAAGATACTTTAATTACCTATTAGTTGTGATCATTATTATTTTGATGGGTCTAATATACGTTAATACTCCTTATAAAAAATTTGGTATAAACTATGCTAGCTCAATGTATAATCAGATGATGAGTTCTCTTTTGCAAAATAAAACTATACTAGATGAAATCACTTCTTCTGATACTATTAAAATTGGAAATATTGTGGAACTGCATGCGAACTATCTTAATGTGTATTCTAACTTAGCAGAGATGGAAAGGTTTAGTGAATATGTAAATTATGAAATCAGAAATAAACGTCCGATAATTCAAATTGTAAGTGATTTTTATAGATTTACAGGTGATTTAATACAAAATGATGCCTCCTTTGATATTTATCATATACAATTAGAAGATCATATATATACCCTTTCTAAGGAGGATGCTGTAGTGTTTTCCATGATGAGGGAAATCACTAACACACTCATAAATACAATCATGATTAATATGCCCAGTAATTATCAACTCAGTTATGAAAATCATATTGTGAGAAACTTGGATTTTAAGATTTGGTTAGAATGCTATAATGACTCCAATAGACAGATTGAGGAGTTTATCATGGAAAAATATAAATTGAGTACTGTTTCTAATGGAGTCATTGGAGATGATTTAATTAATAGAGTTAAAAACAAATAGGTTTCAGGTTCAGATGAGATTAAGCAAATCATGATGATTATAATATCTTTATATAGGGGGGACATGGGGACAGGTACATTGTCCCATTCTATAGCAAAATTAAAAACCAACGTGCTATGTCTGTTGTGGTAACAGATATAGCACGTTTTGTTGTTTTTGCAGTGGTTCTATGGAAATCTCTGTTGGCTCTTTAAAAAATCAGTAAACCAGTTATCGTAATATTCTTCTATATCCTCAGCATAGTATTTATAGATTTCCTCATCATTTCGCATATACAATTCTACAATATTTGTATCAGGGTTTAACAAAATTGAAATGCCATCTGCTAATATAGAAAAATCATGAAATGTAATTTCTACTGGGTGTTTATAATGGATGGTAATATATTTCAATGATG
>NZ_WBZB01000076.1 GCF_009017255.1 Alkaliphilus serpentinus | reverse complement strand
TGGAAATGAAAAGAACCCAGACCCTAATGATACAAATGTATTTAGATACAGTGGAGAATATTTTGATAAAGAAACAGGAACGATTTATTTAAGGGCAAGGTATTATAACCCATATATAGGTCGATTTATTAGTGAAGATACTTACAAAGGAACTATAAATGACCCATTAAGCTTGAATTATTACATCTACTGTGCAGGAAATCCGATAAATTATATTGATCCAAGTGGGCATAAACGAGAAGGAGTTACTGAAAGAAGACCCCATGAAAGATCACGACAGACAAATGCATATCAACCTGTAGGTAAGGGAATGAGCTTTAATATAACTGTAGGAGGTGCTGAAGTAGGCGTAGAGGTAATTTGGTATAATGCTGATGCATTTGATGTAAAAAACCTGCCTACCTACCGATACAATGAAAAAGATTATAAATTTAATTTTGACGAACCAGTTGTATATATTTATTCAGGTGTTGATTTAGGAAATGATTTAGGCAAAGTTATAGCTAATTCATTAGAAGGTATGAAGAATATTAAAAAAGGGACCAATTGGGCTGCATCTGCCAATGGTTATCTGGTACATGTAATGGGTCATAAAGTGAATTTTAAAAGCCCTGTTGATTATACTGGCCCATTCAATTATGGTACCGTAACAGCAAAGCATATTAGCGGAACACTTGCATTTGATAATATGGCTAAAGTATATACTATGGGCGTTGGAATCTCTAAGAGCCCCGTAGGCTTTGGCTTTGGAAGAAACTATTACTATCTATTACCACAGCATTTGACCATTGAGTTTACAGAAAAACTCTTTCAATTGCTTGAAACCATAGAAGAACCATAGGAAGTTGGATGCTTTCTGTAAATAGTATTTTAATTAAAACTTAAAGGGCTTCGCTATTGGAGGCCCTTTAAGAAAGGAGCTGGTCCAATGGACGATCAACCTAAAAGCAGATACACTCCTGTTATAGCCATGTTTATTCTAATGATTATTTATATTTTATTTAGAACAGCTACTGCACCATCCATTGAAGAAAGAGATATGGATAGAGATTTTGTTGATCTTAAGAAATTTAAAATGGAAAAGCTACTGGAATTAAGCTTACCCTTGGATGTACCAGTTGTTGATGATGATAGTATAATGTATTTTAGAGCATATCCTGAAAAAATATACTCTATGGATTTAGAATCAAACAGGATAGTTAATACCATTGATGTAGGTTTGCAAATTAGAGGGGTAAATGATAATTATCTAGTAGGACAACTTAAAGATCAAATACGAGCTTATAACAAAATAACAGGAGAATTAATTAGTAAAACAAGAAAAAACAGAAATATAGCTTCCTCAACTAATGTAGAAATTTATGATAATATAGCTGTTTATGCAGCAGCAGGTAAGATAATAATTGAAGCATTTGATATGAATACGGGAGAGCTTTTATGGGGCTTTGATGCTAGAGAAGAACACACTACCGCACATATAATAATTGATAAAGGCAAAGTGTACACTTCTAATCTTGGTGAACTACTTGTTTTTGATGCTTACACTGGAAAGGTACTTAAGAAGTTTGATATTGGAGTATATACGCCCTTTCTAATTGATGGAAATTATATCTATGCTAAAGGTCCCAAGAAGGTAGATTTATCAACTGGAGAGATTCTTTGGTCTGTTGATATTGGCTCGATTCTTGAAGTTGATGAAGATGGGTTGTATATTATTTATTCTGGATTTCTATACAGGCTTGGTAAAGAGACTGGAGAAGAGCTATGGAAAAATGATTTTGGAGAGTTAAGACCATTCTTAGTAAGAACAACTCCGAAGTATGTTATAGTGAGCAGATTCGATGATGAAGTATTTATTCTAGACAAAGATACAGGAGAAAAGCTCTGGAGATTTGGGAATAATACAGAAGAAAATGCAAATACATTTTTAGTTCATGATGAGATTCTATATATATTTACAACGGAAGGAACTCTCTATTCATTAGACTTAAGTCAGTAAAGAGGAGATTTACAAAATATTTATGTGAAAATGCATATTTTAGAATTTAGCTGTAGAAGGAGGGGTCTATATAGGAAAGAAGCTATTATTAATAGTTATAGCAGCCTTAGCTTTATCCATAATCACGAACTCTTTTATCCATAAAATACATTGGCTAAATGAAATGGAAATATCATTTATTGTTCTTATAGGAGTAGCAATTTTTGGTTTGGTTTTCTATAGAAAAAATAAGGAAAAAGCTTCAAGGTTAATTGCTTTAGCAGTATTATTTGTGTACTTATGGATGATTTTTTCAGCTGCATTAGCTGGGGCTGGAGGGCCAGTTTATTATTGATTATTAGATGTGCACTTTAACCAACCTCAAATATACTAAACAAAACGACAAGAAAGTAAATACTTGTCGTTTTTTCCTTATTATTATCTGGAGTGGATGAAGGAAGTAGCATAGTGACCTTCCATCGATACAATGGCTTCAATCAGCTAATAAAAACCATAGTGGGAGACAAAATCATAAACTACAGCTATAACGGAAAGGGCCTAAGAAGCAGCAAAGAAGTAAATGGAGCCACCACAATCCACATTTGGGATGG
>NZ_WBZB01000075.1 GCF_009017255.1 Alkaliphilus serpentinus | reverse complement strand
CACGTATTACAGGAATGCTTTACTTATTGCATTATCAAATAAAATTTCTACTTAATCTTCAAAAATCTTTCCTTAAATAAACCATATCAACCAATTGAATTCCATCCTCATAAATAGGGTGGTCATAGTTATTTGTAAAGAAACTTTCCACTCTATGTGATAATTCAAATCCACAATGTTCATAAAATGAAATCATCCATGGAATATCTCCTGTACCAACTAAAAGCGTTTTACACTTATCCTTGTAGTACTCAAATATATAACTTATTAGGTATCTTCCATAACCTTTTCCATGATATTTTTCATATGTAGCTAAATTTTTCAGTCCACAGATATTTTCATCTTCCTGCGTTACTACACAAATGCTTTTTAAATCTCCATCATATAGGGCAAATAATTCTCCCCGCTCTAAATATTTATCAATCATATCTTCTTGTTCATCTGCTAGTAGTAATAAATCTAAAAAAGACTTTTTATTTCCTTTAATAATTTTGACTTCCATTATTAACCCCTCCTATAAAACAACTATTCTAGGTAGCACCTTATAGCTGTTCTTTCATCAAAGCCCTACTCCCATATCCGCGACACGATGTCGCGTTAAATGCTTTCAATGGCTTATCACGTTTCAGTATTTACGCGCTCTTGAACTGGACTCTACAGATAGTCCGTCATGGTGGTGCTTGCCACCGAAAAAGAAGGTGTAGTAATTAATAAAATGTTTATTTCTTTTGCAAGCTTGACACTTCTTGATCAAACCACGTTTTAATATCATTTCGAATATCTAAAACAGAATCATCCAATGATATGGGAAGTCCACGACAACCGCCATCACAATGACCGATTTCTCTTTTTCTGCCGCAGCCATATCCCTTTGCAATCAGTTCCTGCAAAATTGGTAAAAAGGTTTTAATGGTGTCAGTGTATTCGTGGGTCTTTGTCGATTTCACATTGATGTGATAGCCGTTGTTGAGGGAAGCGTTAATTCCCCATAAATCTTTCCGTTTATAACAATACTTTATATAGATATGAAACCCTTTTACCTCCACAGCACAGGTAAGTCCACTATCCAGATAGCGCTGATGCAGTTGCAGAATGAAATCCTGTACATCTGCGGATAAAGGCTTTATGGTATCCTGCAGGATGGAAAGCACATCGGTTTTATCCTTTTTCAATACCCTGTAATCACAGCGCAAGAAAACATCCTGGTTGACGAGGGTACCATGGTCTATTTCTGCCATTGCCATGACCTTCAGGCCTGTCAGCATAGTGGGGTTATCTGGATATGTAATCTTTATGGCTTTTATGTTTGACAAGTTTTGCTTATTCTCATTTATATCTATGCCATCAATGCAAATGCCGCAATCCGCCAGAAACCGCAGGCATTGAAGGTTTTTGTTAACAGAAAGCTTTCCATTGAATACGGTATTTCCACAGACGAGAGATTGCTCGTTTTCAACTGGTGTGCCATAATAGCCAATGTTCATCAGTATGGTTTTTACATTGTGCAGGAACGGATAATACACCGAAAGGGTAGTGCGGTTTTCATATTCATGGGCAACTTTTTTGCTATTATCATAGATATCCCCTCTTGTGTATAAAACATTGTAAAGCCGAACCAAAAAGGCTCTAAAGGCCAGAACGCCCTCCCGTACCCTCTCTTCAGCTGAAACATTTGTATATGTAGGATTAATCCCATATGCTTCGTGAGTTTCGAGTACCATAATATCCTTTAAATAGCTTGCCACATCTTGAAGGGTTTTTCTCATATGTTTCACCTCTATTAATTTACTTTACTTTATATCTCTAAAACTAATTTTCACTCAGTAAACCACATTTTTTATAAATTTCATTAATGCATTCACTTTTGAATGCCATATAGCTATCTATATCTTCTGGAAACTTTTCAGCTGCCCGAAATTTTGTAAAACTATACTTTTCTCGATCTTCTTTGTGTTTTCTTAAATGATCTCTTAAAGCAATGTGCCTTTTTAATTCCTCAGAATTCTTTGTGCAAACATATAGATGATGCTTCATAAACTCTTTCAATTCATAGTATCCAAAAGCTTCCCTATCTTTTATCCCTAAATCTCCTTCATGATAAAATGTATGATTATTAATATATTTTATTAATCTATACCATTCATCTCTTAGCTACTTTCTCTATAAAGTGATATTCAAACCAATTATTGCTTATGTACATCCTTTTCAATTCACAAGTCATATCGAATATCAGCTTGTTCAAATACAGCCTTATTAGGTTTTATACTAGATTAATGATATTCTTCCCTAGCTCATAAGCTCTATTGATTTCATCCTCTTTGCTATACAAGTCATCAATTGTATTAACACCTTTTATTGATAAACTTGCAATAGGTGTAATGCCAAGATGTCCATAATAATGCTCAATTGATTCAATAATATGAATATTTTCTCTATCACTTTGACCTGCTCTTATTGCTACAGATATACCTTTTTTCCCTTTTTGAATAGCAATCCTATTCTCATTTGTATCACAATATGGAGTACTCCTATCAAAAAACACCTTTAATTGACCTGTAATATCTCCCCAGTAAGATGGAGATGCTATTACTACAATATCTGACTTTAACAAATCACTCATAATAGTATCCATATCATCATTTTGGATACATCTTCCACTATATTCATAACATTTTTTACATCCTAAGCAAAAATTAACATTCATATCTCCAAGACAGTATCTACTAACTTCAACATTACTTTCTCTCATACCTTCAATAATTTTATCAACAATAGCTGCTGTACTTCCATTTGAACGTGCACTTCCTATAATACAAATTATTCTCATTTTGACCTCTTTTTTATCTGCAAAGTTCTTCTTCAAATTTAACTCATGAACGAGTTGGTCTTTGTAGGGCATTTTACATAACATTTTTATATTTACGACGCCTTCGAACTGGACCCTCCTGATCCTGCCAACCTGGCAGAACTTCGTTCCCGGTGAAGGGATGTGGTGCTCTGACCTTCCCCCAAGAACGTGCTCTCCAGCACCTGCCGTAAACACAGTTTTATCTGTAGTGCCAAAGCCTCTTGTTCAGAGAGTGCCATGAACGGCACTCCCTTTAACAAAACTCTAAAATTCATAATAAAATACATCAACATTTTGTACGATTATTGGCTGATAATTCATTGTTTATTTTATGACATATATTGCAGATGCTATAACACTTTGTATAATCAATTGATATTCTATTTCTTTCTGCGAACTCAATTAGGGCTGAAGTACCCCCTGTCATAATGGCACTCATACATTCATTATCATATGGATTGTATCGGGACACAATTTCTTCGATGCTCTCATTATAAATATTACCAATAACAAATCCACAAACCATAACGTTTCCGTCTGGTATCACTTGTATTGAAGTTATATTTGTTAATGGCTCTGTATAAGGCATTGATCCACACGAATCAGATAAATCTAATTGAGGCTTATCGTAATACTCTGCTAAGTATTCTACAGCGTTTCCTGCCATAAAAATATTGTTTCCATTTGAAACAGGAATTTTCAAATCTGTAAATCTAGCGAGTATTTCTTTTGTTATCAAATTATAGTGACTATAGTACTCTTCATTTAAAACCCAAGCAGGATGGAGCTGAACTCCATGAATACCAACTTTTTTTACACATTTCGCAAAGCTATAGACTGCTTCGAATGGGATAATCTCTTGGTGGAATACATCAACAGATAGCAATAAATTATTAACTCCCGATTTCTTTAATAATGATGCATCACTCATTAGCCTTTCATCATTTTTAGAAAAATAGCCATTTGTTATCAGTTGTCTGGTACCTATGCCACATAAAGCAGCTGTTTCATGAATTTCACAAACTACATCAGGATATAATAGCGGTTCTCCTCCAAATGTCATTATAGATGACACAGAAAATAGTTGAGAAAGCTTTTTAATTGCATCTGATGCTTGTTTTGTCGCTATGTGCTTAAAATGGGAACTCTTGTTAATCTCTTTTCCTACAGAGCAATGCTTGCATTTTCCACTACATTGGTAGGTTGTAACGAACTCAATGCGGTTTATGTTTAAATAAGGAGATTTATTCATAACTGAACCTCTTTTCATTTTTAGTTTTGAGTATTATGAAAAACGGTGCAGTTACCTGACAACATATATACTCCTCGATGCGGTCTGCTGCCAGATTTATCACTGCACCGAGTAGCTACATCGTTTACTTCTAATCAAAAGACTTCACATCCCTTCATATTTCAAATATGAGTGTCTATATTTTTTTTTTGAATAAATAAAATATAAACTATTCTTAGAAGGTTATCTTTATAAAATACCGCATGAAGACTGGGTCATCGTGGCATTTTAAGCTCATAAGATCTTCACTAGAATGAAAAAATCTAGGCTTATAATTCTTCATATTAAACATTGGGAGCACCTTACTTTCTATTAACATGGTGTCACATAACGCTTGTTCAGTTTCCGATGTCCTACACGGTTTTTTGTAGGATATTGGAAACTGTATGTTATGTGAAGTCAATAGCGGAAGACCACCTTTCACTTTGCTTCATAATCTCTCTTTAATATAGCCATCACTATACCATCCCAGAATTGACCTTTATAAAATTCCATTTGTCTTAGTAAACCCTCATTAATAAAGCCATTCTTCTCAAGAACTCTAATTGAACTGTCATTTCCTGGTGTAATATAGGCTTCAATTCGATTAGATTTCAGCTCATAGAATGCATACCTTACAAGTAACTTAACCGCTTCACTTGCATATCCTTTATTACGCTCATTATGATGTATATGATAGTATAGCATACACTTCTTATTCCACTCATCAAATCCAAAAATGCCGCAACTGCCCACTAATATATTTCTTGTTACATCTTCTATACCATATCTTAACTCACTCTTATCAACAAAGTCTTTATTTGACTTATTAATCAGAGCTTCTGCTTCTTCAATTTTAGTATAAGGAATCCAATCGTCTAGTTTGGCAGAATCTTCATTTGAGTAAATGTCATAAATTACTGATATATCTTCAAGTTTTAGTTTCCTTAACCTAATTTTCTTTGATTCTATCTTTTCAGGGAATTTAATTTCATCCAATTTCATTAACCTTCATCTCCTCTTCTATAGAATTATTAAATATATATTTGTGTTATATAAATTTACTCTTATTACGAAAAACTAGCTAGTGATTTCACCTAACGTTCCAGTGTTTACGACGCCTTCGAGCTGGACCCTAAAGATAGACCGTCTTGGCGGTGCTTACCACCCAGTGAGAAGGTGTGGTGCCTGACCCTGCTTCATTATGGCTATGGATTCAGTTCCGGTGACCTTGCCTCCAGCACCCCTGTGTAAACACTTTGTTAGGTGATGGAAACTGCGATTACTTCCACTAATTATGTTAGAGCTTAATATTTATCTTCACTTATAATATCTTTAACCTTTTGTAATTTCTCCTCAATCTCTATGTCTTCTTCAATTCTGAGGACTTTGCAATTTAAATTATTTAGCCATTGCTCATGTAACTTTTTACTTCTTATATCTAAATCACCTAAATCATACTTTGATGCCCATTCCATAAATTCTAAATGTTGTTCATACATTTTTCCACCAGGGTTTATTTCTTCACCATATCTTCTCTTTTCTCTATTTAGTATTCTATTTAACCTAATTTCTTCTGGTATCCATAAGAAAACCACTAATTCAAATTTTGGGATAAATATATCTCCCCAACCACATAAGGACCCAGACAGTACCCATTTATCTACATTGTCGAGTTTTTCACCTAATAGCTTAATTCGTTCACTCACTTCTCTTATGTGCTTAAATGGCGGGTCAGTCTTAACCCAGAAGAAGTTATCGGTGTCTAAATGGTTATAACTAAATTCTTGACTAAGTCTTTCAGCAAGCGTTGTTGTTCCAGATCCTGAAGCCCCTAAAATATGAATTCGATTAATCAATATCACCCCAACCCCCTATTCTTTGTTTTAACAACCTGGCAAAGCTAGCAGTTTCTGACACATAACGTTTCTGTGTTTACGACGCCTTCGAGCTGGACCCCAAAGATAGACCGTCTTGGCGGTGCTTCGCTTCCGGTGAAGGGATGTGGTGCGCTGATCTTTCCATCAACACGCGCTGCAAGCACCTCCCGTAAATACGCTGTTATATGCCGTCAGTTACACTAAACCTACTAATTCCACAATAAAATATTTTACTGTCTTTCAATGACGCATTTAAAAGATAAGATGCAACAGATTATTGATAATCTCTAATATTTTCTTCTGCTATTGGGGACTGTACCCGATAAATAGTAACGGTTTCGGGTAATAAATCCTCATTATACTCAATGTCATAGAAATTAGCTATTAAACGATTTACCTTTCCAATAGAAAAGATATTGTATTCCATACTTTTATCACCGAGATTATTATACTCTAAGTTAAAGGTATTAACGAAACCGCCAGCTCTCTCTCGAATGCTTTTCACTAATAAATCATTTTCATAATACATTGTAGTAGTATCTGTAACTTCTCCGTCAGCTGTGGTAATAACACCTTTTAGCATTTTTCCATCCTCATCTAGATATTCCGTTCCAATATAAGATATACTTCCATCAGAACTGTAATGAGTTAGCGTCCGAGTCTTATCCCCATAAGAATACACTGTACGGATTTCTAAACCGCCTTTAGAGACAGTCTTCTTTTCTATCAATAAGTCACTTTCATAGTAATAATAGGCAGTATATGATAATACATCATCTGAGAATCCTTTTTCTTCAATTAGTTGATTGTTTTCATATAGAAACTCAATACGTGTTTCAGAATCATCATTCTTAGAGACTTTCTGAATAATGTTCTCGGATTGTCCCCCTTATTTTGG
>NZ_WBZB01000074.1 GCF_009017255.1 Alkaliphilus serpentinus | reverse complement strand
GAAGTTACTTTTTCATTTCACCATAATGTATATTTTTATTTTTTAAATCTTATTAAAAATTTTTATTCAACATTGGAAATTTTAGATACTTACCGCAGAACAGCACAATAGAAATAAGTATATTATATGTATAAATATATTATTTTATATATTATGATTTAATTATTTCTTTTGCTCCTATAAATAAAAAAATACCCTAGGGGTATTTTTAAGCTTTTTATAAGTTAAAAATATATGACTTTTATTGCTACAGAAGTTTACTCTTAATTTTCCATTTTCAATTTTCAACTTACAATTTTAGGTTTAATATTTTTCCTTTAGCTCTACTTCAATTAACCGCACTAAGGCTTCTATAGCTTGTTCTTCATCTGGACCATCGATTTTTAAAAGTAACTCATCACCTTTTTGAGCACCTAAACTAAGGATATTCATGATGCTTTTACCATTGTACTCGTTACCATCCTTTATAATATATACATCAGATTTATAGGAAGTAGCAGCTTTAACTAAAAGACTAGCTGGTCGTGCATGTAGCCCAATTTCATTTTTTACAATAACCTTCTTTTCAAGCATCCCTAAGCCCTCCCATCAATGGATTAACCCTTTAAAAGTGTTTATTATATAATATCAGTTTTTTAACAATTTTTCAATTTTTTATATTTTTTCATACAAAAAAGGCCCTAAAGGGGCCCCAGACCATCGAAAAAGTATAAAACTACAATTAAACACCTATATTCTTAAATAATGAGAAATCTGCGGAGATAAGAATAAAAGAACGAGAAAATTACAGATACAATAACCCCTGAGAGATAGTCCCCAGCATATGACAGTATAGTATTTTCAATGTCTGAGCCGAAGGTGAGTTTTGAAAATACCTGTGATTTTTGAGTTCATCCTGCCTTGTGACCGAGAGCCAATTTCTCAGTTTTAAAATATAGGGGTTTTTCGATAACCTCAGGCCCTAAAGGGCCTAAAACTGATCTAGTTTATATAAACTTAATCCATTTCATTTCTAATATCGATATGTCATCCTTAATCGTTTCTTGGCTTCGGGTAAGCTTTTTAAGGTTTAATGTGTAATGGTGATTTTCAAAATTTATTTCCTTTTTAAAATAATCAATAATCCCTTCATATTCTAGTGGTTTTCCATCGGTATCCTTCAACTCCATTAAACCATCAGTATATACAATGATGGTATCTCCCGAATCTAAACATACCGTCTTTTCATCATATCCTTCCCCAAATTCAAAGCCTACGGGAGTTCCATATGCATCAAGCTCATATAATCCCCCATCATTTTTTATGATGATTGGTGCAGGGTGGGCTGCTCTAACATACTTTAAAACTCCAGTTTTTACATTCAGGATCATGTAAAATATCGTAAAATAATGCTTATATTTATTGAAGGGGAATCTTTTATTAAGATAGTTTATAACTTCTAAAGGGGAGATAATTTCATAGTATGGATACTCATTTATTTTTCGCTTTAATGGCGACCCTCTTTCCACATCCAGGATTAGGAATTCAGATAAGGCCACCGCCAGCATCGATGAAGCGATCCCATGGCCCATCACATCAATCATATATAATCCCATGTGATCCTCATCCAGCATGAAGGCATCAAAAATGTCTCCCCCTACCTTGCCCGATGGTTGAAAATGCCAAATAAAGGAGCAATTAGGTATGCTTCCTAGGGATTTTGGTATCAAGGACTCTTGAATGTTGGCAGCTAGAGAAAGATTGTTATCTAGCTCTTTCTTTTGATTTTCTACTAGAGCTAAGCTTTCCTCTAATGCCCTTTGGGAATGTTTTAATTTTTTATGAAGACTGACGATTCGTAACTGATTCTGTATTTTGTGGATCAGTTCCATTTCATGAAAGGGTTGCTGAATAAAATCATTTATGGGTACCGCTAAAAAATCCAGCTTTAATTTTTCGACAGCACTATGGAGGTGGACAATTAAAGGGATATCCTTAGTGCTATACTCCTCCTTCAGTTTCTTACAAGCCTCTAAACAAATGCTGCCTTGGAAAACATTCATGATGATTATATCTGGTTTTATACGAACTACTAATTCAATCATGTCTTCCTTCATTATCTCTTCAATAACCCCATAACCAAAACGTCTAAGCAAGCGCTTCATAGAGCATGAATCGTTGTTATTTGGTTGAAACACCAGTATTTTAGCCGCATCCAAACTTCATCCCCCCTTATGTCATAAAATCATTTGATAATTGTACTCTAATTGTAGCATGGTTTAATGTCAGCTACCATCATCAAAAATATTAAAAATTTGTTATATGGGATATAAGCCGCATTCTCTCCCTAGAAACTATTTACTTCTTTTAATGTATTAATTTTCAATTACTTCCTTAACAAATAAAGTAAGCTCCTTCATAAGATCCCTTTTTATATTACTGCCCTTTATCCTTACTACAGGCCTTAAAGGAAAGCCTTTATGAAGATGGATTACAATTCCTTCCTCACCATTATTTAAGCCAACCTGAGTACCTAAGGGGTATACTGCGATATTCCCGATAAACTTTCTTGTTAGCTCATGATCAATATGACTATTAGTTACACTCATTAAGTATTCGACTCCGCGATGAGGCAATACTCCCTTTCTATATACTCTGTCTGCCGTTATAGCATCATAGATATCACAAATGGCTACAATCTGGGAGAAGAAATGTATATTTTTTTTCTCCGCAGCCTTAGGATATCCACTTCCATCAACCTTTTCATGATGCTCTAATGCAACCATTGCAATTTCTTCAAAGTATCCAAGCTTATCTTTTATGATTTCATATCCATATATTGTATGCATCTTCATTTTATTCATTTCATCTTCTGTCAAACTAGTGGGTTTAGATAGTATTTCATCATCGATCTCTATCTTCCCTACATCATGGAGGAGGGCCGATAAAGCCAATTTTTTCAGATTTCTCTTTGAAAGGCCTAGGGATTCCCCCATAATTATTGCAAATATTGCAACATCTATTGAATGAATATAAGTATAAAAATCCTTTCTACGTATTCCTTGAATTCCAATATAAACTTGTTTATGTTCAGTGATACATTGAATAAGGTTGTTGGAAATATCGTCAAGAGTTCCTTTATCTAAGGTATGGTTTTTCTTTAAGCTCTCCATTTGGTTACTGAACTCATCAAAGGAAACCTTGTATACCTTTTGAAGTTCTTCAACCTCTCTTAAAAGGATATCATCCACATCATATAATTTATTTATATCAGGTTCAAAAATTGCTATATCGGTAATAAAATAATCAATATTATTCCTTAGCAGTTTTCTACGCAATATATCTGTCATCTCTGTGCCCTTTTTTATTAGCACAGCACCATTACAATTATACAAATCCATAGGTATTGGAGATCCGTCCTTTATCTGAGACAAATATAACTTTTTCATCCTACTATCCTCCGCACATCTATTGCAAAAAATTTGTTAATTTTAAAACAGCTTCTTTATATTAAAGTTCTACCTTTAGATATAAAAACCTCTTTATCATTCCATATAATATTGGTTATTCCCTCCACTAAGCTTAAGTCATCATGAAGCTGATGGAGTTCTATTTTAGATGGTAGCTTTGCATAAAAAATAATTGAAGTATAGGTATCCGCTTCATCATCTGTAGTTGAAGCCTCCATACTGATATTTCTAATATCCACCTTGTGGGATGCCATCACTGATGATATTTCACCCAATAATCCTAATCGATCGATGGCTGAAACTTTTATGATGGTATATTTTTTATTCTTCAAAATACTACCCTCAACTACCCTCAAGATAATTAAGGAGAATAGCGATAATCCCGTTGTAACAAGGGCAGCCGTATAAAAGCCTATACCAATGGTAAGGCCGATCCCTCCACTTATCCATAAGCTGGCAGCAGTAGTTAACCCTTTAATATTGGTACCCTCTCTAAGGATGGTCCCAGCCCCTAAAATTCCTATGCCACTTACAACCTGAGCCGCAAGCCTTGAGGGTTCACCTCCATGGCCTCCATCTCCAAATCCTATAAAACCATATATCGAAACAATCATAATTAAGCAGGAGCCCAATGTAACTAAAATATGGGTTCTAAATCCTGCAGGTCTATTACTGATTTCTCTTTCAAAGCCAATTACTCCACCGATTATTGTTGCCAATATCAACCTTAAAACCAATTCACCCATAGTAATCATTTTTTATAACCCTTTCCAGTCCATAGTCTTCCTTCTGTAATTTTCCTTAATTTAACTATACCTTATGACCCTATATAAAACAATTCTTAATTTCTACAAATTTCTTCTATTTTCTTGTTTTGCATAAAATTTTGTTTGTTATTAAATGGAAATCGGTGTATTATAATTTAAATACCTTTACTTTTTAACTTGTAAAAAATACATGGGAATGATCTATCCTAAGAGGGTATAAATTTTTATATGGATTTACTAAATCTAAGGGGGTTACGTTATGAACATTAAATTTTTAGGAGCTTCAAAGGTTGTTACAGGTTCGAATTTTCTAATAACCACCGGCACCTACAATATTTTGATTGATTGTGGACTTTTTCAAGGTAGCCAGGAGCTGGAAAAACTCAACTTCGAGGATTTTGAATTTATCCCATCGGAGATTGATTTTGTTATTTTAAGCCATGCCCATATCGATCATTCGGGGCGGATCCCAAAGCTGGTAAAGGAAGGCTTTAAGGGAAAAATCATTTGTACAAAAGCCACCCACGATTTAGCAGAAATTATGCTGGTGGATAGTGGCCATATTCATGAGTCAGATGCAGAATGGTTAAGTAGAAAAAGAGAAAGGGCCGGGCTACCTCCTGTCGAACCTCTTTATACAGCCGATGATGCTAGAACAAGCTTAAATTACTTTGAATCAAAGCTATATAATCAGAAGTTTATTTTAAATGATTCAATATCCCTACGCTTTAGGGATGCTGGACATATTTTGGGCTCCTCCATTGTAGAGCTTTGGATTACCGAGAAGGATGATACCTTAAAAATTGTGTTTTCTGGAGACCTTGGAACAAAGGATAAACCAATTATTAGGGATCCTGAATTAATTGAAGAAGCCGATTATCTAATTCTTGAATCCACCTATGGCAATAGGCTTCATGAAAATGTAGCAGAAAGATCCTCTAAGCTGATGGAGATCATTAATAAAACCGTTAGTAGAGGAGGAACTGTAATCATTCCTTCCTTTGCAGTAGGTAGAACCCAGGAGCTTATTTATGAATTGAATAATTACTATGCTGCCAATAACAATTTAGAAGAATTTATGAAGGTACCTATTTATATTGACAGCCCAATGGCTATTTCAGCAACAGAAATTTTCAAAAGAAACTCCGATTGCTTCGATACAGAAACAAGAAAAATGATCTTAGAGGGAGAAAATCCCCTTCATTTTCCAAACCTCCATTTTGTTAGAGATCATAAAGAATCTATGAGATTAAATACCGCAGAATATCCTAAAGTTATCATCTCTGCCAGTGGCATGTGTACAGCTGGAAGAATTCGACACCATCTAAAGCATAATTTATGGAAGGCTAAAAACAGTGTGGTTTTTGTTGGTTACCAAGCAGAGGGCACCTTAGGTCGAATTTTAAAGGATGGAGCCCAGAAGGTAAAACTATTGGGCGAGGAAGTTGCAGTTTTATCCGAAATCCATAGTATTGAAGGTTTTTCAGGCCATGCTGATCAAAGAGATCTAATTGACTGGGTTAAAGCCTTTAAAAAGAAGCCCAAAAGAATTTTCTTAGTTCATGGCGAAAAGGATTCCAGCAAAGCTTTATCAGATTTAATTAATAAAGAACTGGGAATCCCAACCCTTATACCGGAGCTTGGATATACCTTCCAATTCGAAGAATCTGTTTTAAAAACCAATTCTGGAGAGATTTTAGAGCCTTTACAAAGAAGAGAAAACATTAAGAAGGAGCTTCAGGAGGTTTATGATCAATTTGAGAGCTTAGTGTCAAAAACAAACTTATTTGTCGAAGACAAGCTACTTGAGAAAAACTACGACGACTTAAAGAATAAACTGTTGGATTTACAAAGGGAGCTTATAAATCTGAGCCTGTTGCTGGGTAAATAGTCACAACAAAAGCAATCTATTTAATTGCATGATAAAGTGCCACTAATCAACTGATTTTACAGTTAGAGGTGGCACTTTTTTTAAACTTTATATAGCTTATTAATTTCTTTACGCTTATTTCTATTTTCTAAAAGTATTTTATAGGCATCTTCAGTTTTTTTCTGTTGTTCTAGCCTATATCCTATTTGGTTAATCTTTTCCTTTAAGGTTTTATTATTATCCATGGTGCTCCCTCCAAATAAACCCATTTTACTTATATATATACTTATGTTTGTATATTATTTCATTAATTTAATTTTAATACCTTCTTATCTTATTGTCAACCTCAATTCTGAAAAAATGCAAATTATGTGAATATCCTAACCTCATTCCTCAAATAGGCTTGTCCTTTTATAATGGTTAGGAAAGCACCCTAAACCATAGCTTGTATAAAACATCCTTATTTTCTATGTTTAATAAAAAGGGAACTACAGATTTTTCCATAATCCCCCTTCTTATCCCTATCCCTACTAGGGCTCCCTTATATCGTATAGCTGATCAAAGGCCAATTGTAGCTCGTCATAAGTATCAACACCCACTATTCCATCGGATACAAGATTAAAATCTCTTTGAAAGCTTCTAACGGCGGCTTCCAGCTCCTCATCAAAGATTCCATCTATTTCACCTTCAAAATAACCTAAATCAGTTAAAGTGGTCTTAACTGAAAATACATCGGGTCCTGGTTCTACACCAACGCTTAAGATTCTTCCCGTAAAGACATTGCCTGTAATTTTCACGGGAGTTCCTAAAGGGACTATATCATATAGCTCCTCAACATCTTCATTGTACATCCTAATACAACCATTACTTGCTGCTGTACCAATGGATGCAGGGTTATCAGTACCATGAATACCATAACCACCCCAAGGAATATTAAGTCGCATCCATCTTGTACCAAAGGGGCCTCCTGGGTTTAAGGTTATTTGTATAATCTGCCAGTCACCTACAGGAGTAGGTGTTGACGGTTTTCCAACGGCCACAGGATAAGTTCTAATGATTTCTGTAAATTGCTTAAGGGTTAAAAGTTTCCTCTCTAAATCAATTTCGATGGAATAACCCTCTTCAGGCAATGGATATTTGGTTTCAGGATCTAACCCTATTGAATTCCATGTTTCAGGACCAACAATCCCATCGGGGTCAAGTCCAAAATCTGCTTGGTAGTTCCTGACTGCTTCAAATACTTCTTCATCATATATGCTATCAATTTCCTGATTATAATAACCCAAGGTGGTAAGACGTTCCTGTAGGTGCATTACATCAGGCCCCTCCATATAGGGGGTTAACAATCGTAAGTATCTACTGGCTAATTTCATATCACACTCCTCCTTATTACATCATACGAAGGAGATTGGAATATGTGATGATAAAATATTTTTAAATAGATGGAAGGATTATATTAATGAGCTTTTGCCTTTAATCCTCTTTACAAGAAACTTATTAACAGTTATAATTATATTTATACCCCCTCCCCATAGGGGTTGGGAGAACCTATATTGGAAGGAGACGAAAAATGAAGGATATCAACTATTATATTAAAACCAATCGAGTTTTTACTCCGATCCGAAAATACGGATGGTTTTTTACTGTTTTGGTGGCCATTGGTGGACTGTGGGAGCCTAAGCTTGGACTTCTTGTTCTATTCATTATGGCAGGTTTAACAATAACCGCCTTTTTTACCGGCAGATATTGGTGTGGAAATTTTTGCCCCCATGGTAGCTTATTCGATGTACTATTAACTCCCTTAAGCACCAACAGAAAAATACCTAAAATTTTGAAATCTAAGATTATGATTATTGGCTTCTTTGGTTTCTTCATGTGGAATTTTTCAAGAAAGGTGTTTAAAGTATTGGGAATTTGGGGGAGCCTCCAATTCTGGGATCGTCTTGGTTTTGTTTTTGTTACCACCTATCTAATGGTATTAATCACTGGGGGATTATTAGCCATATTTGTTAACTCTAGAACCTGGTGTCAGTTCTGCCCCATGGGAACCATCCAAAAACTTTCCTATGGCTTGGGTAAAGTGTTAGGGGTTGTTAAGAAAACCGATAAGAAGGTGACTATATTAGATAAGGAACTGTGTCATCTATGTGGCAAATGCTCTAGGGTCTGTCCCTTCCAGTTGACTCCTTACCTTGAGTTCTCAGATCATAATCAGTTTGATAATATCAACTGTATTAGATGTGCAACCTGTGTTGAAAACTGCCCTGCTGGCATCTTATCCATCGGTACAGAGAAGGAGACTGCAAAGCTTATAGAAGACCTTTCATTAGAGGGATATAAGAATCGTCAAAAAATTAAAGCCAAAATTTCAGCCATCAGAGATTTTAATAAGGATGTTAAGGAATATGTCTTTACTTTTGCTACTCCAAGTGAGGTGGCCTATAAGGCTGGCCAGTTTATTCTAGTTAAAATTCAAGATGAGCCCAAGGCCTATAGGGCCTATAGTATATCCTCCTATAATGAAGACAATAAAACCCTTAATGTCATTATAAAGAAGGTCGATAAGGGCTATGGAACTGATATTATTTTTAATAAATTTAAGGTTGGGGATTTCATTGAGCTAGAGGGACCAATGGGGGATGAGCTGGTACTGGATAGAGCTGCTGATAAGCTTCTATTTATAGGAAATGGTATTGGAATTACTCCTTTTATAGCTCTGGCAAAGGATGCTGTCCTTAACCAATCAGTAGCCCAATTTATAAAGCTTCTACAGGGTCAAAGATACGAAGAGGATTTTATTTATGATGAGTATTTTAAGGATTTAGATAAGAACTATGATCAGTTTCAATATATTTCCGTTGCATCTCGACCAAAGAACAAAGATCAATGTAAGGGTTATGTAACGGATTTATTAAAGGAAATGGATCTTAAGGGCTATAAGGTTTATATGTGCGGTTCTAAAAAAATGATTATAGATAGCTATGATATTCTTGTAAAACAAGGTGTAAAGAAAGAAGATATCTACTATGAAAGCGAAGAAAAAATTAAGGGTATAGAAAATCACCCTAAAAAAGCTGCTACAGCTTGATAGTATTGGTAAGTCCTTCCCATCACTGGAAGGGCTTTTTTTTACTTCTTATAAAGTTTACATATCACAATCTTTCCTTTGTTGGAATAAGCTTTATTGAGGGGAGAGAGTTCTATGTCAATTAAGTCCTTTGTATCTAAGGTTTTTAAGCGGAAAAAAACCACAGGGACGGTTCGGGAC
>NZ_WBZB01000073.1 GCF_009017255.1 Alkaliphilus serpentinus | reverse complement strand
TCTAGAAGTAATTAACCATCGTGAAGCTATCCTTTTTGTTGAAGATTTAATTGCTAATAAGCAACCACTTTCTGAATGGAATATCAAGAATATCCATGCCTTGATACTAAAAGAAATAGACAATTCAAATGCTGGTAAATATCGGAGGGAAAATGTTGTAATTAGCGGTGCAAAACACATTCCACCGAAGCATTATGAGATTGGAGATTTAATGCAAAAGCTTATGATGGAATATCAGAATGAATGGAAAAAATTTCATCCCGTTGTTAGGGCAACACTGGTCCATGGAGAATTTGTGAAAATTCATCCGTTCATTGATGGGAATGGAAGGACTTCCAGGTTGCTTCTCAATTTTGAGTTAATGAAAAATGGATACCCTCCCATCATAATAAAGAATGAGGAGCGCGCAAGATATTATGATGTTCTTGATCTGGCACATACAACCATGAACTATGAGCCATTTATAAAACTGGTATCGGAACTTGTGATAGAGTCTGAAAAACTATGGTTATCCGTATTAGATTAAAGTTAAAGAATAATGGTTCATTATACTATGCTGATCCCAATAGAGTACCATGGACTTCTGCCTATATTCAAGCCCATGCAGATCCTGTAGCTGACCTCCATGAAGATATGGCAGCTGAGCAGAAGGCAAGGGCCACCTACGAACATTTACTTAAACTAGCAGAAGACACCCGTTAGCTAATCCCGGTGGGTAATAGTTTAATTGAGAGGATAGTAGATAATTTTAAAATTATTTACTATCCAATTTATTTTTAAGTTATCTTAGTCTTTTTAATAAATCTTCTTGATTGCTTGGATTATCAAAATACTGCTCCTTTATAGTAAGATAAACCTTTTCATTTTCCTTATACATACATTGGCTACTTAGCATACACTCATCACAATTAAAGCATTTTAGCTCACCATACTTCATAATATTTTCGGGATCACCAAAATCAGAAATTATCCCTTGAACAACAGGAAGAGGATAAAATTGACTTAACAACTCTATTAGGGTTTCATCATTAAGATTATCTCCCTTTCCAGAAATATAGTCTCTTGCACAACTAAAGAAGGTCTTTTGAATATTATTCGAAGCATTTATACCTATAAAGTCCACGAATCTACCTAGTGCATTAGCAGCTTCTTTATATTTCTTACTTCTATATAAAAGGGCGGCTATAAATAAGTCGACGCCTATATAATACCATGGTAAGAAGTTGGAAGTTGGTAAGTTTAGAAATTGTACAATAGATGCGCCACTATTATAGCTGTTCTTGTTAAAGAAGCCAATTACCTTATTAATTTCTTCTTCTGATGAATTGTGTATATTTCTAATAACTCTTTTAACCTCATTATACTCTCCATAGTCATCCATTGCCTTTATATCATCAAACTCATCTATCTCACTTAGACCAGGTACAATAACGTGAAAACTAGGAAAGCCTAAAAAAGATACGTCACGTGCAAAACAATCTAAACCTTTATCTCTTAATAAATTCGTATAGTAGTTTAACAGATGTTTATTACTTGTTACTTGTAAATCTTCGTATCCGGTGAATTCATAGCTAAATTTTGTACTGAATAATTCCTTGGGATAATACCCAGATCCATTTACCAGAATACCCATTATGTTGTTATACTCATCTTCAATTTTTGATTTATATGAGTATTCCTTTACTCCCATCATTTTACGAATATCCTGCCCTTGCAAGAGCTCTGTTAAGGTTCTTTCTATTGAAATTTCAATCATAGGATGAGAACCAAACTTGACAAAATAGCTTTGATCATCTTTATTTATAAAGACTACACCAATTACTGGGTAACCTTCATTAAGGGAACAATCCTTAACAATCACTTGAAAGTTGCCACTTCTCTCAATTTGTGTAATCATATTTTCTATTCTCGGGTACTCTTTCAGGAAAGTTTGTGGTATAGTTGGGGGGGTTATCTTCATTTTTATAATCTCTTTATTTACATGCCTTTCAAAAACCTCCGATAACCCTTGAACTAATGCTTCTTCATAGGTGTTACCACCACACATTCCATTTGACATATACATTTTTGTAACCATTTTAATTGGTATATGGGAAATTTTATTACTTAGAATATTTATATAGGGTAATGCTATAAATTCCGAAGGAGTTTCCTCATAGGATACCTTTTTCCACTTATTTAATAGCTGTTTTTTATCTATATTCTTTTTCATATTTTTAAACTGTTTTGTTATCCATTCTTCTTTACTGTTAAGAAGCTCATCTATTGAAACTTCTTTTTCATCTGGGGTATAGTAAAATCCTTTATGTTGATAGGCATCATGACTAAAGTCAGCATTTAAACGAAAAAAGGATTGATTTTGTAGCCTTTCTAGCATCTCTCCATAGCCACTTGCTAAGGCATATTGATAAGTGGTGCCTTTCCCATTGGTTGCAATACTGGTATTAGCAATCTTTAAATTCACTGAGTAAAAATCCTCCACAGAATTTTGCCAGCCAGTTTCTATTACTAATATGCCTAAATCTGCAAGAATGTTTCTGATTCTTGTTATTGTATTTAAGGGGAGTTCATCCTTATACTTTTTACTATGAAAATTCATAGTCCATCCCCCTTAACCCTTTAGATATGAAGCTAATCCTTCATTTATTTCTTTATAGATATTTTGCATCATTTTATTAAACCGTTCCCCAGCCTTAATCATTTTTTGAACCTCTGGATACTGTGATAAATTTCTAAATTCATTTGTAAGGCTTCTAAGTTTTTGCTCTGCCTCTTGTGGGGAGCTTGATTTCGACATGATTTCATTTTGTTTTTTCTGAAAAACTTCAACCTCTTGCTTTATTTTAGGATAATTATTTAAATTTCTTTGGGCATCCTTTAGCTCCATAAATTCCCTTGTATTAATAATTTGCTGTACTACTTGTCTTCCAATGGACATTTAACATTCCTCCTAAACTTTCTTTTATTTTAACTCTATATATAATATTCTTATGTAGTTTAAAGGTTCATATATGGTAGGATACAGGTGTTTTATGTATATAATCACCTTTATCAGTAGCCTACATAAAATGTACTAGGCGAAACGCCATTTCATCCTAAAGGGGAGGGTTATCTATATGGAGCATTATGATGATAAATGCTGTATGAAGGATATGCAGGCAATGTATGCCATGAGTGCTATGAATGCTATGTGTGGTATGGCAGCAATGGCCTCAATGCAGGCAATGCAAGCAATGAATTCTATGAACTCTATGCACTCAATGAATGCAATGAATTCTATGGCATCAATGGCTAGTATGCATTCAATGCATTCAATGCATTCAATGCACTCTATGAATTCTATGTGCGCTATGAATTCTATGGCACCAATGGCTAGCATGTGTTGTATGACACCTATGCGATAGTACTATATTATACTGGGAAGAATCTTACGATCTAAGGTTTTTCTCAGTACATATTCATATAAATATCATCATCTATATTATGGGACATAATATGGTACTGCTAAAGGACATTGAAGGGAGGTGAAAAAATAAGGGCTGAAATAACCAATACCAGAGGCAGATACTCCTTAGATTTCCTTATGATTCCTAGTGAACACATTAAAGGGAGGGGCAGGATGGAAAAATCTCATCTCGTTTCTCAAATATAAACACACCTCAAGATGTTATCAATTTAATTGGACAATTAAAAAAGCAATATGATGTACCTATTGGTATTAAAATGGCCGGGTCTGACTACATAGAACAGGAATTAGAAGTTATTACTCAAACTGGAGTAGATTACATAGTATTTGATGGATCTGAGGGTGGGGACATAACAACCCTTGGACACTTTTTAAAGGCTATGGCGATTGGAGCCGATGAAGTATATATTGGCTCTATTGCTTTAATGGCTACTATGGCCAAATGTCTATAGCTTTACCCCAGTCCCCTTCACCCCAATTGGCCATGTATATTGGAAAACTAACAGATGAATTAGATAAATAACCTTTATTGCCAATAGGTTTCAAAAAGGCCTGATATATATATTTGTTTATTAATTTATCTTATAGTCAGATGCTTTTTTCCTGTTAAAAGCACATAAAAGGAGCTTTTGCATATTTTATTAGTGACTAGAGATAGTTAATAATTTAAAAGGTAGGTGTAACCTATGAGTGAAGGCGTATTAGGAAGTTTATTCGGAGGCTTAGGAGGTCATAGCAGTTTACTATTTTTCTTTTTATTGCTGATTATAATTTTCTGTAACTGCTGTCATTTATTCGCTAGTGGAGATGATTTATTATTCTTCTTCCTATTGTTGATTGTATTATTTGGTGGCCGTTTCCTATTTGGAGGGTGTGGCGTATAAACCTCTAAATATACATTTCAAAGACTCCATGAGGTAGTTGACTCTTGGAGTCTTTACATTTACGATATTAATATCTTCATATCACATAATATTAATAATTTTTGTAATTAAATAAAGAATATCGACAGCCTATGACTTCTTAGTTACTTAGTATATCAAAATTTTAGCTGGAGAGCTTTCTCCATCTATATACTTTAGAGTCATTTTTATTTATTCTATTAATAATATTGATAAATACGATTAGCTAATTCCTTAGACATAAAAATCGTGGTTATATCTTTTATGGGGATTACACAAACCTCAGCAGGGGCCTGTGTGATTACTACTCCATCTTCTACATTTAAGATTATTAGGTCTTTAAAAATACCTTCTCTGCCATCTACTAAAATATCTACTTCGCAACTTTTTAATCTCATTAGTAAATCCTTCATATAGGCTTCAGCATCCATTGGCATATTTGGATAAGCCATTGGGTTATTCATTGGATTATTGTATGGATAATAGTAGGGATTATATGGTGGATAAGGATTATACATATTGGGTTGATTATGATACACGATTCTTCCTCCTTTTTTTCTTTATACTATGCAAATTTACAAAAAGTGTTATAAGAGAATAAATATAACACTTTCTTTTTCATGTGAATAGGATGGTAATAAAGAAAATAGGGAAGGTTAGGTGAAAAAATAATGAGGTGTGTTAACCCTTTAATATATAATGATCCATTTAATCAAAGGCCAGAGCCCGGATGGTATAACAATCAAATAGTTTATTATTTAAATTTAGGTCCCGTTTTTCTTGAAGAAGGGAAGAATACCATAGCTGATATATATCAGTTTATTTATGGATTTGACCCTGCAGGAAACCCCATTAGAGTTATGGGTCAGTGGAACATAATTAATGTAGTTCCTGGCGACCCTGGCTACTCTCAGCTTTGGAGGGTTATATTTATAATTGTACCAAGCAACTTTATTCCTCAGTCTATTCGCTCTGTTAGTATGATTAGAAAATCAGGATATGAAAGTGTAGTTACTGACACGATTATTGATTGCCCAGTTTTGTAATTATTTTTATGAATTGTATAACACTTTATTAATGTAGGGAATATAGTATATCAAGACTCAGGAATAGTCTTGAGGTGTAACCCATAACACCGTCATTTAAAAAACGTAAAACCTGTTATAGTACTTCACTCATGTATTACCAGATTTATCAAAACTAATTAACAAAGGTAGGTGAATTTTATGGCAGATGTTGCAAAAACCAATTTCTTAGGAGGTTTATTCGGAGGAGGTAGTAGTTTATTATTCTTCTTCTTATTACTAGTGATAATATTCTGTAACTGTAGATTATTCTGCGAAGCAGGAGATAGCTTATTATTCTTCTTCTTGCTATTAGTTGTTCTTTTTGGTGGTCGTGGTCTATTTGGAGGCTTCTGCACAATCTAATTAAAAGAGATAAAAATGTTAATAAAGAGCTTTTTGATCACCTCCATAAAAAGTCCTGGATTTGAACCAGGGCTTTTTCATCTTTATTTGGAGTTTTCAAGTACAACACCAAGTCCATCTGCAATTCTCGACTTCCTTTATCCATGCCATAATAAAACGGATAATCGAAGAAATGGGTATTCCGACAAGAAGGTTAAAACCAAGTTTTGAGAAATGGAGATTGAAGTTCCTAGGGACAGAAATGGTGAGTTCGAGCCAATAGTAGTCCCAAAGAACACAAGAGATATATCAGGTATTGAAGAAAAGGTAATATCTCTCTATTCAAGGGGTATGTCTAAAAGATATCCACGACCAGGTTAAAGATATCTATGGAGTAGAGCTATCAGCTGAAATGGTTAGTAAAATCACCGATACAATCATTCCACAAATCAAAGAATGGCAAAATAAACCCATAACCTCCATATACCCCTTTATCTTTATGGATGCAATACACTACAAGGTTAGGGAAGATGGGCAAATTAAAAGTAAAGCTGCCTATGTTGTGGCTAGATAATATTAAGATAGTAAGCATATTATTAACCCAATTATATAAAATTATTGCCAGAAGTATACAGTTTTATGTATATGACTGCATACTTTTGGCAAATATAAAATCAAATTTTCTTCTTAATGAACACATAGAAATATCTTGTCAGAAAGATCCATTCCTTTAAGCACAAAGTTATTTACTTTAATTTTTGGCTTTATTGAACCATCAATAGAACCAGAGGTATATACTGAAGGTTTATTAGGATTTTCATACATTTCTACTTCTACATAAACTCCAGGTATTGTATCAAACATTTCAGGTAGTTTTTCTTTCAATTCCCCTACAAACGAAATAATATAGGATAAGATTGGCCTGTAGAACTTTCTACAGCTTTTTTGTTGTGTTTTAGGTAACCATTTCAAGCTTCAGGTGCTTCTCTGTAATAGTAAAAAAATGAATTCATTTCTAATATAACAAAAATAACTTGCAATTTAACATAAATAATGTTATATTTTAAATAATAAGTGTTATATTTAGGAGGTGACTCAATTGCTAAAGTCTTTAAAAGCGTATTTGAAAGAAAATATCGACAATCATGTTACCATAAAACCGTTGGGAGATAAAAACAAGTTCCCGGTTTTCTTGAAAGATATTTATAATTTGTACGAGATGATAATCCTCGATACAACTTGTATCTTACTTGAAATTCTAGACGAGAACCCTAGCATTAATATGATTCAAAAGCACATAAAGCGAATCGAAGAATTAACCAATCAGCAGATTGTCTTTTACTACAAAAAGATTACTCGGTACAGAAGAAAAAGTTTGATCGAAAATCGTATCCCCTTCGTCATTGGGGATGGGCAGATGTTCTTGCCTTTTTTAGGCCTTTATCTTAAAAATGCACCCCAATATTTAGAAGAGGAAGTTAAGACCTTCTCTGCATCTACACAACTTGCATATCTGTATTTTTTATACCATAAAGATGTAGTGACCAATACAACAGAGTTTGCTAAAAAGATAGGTTTTACGGTAATGACTGCTTCTAGGGCATTAAATGACCTGTATAACGCTAAGTTACTCACTTATACAATAGGTGGGAAGACAGGACGAAGTAAAGAGTACCAAAGGATCACTGATCCGGAGTATTTTAAGAAAGGTCGTGAGTATATTAAATCTCCAGTGAGGAAAGTGGTCTATGTCAATAGAGAACCTGAGGGTGCTTTGATTGCTGGACTTGATGCATTGGCAGATTTATCTATGATTAATCCACCAAGTCACCCGGTAAGAGCTATAAGTAGTGAGAAGCTAAATAAACTAGAGATTGAAATGATAAAGAACAAGGATATCATAAATGATGATAAGTTAGTGGAGCTAGAGATATGGGATTATGAGCCTACACAGATCACAGACAAGAACCATGTGGATATTATGTCTTTGTATGCTTCTTTAAAAGAAGAAAAAGATGAAAGGATAGAGCAGGCGTTAGAAGAGGTCTTGCGAGGTGAAATATGGTACATGGATTAGATAAATTCAAAGAATATTTTAGAAATCATACAAATCAATATGTATTTATTGGAGGTACAGCCTGTGATATTCTTATGAAGGAATTGGGTGCTCCTTTTAGGGCAACCAAAGATCTTGATATTGTCTTAATTATTGAGACGTTGGATACATCATTTGGAGAAACCTTCTGGAAGTTCATAGAGGATGGTGGTTACGAATATCGTGAAAAGGGCACTGGAGAAAATCAATTTTATCGTTTTACAGAACCGAGGAAATCAGACTATCCGAAGATGATCGAGCTTTTTAGTAGACAACCAGACTCTAAGTTGAAATTTGATACCGGACTTACGCCGATTCATATAGATGATAGTATAATCAGTCTCTCAGCCATTTTGTTAAACGATGCTTACTATGAATCTCTTGTGGAAGGTAAGCGGACAGTAGATAACTACTCTGTAATTGAAATTGAAACTATAATCCTATTTAAGATCAAGGCGTGGCTAGATATGAAACAAAGAAAGGAAAATGGCGATGTTGTAGACTCCAGAAACCTTAAAAAGCATAAAAATGATATTTTTAGACTTCTGGCCAATGTTGCACCTTCCAGCCGGATGGATGTAGCTGAAGAGATTGAAAATGATATTAGACAATTCATTGAGATGATTAATGTAGATAGACCTGATTTGAAAAATCTAGGTTTAAGAAGTTCAAGCTTTGATGAGCTAATAGAGATTCTAGAAAACATTTATTTGAAAACATCTGAAGCATTATAATCAACGAAGTTTTTATGGTTCGGGATGCAAAGTAGACAACCCATTCAAAACATCACCTATAACCCATCGAACTGAAGAACTTGCCCACGTAGAAATCATAACTACAACGATTTATCAGCTTACAAAAGGAGTTACAGTGAAAGAATTAGAAGCTGCTGATTTAGGAGTTTTCTATGCAGTTAGGGATGGAGCCCTATTCCCATGGATCCCAATGGAGTACCATGGACTGCTGCCTATATTCAAGTCCATGCAGACCCTGTTGCTGACCTCCATGAAGATATGGCAGCAGAGCAGAAGGCAAGAGCAACCTACGAGCATTTACTTAATCTAGCAGAAGACCCTGGTGCAAAGGATGCCTTAAGATTTTTAAGGGAAAGGGAAGTAGTACATTTCCAAAGATTTGGGGAGGCCTTAAGGATTGTACAGGAGTATCAACAAGCGAAGAAGGTATATTAGCTTAATAATGGAA
>NZ_WBZB01000072.1 GCF_009017255.1 Alkaliphilus serpentinus | reverse complement strand
AAAGCTTCAGATTTTTTTATTTAATAGGAAAGTCTCTTGTTACCTATATAATGGGGGGATTTTAAGGGGGCACCCCCCTTATAAAAATAAGGAGAAGCGAGTTGTGTCACGAATAAGTGACACTATGCTACGAACGGCGTCGAGACGGTGAGACGACCGAAAACGAAGTGTCCTAGAGAACGCATGGGTTCTCTGGAAAACAAAAGCATTTTAACCATAGAAAATTAACGCATGAAATGCTTTTGTTCTTGTGAAAATACAAGGGCCCTGCAGCAATCAACAAACTCTGATGATGGGTAAGGTTCTTATTTTTAAATTATTACCAAAATAAGGGCCCAAAATATATATCAAATTACGTATGTATATAATGACGGACAAATCAACATCAAAATAATACAATTTAGGAGGTGAATATTAGAAAATATCCGATTTTAATGTAAGAATGGCAATTCATTTGGCTCCGTTATATGAAATATAAGAAAATAGTCAGATTGAGTAAGACATATAAACAATAAAAATTAAAATATCTATTATTTAAAAATATGAACTTAAAGAGGAGTGTGAAGAATGAAATCTAAAAAAATATTATCGATTCTTTTAGCTATAACTGTTTTTACTCTTATAGGAACCTCATGGGCCTTCGCAGCGCCAGGTAAAGGCAACGGTAGAGGCGGAATGGCACCAGGGCAAATCAAAAATCACATATTAAACACTGATTTATCAGAGGAAGAAGCAGTTGAATTAATTATTGAAAATGGTAAATTATTGCCCCCGGGGATTTTAAAGGAAATCATTCTAGGGCTAGATTTATCGGAGGATTCATTAGAGGAGCTAGAGGAAGCAGGTATCCTTAATGGATTACCCGGTGGAATATTAAAAGAAATATACGCCGGTATGGATGACGATGATGACGATGATAACAATGACGATGATGACAATGACGATGATGACAATGACGAAATTGAAGTAAAAGGTTATATCACAGGGATAGATGTAGATGACAAAGTCATAGAAATTGACAACAACGAGTACCAATTACCAGAAGAAGTAGAGATTGAAGTAGACGGAGAAGAAGCGGACTTAGAGGATTTAAAAGTAGGAATGAAAGTAGAACTTGAAATAGAAGAGGAAGAAGCTGAAATAGAGGCTGAAAGTGTTGAAGGTGGAGACGTAAAAGTAGAAGGGAATATAACAGCCTTAGACTTCATCGGAGTTTATCATATAGAAATAGATGAAGAAGAATATAAAATAGCAGAAGAAGTAGAAGTTTTATTAGATGAAAAAGCAGCAGAATTAGAAGATTTAGAAGTAGGAATGAAGGCTGAAGTTAAAATAATTGAGGAAGAAGTAGTTGAAATCTATGCTAAGAGCATGGCAAATGAAGTAGTTGAAGGTGAAATAACAGCCTTAGACCTTATCGGAATCTATCATATAGAAATAGATGACGAAGAATACTCACTATCTAGAAATGCCCAGGTGGTTATCAATGGATTATCAAAAACCTTAGAGGATTTAGAAATAGGCATAACTGCTGTTGCAAAACTACATGAAGACATGGTTGTTAAGGTAATTGTTGAATTTGACATTGAAGAAATAGAAGGCGAAATAACAGGTATAGATGTTGAAGATCAATATATAGCAATAGATGAAGTAAAATATAAATTGGCTGAAAAAGTGGAAATCAGATTAAATAATGAAGTGGCAGCATTAGCAGATTTAGGAGTCGGTATGGAAATTAATGCTGTTGAATTAAATGGTGAAATCGTAGAAGTAAATGCCTTTAAAGAAGAAATACTAGAGGCACAAGGTAAGATAACAGCCATAAATCTACAAGAAAGAAGTATCACCATTGATGGAGTAGATTACCCATTAGCAACAGGAGTAATCGTTAAAATAAGCGGAGAAGCTGCAACCTTAGAGGACTTAATAGTTGGTATGACGGTGGAAGCAGAGTTAGCAGATGGAAAAATCCTTAAAATTTATGCAGAAATAATAGAAACCAACAAGGTTGAAGGAGAAATAACCGGTTTAGACTTAATTGGCATCTATCATTTATCAATTGATAACCAAGAATATCACCTTTTAAGGGAAGCCATTGTAACGATAAATGAAGAAGAAGCAGAATTAGAGGATTTACAGCTTGGGATGACAGGGATCATTTATTTAGTAGATAACGATATCATCAAGATAGAAGCCACACAGGTTGATAGTAAAATTGTACATGGTGAAATTAAAGATATAGACCTAATAGGCATCTATCATATAACAGTAGGTACCAAAGCGTATGAGATATCTGAAGATCTTCAAGTTACAATAGATGGAGAAGAAGCAACTCTGCAAGAATTGGAAATCAATATGGAAGCCAATATCCTTATTGAAAATGAGGTCGTAATAGAAATAGATGCATTCACATCAGAAATTGTCAATGAAATTAACAGGTTCTTTAGGAGAGATTTAAAAAAATACAATAATCAAGCCGATACAGAAGTCTTTTGGTTTAGTTTATGAATACATCAAATATAATTTATTTTCATATAAGTATTGACTCTGCCCCTGGGGCAGGGTTTATTATTTAGGGGGAGGTGTTTTACATGAATACAAAGAATGTCTGTAATAGGTTAGGATTAACACCAAAAGGCTTACGGGTTTATGAAGAAAAAGGCTTAGTAGTACCAGCACGAAATGAAAATGGTTACAGAAATTATAGTGAAAGAGACATATTAAGGCTGAGGGAAATCCTTTTACTAAAAGACTTGGGTTTTTCTTTACAAGATATTAAAGGGTTACAGGATAAGAGTATAGACGATGAGCATATTTTTGTTAGAAGCCTTTATTTACAAAAACAAGCAATAAATAAAAAGATCCAAGTCCTGAAAAATATTGAAAGGACATTAGAAGAAAGCATCGATAAGGTGTTAAATGATGAAATGAACAAGCAACTTTATCTTAATGCTATGGGGAAGACTCTAGATAATAATAAAAGAACAATGAGTAGCTGGAGGGATCAGTGGAATTTCGATACATGGGCAATAACATATGATGAATCCCTAACCAACAATAACGATGAGCTAGAGCTATTTAAGGATTACAGCAGGGTATTAGAGGAAGTTAGAAAAGAAATTGCAACAACTTCTTGTCAGAGGATTTTAGACTTAGGCTGCGGCACTGGCAATCTTACAGGGAGATATAGCCAGCAGGTTGAAGTATATGGAATAGACCAAAGCTTAGAGATGTTACTACAATGTAAGGAGAAGTATCCTAAAATGAAGGTGAAGCTTGGGAACTTTTTAGATGAGACCTATATTGAGGGAGTAAAGTTTGATTGTATAGTAACTACCTATGCATTCCATCATCTAACAGAAGCAGAGAAGGAAAAGGCCATTGATTATATGCTAGGGGCTCTTAAACCCGAGGGCAAAATTGTAATAGGAGATTTAATGTTTCTTAATGAAGAAAAAAGAAAAGAGAAAGAACAGGAATTTATAGCTAGAGGTAGAGAGGATTTATGGGAAACAATAGAAGAGGAGTTCTATGGCGATGTTGAGAAGCTTAAGACATATATAGATAAAAAGGGTATTGGTTTTAAATATAAACACCTAGTGAATTTTACTTGGATGATTGTTATACAAGGTTAGTTGCGTCTTACTGAAGAGCTCTACCGAGGGAAAAAAGGTGCTTTATACTCCTGAAGAGCAGAGGTATAAGGCATTTTTTATTAAGGAATAAATTTGATATAATAGAGAAAGTTAAAGATCTAAGACTATGTAAAAGGTCTTAGGGATACTGATTCTTTAGAAATTTAGATACTTATATAAAGACATATTCTATAATAAGGAGATTAATCGATAGATGGAGAAGGTATTTAAAGTACTACAGCCTAAATATTATACTAGGTTTCAGTGTGATCCAGATAATTGTCAAGAGAGCTGCTGTGAAAGGTGGAGGATAATCATTGATAAAAGCACCTATGACAAATATATTCAGAGCCAGAATGGCATCATTAAGGGGATTGTAAAGGAAGGGCTTACTATGAACCCCACCTCCTTAGATGCTAATGATTATGGAATTATTAATCTAAACAAAGAAATGATCTGTCCATTTTTAAATACAAATAACCTCTGTGAGGTATATATTAATATGGGGGAAAACAGCTTATCAAAGACCTGCAAAACCTATCCCCGTACAATAGTTCAGGTAGGGGATGTAGTAGAACGGGGATTAGAAATGTCTTGCTCTGTGGCGGCCAAAGAAGCTTTAATCAATAATAAGCCTATAGAGCTAGAGAGTATTATGGATTCTATAGATTTTAATAACCTATATGTGGTTTCATCACCCATAAAGGATTTAAAACAAATAGAAATGATAAATGAAATTAGAAGAACTATTATTAACCTCCTACAAATGCCCAAAACAGAACTAAGTGAAAGGATTATATCAGTGGGAGGCTTCTTAGAGGAAATATTGAAGATTGATTTTTCGAATCCTCATTTTGAAGAAGTTCTACTAATGATCAAAGATGTAGGGAAGCAAATGGATGTAGGAGACTTTAAGACCATAATTAAAAACAAGCAGCAGTCTAAGAATTTAAGGCAGTTTCATCATTTAAACACCCTTCTTGCTATGAAATTTAGAGAAGGAGATAGTATAAGCTTCTTCTCCAAAGGATACATAGAGTGTTTGATGGAGGTTCTAGACGCTTTTTCGGGTAAAAAGGAGCTGGAGAAGTATTATAAAAGAAGTTATGAAAAGTATCTAAGACCCTATCTAGATAAAAACTCCTATATCTTAGAGAACTTTATGGTAAACACAGTTTTTGTTTACAGTAGGGAACTATTAAATTTAAAAGACCTTTGGACTTCCTATTTAAAGCTCTGTGTGATTTACGGGTTGGTGAAATTTAATTTAATTGGATTAGCAGCTTATCATAAGGGAATGAATGATGAATTGTTACTTAAACTAATTCAATCATTTTCGAAGACCTTTATACAAGATAAAGTATACTGGCAATCAGTTTTTGAATATTTACAAGAAGAAGGTTTAGTGAAGCTTAATAGCTTAATAGAACTGATTACAGAGTAGAATCCCACACTTAGACGAGGGTTAAGATGATTAAAATCTTACTTTTGAAGGGGATGTTGCATTAAACAATGGTATCCTTTTGAGTCTAAAGCATTTAGAAAGGTTAAGGGAAATAGAATAATTATTAAAATATAGCAAAAAGGGATAAAGGCTGATAAAACCAGCATTTATCCCTTTTGTTAACCCTAACTATTCCTCAACACTGTAATAAAGCCCTCTAATATTTCATGGCTTATTTTGAAACTCTTTTCCTCGTAGAATTTTAATGCGCTATTATTTCCATTAGATACAAAAATAAATAGATCCTTAATCCCTTCAAAGGAGTTAAGCCAATTCATACTTTCATTAAACAGAACGGTTCCTATACCCCTTTGGCGATAACTGTCCTTTATATAAAATTGTGAAAGGCAGCCAACCTCATGGCCCTTAACAGAGTTGAAATCAAAGAAATCAACCGCCTTAAGGGTTGCGAAGCCTCCTGAATAGGTTGTTTTATTTGAGATATTGCTATAGGTATATCCTACAATCTCATCACCATCCTTTGCCACCATCAGAAAGTTGGCTTTGGCACCCTTATAGGATGGGATAAATCTACTTTCAAAAGACATATTATCAAACCATTCTGGATGAATATGGGCCTTTGATTTTTGATAGGTCATTAATTCATTACACAAATCTTTAACACAAGAGATGTTGTCATCTGAAATTCTTTCATAATGTATTCCCATACCATAATAAGCTCCCTTCTATAAAAAACTTTAAAAGACCTTTGATTAATTTCTAGCCTTTGGTATGATTATATCAGTTGGAAAACTTATGGCAAGTATGCAGGTTTTTCTGACTAAGTAAGGAAAAACTGAGTATTGGAGGGATCCTATGAAGGAGAAAGAATTGTATAAGAACAATCTTGACGGCTGTCCATTAACCTTTGCCCTTAATATTATTGGAGGAAAGTGGCGTTTGCCGATAATATGGGCATTAAGCAAAAATGGAAGAATGAGATACAATCAGCTAAAAAGGGGTATCAATGGAATTACCAGCATGATGCTCACTCAAACATTAAAGGATTTAGAGGATTGTAATATTATAAATCGACAGCAGTTTATGGAGATACCCCCTAGGGTGGAATATTCCCTTACAGAAAGTGGAGAAAATTTAGTTCCTGCCCTAAAGCAGCTTGCTAGATGGGGGGATGATGTGAGAAATAATATTGATAATATAGGAGAAGATAATGGAAGGGATGAGCTTCAATCCTAAATAATAGGAAAGCATTCCTGTAATACGTGA
>NZ_WBZB01000071.1 GCF_009017255.1 Alkaliphilus serpentinus | reverse complement strand
CCCTTTGTCGTATGATGACCCAAAAGGAGGTCATCACTATGAGTAATGAAGTGACAAGTAAAAAATGGCAGGATGACGAAGCATTAAAACGGTTCCAAATCATCGCACCCTTGCTTGCAGAGGATATTGACTCGGCTAAGAAACAGGAACTTCGCAATCAGCTGGCACAAACTCATCAGTTATCTGTCAGGAGTTTATACCGGTATGAAAAATCATTTAACCAAAGTCAGTTTGCAGGCCTGAAGCCCATGAATAGAGAGATGCGGAGGTCTAAGAGTCTACCGGATAACTTTGATGAACTGGTTGCAGAAGCTATTCAGCTAAAACGGGAAGTTCCAAGCCGTTCAGTGGCACAACTGATCCTGATTCTTGAGATGGAAGGCCGTGTGGCACCAGGCATTCTCAAACGTTCTACCCTTCAGCGGCATCTGTATAAAGCAGGTTTCGGGAAGAAGCAGATGCGTAAGTACAACGAAGCAAGAAAGAGTTCGTCAAGACGCTTTTGCAAGCCTCACCGGATGATGTTAGCTGAAGCTGACATCAAGTATGGACCTAAGATGGCGTTTGGCAAGGATGGTAAAAAGATTCAAACATATCTATCAGTCATTATCGATAACCATTCAAGGCTGGTCCTGGACGCAAGATTCTATGACAATCAGGAAAAAGAAATCATAGAAGACAGTTATCGACGTGCGATACTAAAATTTGGCAAGATGGACGCTGCTTATCATGACCGAGGTTCCCAGTATATATCTACTCAGTTGATAAAGTCATTGTCTTCATTGGGAATCAAGGTACTTCACGCAAAGCCATACTCACCAAGCAGCAAAGGTGGCGTGGAAGTATTCAATAGATTCGTAAATGCCTTCCTTGCTGAAGCTAAAGCCCAGAAAGTGAAGACACTGGATGAACTGAACCATTTCTGGGATATATGGCTCGAAGAGTACTATCACAACAAGCCACATGATGGTATCGCCGAATACTACAAAAGCCTTGGTTCTTCAGTGCCGTCAGAGGGTATCAGCCCACTACAGGAATGGAACCGAGATTCCAGAGTCTTGACATTCATTGATGCCGGAGTTGTCGGCAAAGCATTTCTGCATCATGAAACTAGGGTCGTTGACAACGGTGCATGCATCAGCTTTAATGGTCTCAAATATGAAACCAGTACCGCACTTATCGGAGCAACCGTGGACATCGCTTATGATCCAATGGCGCCGGAAGTTATCACTGTAACCTATCCCGGTACTCAGCCTATTCAGGCAGAACCAATCAAGATCGGTAGTTTCTGTGATCCGAAGCCTGACCTGCCCTTGTGCATGCTTCCGGAAGAACCTGAAACTTCCAGATTTCTGGAAGGTCTGGAACAGAAACGTAACCATAGCAGGCAAATGAAGGCGGATGCGCTTTCTTTCGGCAACTACCGAAAGGAGGGCAAGCCCAATGTATGAAACATTCTTTGGAATGGAACACACACCATTCACACGAAACCTGCAGCCTGATAAACTCTATGAATCTTCCCATGTCGTAGATGCTCTGGGCAGACTTGCCTATGTGGCTGACAGACAGCTTTTTGCTGTTGTCACAGCCGATGCCGGCTGCGGTAAATCAACACTAATACGTTCCTTTGTCTCCAGTCTGCCAAAGGAAGAATACATCTTTCTGTACCTGTCGGATTCGAAACTGACACCAAGATGGTTCTACAAAGGTCTTCTGGATCAGCTTGGTATTGAATCAAGATTCTATCGTGGTGATGCTAAAAGACAGCTGCAAAAAGAAGTAGAAATACTTCGTGGCGTCCAGAAAAAGAAGGTTGTCTGCATTCTAGATGAAGCGCATCTACTTGAGAAAGAAACCATAGAAGAATTTAGATTTTTACTCAATTACCGCTTTGACTCTGTGAGTCCCATGGCACTGGTGCTTGTAGGACAAACGGAACTATGGGATAAACTCAAACTTAAACGATATGCCGCTGTCCGGCAGCGTATCGACATGAACTGCGTCCTTCCACATCTGGATCGTTCAGAAACGGAAAGCTACATCCGCTCCCATCTGATTTATGCAGGTGGCAAAGAAGATATCTTCACTGACAGAGCGTTGGATGAAATCCATAAAGAATCCAGCGGTATAAAACGTAGCATCAACCGCATTGCAGAAAAAAGCCTGATGTATGCGGCTCAGCAAAGCAAGCGCCTGATCGATGAACACGCAGTATGGTACGTCATAGATCACGAAATGCTGAAAGGCGGTAACTGACGCATAGAGAATCTGTATTTCTATCACAGCAGCATAAACTGCGTTATGAAGAACTGCTACTCAAGGATAACACCCGTAATCGGGATAGTGAACGGTACGCATTGTTTTTCCTACTCGCAGGAAACGATGATTTGTATCAGAAGCGAAACAGTATATACAATTTTAGTGAACATCAGATCCGACTATGTCTGTCGGATGACAAGGTAGATTTTTCTTCTGGATGCGAGGCACTGATCCGGCTGGGATTCAATCTGTACAATCGATACCGGGATGAATGTACAACACCTTTGGAGCTTCTAAGCAACCTTGATGAAGAAAATCAACTACTGGCACTAAATGCCATGGCCTTGCGTTTTAGCTAGGCGAAATGTTGGGGCAGAACCTTGCCCCGACAACAACAAACTCTGTGCCAGACTTTTAAGCAACTTCGTGACATCCAGTGTAGGCTAAATGGTGACAGGTCAAAGGAGCATTAACATTTTATTTGAACCAATAATTAATTCATTGCTAAGAGATTTATTTGATATATGTACAGAAGAATGTGACAGAGTAATTGGAGAGAAATATTGGAATGATGAACACAGTGCGCAGGAAAATATTTCTAGATTTAAAGTAGGTGACGAAAAGGCTACTAAAAGCTCAATACTAATAATTGAGTCAAAGGAAAAAGTATGTAGACATGGATTTAACATGGAGAAGTTTGGAGGATGTCCACTCAATAATTATGAGTTTAAATTTTGCAACATAGCAGAATTACTAACGATTACTCAGACAATATTAAACAGTAATAGGGAAATGGATTAGAGGAAGATAAGAATGATACTGAGTTATTTAAAAGCTAGGTATGAAGATACGTTTAACATGAATGAGTTGGTCTTAGAGGTTAACAAGCAAATTGGAACTTCGTATAACTCTATCAAGCCTGGGATGACAACTCTTTTTTCAGATATTCTTTACAACGAGCCATCATTGTATTGGAATAGAGATATCAGATTAAAGACATATACAGAACTGACAAATTTATTAGTAAACAATAGAAGTTCGATTAATGAGTTACCTGATGAATCTATAGAACATTTCTTGATAGGATATAAAGCGTATATTGAAATTACAGAAACACTCTCCATACTAGATGGTTTTGGTGAAGATGATCATATAAAAGCTCGGATGCACTATATACCAACATATACCACTTTGGTCGAAGGATGTTTAACTAACCTATATAGGGCTATCATATTGTTTTTAAATGAAACAACTACAAAGGACTTTGCAAGTCAAAAAAAATTGAGGGGGATTCTTGATGTATTGGCTTCAAATGGTTTTGAATTTTTAACTTCTGATATTAATGTGAATATTAGGAATGCAATTAATCATGGTGGAATAGTTATTCGGCGAGGGTCAATTGGTTACGAGATACATTTTACATATACAGAATCGAGAATGCCAAAGACTGATATATTAAAAATATATGAGCTTAAGGAAGTTCTTGATAAAATTTATGATCTGTGTAGTGCAGTAATACTATCAAGTATACAGTTTATTCAAGAAAATTTTGACTTGATAAAAATAGGCTTTACAGAACCTAATAAGTTACATTTCGACATTTTAGCCTTAAATCTTAGCTATCCTACTTCTCGATGTAATTATATAAGTTTATCACCAGATGGGAAACAGATTAATCTAGATTTTGTTGTTAAAGATATAAAACGAACAAAGATAAGTGAGTTAGCAACATTTATTCTTCCAATTGTTTATAATAAATATCCTGATTTTGATCAATATATGATATTAGTTTCAAATGAGAGAACTAACACTTGTTGGATTAGATATAAGAAAACTGAACTTATGGACATTATTAATAGAAAAAGAAGTTTTGCTGAAGTCTTAAAAGATTGTATTGAACGGAAAGATTTTGTATATTGGGAACCATCTGATGAGTCTATTAATGAGATGGAAGTAAAGTACCATAGGTTTAATAATTTTTACTTTGAGGACTGGAATATCAAGAATATTCAGGATGTTAGTACGATAGATTCTAAAAAGCTTAAAGCTGAGGTCTTTGTAGGTGAAGATTTTGACAGAAGTAAAATTATGTCAATTGCTAACAAGACTATTGAACAATTAAAATCATTGAAGAATGTTGCTCAACCTACAATGAGAGTAAAACATGGTGATATGGAGGCTGACTCTATATATCTTAATATTTTTAGAAGCGATGGCAGACGAGGAAAGAACTTGTTACCGAATAACACGAATTTTGTATGTATGATAGATTATAATCTTAGTGGTGATACAACGTTAAAGTTTGGAGGCGTTACTAAAAGTATATGGATTCAGTATAGGCATGAAAGAGTAGGGAAGATTCGCCTTGCATGGAGAGAATAAGTGCAATTATGTAATAGATTCGTTAATCAGCATCGTATAAAAAAAAGGAAGGAAGGTATGATTTCTCATTATTAGAAACATACAGGTGGAGAAATGAATTTGAGCAAAATAGAAATACAAAATTTTAGAAAATTCAAAAATGTTACATTGTCTTTTGATAGTGACATCACATTGTTAGCTGGTGCTAATAATAGTGGTAAAACATCAATAATCGAGTTCCTTGACCAGGTGATAAATGGCAGAGGTAAAACATTTAAAAGTAGTGATTTACCGGTAAAGGATACAAAAGATTGGATAGACGAGGTTTTTCAGGAATTAAGTGCTATTTTTTCTGAAAATCTTGATGAGGATTCTACTATTAAAAAGATAATTGATTTTCTTTTTCCAACATTAGACAATCCAACGAATCATCTTTTGTTACCAACTACACTCAAGCTAACGGTTGATTATAATCCTGAATCAGATGATATTCGTCTTTTTGCTGACTATATTATGGATTTTGACCCTTTAATTAACTCATTTTATTTCAAATACAGCCTTATTTCAAAAGAAACCAACTTAAGCAAAGTACTATCTGCTAATTATAGAAAGCTGAAAATGAGATTCGAAGATATCACCATTCCGGAGAATGAACCAAAAAAAATCGATTATCTTAAAGATATGCTTATATCGATCTATATTGATAGTTTGACAGAGCACATTGAGTTTACAGATAGCAGTTTTAGTAACTGTAGTAGCATCGACGGAAAAGAGTTCCGTTCGTTGTTTAATTTTAATAATGTTTGTGCATCTCGAAATTTAGATGATCAGAATACTGATACAACTAGAAGTCTTAGTAAGAATTTAATCTCATTGTCAAGTCATGATGATAACTGGAAACAGTTAATCGAATCTCTTCCGGACAAAATTCTTCAAAGACTAGAGACAGAAAGCATTACAGAGCATGTACATCGCACTTCAATGGAGACACTATCTGATGCTATAACCGCCATATCAGAGGCAAATGGCGGCAACACGGGAGACATGATACTCAATATTTATGTCACGGAAGATTCGATTAAGTCATTGATAAGTCAAGTAACAAATGCAAAGTATCAAATCGATGATCTTACATTAGGAGAATCGTCTCAAGGATTAGGATATAGTAACATGATTTATATTCTTGTACAGTTGGAAGACTATAAGAGGAGCATAAATCCACTGTTAGTAAATATGTTTTTTATTGAAGAACCGGAATCTCACATGCACCCTCAAATGCAAAATGTATTTGGTAAATACTTACGAACATATTATAGGCAAAAGGGTATTCAAGGCTTAATAACAACTCATTCTAGTGAAATTGTACGTGTTACAGATTTGAAGAAAATAAGAATTAGTAAGTCGGAAAACAAGTTTAAAAGCAAAATGCTTGATTTATCAAGTTTTAAGGAGGAAATCAAGGATGATCCAGTCTTAGACAACTTATATGATTGGTTCTTTGAAGTTGGATTTTCAGAGGTTGTGTTTGCTGATAGGGTTATATTTTATGAGGGTGATACTGAAAGATTACTCATAAGAAAATTAGCCACATTCCAAGAGTACTCAAAGCTAAATGAATTATACATAGCTTTTGTTCAAGTGGGTGGAGCGTATGCGTATAATTACAAGAGACTTTTAGAGTTTATGGGAATTAAGTCACTTATTATTACTGACCTAGATTATGCAAAAGCGGCTACTACTATAAGTGCCATTGAATCATCTGAAACGAGTAACTCTACAATTTCCAATTTTTATAAAGAAAACAACAATGGTCAAATACCTACAGTAAAAGACTTATACACATGGAAGAGTGCTGATGGAAACATCATTCTTGATGGTAAAGTTAATTTGTGCTATCAAAATGCTGTCGATGGATATTCTAGAACACTAGAAGAAGCAATGCTTGCAAAGCTCACTGGTAAAAAAGCATATGAAGCATTAAAAAAATCAGAATGGAAGACTACAAGAAGTGATAATAAAGTAAGCGTCAAAATGCCCACAC
>NZ_WBZB01000070.1 GCF_009017255.1 Alkaliphilus serpentinus | reverse complement strand
CAGGTGCAAAAAAATATTTTGTTATAGTTTTTATTTAATGCGAATTGTAACTTACGTATTATCCATCGCCTAACAATGTATTTACACAAGGGTGCCGGAGGTAAGTTCACCGAAACTTAATCCATAGCCATAGTGGAGCAGGGTCAGGCACCACACCTTCTAGCTGGGTGCAAGCACCACCAAGACTGTCTATCTTTCGGGTCCAGCTCGAAGGCGTCGTAAACACGGAAACGTTATACGCCATGCTATTAAAATATGGGAGTAAATGTGCCCAAAAGAAAAGAGGCTTATTTAATGCCTCTCGCGAATACCTAATTGTTCTTTTAATGCAGTTTGAAGAGCTTGAGAAAAATTTATATTGTTTTCTATTGCAAGTTTATTTAGCCATTGTGGGATTGAAAGAGTTTTCTTTACAGAAAAGTTTTCAACTGCTTGCCTTACAGTTGGCATAAGAACTTCAACAAGAACAACAGCTTGATTTGATTCGAGACTAATCTTATTAATCGAAGTTGGGACTGGCATATCATCTCCATCTTCTTCCATACCATAAAGGTGGAGTCCTAAAGCTTCCTTTGCCATATAGATTGCTTCTTCATCTGAATCTGCACAGGAAAAACAGCCTGGCAAATCAGGGAAGGAGATTGAGATTCCGTCATCATCATAGTCAAATACTGCTGGAAAAATATAACGATCTTTTTTCATGACAATTTCTCCTTTCAAATTTGATATGGAGGGGCAGAAATTAGATGTTAATTCCTGCTTGCAGAAATATACTTTTTACTGTTTTAATTGGTATGTCTTTTCGAGGATGTGGAACGGTAACCTTACCCTTCTTACTTGGATGTTTGAAGTGATTATGACTACCATTTGCCTTGAAAAAATACCATCCATCAGCTTCAAGTATTTTAATCAGCTCCATTGAAGAATATGTTTTCATCTAGTATCCCCCCATAATTAAATTATAATACGTATTATAATACGTGTCAATGGGTGATTGGTCTAATTTATGAAAGTGCTTAGCACGGCGTATAACCATGTGTTTACGGGAGGTGCGGGCAGGCAAGTTTCTAGGGCAAGGTCAGCGCACCACATCCCTTCACCGGGAGCGAAGCTCCGCCAAGAGGGAGGTCAGGAGGGTCCGGCTCAGGGACATCGTAAACACGGAAACGTTATCTGACACTAGGTCAAATTTGTGCTGAATTTTACTGATATAACAGAACTCAATTCTACCCAAATGGACCAAGGAGGAAATAATAATGGACAAAGACAAAAGAGTCATATTTGAAGCTTTGAATAAGGAAGCACAATTTACATGTGAAATGCTTTGTGCAGGAGTAACAGAAATTAGAAAGGCAAACTATGCAAGACGAGGAATTTATTTTCAATCATTTACTAGTTTATCAACTGGTTTAGAGCGTATCGGAAAACTGTGTATAATTCTTGATTACAGCATAAGGAATAGTGGGGATTATCCTGATAATAAATATTTGAAGGATAACATACGTCATGATATTGAAGTAATATACCAAGAGTTAATAAAAATCAAGAAAAATTACAACTTCGAATTTGACTATTTACAGGACTTAGAATTAGAGATTTATAAAGATATCTTAAATTTATTATCTAGATTTGCTAAAGGTGATAGATATTCAAATATAGATATACTAGCAAATAACAGAAGTTATATTGATCCGATAAAGATGTGGTATAAAAAAGTAGATCTATATTTCTTCAATAGTTTAGTTTCCAAGAAGAAAAAAGCTAAAATTAAATACAATGCAAAAATTATAAATGACCTGATAGGACCATTTTCACTAGTAAGACATACTGGGGAGGATGAAAAAGATATAACAAGTACGGAAGATGCTAGTTACAGGACGGGAATATTTGAAGCTGTGGGACCATATCGACAATTGTATGTTTTTCAAATAATTAGATTTTTCGTTGAAATGCTCACTTGTTTACAATACAAAATAATAAGAGATTATAATTTTGATTTTCCATATTTTAGTGAGATATTTGCAATTTTCTATAATGATGATGCTTACGTTAAGAGACGAAAAACATGGGAAATGATTTAATAGAACAACTTATATAGCTATAAGTCTCTGCATCAGATAACAAAGTGTTTACGGGAGGTGCGAGGAGTCCGTTTTGAGGGAAAGGTCAGCGCACCACATCCATTCACCGGGAACGAAGTTCCGCCAAGTCGGTCGAACTTTCGGGTCCGGCTCAACGACGTCAGGAATACCAAAACGTTAGATGACATGCTCCATCTGATCCAGAATTAGACAATGTATATTAGAATATTGTGTTTAAGAAAGCTATGACAGTGAAAAGAGAGGATGCAGCTTATGATTACTATTTATGATTGGTTTGGCTATGAATTGCCTATTAAGGAACGTTACCGGTTAATAAAAGAAGCAGGATTTGATGGCGTTTTATTATGGTGGAGTAATGGCTTTGGTCGTGACTACATTGGTCGGGACGAATACCGGAACGGGCCACAAATTGCACGAGAAGCGGGTCTTATTATAGAAAACATCCACGCACCAGTCCAAAACCAAAACAACCTATGGCTTGACAATCTGGAGGGTGAAGCCTTAAGCGATTGCTATTTACAATGCGTTGCAGATTGCGCAGAATTTGAAATTCCAACAATGGTGGTGCATTTGCCTAATGATGATAACACATATAATGCATTGGGATTGGATAGAATCAAGAAAATTACTGAAAAAGCTGAAAAATTTGGAGTCAATGTTGCATTTGAGAATTTACGGAACCTTACCAATTTGAGCTATGTGCTGGAGCAAATAGATTCACACCGTATCGGATTCTGTTATGATTGTGGACATCACTATAGTCGCTATCCTGACTATGATTTATTATCTATGTTCGGTTCACGGTTGATGGCACTACATTTGCATGATAATAACGGAAGTTATGCTCAACATGGGTTACCCTTTGACGGCACTATCGATTGGAATATGACTATGAAAAGAATTGCAGAAACAGGTTATTTAGGTGCGATTTCAATAGAGGCCATGAACTGGGAGTATATGGATTTGTCGACTGAAAATTTTTTACAAAAGGCGTTTAAGCGAGCAAAACGGTTGGAATCATTAAAACTATAGATGGCATTTAAACAGGAATAATCTGTGATGAGCTTTGATAAATGTAGGATATAGAAATTAGATACATCTTCGAACTATTTCTCTAAGACACGTATTTTAAATGGCTTACATTATCGTAAGAGATGATTAAAAAGAAAAAGTCATGTAATAATGAAGGTAAAATTAAAAGATCTTATATTTTTATCCTGTATTTGCCCTATAAGATTAGAGTTTGTTGGTGAGGGAATATGAGGCACGTCACCTAACACTGTGTTTAACGCAAGGGTGCTGGTTGGAACGTTTTGAGGGAAAGGTCAGCGCACCACATCCCTTTACTGGGAACGAAGTTCCACTAAGGGGTATTCCTTTAAGGTCCGGTTCAGGGACGTCGTAAACACGGAAACGTTAGGCGACATTAAAAAAGGGGGAGATTAAATTGAGTAATTTTAATGAAGATTCAGCAATTCTTATTTTGTCAGATATGGAAGGCGTATCTGGATTAATTGACAAGAGGCTTGTATTTTCTGGAACACCGTTTTGGAGAGAATACGGTCGACATTTACTAACTGATGATATTAATACCGTTGCAGAAGCTTGCTTTAAACAAGGTTTCAAAACTATTTATTTATCTGAAGCACATTATACAGGAAAAAATACAGTGCCAGAATCACTACTCCCTTTCATAAGAGTGTTACCATCATGTAGTGCACAAACAAACTTGAAAGGGGTGAAAATTTGGGATGAAATATATAAAGACAAAAACATAGTTGCTGCGATAATGGTGGGAATACACTCAATGGAGAATACAAACGGATATTTAGCTCACTCGTGGGATGGTAATATATTTAAAAACATAAAAATTAATGGAGAAATACATGGCGAAATTGGAACGATTGCAGCGTTGCTTGGTTATTATGACATCCCATTAATTTCAATAGTTGGCGATAGTGAAGCTGCTAAAGAGGCTGGAGAGTGTATTAAAGGCATCAAAGCAATTTCTATAAAAGAGCTTGGTAAAGACGGATGGATCAAAGCTTTACCTCCTGATAAAGCTCATGAGATTATATACAAAGAAATTCTTAGCTGCTTGGAAGACTTCAGTATGATAAAGCCATTTAAATTGAATGGTAACGTAACTATGTCTTTTGAGTTAAAAGACAAAACCAAACTAAAATCATTTGAAAATTACAATGGAGTAAGTATTATAAATGATGTTATTAGTATTAATGCCATTGACTATAAAGAGGCGTATAATATTTTTTGGAATTGTTACTTGAAAATTTGGTTAGAGTAGTAACGCCGCCTAACACTGTGTTTACAGGAGGTGCGGGCAGTATGCGTTAAGGGAAAGGTCAGCGCACCACATCCCTTCACCGGGAACGAAGTTCCGCTAGGACGGTCTATCTTTGGGGTCCTGTTCGAAGGCGTCGTAAATATGGAATTAAGGCAGTCCCACTATAATTGATTGGGAGGCAGCTGCATATATTAATCCTATGCAGGAATTAATTGAACAGCTATTTATTGGTCTGAAAACAAATCTGGAGGGAAAGAGAAGTCTCTGGTCTTTATCGAAGGATAT
>NZ_WBZB01000007.1 GCF_009017255.1 Alkaliphilus serpentinus | reverse complement strand
ATTTAATCCATAATAGAACAGCTTTTTTATTTCATAGGATTCATTTTAAGTCCTATGAAATGGGAGGTTGTTAAGGGGGGCGTTCCCCCTTATTAAAGTAAGGAGAGGTGAGTTGTGTCACGAATAAGTGGCACTATGCCACGAACGGCGCCGAGACGGTGAGGCGACCGAAAACGAAGTGTCCTAGAGAACGCATGGGTTCTCTGGAAAACAAAAGCATTTTAACCATAGAAAATTAACGCATGAAATGCTTTTGTTATTACTCCTTAATAATATGATCTCTAAAAAATACAATCATTCCATAAGATGCCAATAGCGTATAAAAGTCCTTACAAGGAGATGACTCTACACTTCCGATATTGGAGCTTTTGCGAAATCTTTGCTCATTAATATGAATTTTGTTTTCGAAGAACTCCATAACCTCTTCCCTTGATTTGCAATTCTTAAGATCCTTCATAAAATGATCATATTCCCGTCCCAATTCCTCAAGGGCAAAGACATCTAGCTGGTCATACCTTCTGACGTATAGATTTTGTATTTCTTCTTTGGTTCTAAATTCTACCATAAACCCAACCCCTTTATAAATTTAAAATTGAGAATTGAAAATTGAAAATATAGGGAAATTTGCTCAAAGCAAATTTATTCAATAATTCAACATTCAACATTCATCATTCAACATTCGCCTGAATAGGCTTTTTTTGGCGTTACTACCATCATAATTAATGCTGCAGAGATAATTGCGAAGGCTGATAAATAGTAAAAGACGATTTGATAATTTCCATTGGTAAGCTCCAGCAGATATCCACTAACAGCTGGTCCAATAATACTGGCTATAAAGCCATAGGCTGTAAATACCAGCCCTAAAATCACACCAAAATGCTTTAAACCAAAGCAATCGGAAATCATCGGAGCGGATACAGCAAATAATGTACCATAACCAAAGCCTACAAAGGCCGCAAGTATCGATATGGTTAGTAGACTATCTGCAAAGGGTAAGAGGATATAAGCAATGGCAGCCCCCACAAAAGTTATCCCTAGGGTTATTTTTCTTCCGATAATGTCTGAAATTGCCCCAGATAAAATTCTGCTTATTCCGTTTGTAAGATTATAGGCTGTAAGGATGGTTGCTGCTGTTGCAAGATTAAAGCCCTTTGACATACCAAAATTTACTGACATGGTTACCATGCTAACTCCTGAGGCACCCATTAAGGCCCATACTGCCCATAGCAACCAGAAGTTTCTGGTCTTCATGGCTTCCTTTGGAGTCATAGATCCATGGGTGGATTGTGGTACCTTAGGACTATTAGTAGTATTTACAGCAATCCCCTTTACCTTCTCTGGTATTTCGGTATATTGTGCTGCAATTAAACCAACCACTAGGGTTATTACAGATATACCCAAGCATAGGGCTTGGTAACCAACAAGTTCAAGCATGATTCTGTATATAGGCACCATAATAGCTGCTGATATACCAAAGGTTAAGTTTACAATACCTGAAACCAAACCCCTACGATTAGGATGCCATCGTTGAACACAATTAATACCTGGTGAATAAATAAAGCAGGATGCAGCTCCCACTGAAAATGCCCATAGATAGATCATAAGAAAATTTGAAACAAAGGCGATCATGAAGGTTGCAAGACTTGTTAGGACTGTTCCGATAATAATGAGCTTTTTTGCTCCAACACTAGCAGTCCATTTACCTACAAAAAACATAAAGATTCCTAAGGAGGCCAGCATAAAAAACATAATATAGCTTAGGGCTCCTGACTCTATTGAAAGCATTTCTCTCCATACAGGACCCATCAACCCAGGAAATCCAAAAACCAGTGAGCCCGGAAGGAATATGGCAAAGGTTCCCCCAATTACTGCTAATATTCCCCTTTTTCTTCTTAATTCTATAGATGATTGCATAATACCTTTATCCACAAAAAAACCTCCCTAATTATTACAAAACTGTACTTAAAAAATTTTAATAACTTATCTACAATTTTATAATAAATGGAGGTAAAAATCTAGACCTTTTAATATGATCTCTAATTCTCAACCTTCAACCTTTATTTTTGATTAAGAAGCTTGTGCATTTTTATTAGCATCTTCCCCTTCATATATCATCCGAATTTTATCTAAGGACTGGTTAAATACCTCAACAAGCTGTGGATCAAAATGGGTTCCAGAGCCTTGATTAATTAAGGCAACTGTATCTTCGAAGCTAGAGGGATCCTTATAAACCCTCTTGGAGGAGACGGCATCAAATACATCGGCAATGGCTGTGATTCTTGCCGACAAAGGAATATCAAGTCCAGATAAGCCTTCTGGATAGCCTGTTCCATCCCATCTCTCATGATGATACTTAGCAATCTCGATGGCCATTTCAAAGAAGTTGTTATTAAAGATCTTTAAGCTTTCTTTAAGACTGAACAGAACCTCCGCCCCAATGGTTGTGTGTTGTTTCATGGCTTGCCATTCAACACTATTAAGCTTACCAGGCTTATTAAGAATGATATCCGGCACACCAACCTTTCCAATATCATGGATGGCAGCATTATTTTCTATATCATTAACATAGGATTGATTAACAGAGTAGCTAGTATTGTGATGATTTAGTAACCCCTCAGCAATGACCTTTGAATAGCTAGTCATCCTATTTAAATGTTCGCCAGTTTCTGGGTCCTTTTTTTCAACTATGTCTGCAAAGGTTCTTGTAACGTGTATAAACATTTTCTGTGTTAAATAGGTTTTACTTATAATAGAGGATAACTCATAAGCAATATTCTCTCCTAGCCTTAAGGATTTTAGATCATAGTTGTATTCTTGACAGGAGCTAAAAAACAGCAGAGCTATCACTATATCATTCACAATAACTGGAATAATCATATTTGATTTTATTCCTTCATCCTTCAACAGCTTTAGGGATTCACTATGGGGCCTTCTTTTTAGCTCTTTATAGATATCATGAGTAATTTTAGATTCCTTGCCTTTAATAAGTTTTTCTAGGGTAGTATCCTTAAAGCTCACCTTAAAGCCAGGACCTAATAATATTTGATTGTATTTAAAGACTCCATGCTCGGCGATAACGGCATTTGTACTATAATCAACGAAGGCAACACCAATTCTATCGGTGCTTAATACATCTTTAGTAATTTCAAAAATATTGTCTATCACATCCGTTAGGAGAAACTTACTCCCTGCTATATTCTTTATTTGGTGAATAATGGCCTGCTCATTAAGGACTGAAGTCACTAGATTGGTAATCATCTCTTCCTCGGAAAATTGTGTATGTAGTCTAGGGAGTGAATCAATGTCATAATGATGCCTATCTAATTTTTTAAATCCCTCCATGATATAGGGGATGGTTTTTCTTAGGAGTTTAGTAAGGATGGCACCTAATGTGAAGGCAATTAAAATTAGCACTAAGTACCCCCAAAGATTTACATGCATATATTCATCTGTAGTCTTACGCTTTAAGCTATCAAGCTGTTGCGAAGCAGCCTTTATGCTGTTTTCTATTTCTAGGTATTTATTCATTGCTTCATAGATTGTATTGCTTTTGTTCTCTTCTGTTGGTGTTAAAGCTTCAATGTAGGGTAGTAGCTCCATAATAGTTGCAGAAGCATTATCAACAGCTTCCATTAAAGTACTATAATCATCTCTAAAAAGTAGTCTCCACTTAATGAGGGCTTCAGTGGCATCAACAATTTTCTTTCCTTTAGCATTTAAAGTTTCGGTCTTCTCTAATAAAGCTTTATGATTATCTATATAAGCTTCTCGCATTCTTTCAGCCCTATCTATATCAATGCCATTAGACGTATCCATCTGAATGACATTATTTAAAACCTTAATAGGTAGATCCATTTCTAAATAGCTACCCTTTGCTTCGTCTATAGCAAGACCCAGATCCTCTAGCTTGTTAAAAATGTTCCGATAGTAGAAGAGGGTTAATAGAGAAATTGTCAATAAAATTACCAATAATAGAGTACCCAAAACAGCGATGATTTTTTTTATGCTTTTCATTATATGCCCCCTATAATCTTGTATCTTTAACATTATATATCCTTTACAAGAAATAATAAGCAAATTTCGACAAATAAAAAAACCCTTTTATCGAAAGGGTTTTCTCTTCTTATCGAAGTACATTTTTCTATCAGCAGTTTCTATTAAGGCATTTACATCTTCGTAGTTACTATTGAAATAGGTTTCAATTCCATGGCTTGCACTGATTTTATAATTCCGTATACCATTTCTATTACAATAATCAATATGATCCTGAATTCTGCTCCAAATCTTTTCTGCCTGTTGGGGGGTAGTATTCCATAAAACAATTAGAAACTCATCCCCTCCCAGCCGTATAAATAAATCTCGAGATCGTAGCTGGCCTTCAATAATATCTACAAAGGTTTTTATATAAGTGTCTCCCTCGCTATGACCATACGTATCATTGATTCTCTTAAGATTATCTAAATCGATATAGCAGATGCTAAGGGGTCTTCCATCCTTATCAGAAAGAATCATTAGGTCTTCTAATTCCTCAAGACCATTTCTTCGGTTATAAATTCCTGTTAGCTCATCTACGTTTGCCTTCCGTTGCAATACCCTTTCTTGATTTTTTCTGCTTTCTATTTCACTACTGAGCTTGTGAATCTGTAGTTGAGCAAGCTTCTTGAGCTTGAACTCAGCATAATCCTTCCTTAAATAAGAATTATAGTAAAGAGATATTAACAAAATTGTGATAAATACATTTAAGTACTTAAACCATTCTGATAAACTTCCCATATCCTTGAAAAATATATATACAATCACCATAAGAGCCACGGGATAAGTTATAATTTTAACAACCTTATCCTTACCCCCCAATGGGAAAAAGGCTGTGGAAAGCATGAAAAGAAAGAGGACCTGTGTCCCTCTATAATCAAAGGTCTCATTGTATTTCTGAAATACTAAAACATTGAAGAAAACAGCAAATAGCATTCCAGCAATTAATAAATAAATATAATATTTTATAACCCTTCTTGGACTATGGGAGTAGGGGGTAAAGGTAAAAATAAAATATAATGCATAAATGGTTGTAAGTATTACTCTACCAATTAATATTCCTTTAGGATACTTAAAGATATTTATATCTACGTAAAGGGAAAAAAGCATAATAAAGAAAGCAACAAAAGACACACATCTTCCGTACTGTCTTGTTAAATGACCTTGATGGACAATGTATTGATTTTTTATATAGATTTCCGACCCATAATAGTCTTTATTGTCCTTTGTCATAAAGGCCTCCTAAAAGCTTATTATGAGAAAATTATATCAATTTCGACGAATTATTACAATAACAACTGAAAAATATTGGCTATAATACAAAAATTATAGTAAAATAATCATAAAGGTGATGTAATAATATAAATGAGGTATATACAAGCTTGAAGGGAGATGGTGCTATGCTAAAATGGGAAGGCAGCTTTGAAACTGGAATAGAGAAAGTAGATCATCAACACAAATATCTTGTAGAATTAATTAATCGATTGGAGGAGGAGATACTACATCAGCTTAAGTATGATAATTATGATAAAATTGTAGAGGTTCTAATGGATCTTAGAAATTATACAATGAATCATTTTAATAGCGAGGAACTTCTTATGAAGGAGGCCCTAAGTAAGTTTCAAGATGAGACACAGCTGGCCAACTTTTGGACTTATTTTAAAAAACATAAGAAAGAGCATTCAGCCTTTGTTGAGAAGGTAGAACTATTAACAAATAGTGATATTGACCAAGAGCAAGAGGAAATCTCCATTAATTTAGTACAGTTTTTAGTTGATTGGCTCAAGAATCATATACTTACAATAGATCTGCAATTACCCCGATATTTAAACAGTAATGAGGTCAGCTAGTGACCTCATTTCAGACTGATGAAAAGCCCTCATATTCTTTGTTGCTTCACAAAATCAGCATTCTTACGTATTACTATATACGCAGCAATCGCTGTTTTTGATTGCGCCTCGAATCTAAGAACTTTTGATCAGTCTGTAATCTAGATGACTTTGTCATCAATCTACAAAATGAGGTCAGCTAGTGACCTCATTTTTATATTGATTATTTTTTTTGATGACGAAGCCATTTATTTCTGCTCCAGTTAGAATAATGATACTACTTAGATATAACCAAATGAGTAATACAATAATCCCCCCTATACTTCCATAGGTGCTGGCATAGTTACCAAAGTTGTTTACATAGGTGGCGAATCCAAAGGAGGTAGCCAACCAACCGAAGGTAGCAAAGGTGGTACCTAGAATCACGCAGTTGAATTTTGGCTTTCTTTCGGGAGTGTATATATATATGCAAGCAAAGATAATCCATTGAATAGCTAAGGATAATAAGTATCGAATAATTGACCAAGCATCCTTAAAATAGTCAGGAAGATTTAAAAAGTTCCATAAGAGCATTGCCAACAGATGACCAAAAACCAATAATACAAGGGAAAGCAAGATAACCCCTGATAGGGCTATTGTAAATAAAATGGCTATAATTCGTTTTTTCCAAAAGGGCCTAGTTTCATCAAGGTTATAGGATTTATTAATTCCCCTTATCAGAGCTCTTACACCATTGGAGGCTACAATAAGGGTAGTAATCATACCGATGGATAAAAGAGTTGTGTTTCTTCCCTCCACCACCTGATTGATGATGTCTATAACAAATATATAAGTGTCATATGGGAGAAAGTCTAATAAGTTTTTGATTGTGGTTTCGCTAGTCAAGGGTGTATAACTAACTAATGTAATTAAAAAAATCAAAAAAGGAAAGAATGAAAGAATCAAGTAGTAGGTAACCTGAGCTGCCAGTGCTGGAACCTCATGCTTACCAAATTGCTTCGCCAAGTCTATAATAAGGGAATACCATCCCTTTGATTTAAAATCTATAAGCTTCATACTTAAACCTCCTGTTGTAAATTTAGTCATACTTATATATACTACATATGATAGGAATATACCTTTTTATTTATCATTTAAGAGGAGTTTATAAGTGCATATGGAAGTACTAAAAATGTTTGTGTATTCCACCAGTATAGGGAGGACATTATGGAACAGATTATAAAAGGCTTTATCCTAGGCTTTATAATCGTTATGCCAGGCATGAGCGGCGGAACGGTATTTGTCATTTTCGGTATTTATGAAAATTTAATAAAGGATTTGGTGAAGCTTAATATAAAACCCTATATTCCTCTTTTGATTGGATCTATTGCGGGAATTTTCATGGGGGCCTTTGCCTTTGCGGCAGTTTTCGAAACCTATAGGGATGCTACGGTGGCCTTTTTATTAGGCTGTTTGTTGGCCTCCATTAGGTCCGTCTTAAAATCCTGCCCTGGGGTCAATGCAAAAAGGCTTACCGCTCTAGCTGTCGGTTTTATAGCTGGTTATTATATGGTGGGGGACCCTATCAGTATCGTAAATGCCGGAGAAGATGTTAATTGGCTTGTTTTATTCATCGGTGGGGCCTTTGCCAGTGCCGCAATGATTATTCCAGGAATACCTGGAAGCTCAGTTTTAATTGTTTTAGGGATTTATGATTCAATATTATATTATATAAAGGAAGTTGCAATGGTTCCCTTAACGATTTTTGCAGCAGGAAGTGCCGTGGGTATCCTTGCCCTAGTAAATACCCTTGCAAAGCTATATGATAAACACAGGGGAATCATATCATACTTTTTTGCTGGGTTAATTTTAGGATCTTCTAGAGCTCTACTGCCCAATAACTATGGACTGACAGTACTAATAACCTTTGTCTTAGGATTTTCAATGGTTTGGTATTTTAGTGGAAAAGAACAATAATGTTGAAGGTCATCTTCATTTCCTTTAATGGATAGGAGTCCTTAAAAATTTTTTTAAAAATACTAAACTTTATAGAAATGATTGCGTATATATATTTGGTTATATAATTTTGATATTTTGAAACTATTTTAATAGGAGTGATTGAATGAAAAGCATAAGGATTAAATTAACAGCTTTATTGGTTCTTGTTATGTTGGTATCTAGCACTGTTGTAATAGAAGCAGTAGAACCCATGGGTTTGGAGGAGCTTACAAAGGTTTTTTTAGAGGAAAATTTTGAAATACAAAAGCTTGGTATTAACGAAAGGTTATTAAAGCTCCGTTATGAAGAAACTCTAGAGGATTATGAGGATTTACAAAAGAGTGTTGAAAATGCAAGGAAATATAAAGAATCAATGGAGCAGCAAAGGAAAGATGCTAGAGAAGAGTATTTGGAAGCAGACAGTGATTCAGCCGAGGGAAGAGTAGCCCATGGTTATCTGCATTCAACATTACATATGTTAGAAGCCGCCGAAGAAAGCTATAAGGCATTGGTAAAACAAGAGGCCAACATGATGAAAAGTCTTGAGCTTATGGTTTTAGAAGAAAAGCAAGCCACAAGAAAAAGACAACAGGAAACTGAAAAATTGAAATATCAGCTTAGCAACAATTATTATCAACTTCTTATGATGAAAGAACAACAAAAAATAATTGAGGGGAATATAGACCTTCTAGACATGCAAATACGCCTAGAAAAGACTAGGAAGAGCTTAGAACTAACAACGGATTTAGCCGTTAACAGTTTAGAGAGCCAAAGGAGCAATCTATTAATTAGCCTTGAAAAACTGCAAAATTCAATGGAGATGGCTAAGGAAGCCCTAAAGACAGATTTGAACATGACTCCCGAAGAGGAATTAAACCTAACCTTAGAATTGACTGAAGATGCTAATCTTAAGTCTTATGAACTAAGTGCAATACTAGAGGGCTTTATGTCCAACAATTTAGCAATAGAAACCTCCAAAACCCTAACGGAAGTTCAACAAAAGATTGTTGAAAAACTTCTAATTGCCTATGAAGAGACAGATACTGATTATCAAATAGGCCTTTTAGAATTAGAGGAAGCTCAATTAAATCATTTAATTCTTGAGAGAAGCTATGAACACATGGTAAAGCAAGCTTTTTACAATCATAGGCAGGTGGGAAGAGATTTGGTTTCCAAGATTGAAGGCAAGCTTCTTGCAGATGAGAAAATGAAGCAGGTGGAAGCTCAATACTCTTCAGGTCTTATTAGCTCTTTACAATACAATTCACAAAAGCAAGAGTTAGTCAATGTTCAGTTTGAATATTTAAGAACAGCAATAGATTACATAAGGGTTGATTATGAAATTCAACTAATTCAGAAGGGAATTCTAACTTCATCCAGATAATAACTCATAATACACAATATATAAACCAACATCCCTCTGTGAGATGTTGGTTTTTAATTTTTACATTAACGAAAGTCTATGTAAATGTTTCATAGGCTTAATGACTTAAATACGATTTTTTAAATTATTAACCTAGAAAAATGCAGGAAAAACCAGTAAAATGTAGAAATAATATAAAAACTGTAAGGAGGAGTGGACGTGAAGAAAATACAGAAGAGTTTTGTTGCTTTATTCATTGTGTTGATGCTTTTATTCAGCAGCTTATCAGCCTTTAGTCAGAGTTTAATATTCACGGATATTAGTGATCATTGGGCTAGGGGATATATTGAGGATGTATATAATAGAAAAATTACTTCTGGCTACCAAGATGCAACCTTTAGACCCAATAACTATCTTACCTCGTTAGATGCTATATCCATGGTGGCAAACCTACTGGGTTATAGCTCATCTAACCATCAGGCGACAGCAGAGGAGAGTAGATTGTACACCGGATATAATATCCCTTCTTGGGCCCATGGACATGTATCTTTTCTAGTAAGTAAAGAAATTGTCGAAGAAAATGAATTAAATCAGTTTGTAACAGGTGGAAATACCAATAACATCAAAAGATTTATATTTGCCACCTATATCGGCAAGGTTTTGGTTGAATATGGAGACCAAGAATTGAGCAAGACCGTTTCTCTACCCTACAAGGATGATATGTTTATCCCTGCTATAGCAAAGCCCTATGTTGATTTGATGTTGAAGCTGGAAATTCTTAATAAAGACAGCAATGGTGGAAAATTTGAACCTAACAATCAGATCACTAGAGCAGAGGCAGCTAAGCTGATTTCTCTAACAGCTAAGCTTTTAGATGAAGCTGAGTTTGAAGCTGAAGAAGGGGTAACATCTCCAAAACAGCCAGTGACAGAGGAAGAGACTGATGTAGAAGAGCCAGAGGTAGTAGAGGAGCCTACTGCTGAGGAGGTAGTTGTTGAAGAAAAAGAAGGAACAATAGATCAGCTTGTAAAGGGTAATAGAATTGTTATTACCATAAAAAATGATAAGGATATCTTAATATATGATGTCAGTAAGGATGCAGCTATTTTCTTAGATGATGAAGAATCTAATATAGAGGCCATAAAGAATGGACAAGATGTTAAGTTAAAGCTTGAGAATGGAATTGTGGTAGAGATTCGAGCAGTTGCCCTAAGGGAGGTTTTTAGCGGCTTCTATGAAAAACTGTTAAAGGGATCCACCAATACCGTACTTACCTTAAGTGACTCTAAAGGTACTAAGAAGGTTTTTGTGATTCCTGAGGACCTTTTGGTTAGTTTAAATGGAGAAGATTCCACCTTTGATAGCTTTGAGGTGGGAGATGTGGTAAAGTTGTTTGCAAAGGAAGATCGCTACATTGAAGCCCAAGGTGAAAGCAAGACGGAGTTTATTAGGGGAACCATCACCTACTTAGGATCCCCAAGTAATCCTGTTATTGAAATCACTCAAAATGATGAAACAAAGATTACTCTGGAAATGGAAAAAAATACAGCTATCCGAAGGGATGGAAAGGTTTCTGATTTCTCTAAGCTTAAGGTTTCTGATGAGGTTCATATAGAACTAGAGTATGATAAAGCAAAGATTGTAAACGCTTCAACCCAGCGAAGGACTGCTGAGGGATATATTCGAAAGATTGTAATTGGTGAGGAGAGCTACGTAGTAGTAGAGTCCAGTGATAATGTATTGGAAGAATTCATCATTGCCGATTATACAACTATTAGAATGGGTAGTGAGGCAGCTGAAATCTATGACCTAAGATTAAATTATTTCGCAGAAATAGATATTGAAAGTAACGAAGTAATCCGCCTTGAAACCTCAGAAAGGGTGGAAACCGAAAGATATATTGGTGTAATTACCTATATTCACGATGAGCAAAAGATTATTGAAATAGAATATGAGGAAAACGGTAAGATCATTACAAAACAGATTAATACCAAGAAGGATACCATTTATTTAGGACAATCGGGTACAACAACCTTTTCAAAGTTAGATGTAGGAGATGAACTTCTAATAATAGGTCAGACTGACCAAAGTCTGTTTATTGCCGAAAGGATTATAGTAGTATTACCAAATTAAGAATTAGATAAGCCACAGAGGACCTTCTCCTCTGTGGCTTTTTTTCTGCCCTTAGCAGCACCTAACTTGACTCTTCATGATGCCAATGACTTCATCTAAAATTGTATGCATATTCTGTCGGTCTGAATACTGACTAATGTATTGCCTAATATTCTTCACCTTGATGATGGGTATAGTACTATTGGTGATTATTTCGGCATCTTCATTTCTAATAACTACAATGGTTTGTATCGGGATATATTTTATGTTATTTTCCGCTAATAAATCCTCGATAATTCCATGGCTTTTTTTGTGATGATTCATTGGATTACTAATAATATTCTTCGTCACATCATAGCTGGAAAGCTTTGTTAATTGCCAGTAGGTATCGCTTTCAAAGCCTGTAATTGCTCCCTCAAAGTCTAATAGACATATATTAAAAACACCTTTAGCTGAAATAACAATAAAATCAGAATAACCCTTTCTGTTATTTCTTTGTAGTTTTACCTCCGATAAAACTGTAAAATCTTCATTTAAGCTCTTAAACTCCCTAAGAACCTGTTGGTGTAGGGTTTCGGTCTTTTCTAAGTATAAGTTGTAAATTGTTATAATAGATAAAACCAATAGGACACCGGCTAAAATATAACCCTTTACGCTGTCCACCAAAAGGAAGGTAAGGGATGAAATCCCAAGGAGGTACATCCAGAGGGGGTCCTTTAGGAATCTGTCAAATAGAGGTTTATTTGTTTTCTTAATGATAGACATACCATCAACCTCCTTAATTGAGTGTTATTGGATAAATCCTTTAACAAATTATATTTATTCTATTTTTCTTTAATACCCTAAAAAAATGTTTTTATGCAAGATCCAAATAAAATCTTGCGATGTAGAATATTCTATGTAGTAATCAATTATCGGTGCAATAAAGTTTTTTGCAGCAGCCACCATATTGACCTTCTATAATACTTGAAGCAATAATATCTAATAGGGAATTTTCCTGATGACGATTTTGATAGCCCATTAGATAGTCATTAAGATCCTTTAGCTTAATGATAGGAGTGTTGGTGTTAGAATGAATAATAGAGTGGTTACTTTTTACTACTAAAATAGACCTTATAAATAGATAATCAATGTGGTTTTTATTAAGGAGTCCCTCTAAAATTTTGTGGCTTTTATCAATCATCAGTAATGGATTTTTGATTCTCTTCTTTTGTGGGTGATAAGGAAACCTATAATCTATAAAATCCCATATTCTTTCCTCTGTATTCCCCGTTAATACACCAGTAAAGTCTAAAATCTTAATATTAAAGACCCCCCTAGGTGAGATAACTACATAGCTGGTACAACCATGTTCATAACCATCAGTAATCTTCATGGAGGGTAGAATTATAAAGTCATTATCAAGCTTTTTTAGATGTCTATAGGCTTTATTATGAAGCTGAAGCTCTTCTCCTAAATAGGCATAAGCAATAACTCCTAGGTTTAGGGTCAATAGAATGATGGATATAAGGTAGGTTGCTGTACTATTGGCGAAGATGAAGAAAATCGTAGAAATCCCCATCAAGTAGATCCAAAAAGGATTGTTTAATAGTGCTTTATAATGATTTATTTTAGACGCTGTATCGGTACCTTTAATAATAGCCATGGATATCCCTCCACAAGTTTAAATTTTATAGAAATGTGATATTTTTAAAATGAAATTTAGTTATAAAACTTGTTCATTGGTCTGAAATTTTTGATAATTATTTATAATTTTACCATACTGAGCAAGTCCTAATCAATAAAGCTTATTACTTATTGGAGTTTTTTAATGAACGAAGAAATTGAATCCCATATCAATTATCCTCTTAAATTGTCTAATATTTCTGAATATTACACCTCCAGGTGTTGATAGCTCTAGGCTTTTTCTCTTTACTCAACAGAAATCAAAATTATTTATTGACTTTTATAAAAATACCCTTTAAAATATCACTCATATACTTTATTAGTTTAACGCTTTAATCAATTAAAGTAATGGGGTGAAGGAATGAAAAAAAAGGTTATTTTACCTGAAGGGGTTGAGGACTTATTAATAGACGATTGCCACTTCAGGCGGGAAATAGAGGGGAAACTAATGAGATATTTGGAATTGGCAGGATATATGGAGGTTCAAACTCCCACTCTTGAATACTATGATTTATTTTCCCATGATTATCTATCCCAGTATGGAAATCGAATGTTTAAGCTGGTGGACACCAATGGCAGTCTTCTGGTCTTGAGACCTGATTGCACAATTCCTATAGCTAGAATGGTGGCTACTAAAATGAAGGATTTTACATATCCAATTAAGCTTTCCTATTTAAATAATGTTTTTCGAATGGATCAGGAGCAATCGGGAAGAAAGCGGGAATATCGGCAGGCTGGGGTTGAGATCTTTGGAGTAGACTCCTATAAAGCAGATGTGGAGGCTATTGTTACAGCAATAGAAGCTTTGCTTTCTTTGGGGCTAATGGAATTTCAAATTGAAATAGGGCAAGTAAAAATTATTAAAGGGATCCTAAAAACCCTAGAAACTACTGAAGATCATCAGGTTGCGATCCTTCAAGCAATTGAAAATAAAAACCTTATAAGACTGAAGGAATTGTTGGATGCCTTCGACCTTCAGGCGGACACACAAAAACTCATTGAAATGCTACCAACCCTTATGGGCAATCCTTATGATGTTTTTACAAAACTCAATGAAATGGTCTTAACTAGGGATGTTGAAGAGGGATTAAATGAACTAAAGAAGGTCTTAAACCTTGTTAAGGAATATGGATATGAAGAATATATACAACTTGATTTGGGAATGGTTGCCCACATGGATTATTATACAGGGATTGTTTTTAAGGGATTCTATAAAGGATTAGGGACGGTTATTTTAAGCGGAGGAAGGTATGATGGGTTGATGGAGGATTTCGGTTTAAGCTGCAGTGCCACCGGATTTGCCTTCGTAGTTAATAAGTTGATAAAGGCTATAAAAATACAAGGGGAATATACCCTATCAAAGAATAAGCATATTTTGATTGTGGCGGCGGATTCGAAGTATAACAAGGCCTCGGCGATAGCCAAGAAGGATAGAAGTGAAGGCAATATAGTTGAAATTGCCCTTGCAGAGGACTTAGACAACTACATTAAGCATAGACGGGTGGATGAAGTAATGGTAATCAGTAATTGCAGTGAAGCTGGAGGTGTTGGATATGGAGGTAGTTAAAATTGCTCTAACTAAAGGAAGATTACTAAAGGATCAGATAAAGCTATTACAGGCTATTGGTTACGATTGTAACCATATAAGTCCCCAGGATAGGCGATTAGTTCAAGAGATACCCGATAAAGGCCTTCAGGTGGTGTTTCTGAAGGCTCAGGATGTACCTACATATGTGGAGCATGGAATTGTTGATATGGGAATTGTGGGTAAGGACGTTCTTTTAGAGGTGAAAAAAAAGCTTTATGAGGTGGCAGACCTTAGGTTTGGCCGATGTCATCTTGCGGTGGCCGGGAGAAAGGGCGGTATTGACGGAAAGAGGCATTTAAAGGTAGCCACTAAATATCCTAATATAGCCAAGGAGTTTTTTGCTGCAAAGGGTCAGTCAGTGGAAATTATTAAGCAGGAGGGCTCCGTTGAGCTGGCCCCTCTACTAGGTCTTTCGGATGTAATATTGGACATTGTAGAAACCGGGAGTACTCTTAGAGCCAATGGCTTGGTAGTGCTTGAAGAGGTTATGGAAATCAGTGCAAGGCTGGTTCTAAATAAAGTAAGCTATAAGACTAAGCTAAAGCTTAGACAAATAATAGATGAAATTGATTTACAGCTTAAAGGGGGATGCTGAGATGAGGATCACAGATGGTAGAAAAAATAATCTTACAAAGGTTTTAAATAATATAGAGGCTAAAAGGAAAATGGGAACCCAAGGTTATAGGGATGCAGTAGAAGGCATCATAGCAGAGGTAGTAAACAAAGGGGATGAAGGCCTTAAAACCACTACCTTAAGGTATGATTCCATTGATCTTGATGTAGTGGGTATAAGGGTCAGTCAATCAGAAATAGATGAAGGTTGGAGTAGGGTGGATGGTGATTTTAAGAAGGCATTAAGGAAGGCCATTAAAAATATCAGCAGCTTTCATGAAAAGCAAAGGGAAAAATCCTGGTTTACATCAGATGTGGAGGGTGTAATTTTGGGCCAGAGGGTGACTCCCATCAATAGGACCGGTATTTATGTGCCAGGGGGTACAGCTGCTTACCCCTCATCGGTTTTGATGAATGGAATACCCCCTTTGGTTGCCAGGGTTAAAGAAGTGGCTATGGTAACACCCCCAATGGCCAATGGAGAAGTGAATGCTGGGGTGCTGGCTGCAGCTAAGGAGTTGGGAATTACCGAGATTTATCGAATAGGAGGAGCCCAAGCCATCGCCGCCCTTGCCTATGGAACTCCAACGGTGAAGGCTGTAGACAAAATTGTAGGTCCCGGCAATATATATGTTGCTACTGCAAAGGCTCTTGTCTATGGTCAGGTGGATATTGATATGGTTGCTGGACCCAGTGAAGTATTGGTTATTGCTGATAAAAAAGCCAATCCTGTTTATGTTGCTGCCGATCTTTTGTCCCAAGCAGAGCATGATGTATTAGCCTCAGCCATTTGTATAACCAACGATGAAGAACTGGCCACAAGGATTGAAGAAGAGGTGATGAGGCAGCTGGAGGCTTTAGAGAGGAAGGAAATCGCTAGGGAGTCTATCATCAACAATGGTGAGATTATTTTGGTGGAAACCCTAGAGGAGGCCTTTTGGTTATCCAATGGCATCGCTCCCGAACACCTTGAAATATGTGTAGAGGATCCATTTCAATGGCTATCCTATGTAAAAAATGCCGGGGCAATTTTTTTAGGGAAATATTCTCCAGAAGCCTTGGGGGATTACATAGCAGGACCCAATCACGTTTTACCCACCAATGGTACAGCAAGGTTTTCTTCGCCCCTGTCGGTTAATGATTTTGTAAAGAAATCCAGCATTATTTATTATTCTAAGGGAGCATTGGAGGAGGTTAAGGATGAGATTATGGTGATGGCTCAACAGGAAGCTTTAACGGCCCACAAAAATGCAATTAAAGTGAGGTTTCAGGAAAATGGTTGAGAGTTTAGCAAAAAGAAGTTTAAGGAAGGTTACACCCTATGCAGCCGATTCCAAAATAAAGGGAATCCCTCTGGATGCCAATGAAAATAGAAATCTTGCCTTTAAGCTAAATGACAAAATAGCTGAGGCCATTATGGCGTTAGACATCAGTAGATATCCCGATCCAGAAGCAAAGGTATTAAAGAAGAAGATTGCTGCTGATAATTGGATTAATGAGGAATGTGTAATAGTAGGCAGTGGGTCTGACCAATTAATTTTGATGATGATTCAAGCCTTTATAAATGAAGGAGACAAGATTGTAACACCAGCTCCCACCTTCTCCATGTATGGTATATCCAACGGTATTGCTGGAGGGGAAACCATTCAGGTGGATATGGGAGAATTCTTTAGCTTTGACTTTTATAAATTCATAAAAAGGGTTAACAAAGAAGAACCTAAGTTGATCTTTATCTCAAACCCCAATAATCCCACCGGGGGAATGGTGGATCGAGAGCACATTATTAAGCTATTAGAGAATTTTAAAGGAATTGTGGTTATAGATGAGGCCTATTATGAGTTTTCTGGTAGAACCGTTATGGATCTGGTTCCATATTATCCAAAGCTAGTGGTTCTGAGAACCCTATCTAAGGCCTATGGCTTAGCTGGAGCTAGGGTTGGTTATGGTGTGGCTTCAAAGGAGATTATAGGAATTTTAAAAAAGGTAAAGCCTCCCTACAATTTGAGTGTACTAGACCAACAAGCAGCCATTATCTGTCTACAAAATAAAGAAATCTTTCAACCGTCGATAGAAGAAATTTTAGAGGAACGTCTGTGGTTAACAAAGGCTCTAGGGAGTTTTCCCGGTGTGGAGGTCTTCAATAGCTACGGTAATTTTCTTCTGATTCGCCTGAAGGGTGCTAAGGAGTTATATAATTACCTCCAATCAAAGGGGATATTTATAAGGCATTTTAATGAGGGAGGATCCTTAGCCAACTGCTTAAGGGTAACGGTAGGTACCAAGGAAGAAAATCGAGCCTTTATAGGTAGCCTAAAGGAATGGATGAATACATTAAAAATTTAAAGTTGAAAGTTAAAAATTGAAATTAAAATTTAAAAGCAAACTTCATTATACTATTTGGGAGTTGTATGACAAATTAACGAATTATCTTAAATCTTAAGTATTAAAGAAATGTTAAATGTTGAATGAGGGTAGAAATTTTTATTAGAAAATTTCCTAAATAGGAGGATGCTATGAGAGAGTTTTCAGGCAGCAGAAGAACAAATGAAACAAATATTGAGGTCTCCTTAAAGTTTGACGAAGGAGAAACCGGCAGCATTGATACCGGCATCGGTTTTTTTGATCATATGCTGCAGCAGGTGGCAAAGCATGGGCAACTACAAATAAATATCAAAGCTGAAGGGGATCTACATGTAGATGATCATCACACCATAGAGGACGTTGGACTCTTGCTGGGGAGGGGCCTCTTGGAATCCTTGGGAGATAAAAAAGGAATAAAGAGATATTCAACAATTTTTACCCCCATGGATGATGCCCTTTCTATGGTTTCTATAGATTTTAGTGGAAGACCCTATTTGCATTTCGATGTAGCCTATAGAGGGGAAAGGGTTGGTGAATTTGAGGTGGAGCTGGTGGAGGAGTTTTTTAGAGCTTTAGCCATGTCATCGGCCATCACCCTTCATATAAGAAGTCTTTATGGGAAAAACAATCATCATATGATTGAAACAATTTTTAAAGCCTTTGGAAGGGCTTTGAGGGAAGCTACAACAGTGGATCCAACCATTAAAGGTGTGTTATCCACCAAGGGAACATTATAGAGGAGGCAGCTTAAATGGTGACAATTTTAGATTATGGAATGGGTAATTTAAGAAGTGTTGAAAAGGCTCTCCAATTAATTGGGATGGATACAATAACAACCAATTGTCCCAAACTTCTATCGAGGGCTAAGGCCATAATAATTCCCGGAGTTGGTGCCTTTTATGATGCTATGGAAAATCTTAACCAAAAGGGCTTTACTGAGATTCTTAAGAAGCATGCTGCAGAGGGAAAGGCTATCCTAGGAATATGCCTGGGAATGCAGCTTTTATTCGAACGGGGCTATGAGATAGAAGAGGTAGCCGGCTTATCCCTTCTACAGGGGGAGGTAGTTAAAATACCCCCGTCAGTAAAGGTTCCCCATATGGGATGGAACACTTTGCAAATCAAGGATCGAGGTAAGCTTCTGGAAGGAATTACCCAAGAAGAGTGCGTATATTTTGTACACTCCTATTACATAAAGGAAGCTGCCGAAGAGGTTATTAAAGGAGAAACCAGCTATGGGATTAGAATTCCTGCTGCGGTTGAAAAAAACAAAATCTTTGGTTTGCAGTTTCATCCTGAAAAAAGTGGGGAAGTTGGATTAAGAATACTAAATAACTTCAGGAGGGGGATTGAATGATACTATATACAGCAATTGATATAAAAGGCGGAAAGTGCGTTCGGTTGATTAAGGGGGATGCTAAGGATGAAAAGGTATATTTTAACACCCCAATAGAGGCCGCCAGGCTTTGGGAAAATAAAGGCTCAACCTATCTTCACATTGTTGACCTTGATGGGGCTTTTGAGGGAAGTCCCAAGAATCAAGAAATCATCATGGAGATCCTAAGGGAATCGAAGCTTCCTATTCAGGTTGGTGGGGGCATTAGAAGTTATGATACCTTTTCTGACTACCTAACTGCAGGGGTAGCAAGGGTGATTATAGGAACCAAGGCCCTTCAGGATAAAGCTTTACTGGCTAGAAGTATAAAGGATTTTGGCAATAGAGTGTTGGTGTCGGTGGATGCCAGAGGAGGCTATGCTACATCTGAGGGTTGGATAAAAAACAGTACAATAAAGGCTATTGATCTAATAAAGGAATTGGCCCAATTGGGGGTTGAAGAAGTAATATATACCGATATAAATCGTGATGGAATGCTGATGGGGCCCAACTTCAAAGAGCTTGAAGAAATTAAAAAGATGGTAGATATCAAGGTGGTAGCATCTGGAGGAGTAGCAAGCCTAGAGGATATAACTAGACTAAAGGACATTGGTGCCGATGGGGTAATCATTGGCAAGGCACTATATGAAGGGAAAATAGACCTAATGAAAGCCAATGAGGTGATATCATGCTAGCCAAAAGAATCATTCCCTGCTTAGATATCAGCAATGGAAGGGTTGTTAAGGGGGTAAATTTTGTAAACCTTATAGATGCTGGAGATCCTGTTGCTATAGCAAGGGAATACAATAACCTGGGGGCAGATGAGATTGTTTTTTTGGATATTACCGCCACCCACCAAGGCAGAAATATCATGTTGGATGTTATTAAGGGGGCAGCAGAGGAGGTTTTTATACCCCTTACCGTTGGAGGGGGTGTTAAATCAGTGGAGGATTTTAGAGAGGTTTTAAGGGCTGGGGCTGACAAGGTATCCATCAATTCTGCAGCCGTAGAAAACCCCAATCTAATTAAGGAATGCAGTAGGGTATTCGGTAGTCAAGCAGTGGTGGCAGCAGTAGATGTAAAGGCCCATAGGGATGGACTCCATTATGTATATACAAGGGGTGGTAGATTTAACACTGGTATTGAGGCCATTGGTTGGGCTAAGGATTTGGAAGCCCTAGGTGCAGGAGAAATACTCCTTACCAGCATGGACCGGGATGGAACAAAAGAAGGCTATGATGTTGATATTATTAAAGAGATATCAGCTGCGGTAAATATACCCGTAATAGCCTCTGGAGGTGCAGGTGCCTATAAGGATTTTTTAGACGTATTCACCATTGGAGGTGCCGATGCCGCCCTTGCAGCTTCCCTTTTTCATTTTAAAGAGGTATCCATACCCCAATTAAAGGAATACCTAAGAACTATGGGAGTGGAGGTAAGGACTACTGCACAATAGGGACGGTTCTCGTTGTGTAAGGGGTTCAAAGAAAAATATTCCATTCATAACAGATACAATATTTGCAAGACCACTCAATAACCAAGAATTAAACCGTTAAATAACTGTAGAAATTTCTACTGAATAGAGGGATATATATGTTAGATATAAAGAATTTAAAATATAATAATGATGGTCTTATTCCAGCTATTATTCAAGATTATCAATCTAAAGAGGTATTAATGCTGGCCTACATGAATCAGGAGTCCTTAGAAAAAACCCTAGAATCAAAAACAACTTGGTTTTGGAGTAGGAGCAGAGGGGGACTTTGGAATAAAGGAAAGACCTCTGGTTCATATCAGACAGTTCAGGATCTTTCCTATGATTGTGATGGTGATGCTTTGCTTATTCAGGTTTATCAAGAGGGTAATGCTTGTCATACGGGAGAGTATAGCTGCTTTTTTAATAAGCTTATAAAAGGTGAAATTCCTCAAGGCTACAAAATATTAGATCGATTATATGAAATCATTACAAAAAGGAAAGAAAACCCACGGGAAGGCTCCTACACCTGCTACCTATTCGAAATGGGTATAGACAAAATTTTAAAGAAATTAGGGGAGGAGGCAACGGAGGTGATCATTGCTTCCAAAAACCCCAATAAAGACGAACTTATCTATGAGGGGGCTGATTTAATCTATCACCTCTTGGTATTGCTAAATCAGAAGGAGATTGGCCTAGAGGAAATATATAATGAACTGGAGAAAAGAATGGGAAGATTAAAGTCTGAGAATAAGTAGATGAGCAATAGTTTGTTGTAAAAGGAAGCAGTCTGACGGTTCTCCTGCTTTCTTTTTGATTGGAAAGAATTTGGTAAATGAATAGGATGGCGCTATGATGCAAAAGCTAGAAGAAAAGCGAACAAATGTTTGATTTTTATGTTATTTATGATAAAATTAGATGAAGACAAATAAGAGCAAAAAGTTAAAGGCAAAATGTTAAATGTTGAATGTTGAATGTTGAATGTTGAATTTAGGTTGCTTCGAAACATCGAAGCTATTAATGAAAAATCTTAGAAAACAAGAATTAAGAATGATACTTTTTCCATAGACTTTAAGGATATATCAAAATAAATTTCCAAGTGGAAATTTCAACATCAATTCAACATTTAACATTTATCATTCACCATTAATTATTGGGGGTTTTATCATGGATATTTTGGATAAATTAAAGATTCTTGCTGATGCTGCAAAGTATGATGTATCCTGTTCCTCCAGTGGCAGCGAAAGGAAAAACAAGGCTGGAGGGATTGGAAATGCCGCAGTCAGTGGTATTTGCCATAGCTGGTCAGATGACGGTAGATGTATTTCTTTATTAAAAATTCTAATGACAAATTATTGTGTATATGACTGTGCCTACTGCGTAAATCGGGTTTCCAACAGCATACCTAGAGCTGCCTTTACACCAAAGGAAATTGCAGAGTTAACAATCAATTTCTATAGGCGGAATTACATCGAAGGCTTGTTCCTTAGTGCTGCCATCATGAAAAACCCCAACCATACTATGGAGCTTCTATTAAAGACCGTCACCCTTTTGAGGGAGAATTATAACTTTAATGGTTATATTCACGTTAAGGCCATCCCAGGAGCAGACGGTCGTTTAATAGAGGCTACTGGAGAGGTGGTGGACCGTATGAGTGTGAATATAGAACTCCCCAGTGACGAGGGATTAAAGCTCTTAGCTCCTGAAAAAAAGAAGGAAGCCCTTATTAAACCCATGGGGCTTATTGATAGGCAAATCATTCAAAGAAAGGAAGAAAGGCGAATCTTTCGAAATGCACCCTCCTTTGTTCCTGCAGGTCAAAGCACTCAATTAATCGTGGGGGCAACTCAGGATCATGATTACAGAATATTAAAGCTTTCAGAGGGGCTTTATAATCGATTTCATCTGAAAAGGGTATATTACTCGGCATATGTTCCTATAGTCAACCATCCCAACCTCCCCAGTATTACGAATCCCCCTACTTTAAGGGAGCATCGCCTATATCAAGCTGATTGGCTTCTTCGATTTTATGGCTTTGATGCTGATGAACTCTTGGATGAAGCGCAACCAAATTTTGATCAACTGTTGGATCCAAAATGTGACTGGGCCTTAAGAAATATGAAGTTATTCCCAGTAGAAGTGAATAAGGCAGAATATGAAACCCTCTTAAGGGTTCCTGGTATAGGAGTTAAATCGGCATTAAGGATCATTACTGCCCGTAAAATGGCACCCATAACCTATGATGGACTAAAGAAAATTGGAGTGGTATTGAAAAGAGCCAAATACTTTATTACCTGTCAAGGAAAGTATTATAGTGACGTAGGCTTTAGAGAAAAACTCATAAGGTTATCCTTAACAGAAAAGCCCCTAAAAGAGCCTACGGAAACCAATGAAATTCAGTTGTCCTTCTTGACTATGCCAGCTATCAGGGAAAATGTTAACTCTATTATTACGGGAGAGCTGTAGTAAAGGCAATGAAGTATTAAGAATGAAGAACTAAGAAAGAAGATAAAGTGAAAAATGTAAAGGGAATAGTTAAAAGCAGGTAATAGTTAATAGCTAATAGGTAATACGGATAAGGAATAGGTAAAATATTTTTATGCCTTTATGTTATTTAATTTCTATTTACTAATTACTCATTACTAATTATCTATAAGGGTTTTATCATTCTACATTCTAAATTTCATTCTTAATTTGTTTTAAGTGGAGGTGTATTAACTATGGTTATCTATGTTTTTGATGGTAGCTTCGAGGGCTTCCTGACAGCCATCTACGAAAGCTATTACAATAAGGAAAAACCAGATAAAATAGTTGCTATGGATGATTATGTAGAAAATTTAATCGATAGGCCTATATTTATAGAAACAGATGAAATTAAATCCGATAAGGTTTATGCAGGAATTAAGAATAAGATATCTACCAATGCTTTAAAAAAGGTATACCATGTATTTTTGTCAGAGGTAATGGAGGCGCCAACTGTTATTTATCACTATCTTAGGTTGGGCTTTAAAATTGGTAATAAGGTTGATTTAAACCTAATGGATGATTGGGTTTTAAGGATGGATAAAATCAATCAACAGGTAGCCTCTGAAAAACATCGAATGCTAGGCCTCCTTAGATTTCAACTGGTGGAGAATGATTTATATTATGCACCCCTTGCCCCTGATCATAACATCATTGCATTAATGGCCAATCATTTTGCCCAGAGGATGTCTGATCAGAAATGGATGATTCATGATACCAAAAGATGCATAGCAGTAGTTTATGATTTAAAGGAATGGATTATTACTCCTATAGATTTGCCTGCGCCTCCCGTTGGGAAAGAAGAATATTTATATCAGCAGCTATGGAAGGAATATTACCAAAGCATAGCCATCAAAGAGAGAAGGAACCCGAGGCTACAAAAGCGGTGTATGCCTGTAAGATATTGGAGTTTTTTGACAGAAAAAAAATAAAAAGGAATTAATTGAAACAAAAACTTAATATAGTTAAAATATTATTTATGTTAAAATGAAAGGGGGGATCACATCTTAAGGGGAGATTATAATGATTTCAAACTATACAGATAAAAAAAATATAATGAGCAAGGATTTATTTTTATTTCTTACACTATCATTAATCAAGCTATTAATCTTTCATGGCTTTATAGGGATTGAAAGAAACTACCTTCCCATTACTTTGTTTAATGGATTATCTATTTTCTCTATATATCTTATAGTGTATTTGTTTAATAACAAGGTTAGATTAAGGGGTTTTATGATAGTACATTTTGTTCTATCCCTTCTTTTTTTCATAAACAGCCTGTACTATAGTCACTTTTATACCCTCATGCCAGTTCATGTGGTGTACCAAATTGGACATTTAACTGGAGTATCCAGTAGTGTAAAAAGCTTGATGAAGCTATATTATCTATTATATTTTATAGATTTTGCATTTTTATTTTTCCGTTACAAAAGAAAAACCATATACTATCCCCCAAGAAGGGTTAAGCCAATATTAATCTTTGGATTAATTTTGTTATTAACTATTACAACTGTAACTGGACATGCTACCCTCAGAGGTAGGGATGATGTTTTGCGTACACCATATAATCTAGGGATGATTAATTACCATGTTTTTGATTTGATATATCAATTTTTACCGCCAACGGTGGAGGCTGAAGAGGTTAATAACCTACAGGAAATCATCACTGAAGAAGGGAGCAGGGAGGACAAAGAGCTTACGGGCTTAATAGAAGGAAAAAACGTTATTGTAATCCAAGCTGAATCCTTTCAAAGCTTTATGATTGGTAGGCAGATTGAAGGACAATGGATAACCCCCGTGTTGAATCAGCTAATCAGTGATAACTCAATATTTTTCCCAAAATACTATGAGCAGGTGGGCTGGGGGAACACCTCAGATGCCGAATTTGTATCCCATAGTGGGCTTCATTCCTCTACCAGAGCCTTTAGCTACAAAAAGTACGAAGGCAAGGATCTAATGACCCTGCCTAAGCTCCTTAAGGAAGAGGGATATGACACTCTAGCCTTTCACGGAAACACGGCTGAATTTTGGAATAGAAGGGATATGTACCCTTTTGTAGGCTTCGATGAGTTTATTAGCATAGAAAGTCTTCAACAGGATGAAATCATCGGTATGGGATTAAGTGATCGCTCTCTTTTTAAACAGGCAATACCGATTCTGAAGGATCGAGAGAACCCCTTTTATGCCTTTATGATCACCTTAACCTCCCACTATCCCTTTCATATGGAGGATAGCCATAAAGGACTTAAAATTGAGGGAGAATATGCAGGTACAGTTCTAGCTGATTATTTTCAAACGGTTCACTATCTAGATAAGGCTATAGGGGAATTGATTGAAGATCTAAAGGAAGCTGGATTGTATGAAGATACAGTAATTGTCTTTTATGGGGATCACCATGGACTAAAGACCCAAAAGGAGGAAGAAGCGGCACAGATCTCTTCTTTTATTGGTAAGGAGTATCGTGAAGATGAAATGTTAAGGGTACCCCTTATGATTCATATGCCAGGTAGTGATGTTAGTAAGACGGTTGAAATAGCCGGTGGGCAGATAGACTTCTTTCCAACTATGGCTAATTTGTTGGGGTTAGATATAGATAATCTTCAAATAGTAGGGAAAGATCTTTTAAACACTCAAGAAGGATTTGTAGTCACTCAAATTCACATTCAAAGAGGAACCTATATCGATAACGAAAGGATATTTTTAATATCCAAGGATGGAGATTTTGAATTTAGCCAGGCTTGGGATTTAGATACTGGGGAACCTGTTGATCTAGAAGAGTCAAGGGAGGATTATCACAGGGCATTGGCAGAAATCAATCTATCAGAATATATACTAGATAATAATCTATTGATACAAGAAGAAAATAAAGCAAAGGTTGATTTCTTGATGGATAGACTCGAATACTAAATTTAATAGGATATATGAGAAAAGCACCGCCTAAGCGGTGCTTAAATATTGATTATTATTACCAGATTGGCAATCCTTTAATAAAGATATATGCTATTGCAGCAGGTGCAGCAAACTTAACTAAGAAGCCCCATACTGGGAATAATGCAAATGGAATTTTTCCATCGTTTGTAACTTCCTTCTTAGCATTGTCAAGTCCCCAAACCCAACCGATAAAAATCAATAGCATCATTGCGCCAATTGGTAAAAGAACCTTATCAGTTATAAAGCCAACTGAGTCCATAATACCATTTTCAAGTATTGGAGTTAAATGTCCCCAAATACCCATACCTAATGAAGATGGAATACCTATTAAGAATATTAAAGCTGACATTACAATGGTTGATTTCTTACGATCCCAATTTTTTTCATCAACGAAGTAGGTAACAACAACCTCAAGTAGAGAAATTGAAGAAGATAAAGCTGCAAATAGCACTAGTACGAAGAATGCTATACCGAATAATGATCCTAAAGGCATTTGTTGGAATACCTGTGGCAATGTTACGAATAATAACACTGGTCCAGCTCCTGGCTCCATGTTAAATGCAAATACCGCTGGAAGAATAGCTAAACCTGCTATTAAAGCAGCCGCTGTATCTAGTAAAGGTATTGACATTGAGCTTGATACTAGGTTCTCTTCTTTACTTAAATAGCTACCATAGGTAACCATACAGCCCATACCTAAGCTTAGTGAGAAGAATACTTGACCTAGGGCGGCGAGTATAACCTCTCCGTTAATCTTTGAGAAGTCGGGTTGTAATAGGAATTTAACTCCTTCAAAGGAACCAGGTAAAGTTAATGAACGAATCATTGTAAGGATTAACATTACAAATAGAGCTGGCATTAATATCTTAGCTGCCTTCTCGATTCCCCCACTGATACCGCCAAGTACGATTACAAGGGTCAAAATCATAAATACAGCGTGATATACTATTGGTTCTGCAGTTGTTCCGATGTAGCTACCGAAGTCCAATGTGTAAAGGCTACCGGTTAATCCACCAACGATATACTTAATAACCCATCCACCAACAACACTATAGAAGGATAGTATTAAGAATCCTGCAAGAACTCCAAAACCTCCAACCCATGACCATTTCTTGCTAAGCTTTCTAAAGGCACCAACTGCACCCAATTGTGTATGACGACCAAGGGTAAGCTCTGCCATCATCAATGTAAATCCAAGAACTATTAAGATTGCAAAATAAACAATTACGAATGCGCCCCCGCCGTTTGCTCCGGCTAAGTAAGGGAATTTCCAAATGTTACCAAGACCAACTGCAGAACCAGCTGCTGCTAGAATAAAGCCAATTCGTGATCCCCATTGATCTCTTTGTTTAGTTTCATTTAAGTTTGCCATAGTTAACCTCCTTAATTAATATAAGTTCTAGTTTTAACATAGAAGCTTCTGTTAAACGAACCACCTCCTGTAACATGGTAACCCATAGCAAGATCATAAATAAATTAAAGTATCATCATAATTTCAAGCTTAAAATCTTGATCTCTGCCTATGAGTTATAATTGTTCTAAATATTAGAATAATTCTAATATTTATATTTCATAATTATACAATTGAATAGCTCAGTATGCAAGTGTTATTTTTTTAACATTCTGACAAATGCCACTAGATGGAAACAAAATAGCATTTTTAATAAATAGATTAATCGTGATATATAGTATTTTTTATACATATAAGGCTTAATTTATAAGGAAGGGTTTTTAAAACTTATATAGAATATATACCATGAAAGAAAGCAGCTAAAGGGATATAATAATGTTAGCAAAATTATCATAAACATTAAGTAGGAGGTATGTATTTGATGAAAGCATTAATTCGTGTAAGGATGAGTCTTCATGACGCCCACTACGGCGGTAATCTGGTTGATGGAGCAAAAATGCTTCAGCTGTTTGGAGATGTCGCAACAGAGCTCCTTATTAGGCAGGATGGAGATGAAGGATTATTCGTGGCCTATGAGAGTGTAGAATTTAAAGCACCAGTATACGCTGGAGATTATATTGAAGCGGAGGGAGAGATTATAAATGTAGGAAATTCCTCCCGCAAAATGGTTTTTGAAGCGAGAAAGGTAATTGTGCCAAGACCAGACATTAATGAATCGGCTTGTGATGTTTTAGAAGAACCAATAATAGTATGTAAAGCTGTGGGAACCTGTATGGTACCAAAGGCAAAACAAAGGAACAAGTAACACAGGGGGACAATAACACAGGGGGACGGTTCCCCTGTGTCGTATCAAACTAAGAATTTAGTTATAAATACAGCTTTATTATTATGGTTTAGAAAGGATGTAGAAGGATGGAAAAGCTAATAATCACAGCTGCATTAACCGGAGCAGAGGTAACTAGAGAGCAACAGCCCAACTTACCGTTAACACCAGATGAGATCGCTAATGAAGCTTATGAATGCTATCAGGCTGGAGCTGCAATGGTCCATGTTCATGCAAGGGACGGAGAGGGTAAGCCTACTCAATCCTATGATGTATATAAGGAAATAAAAGAAAAAATTGAAGCTAAGTGTAATGTAATCTTTCAGCCCTCAACAGGTGGAGCTGTATGGCACAGCCCAGAGGAAAGATTACAGCCTGTGGAATTAAAGCCTGAGATGGCAACCCTAAGTTGTGGAACCTGCAATTTTGGTCCAGATGTATTTATGAATACAGAGGAATATATGAAGAAATTTGCTCGTAGGATGAAGGAATTAGGTGTAAAACCAGAGCTTGAAATTTTTGAACGGGGAATGATTGAAAATGCAATGAAGCTAGTCAAACGAGGATTGGTTGAAAGGCCGCTACATTTTGATTTCGTGCTAGGGGTCCCAGGGGCTTGTCCTGCTACCCCAGAAGATCTACTACATATGGTTCGGTCAATTCCCAGTGATTCAACTTGGACTGTGGCGGGTATAGGTAGATATGAATTGCCCTTGGCTGTTATGGCTATAATATTAGGAGGACATGTAAGGGTAGGTTTTGAAGATAATGTCTACTATAACAAAGGGCAATTGGCAGAGTCTAATGCACAACTAGTAGCAAGAATTGTGAGAATAGCCAAAGAAATGGGTAGGGATATCGCTACCCCGGATGAGGCTAGGGAAATACTTGGATTGAAGAAATAATAGAAGCTTCTTCAAAATAAAAAATTAAATCAGGCCAATGTTGAATGTTAAATCTTGAATGTTGAATTGAGGAAGAAATTTGTTAGCAATGTTTTGAAATTTCATGTCAACTTCCTAGCTAAGGGCCTAACACCAATCAGGAGTTGGGATATCTACTTACAATTCTACATTCTTGATTCTACATTCGTAATTTGAATTTTTGAAAGGAGGTCAATATGAAGATTTTTATTGATACCGCCAATATAGAAGAAATTCGAGAAATTTCTCAATGGGGAATACTGGATGGTGTAACAACAAACCCCTCTTTAATTGCCAAGGAGGGTAGAGACCTTAAGGAGGTTATAAAGGAAATAACCGATTTAGTTGATGGGCCCATAAGTGCCGAGGTAATTAGTTTAATCGGAAAAGAAATGGTTCAGGAGGCTAAGGAGCTTGCCCAAATACACAAAAATGTGGTTATAAAAATTCCTATGACCGACGAGGGCCTAAAGGCTGTAAAGGAACTAACTCAAATGGGCATCAAAACAAATGTTACCTTAGTATTTTCTGCCTCTCAGGCACTCCTGGCTGCTAAGGCAGGTGCAACCTTTGTGAGTCCCTTTTTAGGGAGACTAGATGATGTTGGACAAGAAGGAATGCAGCTTATAAGAGATATAGGAGAAATTTTCGCCCGCCATGGTATACCCACAGAGGTTTTGGCTGCCAGCATAAGGCATAACCTTCATGTTATTGACGCTGCTAAGTCAGGTGCAGATATAGCCACAATACCCTATAGTGTATTTAAGCAAATGGTTAAACACCCTTTAACGGATGCAGGGATAGAAAAGTTTTTAAAGGATCACGAGAAAATAAGCAAAAAATAGTGAAGGCATGATGGTAACTATCCATCATGCTTTTTACTATTGTTAATAATTTTATATTTCTCATTTTTTTTTCTAGTGTTTTTATATTCTTCATTCTTCATCCATTCTTAACTCTTCATTCTTAATTCTTATATATGCTATAATATTTCTTAGGGGGGGTGCATTCATGAAGGGTGGAGAAGGTATTATTAGTGAGATTAAGTCGAAAATTCTTATTATTGATGGTAATACCATTGAATGGTTTAATAAAATTTTTGATCCAATTCCAGTATCTATGATATTGGTTGATAAAGAAACTCGAATATTAATGATTAATGATCAATTTTGTAATTTTCTGGAGGTGACTAAAGAGGAGGCCATAGGCAAGTATGTTATAGAAATAAACCCCAATTCCAGATTTCCATTAGTTATGAAGACGAAGAAAGCCGAAATTGCTTGGAAGCATACCTTTGCCAATGGTCATACAGCAATTGTCCATAGAATTCCTATTTTAAATGACGATGACGATGTGCTCTATGGCTTCGGCATGGTGTTATTTGATAATATTGAAGAGTTTCAAAATATTATTGTAAAAAATAAGCTGTTGCAAACAGAAATAAAGCACTATAAACAAATCTTAAAGCAAATACAGGGAGCCCAATTTAGCTGGGATAATATTATTGGCAAAAGTAAGAAGATGGCCCAGGCTAAGGAGTTTGGAAGGAAGGCATCTAAAACCGGATCGACGGTATTAATTACCGGGGAAAGTGGGACGGGGAAGGAGCTGTTTGCCAATGCTATACATAATGACAGCAAAAGAAGTCACCATCCCTTTGTCAAAGTAAATTGCGGGGCTATCCCTCAAGATCTTCTTGAATCTGAGTTATTTGGCTACGAAGAGGGAGCCTTTACAGGAGCCAAAAAGGGTGGGAAAATCGGAAAGTTTCAATTGGCCCACCAAGGGAGTATCTTTTTAGATGAAATAGGCGACATGCCCATGAAGATGCAGGTAAAGCTTTTGCGGGTTTTACAAGAAAAAGAAATTGAACGGGTTGGTGCTACTAATCCAGTTAAGATTGATGTTAGAATCATTGCTGCCACCAACAAAAATTTAAAACAATTAGTAGATGAGGGTGATTTTAGAGAAGACCTATATTATAGGTTAAATGTTATGTCTTTAGAAGTGCCCCCCTTACGGGATCGATTGGAGGACATTGAGATTTTAACCAACAACCTAATCGAAAAGCTATCAAATAAGCTGGGGCTATATGTAAAGAGGATATCAAAGGAAGCCGTTGATATTCTAAAGGGATACAGCTGGCCAGGGAATGTTAGAGAACTAGAGAATGTCTTGGAAAGGGCAATGAACCTAGTAGAAGAGGGAGAAATTTTAGCAATGCATTTACCCCAATACTTATTTAGAAGGGAATCTGTCGTTGCTAAATCCGGACCTATTCAAAAGCTCAGTGACCTTGTGGAGGAGGTAGAAAGGGAAGCCATTGTTAAAGTCTTGAGGCTTAATAAGGGTAATAAGCTAAAGACCTCAGAGCAACTGGGGATTTCGAGATCTAGCCTTTATGATAAAATGGAAAAATATAAGATTAATGTATGAAAACTATACACTTTATTTAGGTGATTAACCTTTAAATAAGAACACTGAATTTTAGATGATACTCTAAAATCAGTGTTTTTTAGTAAAGGAAGAAATATTCAGAAGTTCGGTTTATTGCTGATTGTATGAAAAACAAACATGGTGTATGAAATGAATACACAATTTAACCATATTTCTGAAAGTTAAACAGCCTCACTTAAAAATTACTCATGACTTAATGTATTTCTCTTTATATTATGAATATTTAGGATTCAACGATTTAAGTCAAAAAACTTAAAAAATTATACTTCTATCAAAGAAATAAAAAAGTTGGCATACTGTTTGCGTTTAATAGTTTTGCATGGAACTAAAATAAGAATTTTAAGGGGGAAAACGTTTTGAAAAGAAAAGCTATATCGTTATTATTGGTAATTATGCTAGGGATTGTATCTTTAGTTTCTGGCTGTAGCAGTAAAGAAAGCAACGGCGACACAGCTGGTGACACAAAGGATCCAATCAAAATTGGTGGATTAACCTCTTTAAGTGGTGTTCTACAGGATTATGGTACTCAAATGCAGCGTGGCTTTATGCTAGGCTTAGAATATGCAACTGATGGTACCATGGAGGTTGCTGGAAGAAAAATTGAAGTTATATGGGAAGATACAACAACTGTACCGGATGTTGCTAGAGAAAGAGCTTTAAAGCTTTTAGACGAAGATAAGGTTGATCTTTTAGTTGGACCTGCTTCATCCGCTGATGCAGCTGCATTACTAGGCTTGGCAGAAGAATATGAAAAGATTCTTATGATAGAGCCAGCTGCTGCTGACTTCTTAACTGGTGCCAACTGGAATAGATACATATTCCGTACTGGTAGAAACACTGCCCAAGATGCCAACGCTATGGCAGCGGTTATCACCCATAAAAAGCCCGGTGCTAAGGTAGCTACACTAGCTCCTGATAGTGCCTTTGGACATGCTGGAGTGGCACCTTTTGTTGATGCTATTGCAGCTAAGGGTGGAGAATTAATTGCACAAGAATTCCCACCAGCCGACACAACTGATTTTACACCATTTATATTAAGAATTAGAGAAGAAAAGCCTGACTACCTATTTGTTATTTGGGCAGGAGCTAATAACCCATGGGGTCAGTTAATGGAATTAGACTTACAATCTGAAGGAATTGAAATTACCACAGGAGCACCTGAAATTGCAGCATTAAAGATGATGACTGACCTAGTGGGAATGCATGGATTTACTGTATATTACCACGGCGTAGCTGATAATCCAGTAAACAAGTGGTTAGTTGAAAAGCATCAAGAAAAATACAATAGCCCACCAGATATCTTTACTTCTGGAGGTATGGCATCTGCGATGGCCCTTGTAACAGCCCTTGAGAAGACAGAGGGGGATACAGATACCGAAAAGTTAATTGAAACCCTTAGGGGCATGGAATTTGATAGTCCAACAGGTAAGCGTTGGTTTAGAGAAGAAGATCATCAAGCAATGCAGCCACTGTTTGAAATTAAGCTAGAAGAGGTTGAAGGAGTAGATCATGTAGTACCAACCTTAATAAGAGTAATACCGGCTGAAGAGGTTGCACCTCCCATTGCTGTACCTGCTGATGCAAAGAGATAAATAACGATTACAGCTTATAGGAAAGGATGTATATAATGGCTGAAGCTTTAATTAGAACAGAAAACCTTACCATTAGCTTTGGTGCCCATAAAGCAGTGAACAATGTAAGCTTGTCCCTTGAGAAGGGTTTGTTTACAACAATCCTTGGTCCTAATGGAGCTGGCAAAACAACTCTTTTTAATTTAATAAGTGGTCTTTTAGAACCAACTGAAGGAAAACTATTCTTTAAGGGGACAGACATTACTCGTCTGTCCCCAATCCAAAGGGTGAAAATGGGGATGGGAAGATCTTTTCAGCTAACAAATGTTTTTCCCACCCTAACCACCTATGAAAACGTAAGGCTTGCAATGCAGGCCCACGAAGATATTGGATATAAGATATTCACCAATCATAGAAGGTTTTCTAAGCTGAATGAAAAGACCGATGAAATATTAGAAAGGGTTCTTCTGAAGGATAAGAAGAATCAGCTTGCCAGTCAATTGAGTCATGGAGAGCAGCGTAAGCTAGAGCTAGGTATGGTATTGGCCCTTGAGCCAGAGGTTTTATTATTAGATGAACCCACTGCTGGAATGGCAATAGAAGAGGTTCCAACTATGATTGATATTTTAAATAAAACAAAGGAAAGTGGAACCACAATCATTCTTATTGAGCACAAAATGGATATGGTCAAGCAGCTATCGGATAAGCTTATAATTTTGGTAAATGGAGGCTTGTTGGTGGAAGGAGATCCAGAAGAGGTTTCTCAAAATCCCGATGTATTAGCTGCCTACTTAGGAGGAGGGATATTAGATGAAGAATCTACTAAAGATTGATGATTTAGTTTCCTATATTGGATTATATACCATCCTTCAAGGGGTATCTATGGAAGTTAACGAGGGAGAAGCCGTTGTAATCTTGGGTAGAAATGGTGCTGGAAAAACCACTCTACTAAGGACTATAATGGGCTTGGTTCATACTAGAAGTGGGAAAATTGAACTTGGGGGCAAATCCTTGGTTGGAAGACCTACCTATGATATTGCTAAGGAAGGTATTGGATATTGTCCAGAGGATTATGGGGTTTTTGATGAGCTTACTATAGAAGAAAATCTTAAAATTGCAATGTGGAAGGAAGATAAGGAAACCTTAGATAGAAAGGATTATATTCTAGACCTTTTTCCAGACTTAAAGATTGCCTACAAGCGCTTATCTAAAACCTTGAGTGGTGGACAACGACAGATGCTTTCCATCGCCAGGGCCTTAATAAATGAAAATAGGATTATTTTGATTGATGAGCCCAGCAAGGGCTTAGCTCCTGTAGTTATTGAGAGGCTAGCCAAAGCCTTACAGGAAATTAGAAAGCATACTACGGTATTGTTGGTTGAGCAAAACTTCAACTTAGCCTGCGCTGTAGGTGAGAGATACTATATCATTGATGAAGGGAAAACAGTAGAAAGAAGAAACGGTGGAAGCTATT
>NZ_WBZB01000069.1 GCF_009017255.1 Alkaliphilus serpentinus | reverse complement strand
TGGAAATGAAAAGAACCCAGACTCTAATGATACAAATGTATTTAGATATAGTGGAGAGTATTTTGATAAGGAAACAGGAACCATTTACCTAAGGGCAAGGTACTATGACCCAAGGCTGGGTAGGTTTATATCTGAGGATAGTTACAAGGGTAATAATAATGATCCACTTAGCTTGAATTTTATATCTATAGCAATGGTAATCCTATTTTATTAATTGATATTACAGGATTTAAACCTGAAAGAGTTGATAGGAAATACCATGAAAGGTCTAGTAAAGTTAGAGGAGATAGTGAGTGGACTCTTTTCCCAGATAAAACATTGATAGGAAAAGGGGTACAATTAGAAATTAATACACCAAAAGGGACTTATGGTTTAGAATTAATTTGGTTTGATAGCGATATTATGATAGATAGAAATGAAGATTATGCAGAACATGATTTTAGTATACCAATAGTCTATGGATATTATAGTGGTACACTAGATCAAAGCACATATGATGCATTGGTAAGGGGAATAAAATCACTGGCAAGTGCAAGTGGTAGTGCAGTTTTTGTTTTTGCAAATAAAGAGTTTGATGAATTTGAGGATTATGAGGGTATATTTGTTTCAACAGGCGTACAAATAAAATATGTTAATTTAGGTTATGCAAATGATTTAGAAAACACTGTAAATGCCCTAGTAATTGGTGGAACTTTTGTCCCATATGGAATGTCTATCGGAGGAATGCATTACACAAGATTAGAATTTGTTGAGGAGCTAATAAGACAATTATATTATAATGATGGGACAACTACACCTACTTTAGAGAATAGATAATATTATGTCAAACAATAGCATGGTTTATTGTTTAAATCAATAAACCATGCTATCCTTTAATCTTAATGGTGTATCCTAAAGGGGGGAGTATATGAATCAGAGAAATTCACGTGTTAAGAACTATCATATAATTATTCTTTTTGTTATTCTATTTATAATATTTCAAACAATAGCTATACGGCGTGAAAAATCTATAGAACTAGTTCCGGAAGAAGAATTTATTAATGAAATAGAATTAAATTTAGTGAAAGAATTGAATATTGGAAGCCCTATTGTTTCAAACCCTGCTATACAAGATGAAGAGATGTATGTAATTTCAAAAGACTCAAAAATATTTATAATAGATATGAAAACATACGAAATTTTACGTGAAATCTCATTACCTAAAGATGTTAAGCGAGAGTATAATAAGGGGATTGCAATATATAAAAACTATATAGTGTTAGGATCTTCAAACCATATAATAGTCATTAATTTAGATAATGAGTCTATAGTATATAATAAAAGAGTTGCAAAATATTCTTTAAAAAAATTCTTAATATCAGAGGGTATTCTTTATTACTCAAGCGACGGTATGGCTGTATATGCTTTAGATTTTAACACATTTAATTTATTATGGAAGTATGTTGAATCAACAGAGCATGCCAGTAATTATCCATTAATAGTTGAAGATAAACTATACTTTAATGGATATGATGATATGGTTATTTTTAATAAATATAATGGAGATAAAGTACATAGTTTTAAAGTTGATATAAGCCCTGATTTTATAATAGATGATGGATATATATATGGTAGAAATACTGTTGCAAAGTATTTAAATAAAATTAATAAAAATACTGGCGAAGTTGTATGGCAAATATCAGAAAGACCATCTGTACCTGTAGTTGATAACGAATATATATTTTACTCTAATTTATATGAAAAAAAGGTTGTAGCAATACAAAATAAAAATGCAGAAAAATTATGGGATATTGAAATTCTCAATTATCCTGTATTTAACCTTGTACCTTCAGCTAAGTATTTATTTTTCCGACGTCAAGACGGAAAAGTCATGGCTCTAGATAAAAGAACAGGTGAAAAGCTTTGGGAAAAGATGTATAAAGGGAAGTACGCCAATTTATTAGTTTTTAATGATGTTTTTATTATAACTGATGAAAATGGTACTATACATTTCTATGATATAAGTCAAGATGAATAAACCTTGACTAGCTTAATACACTCAACTTCAACTTCAACAATGCAGTAATTCAGAAGTTGGGGCTTATCCAGCAAAATAGCTAAGCACAATGATAGCCTTTGATGATAGAGCTGATGTTTATACAACAGGCTTTGGCCTTTCTACAAGCCCTGCAGGCTTTAGCTTTGGAAGAACCTATTACTATCTATTACCACAGCATTTAACGATAGAGTTTACAGAAAAATTCATTCAATTGCTCTAAGCTATTGAAGAGCCATAGGAAGAGGATTGTTTTGGTGGAGTAATATAATCTAAGACTTAAAGGGCTTCGCTATTGGAGGTCCTTTAAGAAAGGAGCTGATCCAATGGACGATCGACCTAAAAGTAGATACACCCCTGTTATAGTCATGTTTATTCTAATGATTATTTATGTTTTATTTAGAACAGCTACTGCACCATCAATTGAAGAACGAGATATGGATAGAAGTTTTGTGGATGTAAAAGAATTTAAAATGGAAAAGCTGCTGGAATTAGAGGTACCCCTTGATGTGCCAATTGTTGATGAAAACAATATAATGTATTTCAGAGCTAATAAGAAAACAATTTACGCAATGGATTTAGGAACCAATAATATTATTAATACTTTTAATGTGGGTTTACCAATCCGAGGAGTAAATGATAATTATTTGATTGGAAAACAGAGAAATAAAATCGTAGCATATAACAAAAACACAGGAGAATTAGTTAGTGAAACTAGAAGAGTAGCATCCACAACAAATATAGAATTTTATGATAATGTAGCTGTTTATGCAGCTTCAGAAAAGCTTTTAGTAGAAGCCTTCGATATGGATACAGGTAAGCTTTTATGGGGCTTTGATGGTAGACGTGAACATACCTCCACCGAAGTAATAGTTGATAAGGGCAAGGTGTATACTTCTAACGTTGGTGAACTGCTTGTTTTTGATGTTTATACTGGAAAGGTACTGAAGAAGTATGATATTGGAGTATATGCTAGATTTCTTATAGATGGAGACTATCTCTATGCTAGAAAAGGCAAAAAAGTAGATTTATCAACCGGAGGTATCCTTTGGTCTAATAATAAAGGGGGAATCCAAGAAGTTGATGAAGATGGGCTATATATTACTTATTCTGGAGTTCTTTACAGACTTGATAAAGAGACTGGAGAAGAGCTATGGAAAACTGATTTTGGAGAGCTAAGACCATTTTCAGTAAGAGCAACTTCTAGATATGCTGTTGTAAGAAGAGGTTTAGATAGAGAAGTATTTATACTAGACAAGAGGACTGGGCAGAAGCTCTGGAGATTTGGGAATAATACAGAAGAAAATGCTAATGACTTTTTAGTTCATGATGAGATACTATATATTTTTACAAAGGAAGGAACTTTATACTCTTTAGATTTAAATCAGTAAAGAGGCGATTAGCAAAGTATGTTTAAGAAGAAAATGCATATTTTAGAATTTAGCTGTAGAAGGAGGGGGTCTATATAGGAAAGAAGCTATTAATAATAGTTATAGCAGCCTTAGCTTTATCCATAATCACGAACTCTTTTATCCATAAAATATATTGGCTAAATGAAATGGAAATATCATTTATTGTCCTTCTAGGAGTAGCAATTTTTGGTTTGGTTTTCTATAGAAAAAATCAGGAAAAAGCTTCAAGGTTAATTGGTTTAGCAGTATTATTTGTGTACTTATGGATGATATTTTCCGCCGCATTAGCTGGGGCTGGAGGGCCAGTATATTATTGATTATTGGGGATAGCAAATATAAGTATTAGTAAATTAATTAATAAAGGCAAATTTATATTAAACGGGAAGACTAAACCTTCCTGTTTTTTTATGGATAATATTCACAATAATTTAGTTGCGGTCGCAACTATTCTGGTATATAATGAAATGGTTCATTATATAGTGGAGGTGTAAAAGTGAATCCTAACAATATTGGAAGACATATTTCCTATATTTATCGAGCAGGTCAAAGCTACATTTCAAAGGAGCTAGAAGCCTACGGTGTTGGCAGTGGACAGTATACCATTCTATTAGTTCTTTATAAAAAGGATGGAATTAGTCAGGAGGATTTGGCTAATCATATAAGAATGGACAAGGCTAATATAGGTAGAGGCATCAAAAAGCTGATGGAGCATGGCTTAATCATCAGAAAAACCAATCCCAATGATCAAAGGGCCTATTGTGTGTATTTGACGGATAAGGGATGGGAGATACAGCCTAAGGTATATGAGGTTTTAACCAATTGGTTAAGGGTATTAGTAAAGGGCTTTAATGAAGAAGAAATTCAGATGTCTCAAGAGCTTTTGCAAAGAATGTTTCAGAACCTCTGTGACTTTGAAAAATAAAAAGTGCGTAAAATTTAGAATGAAGGTGAAAATATGAATCAACAGCATAGTAAAATGTTGGGGACAGAAAAAATCAGTAAACTACTTATTAAAATGTCTGCACCAGCAATTGTCGGAATGATGGTACAGGCTTTATATAATTTAGTGGATACAATATTTGTAGGTAGAGGCGTGGGAACAATGGCTATAGCGGGATTAACCATTGCCTTTCCCATACAAATGCTTGTTATGGCTATTGCCCAAACCATTGGTATTGGCGGTGCTTCAATAATTTCCAGAAGCCTTGGGGCCGGCGATAAGGAAAGGGCAGAAAGAACCATGGGGAATATCTTTATGTTGGTTATAGCCATCAGCTCCTTTACTGCCATCTTTGGGATGATCTTTATTGAACCTATATTAAAGCTCTTTGGAGCAACAGATACAATCCTGCCCTATTCAATAGAGTATATGAGGGTAATCCTTTTAGGTACAGTGTTCTTTACCTTCGCTGTGGCCAGTAATAGTATTGTAAGATCAGAGGGTAATGCCAAGGTGGCTATGTATACAATGTTAATTTCTGCAGGCTTAAATATTATTCTAGATCCAATATTTATTTTTGTCTTTAAAATGGGCATAGCAGGAGCAGCCATTGCCACGGTTTTAGCCCAAGCCTCAACAGCAATTTATCTGGTATTTTATTTTATATATGGTAAGAGTACATTAACCTTCAAGGTTAAGAATTTAAAGCCAGATTTTAAAATAATATCCGAAACCTTTATAATTGGTGCCAGCTCCTTTGCACGACAGGTTTCAGGAAGCTTTATAGCCATTATTTTAAATAACACCTTGTCCTTCTATGGTGGAGACTTAGCCATAGCTGCCTATGGTATAATTAATAGACTCATGATGTTTATATTTATGCCTCTATTTGGTGTGGTGCAAGGCCTTCAGCCAATTGTGGGATATAACTATGGAGCTAAGCAATTTCACCGAGTGAAGGAAACCATCTATCTATCCTTTAAGGCTACAACCGTTATGGCTACAACGGGCTTTGTATTTCTTTTGGTTTTTCCAGAATTTTTAATGTCTATATTCAGTAAGGATAAGGAGCTTTTAGACTTTGCCGTTTCAGCTATTAGAATAATTGTTTTTGCCCTGCCCTTAATAGGAGTTCAGGTGGTTGGAGCTAGTATGTACCAAGCCATAGGAAAGGCAATTCCCTCTATAGTCCTTTCAATGTCTAGACAGGTATTGTTTTTAATTCCCTTGGTATTAATACTACCATTATTTTTCAAGCTTCAAGGGGTATGGATCGCCTTCCCAATAGCAGACCTTCTTTCAACCCTGGTTACCATTACCTTAGTTGCTAGAGAGTTTAGACTATTCAATCAAGCAACTGCTTGGGAAAACAGATAAGGGAAATTGAAAATTGAGAATGGAATATGAAATCAGAGACTAAAATAGTACCCATAATTGATATATAACTACTCGATTCGACATAAATCTAACTAAACAACTATGAAATGTTGAAATTACACTATTTCCACGGAAATAAATCTAGCATAATCATCTGTTGATTTATTTATTACTAAGGTTTTAATTTTATGGTTTTTTAATTTTCAATCTTCAACTGTCAATTTTCAATTTGTAAGGAGTTGATTCTTTGAGATTACAAAAATATCTTGCTCAATGTGGTGTTGCTTCAAGAAGAAAAAGTGAAGAGCTAATTGAAGCAGGAAAGGTAAAGGTCAATAATCGTATTGTGACTGAAATGGGCTTTAAGGTTGACCCCGACAAGGATAAAATTTCTGTGGAAGGGAAAGAGGTAAAGCCAGCTGAGGAAATGGTATACATATTACTCAATAAGCCCACCGGATATATCACAACGGTTTCGGAGCAATTTCAGAGAAAAAAGGTTACAGATCTAATAAATGTACCCCAAAGAATCTTTCCTGTTGGTAGACTAGACTACGATACCTCTGGTTTGTTGCTTCTAACCAACGATGGTGACCTTACCTATAGATTAACCCATCCCCGATTTAAGGTGGATAAAAAGTATATAAGCAAAATAAAGGGAATCCCTACTAAGGAAGAAATAGCAGCCTTTAAAAGGGGGTTGCAAATCGAAGATTATGTCACAGCACCTGCTGATTTTAAAATCGTAAAAATAGAGGGCAAAGAACCTTTAGTGGAAATAAAAATCCATGAGGGTAAGAATAGACAGATACGAAAAATGTGTGATGCCATAGGTCATCCAGTTATTACTTTGCAACGGGTTTCGATGGGAAACATCACCTTGGGTAATCTTAAGATAGGGGAGTGGCGTTTTTTATCCCAGAAGGAAATCAAATATCTTAAGAAATTGTAATAAATAAAGCTCATTTTTTGGGCTTTCTTTTTTGTACTTTTTTTAGAATTCGGTGTATAATAAACATGAAAAAGTAAAGGTGGTTATGAAATGCTGGAATTTACAATTGCTGAAGCCAAAGATCAACAACAGATTATGAAGATTGCTAAGGAATATTACTTACCTTTACAGGATGATCAGCATCAAACCTACAAGAAGGGATATACAATTGTAAAGGAAGGAGGCTCAGTTCTGGGTTTCAGTAGCTACAGAGAATTAATAGAAGACGCTTCTGAAATTAATTGTATCTACATAATTCCTAGGGAAAGGGGTAATCAATTGGGAGAAGGCCTGTTGAGGGCAACTTTATATCATCTTCAAGAAAAAGGCTACAAGGATGTATTTATAAAGCCTAATAACCAATATAATGGCTTTATTGAAGGTCTAGGGATATATAAGCTTCAAAATCATCCTGAATTCCAAACCAAGATATTGAAGTTAGACCTATGGGAGCATTTCCATTGTCAGCCCATTGAATTTTTCAATAGAGGCTGTAAGGGGAAGAAGAAATAAGAATGTAGAATGTAGAATGAAGAACTAAGTATGAAGTATTAAGAAATGAAAAGGATTGAATACAAACTATGGAGGAGTTAAGAATTAGTAGAATCACCAAACTTGTACATACCCTTTTAAGCCATAAGCTAAAGAAAGGAGATACCGTTGTAGATGCTACTATGGGTAACGGACATGATACCATATTCCTTGCTGAAGCAGTAGGTGCAGCTGGTAAGGTATATGCCTTTGACCTACAAGAGGTGGCGTTAGTAAACACTGAATTATCTCTTAAAAAAAAGGGTATATATAATGAAAACATCTTTCTTATAAAGGATAGTCATTCTAACATTGACAAATACCTAAAAGAGCCAATAAGCTGTGGCATGTTTAATCTAGGCTATATGCCAGGTGGTGACCATTCCGTAGTTACAAAAGGAGAAACCACAATTACAGCCCTTAGAAAAACCTTAGAGCTATTAAAGCCTAACGGAATTCTGTCTGTTATATTATATTATGGACATGAGGGAGGAGAAGATGAGAAAGCGACTGTTCTAAGTTATCTTTCATCCTTGGATATTTCACAATTTACTGTTCTTCAATGGAGCTATATGAATTCAGATAAATGTCCCCCTATTATATTGCTGATAGAGAAAAAATAGGAGGAGATTTTAATATAAAAAAGAATATTAATATGTACAAAATTACTATTAATTATGATAGTAAATTTATAGGAGGAAATAAAATGCCTGTTAAAATTACAGAAACCGTATTAAGAGATGCCCATCAATGCTTGATGGCTACTAGGATGACTACTGAGGAAATGCTTCCTATTGTAGAAAAGATGGATAAGGTTGGATACCACTCTATGGAGGTATGGGGAGGAGCAACCTTTGATGCATGCCTTAGATTCTTAAATGAAGATCCATGGGAAAGACTGAGAAAGCTAAGAGCACAAGTTAAAAATACAAAGCTGCAAATGCTTTTAAGGGGACAAAACCTGCTTGGCTATAAGCACTATGCAGATGATGTTGTAACGGAATTTGTTACAAAGTCTATAGCCAATGGCATCGATATCGTTCGTATTTTTGACGCATTAAACGATGTAAGAAACCTTGAAACATCCATTAAGGCAATAGCTAAAGAGGGTGGTCATGCCCAATGTGCCATCTCTTATACTGTAAGTCCAGTGCATAATATTGAATACTATGTAATCAAAGCAAAGCAAATGGAGGATATGGGGGCTAATTCCATCTCTATAAAGGATATGTCAGGGATTTTAACCCCTTATACAGCCTATGAGCTTGTTTCTGAAATAAAAAAGGCAGTTAAAGTACCTATACAGCTACACTCCCACTATACCAGCGGTCTTGCTTCTATGACCTATATGAAGGCTATTGAAGCGGGGGTAGATATAATCGATACAGCTATTTCACCTTTTTCTATGGGAACTTCCCAGCCTCCAACAGAAACAATGGTGGCAACCCTCCAGGGGACTCAATATGATACTGGTATAAACCTTGAGCTTCTAAATGAAGTAACCAACTACTTTAGACCTTTAAAGGATAAGTATGTTGAAAATAAAATGATTGACCCTAAAGTACTTGGTGTTGATATCAACACACTAGTATACCAAGTGCCTGGTGGTATGTTATCCAACCTAATCTCTCAGCTAAAGCAACAAAACAAAATGGATAAAATAGATGAAGTTATGGCGGAGGTTCCAAAAGTAAGAGAGGATTTAGGTTATCCCCCATTGGTAACCCCCATGAGTCAGATGGTTGGAACTCAGGCAGTGTTTAATGTGATTTTAAATGAAAGATATAAAATGGTACCTAAGGAAATCAAGGATTATGTGAAGGGTCTATATGGTAAAACTGCTGCTCCAATATCTGAGGAAATTAAAGAAAAAATCATCGGTAAGGAGGAGCAAATCACCTGCAGGCCGGCCGACCTAATCGAGCCACAGCTAGACAAGCTTAGGGCTGAAATGAAGGAGTATTTGGAGCAGGAAGAAGATGTTCTATCCTATGCTTTATTCCCACAGGTGGCAATGGCCTACTTTAAGGATAGATGGAGCAAGAAGTATAAAATCGAAACAACCTTGTATAATGAACTAGAGGCCACCCATCCTGTGTAGTAGCTTCAATGTGAAATGTTGAATGTTGAATGTTGAATTGTTGAGGAAATTTGCCTTTGCAAATTCCTTCTTCAATTACTAATTACTAATTATTAATTGTATATAAAAGCTCCTGGTCTCAGGAGCTTTTCATATACACTCCCTATGGAGAAATATTTTGTAATGTCTATTGCTGGTATAAGCCTTAACGGCGGCTATGGTATTCCTAGGAATGGGTTTATTACATTTTAAGCAAAGCCAATCCTTATTTTTGACATTTTCCTCCTTTATGATTGGCTTTAAATCTTTATATTTATTCCAACTCTTCCAGCCAGTTTTACAAAGCCTACTGCGATTTTCATAATCTGCGTAAACCCATTTTAAAATTCTATGGAAATGGAAGGGGTATTTCGTATAATTTATATAGGTTGTAGGTAATCCTAGTTTTATTGCGTAATCATCAAAGGTCTTTTCAACTAGGGTTTGAAGGGGATCTTTGATCTTGGTGGTAATGTAGTTATAGTTATTCTCCTTTAACCATTTATTAAGGCTGTCGAACATATATCCTCGACACACCTTGATTTCTTCATCCTTCGAAACCCTTAAATGGTTAAATAGTTCATTAATAATTGTAACAACATAATCTATATAGGATTTATTTTGAAAGGCTTCACCCTGATAGAGCTGTAGTGGAATAACCCTATAAAAATATTCTTCTGTTTCAACCCTTAGTACACCAATTATGGTTCCACCCAATAGACTTCCACTACCGGCATCATCAATTTGAATCAACTTTAACACCTCACTTATAAAAATTTAACCTTAAAATTTATTATTAACTTATTGAATAAAACAATTCAGTTATAATAGAAATTAGGTGTAGTAAATAAATGTTTTAAGAAAAGGAGTGAAAGGATGCGAATATTAGTAACCAATGATGATGGTATTTTTTCAGAAGGAATATATAAGCTGGCTAAGGCCCTTCAAGAGGTTGGTGAGGTTGTAGTCATTGCACCCAATAGTGAACAGAGTGCCACTGGTCATTCCATAACCCTCCACAGACCCTTGAGGGTGAGTAAGGTGAAATTTTTTGATACAGATATCGAAGCCTTTGCTATTGATGGTACTCCCGTTGACTGTGTTAAGCTAGGTGTGGAGGCTCTATTAAAGGATCAGGCACCCGATTTAGTTGTATCAGGTATTAATAGCGGACCCAATTTAGGCACAGATGTGATTTATTCAGGAACTGTTTCAGCTGCGGTAGAAGCATCGATCTTGGACATACCTTCTATTGCAGTTTCGATGGCATCTAGTAAATTTCAAGGCTTTGATGAGGCTGCAGCCTTTACTTGCAAGATTGCAAAAAGTATACATCACATCTCAGATTCGAAAAATACCATAATGAATATTAATTTTCCAACCTGCCCCAGCAAGCTAATCGCAGGGGTTAAGGTGACTACCCTTGGAATTAGAAGATACAGCAATTCTTTAATTGAAAGAAAGGATCCAAGGGGAAACTCCTACTACTGGATTTCTGGTACAGCCATGGAGCTAGAGCAGGAGGATACCAGCGATGTAGTGGCAATCAACAACAACTATATCTCTATAACCCCTATACACTTTGATTTAACCAACTTTGAATCCTATGAAGAACTTAAAAAATTTCAATTTGAAAAGTAGTCAAAGCTTTATTTGACTACTTTTTTATTGTATCTAATTTAGATAAATTGCAATATATGAATAAAATCTTGCAAAAATGATAAAATTAGAAAATATTATGAAATAAAAATTGCATAACCATTATAAATCTGATATAGTTTTGTTGAGAGAGAATATTTTTCGAAATTTGAAGGGAGATGGGTCCTTTGGACAACCGTAAGGCTGACAAGAAATTGAAGATTGTTGAAGAGTGGTGTAAGGGATGTAATATTTGTGTAGCATTTTGTCCAACAAACGTTCTAGAACTACGTAATAACAAGGTTGCTATTGCTGATATTGATAAGTGCACAAAGTGCGGATTATGCGAATTAAGATGTCCTGATTACGCTATTTATTTGGAGGGTTCGGAAGATGAAAAATAGAAAAGTGAAATTAATGCAAGGTAACGAGGCGTGTGTTGAAGGAGCTTTGGCGGCAGGAATGAAATTCTACGCAGGTTATCCTATTACTCCGTCAACTGAAATTGCTGAAATTTGCTCTCAAAAACTACCTCTAGTTGGTGGAAAGTTTATTCAAATGGAGGATGAAATTGCCGGGATGGCAGCTACAATAGGGGGTTCTCTAGCTGGCTTAAAATCCATGACTGCCACCAGCGGTCCAGGGTTTTCATTAAAGCAAGAGAATATAGGCTATGCAGCTTTGGCTGAGGTTCCTTGTGTCATAGTGGATGTTCAAAGGGCAGGCCCAAGTACAGGTCTTCCTACAGCACCCTCACAAGGAGATATCATGCAGGCTAAATGGGGTACCCATGGGGATCATCCTGTTATTGCTTTATCCCCTACGTCAGTAAAGGAAACCTTTGATTTAACAGTAAAATGCTTTAACTTATCAGAAAAATATAGAACTCCAGTAATGCTTATGCTAGATGAAATCGTTGGCCATATGAGGGAAAAGATTGAAATCCCAGAGGCCGATGAAATCGAAATTTATGATAGAAAGAAACCTACCCAAGATGAGGTAGATACCTATAAAGCTTATAGAGTAAATGAGGGAGAAATTGTTCCTGCAATGGCCTCCTTTGGAGAAGGCTTCCATTTCCATGTAACAGGCTTAATGCATGACGAATTCGGATTCCCTTCTAATGATGCTGATACAGCTGATAAACTATTAAGAAGAATTATGAACAAAATCAGTGATAATGTTGATGATATTGTAATGTTTGAAGAAGAATTTATGGAGGATGCAGAGATGGTGGTTCTTGCCTATGGAGGAACCTATCGTTCTGCAAGAAGTGCTGTTAAAAAGGCTAGGGCAATGGGTTTAAAGGTTGGATTATTTAAGGCAATTACTATTTGGCCCTTCCGAGAAAAAAGAGTTATTGAAATAGCTAAGGATCAAAAGAAAATCCTGGTTCCTGAATTGAACCTTGGTCAATATGTGTTAGAGGTGGAAAGAATTGTTGCTGGAAAAACAGAGGTTCATAGCTTAGGTAAAGTTAATGGAGAAGCCATAACACCAGATGAAATACTAGCAAAGATCAGGGAGGTTCTATAAAATGAGCAGTCAATTAATAAAAAATAATTTTCGTATGGATAGATTACCCCATATCTGGTGTCCTGGATGTGGTCATGGAATCATCATGAGAAGCATGGCACAAGCGATACAAAATCTTGGTCTAGATAAGCAAAAGGTTTGTATTGTTTCTGGAATCGGATGCTCCTCTAGAGCACCTGGTTATATGGATTTTAATACCCTTCATACTACCCATGGAAGAGCTTTAGCCTTTGCCACTGGTGTAAAGCTAGCCAATCCTGAACTAAAGGTAATCGTAGTAACTGGAGATGGTGACTGTAGTGCAATTGGGGGTAATCACTTAATTCATACTGCAAGAAGAAATATTGATATTACTACAATCGTTTTCAATAATAACATCTATGGTATGACAGGAGGACAATACTCTCCTACAACTCCAACGAATGATTTTGGAACAACTGCTCCCTTTGGTAATATTGATAAGGCCTTTGACATTTGTAAATTGGTAGATGGTGCTGGAGCAACCTATGTAGCAAGGGGTACTGCATATCACGTCAATCAATTAACCAAGATTATTGAAAAAGCCATTTCTAATATAGGCTTTTCACTAGTGGATGCCATAAGCATATGCCCAACCTACTATGGAAGAAAGAATAAAAAGGGCACTGCTGTACAAATGATGAATTATCTTAAGGATAGCGCTGTTGATACGAAAGTAGCAGAAAAGCTACCTCCTGAAAAGCTGGAAAATAAGTTCTTCATAGGGGAATTTAAGAACACAACTGAACCTGAGTATACAGAAGAATATATGAAAATAATTAAAAAATATCAAAAGGAGAGATAATATGGTAAACCAAAAAGAAATAAGACTTAGCGGATCCGGTGGCCAGGGTCTAATTCTAGGAGGAATTATTCTGGCTGAAGCAGCTATTCTTGATGGGAATAATGCCATTCAGTCTCAATCCTATGGTCCAGAGGCAAGGGGTGGTGCTAGTAAAGCAGAGGTTATCATCAGTAATGAAGCTATAGACTACCCTAAGGTGGATAAGGCTGACCTTTTACTTGCCCTAACAGAGGTTGCTTATAAAAAGTATATTAAAACCCTTAAAGAAGATGGGATTCTAATTGTTGATTCTAGTGTAAATATTGAAGATAAAAATCCAAGCTACAAGGTAATGCAAATTCCTATATTAGATACTGCCTTTGAAAAAATGGGTAAGGGTATGGTTGCTAACATCGTAGCCTTAGGGGTTATTCGAGAGGTTACCAATGTTGTATCTGCCGAGTCCTTAGAAAAGGCAGTTTTAAACAGGGTGCCTAGGGGAACAGAGGAATTAAATAAGAAGGCTTTAATGGAAGGATACCTACTTGCGTCAAATAGAGATTAATTTAATGGGATGGTGCTTATGTTAGATGATAAAAAGGATCTATTGATTCAAATTCAAAAGAGCTTTTCAAAACTAAGCAAGGGTCAAAAATTAATAGCTCAGTTTATAATCGATAATTATGATAAGGCTGCCTTTATGACAGCTTCAAAGTTAGGAATGAAGGTAGGGGTAAGTGAGTCTACTGTTGTTCGATTTGCCAATGCCTTAGGCTTTGAAGGCTATCCAGAGCTACAAAGAGCCCTACAGGAAATCATTAAGACAAAGCTAACCACTGTTCAAAGGGTAGAAATGGCCAGTGAGTATTCCAATGAAGGAGCAATTCTAAAAAAAGTTCTTAAATCCGATATGGATAATATACGTAACACTTTAGAAAATATCGATTATGAAGAATTTCAAGAAGTCGTTGATATGATCTTCAAAGCCAAGAAAATTTACATTATCGGCTTAAGAAGCTCCACCGCTTTAGCGGAGTATTTAGGCTTTTACTTAAACTTAATTCTGGATAATGTAAAAATTGTTGGCTATGGAATTAGTGATATCTTCGAACAGCTTCTAAGAATCTCTAAGGATGACTTGGTTATTGGTATCAGCTATCCTAGATACTCAAATCGTACCATTGAAGCCATAAACTATGCCCGTGAGGAGGGAGTGCCCATAATCGGTATAACCGATAGCTTACTTTCTCCCATAGCCGGTATTTCAGATTATTGCCTAACAGCAAAAAGTAATATGGTTTCCTTTGTGGATTCCTTAGTGGCCCCTTTAAGCTTAATTAATGCCCTTATAATTGCAGTAGGCATGAGGGAAAAGGACGAGATTCGTGAGTACTTTAATAAGCTAGAGAATATTTGGTATAAATATAATATTTATGATAGAAAAGGGAATTCCTAATAATAATGTTGAATGATGAATGTTGAATGTTGAATTGTCGTTGAAATTCCCTTCACAAATTTCTAATTATAATTTTGAAATAAAAAGAACAATACATATACGACCCATTAGGGTCGTTTTCTTTGTAAACAGAGCAAATAGAGTAAATCCTTTAATCTGTTAAAACTCTTTGTTCTCATTTATTATATTTTTGCTTCGGTCCTATCGAAGCTTCAATAATTCAACATTCAACATTTAACATTTAACATTTGCTTTTGATTTTATTTTCTTGTTTTTTTTGGTAAAATACATTGGAAACCTAAATTTGATAAAGAATAAGGATGAGGATAATTTTATGAGTAAAATAATATTAGTAAGACATGGAGAAACCATGTGGAATACAGAGGGTAGGACTCAGGGTAGAAAAGATTCATCCCTTACGGAAAAGGGCTTAAAGCAGGCCTTTTATCTGGGACAACGTTTAAAGAGGGAAAATATCGATGTAATGTATACTAGTCCTTTAAAAAGAGCCAAATCAACTGCTGAAATTATAGGTAATATCATTAATATAGAGCCCATATTAGAAGCTGGCTTAGCAGAGCTTGGTTTTGGTGCTTGGGAGGGGTTAACGGTAAAGGAAATTCAAGAAGGATATCCTGATACTCTAAAGGCATGGCACACTGCACCCCATACTGCGATAATTCCAGAGGGGGAAGGCTTGGAGACGGGTCAAGCCAGAGTTTCTACCTCCATAAATGAAATCATTAAAGAAAGTGAAGGAAAAAATATATTGTTAGTCAGCCATGGCTCCATCATCAAACTATATTTACTATACTTTTTAAATATGGATCTGGCGGACTATTATAGATTAAGACTAGATAATTGTAGTATAAATATTATTGAATTTAAAACCAGAGGACCCGTTCTAATAAAGTATAATGATGTATCCTTTATGGATATAATCCTAGAGGGTGAAGAATATGGCCAAGGTTAGGATTATTGTTATTGGAGGCGGTGCAGCAGGAATGATGGCTGCCCTAACAGCCGCTAGACAAAATAAAGAGGTTATCTTAATAGAAAAGAACTCAGAGCTAGGAAAAAAGCTAAAAATTACTGGTGGCGGCAGATGCAACATTACCAATACGGCTTCCCCAGAGGAAATGATGAAAAAAACCCTTCGTAATGGAAAATTTCTGTATCATTCCTTTAACGTATTTAGTAGCTCCATACTTATGAAGGAGTTGGAGGATGGAGGAGTTAAATTAAAGGTTGAGGAGGAGGGGAGGGTTTTACCCACCAGCGATTCCTCTCAAGAAATCATAGATTATTTTACTAAGGAACTCAGAAAAAACCAAGTAAAAATACTGTTTAATTCATCAGTTAAGGAGTTATTAATTGATTCAAATAGGGTAACAGGAGTCCTGCTTAGTAACGATAAAATAATTGAAGGAAACTCAGTAATTATCGCTACTGGAGGACTATCCTATCCATCAACAGGTAGTACAGGTGATGGCTATAGGATAGCTAAGGAGTTAAGACATAGAATTGTTCCCGTTAAGGCCAGTCTTGTACCCCTTAAGCTTATGGAGGAATGGGTGATAAATTTAATGGGAATTTCCTTTGAGAATGTTAGGATAACAACCTCTATTAAAAATAATAAAAAAACCATTGTAGAGGGGGGCTTAATTTTTACCCATTTTGGGATATCTGGGCCAGCTGTTTTGAAGTTATCCTCCTATCTAGCCAATATAAGGGAAAAGACCTATATCCCTATAATAATAGATTTTATGCCTCAGGTTTCACGAGAGGCCCTAGAGGAACTTTTATTGAAGGGAGTAGAAGGTAATAGGAATAAGTCCATAAAAAATACCTTAGGACATTTTCTACCGAAGGCCTTTACTGAAAAGCTCTTAAGTATTCATCAAATAAGTTCTGATGATGCCTTAAATCAGCTTACCAAGTCTAATAGAAATAAAATATTATCCTCTATTATGGAGTTTGAAGCTACGGTTATAGGTTCTATGGGATTAAAAGAAGCCATTGTAACTGCTGGTGGAGTAGATGTAAAGGAAATTAACCCCAAGAACATGGAATCTAAGCTTGTAAAAAATCTATATTTTGCAGGGGAAGTAATGGATGTTGATGCCCTAACGGGAGGGTATAATTTACATATAGCCCTTTCTACTGGATATATAGCAGGATTAAATTCTTAGGTTTTACTGGTGGGTCTTTTCAAATTTTTTTATCCTAAGACATTTGGTTCATCAAATACAATTACTATGAAGGAGGAGTAGAATCATGAAGGAAAAGAATGAAGGCCTTTGGATTGAAAAATACTTAATCATTTTATTTGCTTCCTTATTTACTCTTCTATTAGCGGTGAATTTATTAAAAATATATCAGTTCAGCCAAAGACAGGTTATGGGAGTTAAAGGAAGTGGATATCAGAGTCAGATGCCAATCTCCCAAAAGGGTAGCCTAATTCTTCAGCTGGAAGGAGATTTACTATATCCTAAGATTGAAATCCTTATTAATGGTGAGAGGATTGGATACTTTGGAAATACAAACCTACTCCTTATTGAGGTAGAGGATAAGGATGTAGTAGCATTAAACTCTAGTATGTACGAAGAACCCATCTATATAAACATTGTGAATGCTACTGATAATATTCATTTAGCTATTGAAAATAAGAGAATCAAGGCAGAAAAACTGACTACAATAGCATTAATAAAAATTAGTTAGTATTGAGTAATAGATTAACTTAATGTATAATTTTTATTATACGGTAGACCACCTTCTCTGGTGGTTTGATTTATGAAGTTTGATAGTATGGATTCTTAGGAGGAAAATGAATGGAACCAATAAAAATTGCTATAGACGGACCGGCAGGAGCGGGAAAAAGCACCATTGCTCAAGAGTTGGCAAAACGCTTAAAATATACTTACATAGATACTGGAGCCATGTATCGGGGTATAACCTATGAGGTTATAAAAAGAGGAATTGATATCAATGATCAAACTGCTATTATTGAGCTAGCAAAAAAAATAAATATAAACTTTGTAAAAGGTGATTTATATATAGATGATGTATTAATAAAATCGGAAATCAGAAGTAATGATGTAAGCCAAAGGGTATCCTATATAGCCCGAATCCCAGAGATACGAGAAATAATGGTAAATGCCCAACGTAAAATAGCCATAAACCAAAATGTTGTTATGGATGGTAGAGATATAGGCACCAATGTGCTGGTAGATGCACAATTGAAGCTATTTTTAACTGCTACCGTTGAAGAGAGATCTAGAAGAAGGTATCAAGAGTTAAAGGAAAAATCCGTGATTACTAGTTTAAAGGAGATTGAAGAGGATATAAAAAAAAGAGATAAGATGGATGAGGAAAGAAGCTGTGCTCCTTTAGTAATGGCTAAGGATGCTATTAAAATAGATACTACAGAAAAAACCATAGAAGAAATAATACAGCAAATAATTTATCTGCTTGGTGAAAGAATAAATTAAAGGAAACTTGCTATGCTTTTTTGATAATTAAGAAGGAATTTTAAATATTTTATAGAAATTGTATAGGTCCAAATGGTTCCTATGATAAAATGTCTGGAGGATGCAATGAAGGTTATTTTAGCAGATTATTCTGGTTTTTGCTTTGGTGTTGAAAAAGCAATAGATATTGTTTTTGACGAGATGAATAAAAATAATGGTTATCATATATATTCTCTGGGGCCGTTGATTCACAATACACAGGTGGTAAGTCAATTGGAAGAAAAGGGCCTTAAGGTGATTGATGATATTGGTAGTGCTGAGGATGGCAGGGTCATTATTCGCTCCCATGGCGTATCAGAGGCTATCTATATTGAAGCAAAGGATAAATCCTTAGAAATTATTGATACTACATGCCCTTATGTTAAGAGAATTCAAGGAATCGTAAATACTTATTATAAGGAGGGCTTTAGTATTGTAATCGTAGGCAATCCTAAGCATCCTGAGGTTATAGGTATCAATGGTTGGTGTAATAATAGCGCCTATATTATAGAAACCTTAGAGGAAGCCAAAGGTCTACCAACCTTTGATAAATTATGCGTTGTGTCACAAACTACTATGTCAATCCCTCTATTTAAAACAATTTCAGAGGAGTTAATAAGTAAAGGTAAGGAAGTAAAGGTTCATAATACCATCTGTAGTGCAACGAAACAAAGACAGGAAGCAGCCAGAAGGTTGGCAAAAGAGGTAGAAGCTATAATCGTTGTGGGTGGCACCCATAGCTCCAATACTCAAAAGCTGGTGAAGATTTGTAAGGAAGAGCTTCCAAACTCAACCTTTTCAGTAGAGACAGTTCATGATTTAGATCTTGAGCTTTTGAAAAAATATGGAATAGTAGGTATTACTGCAGGGGCTTCAACCCCTAAATGGGCTATAGATGAAATCATTAAAACCCTTGAAGAATTATAAAACTTAAAATAATATTTTAGGAGGTAATTTTATGAGCAATGATATGCAGAACTATATGGAGGAAATAGAAAAATCTATGGTGAGATTACATAGAGGCGACATCGTTACAGGTAAGGTTATCAATGTAACCGATAACGAAATTATGGTTAACGTTGGCTATAAATCTGATGGTGTAATTCCCAGAGATGAGATTTCAAATGAACCAAATGTGAATCCCCGCAGCCTTGCCAATATAGGTGATGAAATAAAGGTTCTTGTAATGAAGCTTGATGATGGTGAAGGCAATCTTCTACTATCAAAGAAGCGGGTGGATGTTCAAAAAGGATGGGACGATATTGAAAAAATCCATGAAACCAATGCACTAATGGAAACTAAGGTTATTGAGGTGGTTAAGGGTGGATTAATTTCAATCTCACGAGGCATTAGATGCTTTATTCCAGCAAGTCAGGTATCAGACACCTATGTTGAAAACCTAGAAGCCTTTATAGGAAAAACCTTTAATACTAAGGTTTTGGAGTTTGATAGAAGAAAAAATAAAGTAGTCCTTTCTAGAAAGGTAGTATTGACTCAAGAGAGAGAAGAGCTAAAGAAAGAAATCTTAAAAACCATAGAGGTTGGTAAAAGAGTTACAGGAGAGGTTAAAAACATAACAAACTTTGGTGCCTTTGTTGATATAGGCGGAATAGATGGATTAATTCATATATCCGATATGGCATGGAATAGAGTAAAGCATCCTTCTGATGTACTAAAGGTAGGAGAAAAGGTTGAAGTAGAAATCTTAGACTTTAATAAGGAAACAGAAAAGCTATCCTTGGGATTAAAGCAAACACAACCCCAACCATGGGATCTTATTGATGAAAAGTACAAGATTGGAGATATAGTTGAAGGTAAGGTTGTTAGAATGGTGGACTATGGAGCTTTTGTTGAGCTAGAGGCGGGACTAGACGGCTTAGTTCATATTTCCGAAATTAGTGATAAATATATTCAAAAACCGGCTCAAGAGCTTGAAATAGGACAAATTGTTATGGTAAAAATCTTAGATATAGATGCAGAACAGAAAAGAATCAGCTTAAGTATTACTGCAGCTAATAAGGTTGAAGATCCTGAAGAAACTCAATTAGTTACTGATGATCAGGTAACTATTGGTGATGTAATTAACACTTTACCAGAGGAGAATAAAGAGTCCTAGACTCTTTATTTTTATATGAGTAGTTGGATTATAAATTAGGTTTTATTGCAAAAAGGGGACGAAGATAACATGGGTGATTACCAACAGTTTATATCAAGGGTTTATAAGAAGACAGGAATTGATTTATCAAGCTATAAAGAAAGACAAATGAAGCGTAGAATTGAATCTTTGATAACAAGAAATGGCTTTAAAACCTATGAGGATTATTTTAATGCAATCGATAAGAATGAAACCCTCCTTGAGGAATTCGTAAATTATCTTACCATCAATGTATCGGAGTTCTACAGGAACCCACAGCAATGGGAGGTTTTACAGAAGGAAATAATCCCTTATTTATTAAAGCATAAAACTCGATTAAAGATTTGGAGTGCTGCATGCTCCACAGGAGAAGAGCCCTATTCATTAGTTATGATGTTATCAAACTTCTTCAACCTGAATGATTTTTCAATAATAGCAACTGATATAGATACCGGGGCCATTAGTAAGGCTAAAACAGGGATTTACTCTGCTAAAAGCTTAGAGAATCTCCCTAAGACATTCATTGATAAGTACTTTGAAAAAATCAAGGAAAGCTACATGATAAAAGACATTATAAAAAATCAGGTAAGCTTTAAAAAACATAATTTACTGGAGGATCAATATCCAGATAAATGTGATTTAATAGTCTGTAGAAATGTAATGATTTATTTTACTGAGGAAGCAAAGAATAAAATGCACCTAAAGTTTCATGATTCTTTAGATAAAGAAGGAGTATTATTTGTAGGGAGTACTGAACAAATTATATTGCCCAACAGATTTAAGCTAACACCTCTAAAAACCTTCTTTTATCAAAAGATGTAATGATATTTTATAGAACAGAGGGGAGGCACTTCATTGAGCTATAAGGAATTTTTAGTACAATTATCTGAGGCATCAGGGGTTTCGGGTTATGAAGGCGAAGTTTCAGACGTTATAAAGAAAGCCTTCAAGGAAATTGGTCATGAAGTTACTAGTGATAACCTTGGAAATCTCATTTGCTTTAAAAAGGGTAAGAATCCTAAGGGTAGAAAAATTATGCTGGCTGCCCATATGGATGAAGTTGGTTTAATGGTCAAAGATATCGATGCAAATGGATTTATAAAATTCACTACTATCGGCGGTGTTGACCAAAGAACTCTATTGTGTCAAGAAGTGATTGTTCATGGCAAGGAAAAGGTTTATGGAATCATTGGTGTTAAACCGCCTCATTTAACTACTCCCGAGGAGCGAAGCAAACCCTTGGAGATTGATAATTTATTAATAGACACTGGTTATGATTTTGAAGAGATTAATAAGCTAGTAGAAATAGGCGATGTGGTAACAATTAAAAGACAAGTGTATAACCTACAAAACAATCATATTGCAGGAAAGGCCTTGGATGATCGAGTAGGTGTTGCAATCTTATATTACTCTTTACAGGAGCTTAATAAGCTTCAACATGATGTTGACGTTTATTTTGTTGCCACTGTACAGGAGGAAGTTGGAACAAGGGGAGCCACCACCTCAGCCTTTAAAATCCAGCCGGATATTGGTATAGCCATTGATGTAGGCTTTGGAAAAACTCCAGAGCTAAACCAATTTGATACCATTGAAATGGGAAAAGGTCCTGCCTTTACAGTTGGCCCCAATATTCATCCAGGTGTATTTAACCACTTAAAAACGACTGCAAAGGATCATTACATACCCTATCAAGTTGAGGTTGCTGCCAATCACTCAGGAACAGACGCATGGCCAATGCAGGTATCATGTTCTGGTGTTGCCACCGGCGTTATATCAATACCCCTAAGATATATGCATACTTCAGTTGAAACAGTAAATTTATCTGATGTAGAGAAATCTGGTAAAGTATTGGCTCATTTTATTGCCAGCTTAAATGATGAAAATATGGAGGAGTTATTATGTTATTAGAAAAATTAACTGCCGCCTCCGGAGTATCCGGTAATGAAAGGGAAGTAAGAAAGCTAATCATTAAAGAGTTAGAAGGCTTCGTTGACGATATAAAGGTTGATAGAATGGGGAACCTAATGGTTACTAAGTCCTGTAAAGATAGTCAACACCATATAGCCCTTGTGGCCCATATGGATGAAGTAGGATTAATTGTTAAAGGTATAGATAATAATGGTTTAATAAAATTTGCTCCTATTGGTGGTCTAGATGCCAGGATACTGATTTCAAAGGTGGTTTATATCGGAGACAATAAAATACCCGGTGTAATTGGTGCAAAGGCTATTCATTTACAAAAGCCTGATGAAAGAAAAAAAGCCTTATCAGTAAAGGACTTATACATAGATATTGGCTGCAGTAATCAATCAGAGGCAGAAAAACTGGTTTCACCCGGTGACTATATCACCTTTAATAGCCAATTTGTAACCTTTGGTAAGAACAGAATCAAGGCTAAAGCTTTAGATGATAGAGCAGGCTGCGGAGTTCTCATTGAGTTACTTAAAAGGGACCTTCCGATAAATGTTACTGGGGTATTTACAGTACAGGAGGAGGTAGGACTACGGGGAGCAATAGTAGCAGCCAATCAATTAAATGTAGATTTAGCCATTATTGTTGAAGGAACCACCTGTTCTGATGTTACGGATATTGAGCTTCATATGCAGGTAACCGCCCTTGATAAGGGTACAGCCGTCTCAGTTATGGATAGGACCTCAGTATATAATAGAAAGTGGATAGATGCCATTATTGAAACAGCCAAGGAAAACGATTTACCATGGCAGTTTAGACGATCCTCCTTCGGAGGCAATGATGCAGGGATGTTCCATCTTTCACAAGAGGGAACCCAATGTCTTTCTTTAGCAGTTCCCTGTAGATATATTCATTCACCTGTTTCTGTATTAAGCTTAGATGATTATAATAATACCATAAAGCTAATTGAAAAATTCTTAGTAAAGCTAAGTAAAGGAGGATTGCTTTAATGAGCTATTCATTGAATAAAGAGTTGTTAACAGAGATTCTTTCCATCTTCTCACCTTCTGGGAATGAGGGGTTAATTAGACATTTGATCGAAGAGGAAATAAAGGATTATGTGGATGAAATCCATACAGATGCCCTTGGAAACCTTATCGCAAGAAAAAAAGGCAATGGTAGAAAAGTGATGGTAGCTGGTCACATGGATCAAATAGGGATGATGATTACTTATATTGATGATCATGGCTTTTTAAGATTTACCAACGTTGGAGGACTATCCCCGGCAGTTTGCTATTCCCAAAGGGTTATATTTGAAAATGGCACAATAGGAGTTGTTGGTACAGAAAAGCTAGATAGCCTTAAGGACTTAACTTTAGAGAAGCTATTTATTGACATTGGTGCTTCTACTAGGGAAGAAGCAGAAAAGCTTGTTTCCATAGGAGATACTTGCGTTTATTATAGTGAGCCATTAATTGATGACAAAAAGGTGATTTCTCCAGCTATGGACGATAGAATTGGGTGCTTTATCATGATAGAAGCAATAAAGAAAATCAATGAGTCTCCATATGATTTATACTTTGTATTTACAGTACAGGAGGAGGTAGGGATTAGAGGAGCTAAAACCTCTGCTTATGCAATTAACCCTGACTATGGGATTGCCCTAGATGTAACTTCCACTGGAGATACCCCTAAAGCTAAAACCATGGCTGTAAAATTAGGCAATGGCCCGGCAATCAAGGTTAGAGATAACTCCCTTCTATGCCATCCAAAGATTAAGAATCATATGGTAAAGCAAGCCAAGGCCCATAACATTCCTTATCAGATGGAGGTATTAGAATTTGGTGGAACTGATTCTGGATCTATACACCTTACTAGAGAAGGAGTACCTTCAGGAGTTCTATCAATTCCAACAAGATACATCCATACAGATTGTGAAATGTGCCATATCACAGACATTGCAAATTCAATTGAATTGACGGCTAAGATTTTAGAAGCAGAAATTGAAGCTTAAACTATATTAGAAATCAATATAAGAACCCTTCTTAAATGAAGGGTTTGTTTTTGTGCTAAGGGTTAAGAATATTTTAATGTTCATTGTGGATTATGAGATAAAATGACAAGAAATCTTTTTTTGTGTCAAATAAAGAATAAATTTCGATTTTTCTATAGGAATTTGTATTACGAAAGTTGAAATAGCTTAAAGGATAATAACGCTAAGTATTGAAATGTATATAGGTGGAGGGAGATGATCATTATGAAAATAAATGCCGAAACCTATTCAATAAAAGAAATATCAGAACTAACTGGCTTTCAGCCCCATGTTATTCGCTTCTATGAAAAGGAGTTCCAGTTAAAGATTCCTAGAGACTCTGGAAATAGAAGATATTTTACCTATAAGGAGCTTGAAGAGCTATTATACATAAAAAACCTTCAGGAGCGGGGCTTAACAAATCCACAAATTAGACAGGTTCTAAAATCACCTAAGGTTGTACTAGAGGGAAAATCCAAAAAGGAAGTTGCAGTTACAGGCAGCAACAAAGTTATGACAAATTCCGAAGCTATGAATGAAGCTTGGATTAGAGAAGCCATTGAGTATTTAAAAATGGAGGTTATTGATAGCCTTAGTAGGGTAGATAATAAAAAACAGATAGAGGAGCTATCTGTGAAAATTGATGAATTAAAGCTTCAGCTTAACAATCAAGAAAAGGATGTTTTAATTTGTGAAAACGCAAAGCTTAAGATGAAGCTAAAGGAAAAATCCTATGAAGTAGCTGAGCTGAAGGATAAAATCAGAAGGGAAAATGCCCAGAAAAAATCGATCTTTAAATCCATCTTTGGAGCTAAGTAGTATAACCATTTCAACGCTAATCAGTTAAATAAAAGAGAAGCCATTGGCTTCTCTTAATTATTTTTTATTTTCTATTGGGATAGCTGGCAACTGCCTGCTTTAAGATATTCATTGCCTTCTTTAAATCATTCTCGTTAAGAATATAGGCGATTCTAACTTCATCTCGACCTAATCCTGGAGTTGCATAGAAGCCTTCAGCAGGGGCCACCATAACGGTTTCACCATCAATGTCAAAATCCTTAAGCATCCAAATAGTAAACTTCTCAGCATCATCTACAGGAAGCTTAGCAACAACATAAAAGGCACCAGTTGGCTTTTTACAAAGAACTCCTGGAATCTCATTTAAGCCTTCGAAAACAATATTTCTTCTCTTTTCGTACTCTTCATTTACAGATTTAAAATAATCCTCTGGTGTCTTATAAAGCTCAACAGATCCAATCTGCTCTAGTGTAGGTACACATAGTCTTCCTTGACAAAGCTTTAAGATTTGCTTTATGAGATCTTTGTTTTTGGTGGCAATAGAACCAATCCTAGCTCCACAAGCACTATAACGCTTTGATACGCTATCAACAATAATCACACGATCTTCAATACCCTTTACATTACCAAAGCTGGTATAAGGTAGTCCATCGTATACAAACTCTCTATAAACCTCGTCAGCGATAATAAATAAATTATACTCTTTAGCAAGCTCAGCAAGCATTTCAATCTCTTCTTTAGTATAAACAACTCCTGTTGGGTTACCAGGGTTAGACAATACAATAGCTCTTGTTTTTGGATTAATAGATTCTTCGATCGTTTTCTTAGAAGGTAAATGGAAGCCTTCTTCTGCATTGCAGGTAATAGGAGCAACCTTTACATCTACAGCAGAGCTAAAGCCATTATAGTTGGTATAGAAGGGCTCTGGTACAAGAACCTCATCACCAGCATCCGCAACCGCTATAATAGAGAATAGTAAAGCTTCTGATCCACCATTTGTAATCAAGATTTCGTCTTGCTCAAACTCCATATCATATTTCTTATAATATTTGATTATGGCGTCTATTAACTCTGGAATTCCTTGGGATAATGAATATGCCAATACCTTTTCGTCAAAGCTTTTGATAGACTCCATAAAAGAAGCTGGCGTTTCAATATCTGGTTGTCCGATATTTAAGTGGTAAACCTTTTTACCTTGAGCCTTAGCTCCTTGAGCAAAGGGAACTAGCTTTCTAATTGGAGATTCCTGCATAGAAGTTATTCTCTTTGAAAAATTCATGGCTTTAATACCTCCTGTAATATGTATTTATAAAATTAATGGATTTCACTAATATAATATCATACTTTTAAACAATTTAACACTATTAGGAAATTTTACGAAAATTAAGTTTTTTCAAGCTCTAATCCTATCTAAAATTAGTTTATCCATAAGAGATTGGGCAATACGAAAATGAAATGCAAAGTGAAAATTGTTAAGTGAAAAATGAAAAATGAAAAAAGGAAAATGAAAATGCCAAAGAAATACCCTATAAACTATTATGATGATATAACACAGAGGTTTGTTTAAAACTGAATTCTAAGTATATCTTTAGAAAATAAGGGCATTATGTGAAATACTTAAACTTATTATTTTCATTTTTGACTTTAACTTTTCACTGATATGTTGCTTAGCTTCCAATAAAAAGGGTAATACTGTTAATAGATATTTGCAAATGCAAATCATATGCAATAAGATAATACATAGAAGAAAATTGTTAGAGGAGGGTTTTTATGAGTCATATTCATGTGCCAGATGGTATTATACCAGTTATTTGGTGGGTTGGAGGCTATGTCTTAGCCTTCGGGGTGTTATTAATTTTATTAAAGGGTATAAAAAGGGATGAGATTACTAAAAAAATTCCATTAATTGGTATTGTTGCTGCAATAATGCTTTTAGGTATGTCAGTACCCCTTGGAATCATCCCAGTGCATTTAAGCCTAGCAGTATTGGCTGGAATTTTAATTGGACCAAGATTAGGGTTTTTAGCAGTATTCATTGTCAACCTTATGCTTGCATTATTAGGTCATGGTGGAATAACCTTAGTGGGATTAAATACCCTAGTAATTGGTTCTGAGGTCTTATTGGGCTACTTATTGTTCTCTTTATTTTCAAAGAAACTAAAGGTGTTTCTAAGTTCCATTATTGCAACCTCCATCTCTTTGGTAATTTCTCTAACCTTGATGGTTCTTTTAATAGGATTTTCCGTCAATTTCAATGAAGCAATTCCCCATTATCACGGAAATGAAGGTGAAGAAAAATCCTTTGAATGGCATGGTTTTTTTCACCTTGAGGAAGGGTCCTATCAACTAGTTCTCCAGGAGGGGGAGGAGGAAACTCAAAATATCGTTTTCCTTCACCATGAGGAACATCACGAGGAGGATCACCACCATGAAGAGGAGCTAGCATTCCATGCTATAGAAGAGCCACTGGAGATTACCAATAATACAATTAACATTAGGGATAAGGCTGGATATATTCTCAAAGCTGACGGAAATGAAAAGGTTTTTGACACCATCGTGGAAGAAGAAGGGGAGTATCTTGTATTCTTACAGCATCATCCTGAGGAGTTTAATATGCAGCTATTAACAGAGGATGGTTTAAGTGTCCCCTTAGTTGGCGAGGAAATCGATGATCATCATCATGGAGAAGTATCGGAAACAAAGTATTTATTTTTAACAGGCTGGAGTGCTTTAATTTTAATATTTATCGTATCTATAGCAGTAGAAGCCTTAGGAACTGCCTTTATAGTAAGCTTCTTTAGTAAAATTCGTCCAGATTTATTAGTTAATCAAGTCAGAAGGCATTAGAGTAGAAATGGGGAATCGTAATGCATATAGCAGAAATTGATTATATCTCAAATACTACCGATAGTCCTTTACATAGACTAAAGCCTATCTCCAAGATGACATTTACTTTATTTGTTATGGCTTCCTTCATTATATCAAGTGAATTAGCCAAGCTTTTAGTTTTAACAGGTTTCGTGTTGGTCTTATTTATCATTGGGAATATTCCTTATAAAAAGGTTTTTCATTTAGTCTTGTATCCACTGTTTTTCTCTTTGCTATTTGCTGTAATTAGATTACAGCAATCCTATATTCTTGCATCGATTATTATCCTGAAGGCTTGTGGAACAGCCCTTACAATGATTTTATTAATATCGACTACATCCTATGTTGATATATTCGGTGTTCTCTCAAAGTTTTTACCAAAGCTACTGGTAGACATATTATTGTTCACCTATCGCTCACTGTTTATATTAGTAGGACAAATAGAGAACCTTTTAAAGAGCATGAAGCTTAGGGGTGGTTATAAATCCTTCAATATCATAAGAAATATGACAAATATTGCTGGTGCCATTGGAATCCTTATTATTCATTCCTACGAAATGAACGAAAGGCAATTTCAGATATATGCTTTAAGGGGATATGAAGGCGGCCTTCCAATTACTGTAGAAAATTGGTCATTGAAAAGAGACGATGTTTTCCTAATTCTATCTTCTCTTATAATTCTAGTAGGGATGGTGATTCCATGGAACCTATCATAAAGGTGAAATGCTTAAAGCATGTATATCCTGATAAAACAGAAGTGAATATTTGTGGCTTAGATTTTCGAGTTATGAAGGGGGAAAGAGTGGTAATTTTAGGTCCTAATGGTGCGGGAAAAACCACTTTGATTTCCCATATATTAGGGCTTTTAAGGCCAATAGATGGAACAATTGAAGTACTGGGCCTTGACCCCCATAAGGATTTCAAAACCATAAGAAAAAAAATAGGGGTGGTATTTCAAAACGTAGATGAGCAAATTATAGGACCAAGGGTTTATGATGACATAGCCTTTACCCCTCGAAATGAAGATTTTAGTAAAGGGGAAACTGATGAAAGGGTGAAAACTGTTGCCAAAAGTTTAGGTATTGAAGGGTTGTTAGATAAAATCCCCCATTACCTTAGCGGCGGTCAAAAGAAAAAGGTTGCCTTAGCTGGTTCCATAGTTATGATGCCTGATATTCTTGTTATGGATGAGCCCTTCGACGCTTTAGACCCTAAGTCTAAAACAGATATGGTGAATTTATTAAATAGACTCAATGAGGAATATGGGATAACCATCATTTACACAACCCACGATATCAACATCGTTCCACAGATTGCAGATAAAATATATATTATTAATAATGGAAATATTGTTGCTGCAGGTACTCCTTTAGAGGTTTTCAGTAATGTAGATATTATTCGTGAAGCCAATTTAGAGCCCCCCATACTAATTGACTTATTTTCAAAGCTTGAAGCACGAGGTTTTAAGGTTGGATTCCCTCAAAGTATTCAAGAGGCAGAAGATACTTTAGTAGATAAACTACAACAAAATCCTACAATAAAAGAAAAAAAGTTTGGAATAATTAAATAAAAGTCCTTTACAACAAACATATGTTCGTATATAATATAAATATAGAATGAAACGAACGGAGGAAATAAATTATGAAGGTTTTCGTATTTTCAGGAAAGGTAAAGGACCTTAGAAGCTACTTAAAGGAATGGAGCAAGACAAAGCATAAAAAGGCTAGCTAGCCAATATAATGATTAAGTATAAGGGCCTTCATCCATATTTGAAGAGCTCTTTTATTTTTTAATAGGTAAGTTCTCTTTTTTCCTATTAAATGGGGGATTTTAAGGGGGTAACCCCCTTATAAAAATAAGGAGAGTACAACGAAGTGTCCTAGAGAACGCATGGGTTCTCTGGAAAACAAAAGCATTTTAACCATAGAAAATTAACGCATGAAATGCTTTTGTTATTTAAGAGTTTTTGATCTTTA
>NZ_WBZB01000068.1 GCF_009017255.1 Alkaliphilus serpentinus | reverse complement strand
ATGCTAAGACAAAATCATATTGTTAAGGTACATCTTGCCTTAGGACCAACAGACCTTAGAAATTATGAGAACTCTTTAATTATGGGAACAAAGTTGAAAACAAGAGGTGATTACCAAGTTTTGCATTGCAGAACTTCACATAATAATCCATAGTTAAATTACCAAAAAAGAAAAGATGGTAAAACTATGGAGAAACCTATCAGCGAACTATGTAGTGAAGTACTTAATCAGTTAAAGGAGGCTGGCTATACAGAAAAGGGAATTGCTAAGCATGCTAGTACTTACCGTATGATTATCTCTTTTACAAAATCTAAAGGACAATCATTTTATAGTGAGGAACTAGGAAAAATCTTTGTAATGGAACGATATAAAGCCACTTTTGATAGCAAGAGAGGTTATAACAGCCAATTTGCTAATCAAAAAATAGTTCACTTGGAAAAACTATGGCATTATCAGAATTACGGTACCATATACTTCTCAGCAAGAAGTGGCAAAAAAAAGCCTTTTTGTTGCCCTGAATGTTTTCAGAGGGAGTATGAGGCATTTTGTAGATACTGTCTGGTTCATGATTATTCAGAGGACAGCCGGCGTACCATCATTTACGTGATTAAGAAATTTATATTGTATCTACAAGCACAGAAAATATCCTCTATGAATGACATAGCTGAATGTCAAGGGGACGGGGTTATTGACAACACCTCCTAAGCAGTGATAATCTGATTTAGGAGGTGTATTTATTTGCCAAGAAAAGCAAGAAAGAAAAGCGAAAGCGGGATATACCATATAATAATGCGGGGAATAAATCGACAGAACATATTTGAAGATGATGAAGATCGTCTAAAGTTTTTACAGACATTAGAACAATATAAGGGTAAATCCGGATATGAGGTATACGCATACTGTCTTATGGGAAACCATGTACATCTATTACTTAAAATTGGAGAAGAACCAATAGAACAAGTAATGCGAAGAATTTGCGGAAGCTATGTTTATTGGTACAATTATAAATATCAAAGAGTAGGAAATTTATTTCAAGATAGATTTAAAAGCGAGCCAATAGAAAAAGATGAATATTTATTAATTGTCCAGAGATATATACATCAAAACCCGCTTAAGGCGGGTCTGATTAAAAACGAAGAAAAATACAAGTGGAGCAGCTATTGCGAATACCTTGGAGAAGCAAAGATAGTTAATGTTAACTATATATTTGATATAATAGAGACTGGCAGAGAAAAAGCGGTAGAAATCTTTATTAAATATAACAATGAAGAAAGTAACGATAGCTGCTTAGAGATTAATGGAAAAAATCCAATAATGGACGAAGAGGCAAGAGCTATAATAAAAAAAGTATGCAATGTACATAATGTAACTCAGCTGCAAACATTTGATATATCAACAAGAAATAGATATCTTAAAGAACTCAAGGAAAAGCACAATCTATCAGTAAGACAAATTGAGAGATTAACAGGTATTAATAGGGGAATCATACTAAAAGCATAGGGTGGTCAATAACCCCGTCCCCTTGACACCTCTAGAAAAGCATTTGAAAAAAATGCGTACTATCTATAAAAATCGTAGAAATGCTATGGTTGAGTCCCTTAGCTACAGTCTTAAAGCAAGGCTATCATTTCAGGTGCCTAAAGGGGGATTTTACATGTGGTGTAAAATCAATGAAAGGTTTTCATCAACAAAGCTACTACAGGAGGCTTTAAAGGTTGGAGTTTCCTTTATACCAGGGGAAGGGTTTTACTCTACTTCAGAAAACAAGCAGGAGCTTCGCCTTTGCTTCTCCCAACATAATCAAGAAACAATAATTGAAGGTATATGTAGATTAGAAAAATCAGTTGGTAGACTATCAAAATTTAAGCTATCTAATCCTAAAAGAAATGTAAAACCAATAATTTAAAACTAATAGCAAAACTAATGCTTAGTTTAAAGTAGATGCTATGCACCTTAGGAGTGACTTTATTGTTTGTTATAAAAATAGTTGAAGGGAGTTAATATTATGAAATTAGTGTATTATTTTAGTGGTACAGGAAACTCTTACTATGCTGCTAAAATTATAAGTCAACAACTAGGTGCAACTTTACTACCAGTGCTTTCGTTGAAGAAGGGGGATTCCATCAAGGCGGATTTTTTATGCTTTGTCTTTCCCATATACGATTTTAAAGCACCTAAAAAAGTATTGGAAACAATAGAAAACTTGTCAGAGGTTCAAGCAAACAGTATTGTTGCAATAGCCACGTATGGAGTGGCACTTTCAAAAGCCCTGTACAATTTCAATGAGGTTTTAGAAAAAAAGGGAGCTGGTTTATCACAGGGTTATGGCATTAAGTTTCCCCACAACGCTGTTGGTTCCATCAGCTTAAGCCAAAGTGAAATTTCCAGCAGGCTTAATAAGGCAGAAGAAAAGCTAACACAAATAGTATATAGCATAAAAAATCAAGAATACTCCACCATAGAGAAAACATCATTGTTTGAGGATATGACTATAATTAAACAGATGCCAGTATTACTAAAATTTCTGTATATCCTACTCACTAAAGGTGCTAACTCCCTTAAATTTAATACAACTAAGGATTGCACCAGCTGTGGTCAATGTGTAAAAATATGTCCAGTAGATAATATACAGCTTAAGGGAAGCCTTCCTGTTTTTGGTGATAATTGTACATCATGCTTTGCATGTATTCAATGGTGTCCCCAACATTCAATTCATATGGGAAAATATAGCTTTAAGGAAATTTATATACAGCCCTACCGCCATCCAAAGGTTAAGGCTACAGATTTAATGTAGTAAAGCAATGCATAACATATTTAATCTAGGTTTGGTAATACTACTTTAAACACAATTTAAATTATAACGAGGTGGTTGGACAATTATGAATTTACAATCCGGCAAGTTTTATTGGCCTACAACATTAGAAAATATATAATGAACCCATAGGGTGAG
>NZ_WBZB01000067.1 GCF_009017255.1 Alkaliphilus serpentinus | reverse complement strand
CGGGATAGCCTCCTAAAAGCCCCTGAGTATAGGCCTTTAAAACAAGCTCCTTATATCCTACAGGAATGCTGTTGTAGTCCTTTATTCTTTCAATGTAGCTACTGGGGTTTTCCATAAAGGTCTCCCCTTGGGCCACTGCAGCATTAACTATAATTTTGGCCATTTGATAGCGGTTGATGATATTGTTTAAGTTTGCTTCTGGGTACTCGCCTTCCTCAATATACCCAAGCTCCACTGCCCTTCTGATATAATTCATTGCCCAATGCCCATCCTTGGCTAAGGGTAGTTCTTGATGCAGACTTCCCACCACTGTCTTAATAAACTCCCCTTGGGTTATTTCCCTTTGGGGCTTAAAGGTTCCGTCGGTATAACCATCAATTCCGCCCCTTTCCACCAGGGTTGCTACTGTCTTGGCAAACCAGTGGTTTTCCGAAATGTCACTGAATCTTGAAACGATATCTTGAATATTTACATTGGCTATGCTTCCAAAGGCAAAGCCAACAGTAGATAAAACCAATACAATAGCTAGAATAATCATAGATTTTTTCATAGATTGATACCTCCCTATTTTAATGTTAAATGTTGAATGTTAAATGTTGAGTTGATGTTGAAATTTTACTTTTGAAAATTTCTCAAAATACTTATTATTTTCAATTCCCCACTTTTCACTTTTAACTTTTAACTTTTCATTTTTCACTATTAACTTTTCACTTATAACTACTCCTACGGCCAACACTCTCTACAGGGGAAGGCCCCGCCCCTTGCAGCCTCCCTCCTACTGTCCACCAGCTCCTCCTTGGTTAAAAGGAAAGGACAGCCCTCCTTGTGGTAATAGGTAATTCCATTGGGGTTTACTTGTTGATAATAATGCTGTCCCTTTACCACCCGTGCTCCCCCTAGGGCATAATTGTTATACCTCTGGCCACCTATTCCTATGGGTAACCCTTGAAAGAACACCAGCATCCCCACATCATCTAGGGTCTTATGCCAATCCTCATCGTCAATGACAGGCAAAGTGAAGCTGTAGGTTATTCCAAATTGATGGGCAATTAAATTATGGTTATTGATACTATGATTCACTTCCCTCTTAATAGCCTCTATAATGGTTCTTCTACGGACATTTTCAAACAATTCATCCTGTTGAATGATATCACTGGGGATTTCTGCCTTTAAATCACCCTGAAGACCCTTTAAAATTCTATTATTGGCTATATCATAAATCTCTATATAATCATCTAAAGAAAAGGAATATATATAGCTACCATCACTATAGGAATAGGGCACTTTGGGTTTCCATATTGGTTTTATTTCTTTATAGCCATCAGCTGCTGTATACTCCTGATTGGTTAAAAGATAGATGCCATCATAATCAACAATTACCATGGCTGGTATATAACCAAGGATCTTCTTTTGAGCAATTTCATCTCCTACAACATCCATATTTAAAAACAAGGAGTTAAAGAAGGCCTCCATAGCCCTTTCCTTATTAAGGGTGATTTCTTTATCCCCACCAACGGTTACCAGCTGGGATACTCCATCTTCTACAGCAGTATCGATGATTCGATTCATCTCAAGGCTTTTATATAATCCATTATTAAGGTTGGCAGTTTTAATCCCTAAAAGTATGTTAAAGGGTAGGGTTATTATAACAAACAATATTGCAAAATCAGTAATCTTCATCCTTTATCATACCCCCGTATTTTACGATAATTTTCTCGGTGGATAAAAAAGTAGCATAGAGCATTTCATGGATTCTAGTTGCTATGGTTTTATTCCTATTGGTAACCTTTACTAAAAAATAGTCTCCCTTGGAAAAGGTATATTTCCCATCCGTATTGGGTGGATCTGGGAAGAGGGTTTCCATAATATCCTCAGTATAATTGGCTGTATAGTTGATATTAAAGGTGTCCTTAAAGGTTGATGGAATGGTTGGGTCATCGTAGAGGGGATCATAAACTTTTCTTCTATGCTCCATCTGTATATCGTACAGGTTGTTGGTGGCGGCTAGATTATTGCTAAACTCTAAATACATAGTAGGGGTTATATACCCCAAATTACGAACAGAATCCACCAGCTTAGTGGTTTCTGCCAGCACAAAAATCCTAGTAATATCGTCCTGCCTTTCAAACATGTTGGAGATAGGATAGATGAATAGTAGAAACACCCCTATGATAATTGCTACAATTTTACTTAACGAATCCCCCATCTATTTACCTCCTCTACCGCTGCCTATAGACTACTTTCATAATTATTCCATTGCCATCGATAATATTAGTCACATCGTAATTTCCTGTAGGATTTATTATTGAAAAGTTAAAGTTGTATATATCAACATCGGTATTGATCGATACTCCATCCACTTCTATGGGTTTTTCCAACCCTAGAGTAATTTGACTGATGATTTCTGACCCCATTACAGAGTAATCCTCCTGTAAGGGGCTACCTTCATAGATTGTCCTTCCACTACTATAGCTTTCTTCAATAAAAGAAATGGTTTTTGAAGTACCATTATAAAAAAATAACTGACTCGAAATTGCCACAATAAACATTAGGGCCGTAGATACCCTATAAATAAAATCCGTTAAATTATCAGACATAAATCTATACTCCATTTATCCCTTTATTTCTGATCGAAGGTTATTGCCACGATTCTTCCGTTTTCATCCCGAACAACAGCCCCTTGAAATTTGCCATTGGGGTTTATATATTGATTATCGGTTTCATCTAGTGCATCAGAAATGGAATGGGTTGATTCCGAAACAATAGAACCCTCACCAGATGTTATGTTTACAGTATGGATATACCAGGTTGACTCACTATTGGTGATTACAAGAACTCCTATATATTCATCTTTAAACTTCTTCACTACATTAACCACCTCAGAACCCGAAATGGTTAATCCGTCATAAATGGTGTATTCCGATTCTGATAGTGTGCTATTAATGTCGCTCATCTGCTTTGCAGATAAGTTAATACTCTCCTGACCCTGTCTTAAAATGAAAAAACCTAGGGTTACAATAATGAGGGTTATGGCCACCGAAGCACCGATTAAGATTGCCTTTACTGAATTATCCATCGTTTATCTTCTCCTTTCGTTATAAAGCATTTTTAATTTCACTTGAGTAATTGACTAGCTGACTTATTGAGAATAGCGTAAAGGGTAACAATAAGTATAAGAACAAAACGGCTCCTAAGGGTATAAAGGCAATCAGCTTTCCATATAGACCCTTTTTGTTTACCATTATTTCATTATCCTGCTTCCTCTTCTCCTGATAATATCCCCTCTCTATAACCAGCTCATCAAAGGCCTGGGGTATTGAAATTTTGTCGCTTGCTGATTGAAGGTTTTCAACCAACCTTGTAAAGGGTAGAAAGGGTTCATCAATCTTTAGCTCTTCAAGGGCCTCAAAATCCCCATATTCAAAGTTGTTTAGGCATTTTCTTATAGAAGCCTTAAAAATCTGTGAAAACTCCTCCATCCAAATCAAAATATCTTCAACTGCGATTCTTTCTATGTACATCAGCATCAGAATTATTGTATGGAACTGTAGCACTTCATCCTCCATATTCATTTGCTGTACCTTTCTTCTAAATAGCAATAACCATAGGGGTATTTGATAGAAGGTGATAGCTGTAAATATGCAAATAATCAATTGCCACCACATAAAGTGACTTTGATTATAGACTTTTAGTTTTTCTTGAATCCTTTTGGCTGTGATGGCCAATAGCTGTTTGTCCTCAATACTACTATTATCAGCAAGGACTGCCTCCACCTCCTGATAGGTTGGTTTCTTATTTGCAAACATCCGTATATATTCCTTATCAAATTCCGCCAGTTGAGCTTCTGCCTTCATTTCAACCTGATGACTGGAGCTAGAATGTCCATCAAGGATATTATTACGGGAGATATATTGAGCATTTAAGAAAATCCCCAATGAAGCTACAAATCCAATCAATGCCCAGGTAAGTCGTTTTAAATAAAATAACTCTACCTTTGATTGGCTCCCCGTCACCTTTAAAAGCCTGTCTAGTTTCATAGACTTGCCGTAATTGTTTACTATCAGTCTATCCACAGAATCCCTTATTGGACCAAATCTTAGGAGAAACTCTTCCATTCTATTGATGAGGGGAGTAAATTCTTGACTATTGTTCTGCATCCTATTAATCATCTGATAGGAAATAATGATGACAAAGAATAAGATGATTTCAACTACAAAGCCATAGGCGCCATTGTAGTATACACTAAGCTCAGGTAAATTCATTAAGGCCCATCCTTCTATCAGCTTTAAGAAAAATACTGGTGATATGGCTATAATTGAAAGGCTTTTAAAAAGATAATTAAGCTTTTCCCTTCTAAGGATTTCTAGATTTATCTCCTGCTTTAGATGATTTAAATTTGAAAGAAACATGGATTTCCCATCGATAATCTGATCACCAAACTTTTGAACAAGGTAACAAAGAGCAATAAAGGTCTTAAAAAATTTATTTGGAGCTAAATCATTATATTTATCAATTTCATTTTCTACATCATCGGAGGTCAAAACCTGATACATCTTATTAGCATGAAGGGAGATTTCATAATGACTTCCTTCAATGGTGTCATATATAGCTTCATCAATCATTCCATGACCATGGTAATGATGTCTTACATCTCCAATAAATTTCTCAAACTGGATAAGAAGTCTATTTTCTAGCCTATCCACTAAAATTCTAACAATCTGGTTATGTACTATATATATTGTTAGGATGGAGATGATGAAAAAATAAAGGTTCATCTCCACCAGCATTAGGAATAGAAACATTAAAAAGGATATGCCTAAAGATATATAGGTAAACTTCATGGTTCTTCGATTAATTGTCCAGCCATCAGAAAGCTCAATGTACTCTATGTGCCGTCTAATTCTTTTTATGTAGTTTTTAATCAGGGGAAGCTGATTGAAAAAATAGTAAGATTTATTTAAAAAATCTTGGCGATACCTTACATCAGCCTTTATTTCTTTTGCCTTTTTCTGTCTTTGGTATATCAGAAGAGTGGCAACTAGAACTGCAATTGCTACAAAAAGTGCTATTATTAATAGATAAATTATTGTAATATCACTCATAGCAATTCCCCCAATGCTCATGAATAAAGTTTTTAAAATCTTCCTCTTCCTCTATGGTTAAGTGTCTGATTATTTCATTAAAGGTTTCTTTCCTTAAGGATTGGTGGATTTTATATTCTCCCTTTTCCCATCTAATAATATCTCTGGTTTCAAAGGTTTTACGGTCTGTCATTCTATGAAAAAACTCCTCCATCGTTTCTAAAAAACCTGCCATTTTATCTTCATAGCCTTCCTGGGTTTTATAATTGTTAGGATATTTGCTATGCTGTGATAAGGGTATAACCTCTGTAATCCGTTCAATATATCTGTGGCCTGTTATATCCTTATTCAGATGAATATCAAAATTGATGATCTCTGCCACCTGTTTTTCTGCAACTGCCTCATTGTTAAAGACCCCCGTTTGCAGCAGATTATTTCTTAGGGCTACAACTAAATTTTCACTGGTTTTTGCATGGTGGGTAAATAGAGTAAAAAGAGATGCCACTTGAGCCATTTGTATCATCCAAGATGCCACTGGTGCCGTGGCTACCTCTCCAAGAATATTCACAGTACCGTCGGTTTTCTTCTGGAGGTCTAACCCCTCTTGTCCACTAATTGTACTGGTTTCCCTAAAGGTTACAATGTTTCGAAGGGGATATATCCGCCTAAGGTGTAGCTCAAAGGCCATTTCCTGTATTCTAAGGGTGAAGGTGGGATTAATGTATTTAATAATAGACATCAAAAGGGTTGTTTTTCCCGTCCCCTGGCTTCCGGTAACTGCAGTTACCCTGCAGCCCTTAATTAACCACCTAATAAGACCAATAGGAATATGATTATTTTTATCAATTATTAAATCTTCTGGCTGCTCCTTTTCGATGCTATCAAATTTCCTTACAAAGAAAACCCATGATTCTGAAAAAGGGGGTCTTGCCACCACCACACGGCTTCCATCCTTCATTTCATTAACTTTATATCCATTGCTTTCTGAAAGTTGTCCGGGATTATTATATCGATAAATATTCTTACATACTCTAATAAGCTCCTTTTCCGAACCAAAGCTTAAAAAGGAAAGGTGTATGGTCTTCCCCTTAAAAAATATCCAAACAGAATCATGGGAAAAGGGCAAGCTTGCAATTATATTCAAGCTTTCTCTAAAGTCGATTTCTTCATGAAAGGTAGAAGGGATCCCCGATACTCCTCCCGATACACCATCAATCTTCATATCTCTTATCTCATCAATTACACCATAGCCCTTGTATCGCTGATAGATCCTTTGAACAATGATATTGAGCTTATCCTCAAAGCTTCTTATCCGTTTAACCCTACTAAAATAAATATCCTCTATTTCAGCGGCAGTTATTATATAGCTTATTCCGTCCTCATTCTCCTTAGGCTTATCCAGCTGGTTTTCCACAATAAGCTGCTCCATTCCTCTGTAGCCATGCCTTTGCTTATAGATGTAAAGTAAAATATCGAATTTATCCTGTACAGTTAGTTCCTTAGGTCTGTCAAAGTTTTTCACCTTATTGATGTTACCTTCGTCAATTTTATAAGATTTTAATAGAATATCTTTAATATAATCCTTAATATAGTTTTTAGCATTTACATCCCCATAGGTACAGGATTTCAAAGCCTTCCTCAACTGGTTTCTGTTATGAAATTTTTTATGAAACTCCTCCTTCGATAGATTCATATCATAAAGATTAACCTTTAAGATCTCATCAAAGGTGTTCTTTATATAGGTTGTTAGAACATCTATATGGTATTTATCTTCATCCACCTCATAGCTAACCTTTAGATATTTTTTATTGAACTTAAAGAATTTAAGTAAGCAGAGGATAAATACCAGTAATATCAAGGAAATCAGAATTTTATTTATCATTTAATCACCCAACTTTTTCAAGTGTATATCGACGCCGGTGGCGCTTAGTAACAGCTTAGTTGTATTTCTTAGTTCCTTAATAAAATCATAATTACGATCATCCTTTGGGGCCTCTAGATTCCTTAAGAGAAACTCTACTGCCCTTCCTTCATTACAGGAGTCAGCAAATTCCCTATTATAGGGAACAACCGCTGAATTTTTTAGTTCCTTATATTTACGCTTTAATACCTTAAGGTTGTATCTAGAATCCTTGTCGTAGATTCCTATGAGAAAGAATGCCTTTGATAATGAAATAGGATGTTTATTAAAAAAGTCCTCTATAAGATTGAGATTTTGATTAAGATTCACAATAATTAAGTCTGAAGCCTCTAGGATTGAATTTGACAGACGATTTTCTCCAGCTGCAAGATCAAAAAAGATCAAATCATAATAATCTCTAGCAGAGGTTAAAAAAATGTCTATTACAGCCTCAAGTTCACTATTAAATAGCCCCCTATTGGTTTTGTTGGTTCCAAATAAAACATCCATCCTGTTTTTAAGTATCGTAGTTGCATAATTAGAAAAATTCTCTTTATCTATCTTATTAAACTTAATGAATCTGCTTAAGGCATCGATGCCTATATCCGATAGGTCCCTTCGTTCTGATTGTATATATCGGCCTTCAAATAATGAAGTCTCTAAGGTACTCCTCTCAAAATGATTATGGGTTAATAGTATTTTAAATCTATATTCAAGGGCAGTCATTAAGGCAATGGCAATGGTATTAGTAGTTGTGGCGGTTTGTCCATTTACTGTGCTCCAAAAAGATATTAGCAATTACCTTCCCCCCTCTGCAGTCTTAATGGCTTTTATAACGGTTTTATCATCCGAGCTAAAGAACTCCCTGATGATTTCTTTAAACATTATTTTGTATTCTTTGGGTAATTTTTTAAAACTGATAATATCATTGTACTGACATTCAATTTGAGATTTATAAGCTACTTCATCAAAGTAAAGGTTATATTCTGCCAAAAGGTTAAAGCTATCCTCAAGCTTCAAAAGATTATCTATGTAACGAGTATTGATTTTACTATCAACAATATCTCTATAGATTCTTATAAGGTCAGGTTTATCATTAATTTCAACCATCATATCCTTAACCCTTAAGATGTTGTGTCGTTGAAAATCAGTTACTAGAAGCTTTATGTCACAATCTAAGAACTGATGCATTTTTGATTGATCAAAACCAAAATCCATTAATGTTACATCATATTCTTCATTACTGATTTCTAAGGAAGAACCCTCCCTATTGATATAAATGTCAACATCTCTATAGGTTATAAAGCCCCTATCAACCATGGGAATAGAGTGATAAAGATATTCATCATTACTATCATCATAAATAATCACCCTTTTATCTAAGGCATTTAGTATCCGAGAAAAATAATGGAGGATATCTGTTTTGTATGAACCCCAGAAGCCCAGCTTAATCAAAAAAATCACCCTCCTTCTGGTTATCCTCTGACTCTGACTTTAGTTCATCCTCTTGAATATCTTCAGAAAAATCTTCACTGATTTTATCATTTCTTCTATTGGTTTCATCCTTTATACCCGAATTCACCATCATGATATCTTCAGATTTTAGGAGGGCTAGTCTTTCATCTAGACCATTTCTTAAGTCTCTTGTTAATTGCTGGTGAAGCTCAGCCTTAGCTTCCTCCACGATATTGGGATTACTTGCAATAATATTTAAGACATTGATGTTGGGAGTATAATTGGCTATTGCCTCCTTCTGTAGACCGGGCTCCACATAGGTTACTGTATATAGCTTTGTACCATGGTGTATATAGGCATCAACTATAGCGCTACTGAATTTTAGGATTTCTTCTTCCTTTAACCAAAGCCAGATGGTATTCTTGTCTAAGGCTACATCCCTTATCTTTTTCTTGCTTAAAACGATATAGTTTTCACCATTCGGAAAGGTGATTCTAACATCGATGTACTTATCTTTAGCCATATTACTCTGAAGTAATATCATGTTAAATTCTTCTTCCCTTAAATCATCACTAATATCCTCTACTAAGGTCATAGATTTGTATATTGGTGTATTGATTTGCAAATCAACTTTTGCGATTTTCCCAAGATCCTCCTCAGTAATGAAACGTCCCTGAGGTACGCTTGATAGAATTTCTATTTCCTCAAGTAGCTCTAGCGATAGTCTAGTCCCAGCCTTTATCTCTTCCTTTGGAACATAGGCTATTCGCTTACTTTGATATATTTCCATCTGCAAATCATTAATTTCTGACTCATATTGATTTCTTATCTCGTCTATCTGCTGATCATATAGGTACATCCCCCCTACCACAGCACCAGATAGTAGTAGAATTATAGGAACTATCATCATTATAAGCCTTTTAAGCCTATTTCTTTTCTTACCAAAGGCCATTAGTTATCTTCCTTTCTTCAGTAAATTTACTAATCTTCTTTTACTAGAGCTCCCTTGAATACCCAATATTGAATCAAAGATCTCTTCTATTTCCCTTGAAGGTACAAAGGGGTCTGGATTAAAGGGTAAAGGATAGAGTTTATTCATCATAAAAGACGATAGCTCCTTGATATCCTTTTTCGTCAAGAAGGGTATGAGATATTTCCATTCATGATTAGGATCATATGTTCTAGTATCCTGATAAAACTTTTTGATTTCTCTTATCTTCCAATCGACTGCATGTCCCAATATAATTTGAAGATCACTTCTAATAAACTCGTCAATATCATATAACTCCTCATAGGAACCAAAGTCTAACAATACAAAATCATACCTTCTTCTATAGTGGGAAAAAAACTTTGAAGTCCTTATATTTAGATAGTAATCTACTTTATTAAAGGAAAAATACTCCTCATTCACTATCCTACTGGAGGTGATTTCAGCTATTTCCTTAAAAGCATTGGTACTATTTAATTCAATTACTGCTACTTTAAATTTTCGGGATAGATAACTGGCTAATAAAAGCATTCCATGGGTTGTACCTACCCCTCCCTTTACACCAAGAAATGAAATATTCCTTAATCCATTGTTGATATAATCACTATTGGTACTAAATGAATGGTGGTTAGAGTTGCATTTATAAACTTCTTCTCGAAACTCTTCCATTGTCTGAAATCTTTTACTGGGATCAAGGTTTGTGGATTTTTCGATAACCCTCTGCATCCTATTAGAGATATTAGAATTTTTAAGGGATAAGTCATTGGGATTTAGAATCTTATGAGTCAGCAGGTAATAAATCATAAGTCCCAGGCTATATACATCCGTTCTTTGATCCCAAAAACCCTTCAGCTGTTCAGGGGCAGCAAATTTTGAAGTAGCTGCAATAGGCCCTATAGATTCTTTAATTTCTGAGGATATGCCAAAGTCGATTAAAATGGCTTTATTATCTGCTGTTATAATGACATTGGATGGCTTCATGTCTTTATAAATAATAGCCTTAGGCTTAATATTGTGTAGATATCCTAAAACCTCTGTTAGCTGCAGGATCCATTCTAGTATGTTGACTTCCTTGAAGGGCCCCTCCCTCTTCATTTTTTCTTCAAGGGTGATTCCTTCGATATAGCTTTCAACTATAAAGGTTCCAGATACATCTTGAAAGACATCTGCAATTTGTGGCAAGTAAATATGATTAAGCCTTCTTAGAATATCTTCCTCTGCAGTCAACATGCCCCTTTTTATTTGATTATTGGGAATGTGTTTAATAGCCCATACATTTCCAAGCTTTAAGTTCCGTGCTAAGTAAACCCTACCCATTCCCCCTTTACCCAAGAGACCCTCTATCCTGTATAAATTCATTAATATACTACCAGTTGGCAATAGGCCATCTATCTCACCGTCATCATTAGGGGTTACAGATTCATTGGCAAGCAGTTCTGTTTCTTGGTCCAATTGATGATCATTATATTTTTCTGGCATTCAAAACCCTCCACCTAGAAATATTTGGTTTGCTTTGTCAGTATGGATTTCTGATTTATAAAAAAAATAAGCTATATACTAGGATTCGCTATTATTTTTATTTCCAGCCAATCCTTACAGCTTTTTACAGTGAAACTATGGCAATTATACCAAATTTATGGTATTTTATGCAATAATTTGGAGAAAGTTTTTCCAAAAAACCATTAGACGAAAATCGACAGTTTACAACAAAAAAAGTAGGGATACTATCCCTACTTGATTATGAAATTCTAACTTAAAAATAGCAAAAGCCCGGAGATTATCCGCGCTTTTTAGGTTTAACTATAGGTATTCCTAATATTGCAATATTATAAGGATGTACATCCTTTCTAGTTTTATCTTTTTTATCCTTAATTAACTCATGAATATATACATCCACCTTCTCCATGATATCCTTAACCTCATCATGGGTTAGGTAATATTCATTTAAATGATTGATATACTTTCTGTACTGCAATGGATTTTCAGCAGCTCTATAATAGTCCTCGCTGATTTTTTCAAAAAAGGAAATTGAAGCTTGATTCATTGTTTGAACCATATCATCATCGGCATTTTGTACAAAGCTTTTGTCAATTACCAATGCCTTTGCTGCAGGCAAATAATATTTTTCAATAATTCCAGATTTTACCCTTTCATCAACTAACTCTAGTATCCCAACCTTTAGTAAACTTTTAATGTGGTAATTAACCTTAGCATGGGGTTCACCAAGCTTTTCTGCTATCTGCTTAGCTGATTGAGGTTGATCACTTTCGAAGCATTCAAAAACTTCTACTCTATAGGGATGGGAAATTGCTTTAATTTGCTCCAACTCCCTTAAAACTAGTATATCCTTCATATATATTCCCCTTTATCATTAAATTGTGGAATGCATCTTATGCCATTTCCATACTATATAAAGTTACAATTATATATAATTATAATATTTTTTGTAAAAGTTGTCAAAAGAAATTATTAAAAAATTGTAACACTTCTCATTATTTTATAAAAACATCGACAGTCGAAATTTCTCTGATAGGTCTGCCAAAACTCTAACTCCTGCAATGCTATTTCCTTTATTGTCAAGGGATGGCCCCACAACTCCAATGCCCATTTTCCCTGGTACAACTGCCATAATGCCTCCCCCAACACCGCTTTTTGCTGGTATACCAACATTTATGGCAAACTCACCAGATGCGTTATACATACCACAGGTCACCATAAAGGTTTTTGCGATCTTTACATATTCTTCTTTTATTAACCTTTCTCCGGTTTCAGGTAAAATTCCATTATTGGCGATAAATCCTCCTATCCTAGCGATATCTCTACAGGTTACTTCAATGGAGCATTGCTTAAAATAGGTATCCAAATGCTCCTCAACATCCCCCTTAAGGACCCCTACATTTCTCATGTAATAGGCCATTGCTCTGTTTAAATCACCGGTACGTTTTTCTGATAGATACACATCTTGATTAATGTTTAATTGTTGATTTCCTGTAATTTTTCTAAAGAAATTAAGGATTCTATGGATGCCCTCATGGGAGCTACCCTTAATCATAGAGGTTACAGCTATTGCCCCTGCGTTTATCATAGGATTAAAGGGCTTTGATGGTTGAATCATTTCAAGCTTCATCATTGAATTAAAGGCATCTCCAGTGGGCTCCATACCTACCCTTGCAAAAACTGCATCCTTACCCTGATCTTCAAGGGCCATCATTAAAGTAACTACCTTTGAAATACTCTGTATCGTAAAGGGATATAAATAATCTCCAGCCATATGTTCTTGATGATCTAAGGTTGATATATAGATGCCTAACGCATTAATATTTGCCTTAGACAGTTCAGGAATATAAATTGGTAGCTTACCATCCTTAATGTATTGTCTATTTCTATCTAATATTTCCATTAATCTTAAATCCATAGCTTCACCTTCCGTCAAATAATTTTCACAAGATTAAAGATATTAGATTCAAGACAAAAAGTCAACTAATTAATGGAAGGCACTGCCTCCAATAAATTCTCTTAATATTGATGTTCTTGGTATATCCACTTCATTTTCTAGGGCAACAAAATAACTTAAGAATTTTAATAATCGCTTAGCTTCCGAAAAATATGGACTAGCCGGATCAACCTGCCTTAAAAGAGGCTCTGCACTTTTTTTCAGAAGGCTGAGTTCATAAAAAAGGGCTGAATTAAACATTACATCTGCATCCTCTTGGAAGGGAAATATGTTCTTTTCTTCTCCCCTTCTTACAGAATCCCAAAGGGAAAGGGTTCTTAAGGCATCATTAGACCGATACTTGTAATCTCTAACAATTCGTCTTATTAATCGAGTATCAGTGGTTGGCACTCTATTATGCTCATCAATATTTAATTGAGTTAGAGCACTTATATAGATTTTAAATTTGAGATCTTTATTAATGGATGCTGTTAGCTCATCATTTAAAGCATGAATACCTTCTAAAATTAAGGGTTGGTCCTTGTCAATTTTCAGCTTTTTTCCATTATACTCCCTTAAGCCGGTATGAAAATTAAATTGAGGTAGCTCAACCTCTTCTCCTTTAAGGAGGGCTATTAAATCTCGATTAAAGGATTGTAAGTCGATGGCATAAAGGGATTCAAAATCATACTCTCCATATTCATCCTTTGGAGTTTTTTCCCTATCCACAAAGTAATCATCAAGGGATATTGAAACTGGCTTCAAGCCATTTACCTTAAGCTGAATCATCAGTCTTTGGGCAAAGGTGGTTTTGCCTGATGATGTGGGACCAGCTATCAGAATGACTCTTTTCTCTAAAACATGATTGGTAATGGTATCAGCAATTTCAGCAATTTTCTTTTCATGGAGGGCTTCAGCAATCCTAATAAATTCCCCTTCTTTTCTAGAAACGATTAAATCATTTAAAGAGGCCACATGATCAATTTCCAGGATTTTGCCCCAATTTTCCGTTTCTCTAAATACTTTAAATATCTTTGGATGCTCCTGAAAGGGTCCAATTTCTCCTCCAAGTTCTATCCTTGGCAATTGTATTACAATCCCAGGATTATAAAACTTTAATTTGAAAGCCTTTAGATAGCCTGTTGATGGTACCATATAACCATAGAAATAGTTTTTCAGCCATCCGCATTGGTACATATTGATATAGGGCTTTTCTCTATATTTAAGAAGCTTAACCTTACCCATTTGTCCATAATCTCTGAATATATCCTTGGCTTCATCTACTGGGATTCTGTTCTTAACAAAGGCTACATCCTCAGCGATTATTTCTTCCATACGCTCTTGAATTCGTGCTACATCATTTTCATCTATAGAACGTTTATAGTGCACTTCGCAGTAGAGACCCTTACTAATGGAATGCTCTACAGAAACATTACATCCCGAGAATAATTCCATACAGGACCTTATAAATACAAAAACTAAGCTTCTTTGATAGATTCTAGAGCCTATGGCTGAGTTTATATCAATAAAGTTTATTTCACTATCCTCTTCTACTTTGTTAAAGAGCTCCTTTAATTGGTTATTCATTAATGCAGCAACAATTAAGCCACTATCCTGTTTTTGAAAATCTTTAGCAATTTCCTCTAACGGAATTCCCTTAGGATATTTATGAATTTCACTATTTATCATTAATTTAACTATATTATTTGAATTTTCCTGATTGTTAATTGCCATCATCCTATTCCCCCTCGATATTAGTGTCCTATACTTAGTATTCTGTTTATCCATATCTATTATAATCATATTCTCCTATTGTTTCTATATCACAATAAAAAGTTCCTGCATTCTATAGGAACTTTTCTTTTCCATACAATACAAGAACTTTAACTTCTAATTAATATAGATTCGTTTTACATCATTGGCCTGCTGGGGGTAGAAATATTGCTTAGGGCCTTTCCAGCTTCATCTTCGTAGATATTTTGAACTGCTAAATCTCCTATGGCTACCATACCAACAATCCTGCCATTTTCAACTACAGGTAATCTTCTAATCTGATTATCCCCCATTAGCCTTGCTGCTTCATGTACGTGCATATCTGGAGAAATAGATATTAGCTCACCAGACATCACTTTACTAACCTTTTCATTTCCTTGGACTCCCTCAACAACGCCTCGAATAACAATATCTCGATCCGTAACAATCCCTATTGGATGCTGTTGCTGATCACATATAGGAATAGAACCAACATTCAAGTCTCTCATTTTTTTTGCTACATCAGTTATGCTAGAATTTAAATCAGCATAGGAAACATGGGTTGACATAACATCTCTAACCTTCATTCTTTCATCCTCCTCATAATTTTTCGTTATTATCATTTGCTATAATAAAGCTTTTTATGAGGGGATTGTAAAAAATCTTCATTTTATGATGTGAGACTGATTTTTGATCCACAATAGGGGCAATGATTAAAGGCCTTATCCACTTCTGAATTACAGTTACTACACTTTAGGGTCTTTTCAATGGCTTCTATAACCTTTATTAGCTCCTTTAAGGTTACAGGTGTTTGAATAATCCCATCTACATCAGTTACGATGGCATTAGCAGTAAGCTGATTACAGGAGGACAAAAAACAATCAGTTGAAGGTTTTATTTTTTTAATTTTCATAATAAATTTATCGCCGGTTGTGTCCTTCATTATGTAATTTACAATGGCTATATGGGGGTCATAGGTCTTAATTAAATCTAAAGCACTATATTCATCCGTTAGCTTAACATCATAGCCTAGTTTTGTAAGGGAATCTAACATAATAATTCCTTCAAATTTAGAATCATTCACTACTAAGACCCGCTTTTTCATGTTACCCCACCTTTATAATTAGTATAGGGAGTTTTTCGACTTAAATAGGATTAAATCCTTCTTTCTTGTCTAAAAATGCTAAAATAATCCTATAAGCATAACAAAACCCTGGACTTTATCCAGGGCTCTATCTTCTTTAGTTTAAAAGTCGTAATTTGTTAAAGGGATATAAACGTACAAAGGCTTTTCCTAAGATTTCATCAACATCCACTAGCCCTATTGATTCATCTCTACTATCCATACTATTTACTCTATTGTCACCCATTGCAAATATCTTACCTTCAGGTATCACTATGGTTTCACCTTCAACAGATTTTCCATCGGTGTAGAGACCATGAATTAAATAAGGCTCATCCAATAGGCTACCATTTAAGTAGACTAGACCATCTTCAATTAGTAGTTCGTCTCCAGGTACAGCAATTATCCTTTTAATTAAAAGTCTATCCTGCCCGAAGCCGGATTTTATATTTGATTGAAACACCACTATATCCCCATTTTTAGGTTCTCCCCGTTTATAGAGTAGGCGATTAATAATCAACAAATCATATTCCTGAAGAGTTGGACTCATAGACTGTTGTCTAACGATAGTAGGCTTAATAAAAGCAGTTATAATTAATGCAACAACCACAGACAAGGCAATTGTCTTTACCCACTCCATTATTTCTTTCTTCACTAATAATCCCCCTGTCTTTCCTGATTAAGAATTCTTTTTATATTGTATCACTGCTTAGTAATGAAATCAACAAAATAACTAATAAGTGGCTTACAGGGGGTAAGTTTTTAGATTTCAATAATAAACTCATTTACAACCTCAATTAGATTATCGGCAGTAATATTTTCCTTTGTATCATCCCATACTGCCTCCTCGTCCATCACAAGAATCAATTGAGGAACCTCATGATTCACGTCTAACAATTCTTCTATGGCATCAGAAGCTTCGACATCCTCCCTAACAAAAATCACAGAAAAAAGTATATCCTCCTCTGTATCCTCAGCAAAATCTAAATACTCCTGATAAGCATCTTCACTCTCCTGTATAGAGTCATCATGTTTAAAAATAAAAACGGGTTTTTTGTTTGATCTCTTAATGAGTTTTTCCAATTCTCCCAAATCAGATATTTTTTTAATCCTTTTTGCCATTTACAGCCCTCCTAACCAACATGTTTTATTTATTGTATATTACCCTTTAAACGATATTATAACTGATTGCCTAAAATAATATGTAATTAATATTTATGAATATGTCTATTACCATTTAATCTACCCACTTTTTAATACCTTACACATCAAACTAAATATTTACATCTGTCTCCAGTTGAATTCTTTTTATTATTTATGTTATTCTTATAATATACATAAAAAGCGATTTTTAGTGCATCAGAAAGGATGAATTGAATGGAAAAACTTAGGGATTGGTTACATGATACAACAGATATTTTACTAGCACTAATTATAGTAGTTGTTATGTCTGGTGTTGTATTTCTTAATTTAGGTGATTGGTTTGAGGTGGGACCTACAGTCACTGCTGCTGAATACCCACAGACGGTAACGACTAATCCCAACGATGACGCCTCTAATCCAGAGGAAGATCCAATTATCGGTGATGCAGTAGAGATCGTTGAGGAAACTCCAGAGGCTGAAGGAGAAACTGATGAAGAGGCTGCTGATGCTAATCAACCTGAAGAAGAACAGCAACAAGAAGAATCTACTCCCCCAGTTACTGTGGTTGAGGTAAAAAGGATTACCATTCCCGATGGAACCTTTGGGGCAGGTATCGCAAATATTCTGAAAGAAAACGGTTTAATAGAAAATCCCACAGAATTCGTTAGAACTGCTGAAAATATGAATCTGGCTACCCGATTAAACTCAGGAACCTTTGATATACCAACGGATTCTTCTTTAGAAGAAATTGTTCGTATCATCGCAAGGGTGTCGAATTAACTTGATATTATAAAAAACCAGTATTCTAGGTAAGCTTATACTTAGAATAGCTGGTTTTTTTATGTTCTCAATAGTAGCATATCATAACTATACTGCCATCTCATTTGCATCTATAGCCTCATCCATAGACAGAACAAAATAATCTGCCTTCTCCTTTATCTCATCTACATAGTCTTCAGAATGTTTATCATACACAGCAACAACCCTCATACCAGCTGCTTTAGCAGCTTCCACTCCTGCTACTGTATCCTCAAAGGCTAGTCCATTTTTCCCCTCAACTCCCATAAGCTCTAAAGCTTTTAAGAAGACGTCAGGATGGGGTTTTCCCTTTGCTACTTCACAGGAGGTTACAATAGCCTTAAAATATTCCTCTAAATTGTGCTGTCGAATTACTGCCTGGGCCAATGCCCTACTGCAGCTGGTTGCAATAGCCATTGGTATTTTATTTTCCTTTAGATACTCTAGTAAATCCAACACTCCATCCTTTAGGGGTATTTTATTTTGATAATAATCTAAGGTCATTAGGATCCATTCCTTCTTAATCTCTTCAATGGTCTCAGATAAATGAAAAAGCTCTTTAAAGAGAATGGCGGTTTCTGTAAAACTGTTGCCTTCGGTAAGCTTATTAATATTAGCAGGAACCGCTAACCCTCGCTTACTGAGAAACTCACAATCCACCTCATACCAAATTCCCATAGAATCAACTAAAGTTCCATCCAAGTCAAAAACCACTCCATCAATATGATCAAACATACTCTGCCCCCTTTATTGTAAACCTTCATACATTTTATTTATATTGTTCTTCATCGTCATGTGGCCTAATTCCATCTTTACTTTCCTTCGTAAATCTATTCAACTTTATTAGGTTCATTCTCCACAAATAGATTACATAAGGTATAAAAATAAACATTAGTAATGGGATTTGGGCCATTAGAATAAAATTGAATAGGCCATGTAATATTATGGGTACAATCAGTGATCTTCTAAAATAGGTCTTTCTTAATCCTTCATCCTCGGTATACTTAGCCAAGGATAAATAATATCCCATAGTCACTGCAAATAGCACATGGGCTGGCACAGATAAGATTCCCCTCATGATGCCCACATAATAGTTACCTGAAAACCTAAAAACCACATACATAATGTTTTCCACTGTGGCAAAGCCTAAGGCAGAAAATATACAATAAACAATCCCATCAAGCTTTTCATTAAAGTACTTGCTATTATAAGCACCCTTTATAACCACCAGCCGTTTAAAATACTCTTCAGTGAAGCCTGCAACTACAAAGGCTGTGTAGGCTGCTCCAAGAATTCCACCAAAAATATTAATTCTTATCAGTAATCTTTCAATAAATATTACTGGAACAACAATTAATGTACCATAAATAAAAATTTTAATCAATAATGCTAAGGGCTCACGATCATATCGATCTGTTAAATAAATGGCTGCTGCAATTGCAATGCTTGGTATGATGGCTATAACAAATAATCTTGTAAGCATAAATTTCTCCCTTCAGATGTTATTTAATATTAGTATTAGGCATTATTTTTCGTCTATCCAATTGTTAGAATTCCTTATATTAGTAAAAAAACAAACTAAAAAGGATGTGTTGTAAATAACACATCCTCATTAAACAAGGGTTTCTATGTTATAAAAATTCAAGTTTTTATTATCAAATTTTGATTTTATTGCTTAGTCTCCAGGGATTCAGCCCTCCTATGGGCCTTTTTTATTAATGCCGCCTTATTAACGATATGTCGTTCTTGATAACCAGTGGCTATTTCTCCCAGTTCATCAAAGCATACCATATCGAAACGTAGAAAATTGCCTTTAATTTCAATAAGCTTTGCTTTTATAGTAACTGTCATGCCCTGTAGAGTTGGCTTATCATGGGTTACCTCTAGCTTCTTAACAACTGTAATAAATCCATCGGGAATATTATCACCAACTAATTCTACCGCCGCTTCAATCATAAGACCTACTAAGGCAGGTGTTGAAAAAAGTGTTTCTATTCCACTCCTTCCAAAGGATACGGTTGTATCCTCATAGTTCACCTTTTTTTGAATAGTATAAATCATTCCTTCTTGCAATTTAATATCTACCATGATAAAACCTCCTTATATCTATTGTATTTATGGTTATTTATACCATAATATTAATAAATATATCATTTGAATACAAAATTAGCTGTAAAATTTTTAGATGAATCGGTGTATTTTTTAATAATCTCTGCACTCCAATGGGTAATATCAACTGTCATCAACGTTAGTCATGATAGGATTACCCCAAATGAATGGGGCAGTATCTCTACAATGTATTGTGTGACTTCTTGTCACCCCTGGCTGCCTCGATCTTTACGGAGTATTCTAATCATTAATTAAGAACTCTTTGGTTATAAATAAACCATCTTCAATATCTCCATCAGAACGAGTATACATTTTCATTGTAGTATTGTCTTTTAATAAGAGAACAATAACATACACCTGATTTTCTTCAATTTCCATTGGATAAGAATAAGCATGTACTTCTTTACCTGTTAATTTTGAATTCTTAAAGTCTTCATATGCATCCTCTAGTCGCCAAAATTCATAAGCTGTTATTACATTTGAATTAGTATATTCATCTTTCCCAAAACATTCAGCTTTGTATTCTTTACCTGCAACTTCCATCTGTTCCACCTTAATTGGTTCATCTAGTAACGCATTTAGTAATTCACTTGGCAAATCAACCAAAGTGATTCTACCGCCATAAAGTTCTCTTAATTGTTTCCCCATTGAGTCAAAAGTATGGCTCTCCATTGTAATTTCTTCCATACTTATATGAGCTGCACCATAGATTCCCATGATATTTTCATCCTTCAATTTATTAAACTCTCGGATGAAATTTTCTACCAACATTTTTTCTCTGTAAGAATCATCTCTAGTTGCTATGAAATGTTTCTCTTGCTTAATGGCTTCTTCATTTAGTTGGTACATTTCTGTATCTACGAGATCGTTATCTTCTAAATAATTACGATAGGTTACACCATGAGAAGTATAGCCCTTCCCTATATCTGTGCCATGAAATATAGTTTCTGGACACTCTTTTTTAATAATCCTGTAGAAATTCTTAATTGCTTCAGGATTGAAGTCAGTTGTTATAACTTCATTTAAAATGTCATCATTATCCTCAGACATCCATATATTAAGTAATTGTGCTTTAGGATATGAAGCCTCTATAAATAAATGTCTCATACCATCTTCATTGTAATATTGCTTCCATAGTTCTATTTCTTTCTTATGAATTATTTCTTTTCCATGTATCTCTCCATAGAGATACATCATCCCAGTATTATTTATTAAATTATTTTCATTGGTGTTTACTTGTTCTTTATTCCCACAAGCTACTAACATCATCAGTGACAAGCATATAAGCAATATTAAACTTTTATTCATCATATATTCCTCCTTCAACCTCATACTTATTATTATTCATGTAAATGCAAAATTCTTCTTTTTAAATCATATCCGATGTCATACTAATAATATTAGAATATCTTATTAAGTTTCACTAAACATCAGTCTTTTCCTTCATTTTTCATTCGAGGATTTTCGACAGTATCTGTATTAGAGATTATATATCCTAGTTAATAACAGACCTCCATTAAAGACAAATACTAAATCTTTTAATACTATTAGTCACTATGGTTATAGGCATTTATAAGCTCTTTCTGCTAAAAGGATAGGACACTACTGGTTATAAAAGGAAAGTCAAATTCATATTCCCATAAATTTATTTAACTTCTATAAAATGGTAGCATTTTTGTTAATTAGTTGGAATTTTAATAAAAATGCAAATTGAAGCTATAAAAGCACTTCTTTTTCATTGGCTTCCAAATAACGGCGGTTGTTATAATTATATATTTTATTGCAATGCACTTTTAAAATAAAGAAGATAATCTACATTTATGGTATAATTACTATAAAATTACAATTTTAGTTAAACTCTATGTATTAAAGATCTATTAGACGAGAAAAACAGCTAATGCACCGTAAGCAGTAAGACATGGGATACTTTGACGTTAAACTAAAATATTTATGGGATGGATAAAAATGAAGCTAAGATTAAAAAGGTTAACAATAATATTATTAGTTATATCGATAATTAGTGTTACAGCTTGTACAAGAGAAGAATTAAAGGATGTAAATGAAGTTTTCAATGATTTTGAAGTTAATTATTTAATCATTAATCATGAACTTGCAAATTATTATAAAGGTTATGATGAATCCTTAACAGATAATTCTGAACTGATACAACTTATAGAAAATGAAAATATTAGCTACTATGATAATTTAAGAAAATCTCTAGAATATCTTAATAAATATAAAACATCAGAACTGGAGGAAGTAGATAGAGTTACCATGGAAACAATGAAATGGTATCTACAGATTGAAATAGAAGGAGAGAAATATAGAAATTATAACTTTTCAACAAATGACTGGACTGGAACGGGTATTGATTTAGGCTCATATTTACTTAATAATTATAAAATAGAAAACAAAGCTGATGCAGAAGGCTACCTAGAATTTTTATCTAAGCTAAATAATCACTTTGATAGAATTATTGAAGATTTACAAGAAGGGGAAAATCAAGGAATTATTCCATCAAGAAAAAGCATAGATGAATTTATTTACGATTCAAGTCTGCTTACAAGGAGAAATATTCAATTTAGTGACTTCTATAAAAAATTTAAAAATAAAGTAGAAAAGCTAAGTGATATAGATGAAAAGGAAAAAGAGGAGCTTATAAAAAGAGCAGAAGAGGAAATAGTGATAACAGTATATCCAGCCTATGAAAGATTAAAGAAATATGCTTTAGAACTAAGAAAAAAATCCTCTGAAACATCGGGTCCTATATGGAAATATAAGAATGGTGATGAATATTATGAGTATTTATTTAAAAAGACCACCAGTACTAATTATACCCCTGAGGAAGTTCATGAAATGGCACTTAAAGAAGTTGAAAGAATTAAAGAAGAAATCATGAAGATATTAATGGAAAACGAAGAGTATAAGGATTTAAGTTTTGAAGAGTTTATTGATTTAGAAGCAGAAACATACAGTGTAGAAGTATAATGCCCCCCAATGTCAA
>NZ_WBZB01000066.1 GCF_009017255.1 Alkaliphilus serpentinus | reverse complement strand
TTTAGTACTCTTTTGCAGTATTCATCTGAAAACTCTACCTTTGCGCCAAAACGGGCAATGGCTATAAACTCTTCTAGCTTTAAGTCAACATTCCCTATTATAACTTCATTTATCGTCTCAGCTTTTAAAACTACTGTCACAAATATTGCCTCCTTAATAATAAAAGAGAGAGAAATCTCTCTTTTATTTAACTGTTGTATATAATTAAATTATTCTACAAGCTTATCGATAAAGAACATCTTAATTGCTGATATCACCTGAAGTACAAATACAAATAGTACCATTGTGCCTCCTGCAGCTGCTAGAAACTTAACTCCATCAACACCCTGAACTCCACCGGCGAAGGCTACCATTACAAATGCTATAATACCTATTGATAAGCCCCAAAGTAATTTTTGCCATCTAGGTGGCTCTTGATCATGGGAAATGTTTAATGTGCATAGAGAAGCAATAGTTCTTGTCATTGAATCTGCTGCTGTTGAAAATGATAATATTAGAGTTATCATTACAATAGGTATAAATATAAACCCTAGAGGTAGGTTTCCTAAAAATGTCCAAAGACCAGCAACAGCACCACTTTCATTTATAGTACTAACAAGGTCTAGGGTTCCTTCTTGCTGCCACTTAAGTGCAGTTGCTCCAAATGCACCAAACCAAATGACACTAAATAAAGAGGGAAGTATCCAGTTAATTATCATAAACTGTCGGATAGTTCTTCCATAGGATATTATAGCTAAGAAAATACCCATAAGTGGTGCGTAGGCAATCCAAATAGCCCAGTCATAAAGTGTCCACCACATTACAAGCGCTTCTCCACCAATATCGATTGGATCAAGTCCCCAAATCCAGAAATTCTGTAGCCAATAGGCCATTCCCGCCGTAGAGGTTCTAAAGATATATAGAGTAGGTCCTAATACAAATAGTAATATCAAGAGAACATAAAACACTTTTGAGTTTATATCTGATAACCATCTAATTCCTTTATCTAGTCCTAGAAGTGATGATACCGTAAAGGTTGCTGTTATAATGGCAGCTAATAAAAACCACACTATTATTCCTTGATTTATTCCATAAGCAACTTCTATCCCAGAGCCTACTAATGCCAACCCAGCCCCCAGAGAGGATGCTAGTCCTAAAGCAATAGCTAAAAGTGATAAAGTGTCTATTATATTTGCCCATATACCCGTAGTAACCTTCTCTCCAAACAAAGGTATTAGAGTGGCTGTTACAGATAGTGGTTTTTTTCTATTAAAATACATATATGCTACTATAAGTCCACACAACGAATACATTGCATAGGGTATAAAGGTCCAATTATAAAAACAACGGGCTATTGCAAATATCGCTGCCGTAGCTGTTCCTGGCTCCACCCCAGTTTGAGCCATCTCGCCATAAATATTTCCAAAATAGATTATAGGTTCATTTACTCCATAGGTAACAACTCCTGTTGCAATTCCACCAGTAAGTGCCATAGCAAACCAAGTTAAGAAAGAAAATTTAGGCTTTGCCTCAGGACCACCAAAACGAATGTTTCCAAGCTTAGAAAAAGTAACAATAGTAACAGTAATTAATGCAACTATAGATATTATTTGATATATCCACCCAAAGCTTCTTAGAGACCACATAAAGGTATTCATAGTTACTTCTGTAAGCATTTTATTATTTAAAATTCCCAATAATGCCGAACCACCAACCACAAGAAAAGCTGGCCAAAATACACCCTTACGTAATTGCATTGAATCTTCTTTTTTTGCTATTTCTTTTGACATTTCCTCTCCTCCTTATTTATTTACAATAGTCGAAAGCACATGGATTCTTAAAGCATTCACCTCCATACCTATTAAATAGTTAATTAAGATAATCTTCTGAAAACGTTATCTTATCCATGTAGTGCATATAAATAGAGCAAGTACTATGCCAATTGATCTTCTAAAAAATAAAACCCATTATAACCATTGTAAAGACTAGATTTATATTTCTAATAAGGTAATTTGATGTATATGGCTTCTAATAAATTTTTAAATTTTCTTAATTTTTTGTATATTAATGCAAAAAAATTTTGCTCTATCATCTTATAATCCTCTAATAAACAAGTAAATTGGCGCCAATTTTTTTGGCGCCATAGCAAATTTATTTTGCTCCGCTACTACTAATTTGTAATTTTTTCATTCTATATTGAAGGCTTTGCCTACTCATACCTAGTTTTTTGGCACTTTCTGTTATATTTCCATTATTCTTTAATAATGTATCTCTTATAACTTCTTCTTCAAATTCCTCCATTTTTTCCTTTAATCCCAATTCCTCAGCTTCTAACTTTAATGCCTTAATTTTTTTACAGCTTTTTTCTAGTTTATGCTCTACATGTTGTGATAGCTTTAAGTAATCGGGTAAATAACTTATTTTTAATGTTGTTAAGTTAATTGGCATAAAGTTAAATGAATATTCTACAGCATGTTGTAGCTCTCTTATATTTCCAGGCCAATCATAGCTAAGAAATAAATCAATAACTTCCTTTGAAAATACTAGTTTATCTCTATTATACTGATTAGCTAAGTTATTTAAAAAGTGATTAGCTAAGGCAGGAATGCATTCCTTTCTTTCCTTTAAAGAAGGTAATTCAATTTTAATAGTAGATATTCTATAATAAAAGTCCTTTCTAATTTTATCTTTTTGCATAAGCTCAAAAAGGTCTTGATTTGATGCTGCTATTATCCTAACATTACATTTAAAGTATTTACTTCCACCAATTCTTTGAACTCTTTTCTCTTGTAACACCCTTAATAGCTTCGCCTGCATTTCTAGGCTTATAGAATTTATTTCATCTAAAAAAATAGTTCCTCCATTAGCCATTTCAAAAAAGCCTTGCTTTTTAACACTTCCTGTAAATGCCCCTTTTTCCGTACCAAAAAAGAGACTTTCAAAAAGATTACTTGGTATTGCACTACAGTTAATATCAATAAATGGCTTATGTCTTCGAGAGCTAAAGGCATGAATACTCTGAGCCATAAGCTCTTTTCCAGTTCCAGTTTCTCCATAAATTAAGACACTGGAATCTGAAAGCGCCACCTTTTTTGCAAAATGTATTGTGTCCTTCATGTTTTTTGACAAGTGTACAATATCATCGAACTTATATAAATGCTGATTATTTACTGTATCTTCATTTTCTAAATATGTTGCTAAGTCCGAAACACGGTTTTTCATTTTATCTAATAGGGAAAAATCGCTCTCAAAAACAACAGCACCATATAAATTATCATCTATTATCAATGGATATCCATAGTTAACTGTGGTTAGTGATTTACCATTTGAAGTTTTGAAACGATCACACCTATTTGCAACAGCTTTTTGTGTTCTAAGTACTGTTAATACAGTACTATATTCTTCCTCTAAGTCATATAGGTCTAATAGGTGTTTTCCTTTAAAGTCTTCCTTGTTGTAATTCTCAAGTCTTTCACTGGCAGGATTGCAATCCATAAAATATCCATTACGGTCAAAAATCTGAACTCCCTCAGATACATGGTTAATAGCTTGATTATAGAAGTCAAGAAGGACTGAGCTTTCACTTAAGTATAAAATCACTTCATCTTTTTTCTCTAACCTTTGGTACTTAAAAAACCTGCTGTTTATTTCTAATATTCCTCCTTCAGGCTTAATGGAGGTGTTTAATAGGTGCTGAATGTTTTTGCCCACTGAGTTAAATAAAAGACTATGCTTAAACCATTCCTTCATCTCTCCAACATACTCTATTTCTTTAATTAAGAACTCAGAATCTATTTTTAACACTATGTCAATTATAGCCATTGCAAACCTCCCATCTTAGCTTATTAGTAAATAAAATTATATCATAAACTGAATATTATTTATAATGAAATAATTTTACAGCTTGTCAACTAGTAATTAAATATAATAGCAAGCAATAAACATATTATTAAAAATCAAATCCTTGTTCTTCTGTATTACACTTCACCCTAATCTTTGCTACTACTGGTAGTAATAAGTTTTTTTATGGTTTTTACATGTGCTTTTGATGGGGCCTCATTTATCGCACTATGGAAAAACTCTAATAGCTTGTTATTTAGAGGAAGTCCTGTATCTTCAATTAATCTTATAAATTCCTTTATTAATAGCCATCTATGCTTCGGATTCTTTTCTGGCTCTTTAAATGATTCTATTATACTAAACACAATAAAATCAGATAAATTAGGCTTTGCATTAATAATCCTCATTGAATATGTTATACAATACTTTCTTGTTGATATTTTTTCATCATATAACAGTTTGCAAAATGAAGGAATTATCTTATTAAGAGTTTCATCGTCTACTTCCTTTGCAATAGAAGAAAGCAAATCCATACCATAGTTGCGATGATATGAGTTTTTGTGTTCTAATAATGAAGCAAAGTCCCACAAAAAACAAGCTAAAGTATCTGGCTTGACAGTAGCTACTTCCGATAATATTATATATGAATGATAATACACATTTATTTTTCTGTTGCCTATCATTTCTTTAACCAACATACCTCTAAACTCCTCATCATTTAATGCTATGTCTATATACCTGTTGACATCAGCATTTGTTTCTGAAGCTGCTTCAATGTAATTATCATACATTATCCTTCATCTCCTAATCATTATTCTTTATCTCAGCTGTATTACTAACACTCCCGCTTCTTAAGCAGGAGATAAGTGCCACTGCATATGCTAGACTTAACTACAGGCTGTAGCTACTGTTTTACGTATAATTATTATTTTACCATATGTAATAAGATGGAACTGCCTTTTTCTACACTTCCTGTACCTTTAAGTATACACTTCACAAACACTTTTGCTTCTTCAGTGTAATATACATGACTTCAAGCTTCAAAATAAGTGGAGCTAGTCTTTTTTTATTTGATTATAATTATATACTAGCATATTACTATCTACTATAGCTTATTATCTGTGTTTTCTATCAAGATCCGTAGGGATATTTTCTCAAGCATAGGGCACCCACAATAATTGTCACTAACTCAGTAAAAATCACCGCCATCCAAATACCACTATTACCAAATATAATGGGCATAGTTAATAACCCTATTGTAAGAGCTATAAGACTTCTAAGCACTGCCAATGCTCCAGATAGCACTGGTGCATTTACAGCGGTATAGTAAGTAGCAACAGTTATGTTTACTCCGCTTAATATGAATGATACTGCAAAATAAACTAAAATTTCAGCAGCCATCATAATAGTGGCTTGATTTTTTACAAAAATACTAGCTATCCTCTCACTAAACATAAGGGTTACTATGCATAAAATCACACCAGTAACTAGATTTGCATATATAGAGGCTTTTTTTAATCCTTCAACTCTTGAAAGCTTATTTGCACCTATATTAAAACTAACAGCAGCTTGGTTTGCTTCTGCAAAGCCATAAAATACCGATGTGGAAAATGTAGTTAACTGAAGTGCTACAGCATATGCTGCTACCCCTTGAAATCCAATTCTCTTTATTATTATTACGTTGTATATTAAGGCAGCAACCGATGTGGCTGACATGCTTAAAAACTCCGATGAACCATTAAATAGCATTGTCCATATTTCTTTCATTTTAAAGACAGGAGTTGAGAACCTCCAGGTTGATTTAAACATTATAATGTATATCATTAATATGCAAGGAACTAATTGAGAAACCCCAGTTGCTAGTGCAGCTCCCTTCATGCTCCATCCAAATACTCCAATAAATAGATAGTCTAGTAGTATATTTATTACTGTACCACTTAATACAATCAAAACCATTTCAACAGGCTTTCCATCTAATTTTAAGAAGAACAAAAACGCAAAATTTAACAAAAAAGGTAAAAAGAATAAAGAAAGTGTTTTTGAATACTCTATCATTAGCTCAGCTACTACTCCACTAGCCCCCAATAAACTTGAAAAGCTTCCACTAAAAGCAAGCAAGAAAACTGTAGAAGTAATCGATACTATACTTAATAGTACAACTGTAACATTGAAGTAATTGTTGCTTTTTTCAAAATTCTCTTTTCCCTTAAATATACCAGCTAATGTTGTTCCTCCAACAGCAACCATTGTACCTATTCCTCCAAGAAGCATAAAAACTGGCATTATAAGTGTAATTGCAGATAGACCTTCTGGTCCAATGTATCGTCCAATAAACACTGCATCAACAAACCCCGCTGTATTTTGTGCCAGTACTGCAAGTATAGAAGTAATTGCATAGCTCCAAAATATTTTTGATATGCTGTCATTTCCTAAATCAATATTTTTATTTTTTAATTTTTCCATTTATCTACTTCTCCTCTAAGTTAGAATTTAATATAGTTTGTAATAGTTATACTATTCCTATATAATAAACCTTGAAGTAGGTTTAATGTCAAGGGGAGGTTTTACTTTGCGTAAATACTTAACAATAGGTGAGCTTGCAGATCTAATGAAAACATCTACATCGAAAATTAGATTCTATGAGAAAGAGGGATTATTAGCTCCCTGCAAGATAGATGATAACGGCTACAGACTTTATGATTTTAATGAAATAGATAGATTAGATACAATTTTATTGTTAAGAAAAATGGATATATCGTTAAAAGATATGAAGGCTATTTTCAATAGCAATTCAGTTGACAGCTATCTGGAAGCCTTAAAGTCGTCAATTACATCTATAGATTCTAGGATTGAACAGTTAATAAATAAAAAGCAATATATTGTTAAAAAAATAAACTATATCCAAAACTTTATGACTGATAGTAGTTCTTTTAATGTGACATTATTTGCCGAGAGAATTCTAAATTGTCTTCATACCGGAAATATACTGAAATACTCACTTAAAGACATCTACGATGTATTAAAATCTAAGGGCATTGACTATTCAGATACTTATCAAGACAACTATATAATTCCTTTAAATAATGATAACTATAGTTTTTGCTTAATGAACACACCTGGGATTAAAAATGCTGATAGCTTTGATAGGATAATACTTCCCGAAGGTATGTATTTAAACTATGAAGGTTTTGTACAAGGTTATGATGTTATTGATAATGAAATAGTTAAACTCTATGATCATATGAAAAAAAATGATTTATATCCAATAGGTAATCTTGTAATCATTGAAAGGATTAGGTCTTCAGATTATTATTTTGGAAAAATAAACATAAGTATTCAAATTCCTATAGAAGATAACAAGAAATAAAGTAAATAAACTTGTTTATAAGTGAAAGTTAAGTGTTAAACAGCATTAATACTATTTAGACCTTTGTGTCAAATCCCTATTCAAACTGTAATAGTTTCAGGTTAACTATATATAGTTAGGAGATATATCAAATGAAAAGAGTAAGTTGTAGAAAATATGCCCCTAAAGACTATCATTTCCTTAGAGAGATGTTGTTTGAAGCTGTTTTCTGGAGCAGAGCAAAAAATCTTCCATCACTGGAAGAAGGATTGTCTTATGATTATACAAAGCATATACTCGAAGGTTTTGGTGAACGTAAAGGTGATACTGCTGTAATAGCAGAGGTTGACAGTATTCCTGCTGGAGCTGCATTTATCAGGTATTGGAGCAAAAACATCAACATGAGAGGGTATATTTCACATGATATTCCCGTACTCGTAATCGGTGTCGCCAAACAATTTAGACGTCAAGGTATTGGTAACTATTTACTAAGATATTTGAAATCAGTTGCTAAAGAGAAGGGCATAAATAAAATTAGTTTATGTGTTACTAAAAGCAATATTGCTTATCATTTATACACTAAGCATAGCTTTAAAATAGTAGAGGATATTGATTCATCCTATAATATGATTTGGGAATAGCTCACAACATAACTGGCTGGTTTTCTTTTTTGATAGTTGCAGCAAACAATAGCTACTATATTTTAAATGCTATTGACACATCTTCTAGCTTTTTTCGCCAAATCATATGATCAGCCCCACTACCCCAATAATCCTTTAACAGGTAGTTAGGCTTGCCAAACTTTTTCTCCCATACCTTTTGAGCATTCTTATATCCACTATCTAAGCAAAACTCTTTAATTCCCCTGCTCTTTAAGGTAATATACATTGAATTAAGAAGCAAATTACCTACCCCTTGTCCTTGATAATTGGGACTAACGAATAGTGTCCCTATCTCAACTAGCCCTCTATACTCACCATTTGTACAGTTATTAATTAAGTCACTGGTAAGGCCGTATTCTATGGTTCCAATAATTCTATTAGCAGCTGTCGCTAATAGAAAATACCTTTTCTCTCCATCACTATCTATATCACTTTTTAAATATTCATTTTTAACTATTATTTCATTTGCTATATCCTCACTTAAGTTGCCTAAACCTTCCTTGTTAAATGTATCCCACACTACCGTCTTAAAAAATAAATCTAGTTCCTCTATATCAATAGTTTTAGGTCTTCTTATTTCAATTTTCATCAATCACCAAGTCTCCCTTATAATTATTTTTTCTTTACAGCTTTAAAAGGGTATTAATTTACATATCTACATGGTCTTAATAAAACATGCTTTACATCTTCAAATCGCTATATTAAATAAGCTAGAAGTGAAATTACTTGTTTTGTGAGTTTAGGATTAATTATACTTTTTTAATTGGTCTTCCACTTTACCCGTGAGTGTGTTAGTAATAAATCCCTTCTAAATAGCTTTAAAATTATACTTGTTGATATCACCATTACCAGTATTATACTTATTCCACCAGTAGTATTAGTTAAAATAGTAATTAATCCATGAGAAAAGTTAGCCATAGCATGAAACAATAACGCAGCCCAGATACTTCCTCCTGTTTTTATCATTAACAGAGTAATCATTAATGACAGCATAACTGTATAAAATGTATAACCAATTAATGCTGCAAATACACCATACGTCAAGCCTATGCTATATTGAATAGTATCTGTGATAAAGAATTTTGGAAAATGCCAAAGTGCCCAAACAGCACCAACAATTACACTTGCTTTCAATGGGTTATATGTTTGCAATAGTCTTGGTAGTGCATATCCCCTCCAGCCTAGCTCTTCTCCCAGAGGCCCCTGCATAATGACGAAGTAAGCTATTAAGGGAAATAGAGTCCACACCTGTGGTAATATAACAGAAATTAGTATTGATTCAAATTTAACACCTGACGCAAAATATGAAATAATATAAGCTAGTGTTAGAATGCAGGGCATGAGAAACAAAGTATATATATACCACTTCAAATCATACCTAACTTTTATAATGCCTTTTAACATCTCTATAGTACCTATTTTTCCTAAAGTTATTAAGGTTAGTATTACTGCAATAAGTGATGGTGTAAAATTCCCAAACTTTATTAATAGTTCTTCAGGTAGAAACAGCTGTATTTTATAAGCCTTCAGTAATGCAGGCGTCCAAAATAACCAGGATAAAAAAATTGTTAGTGTAAAAAAACAAATTAGCTCTTTTTCTATATGCCGTTTTTTATGTGTCTCTATTACGCTTTCAATAAAATATGACTCTCTATCATATATACTCATATAGCATTCTCCTATTCTAATCTATTAATCAAAACTAGAACCTATATTGTAATTCTTAGGAACTACATATATATATATATTAAACACATATAGGTTGTTTTTGGCAAGTGTTTTAGAAATTAATACATTTTTTTAAATCTGCCTCAGTATTTTGATTAATGTGAATAGCAATGGCTTTATTAAGTTTATAATGATACATGTGGTCTAGACAATTCTTTCTTCCCCCTTTTCATTTTTTAATACAACATGATTAAGGGAAAATCAATAAAAAGAGCCATAGACTTTAATCTAGGGCCCCTAATGAAAAGATATGACTTATACCAAAATAAAGGACTAAAATCTAGGTATAACAAATAGCTGTTAACTGTCTCTATTGCTTTTACATCTATACAAATGCTTCATAAGATACTACGTACTCTTTAAATCCATTACGCTGGTACAATTCCCTTGCTTTTATATTCCATGAGTATGCGTGTAGCTTTACTCTATTGATACCTTGTCCCTTCATCCAACTCATTATTTCATCTATTAGCTTTTGTCCCAGTCCAACCCCTCTTGCAATTTCATTGTAAGCGTCAAAATGCCCACA
>NZ_WBZB01000065.1 GCF_009017255.1 Alkaliphilus serpentinus | reverse complement strand
CAAAAGCATTTCATGCGTTAATTTTCTATGGTTAAAATGCTTTTGTTTTCCAGAGAACCCATGCGTTCTCTAGGACACTTCCTTGTACTCTCCTTATTTTTATAAGGGGGTTACCCCCTTAAAATCCCCCATTTAATAGGAAAAAAGAGAACTTTCCTATTAAACAAGAAAATAAACCCTACTGTGAAGTGCAGTAGGGTTTTGATGGTTATTTTATTTGTAGCTTCCTTAACTAATACTAATGAATATAGAATATTTCTATAATGTTTACCGAATGTCCATGCCAATTTTACCGTCCTTGATTTCTATTATTCTGTTAGCTTTTTCTGCTATTCTTCTATCATGGGTTATGACCACAAAGGTTGTTCCAAATTTTTTGTTTATATCCCTCATAATGTTGTATATGTTTTCTGTAGACTCTGAGTCAAGGTTGCCAGTTGGTTCATCTGCCAATATAATCCGAGGGTTATTCATCAATGCTCTAGCAATGGCGGTTCTTTGTTGCTGTCCCCCTGACATGTTTGTTGCCAAACTATTTTTAACCTTCTTTAATCCAACTATATCTAATAATTCTTCTGCTCTTCTAATACTATCTCTCGAAAGGGTTGTTGATTTAATTTTATAAGGCATTAATACATTTTCTAGTGCAGTAAATTCTGGTAATAGGTAATGAAATTGAAATATAAAGCCTATGGTCTGATTACGAAGCTCTGCAAGAGGGTTTTTCTTCATCAAATCAGTTCTTTTTCCTTCAATGTAAACCTCCCCAGAAGTGGGTTTGTCTAAAGTACCAATGATGTTTAGAAGGGTGCTTTTACCACTGCCAGAGGTTCCAATAATAGAGTTAAAGCTTCCTTCTTCGATGGATAAATTAATATCGAATAATACCTGGGTTTTAATGGCTAAGCCATAGATCTTATTTATATTATTTAACTCAATTATATTAGCCATTTTTAATCACCTCAATAGGATTTAGTTTGGAAGAACGCCATGCAGGAATCAATGCTGCTATAGTGGAAACCGTTATTGCAGTCACTGCAGAAAAGGCAATAAAGCCATAATTTGCATTCAGGGCGACTATTGGTGACCCATCTGGGTTTAATGCAAATTTCGTAAAGACGTAGCCTAGTAGGAGGCCTATTGTTACACCCAATATAGCTCCTAGAAATCCTAGGATTAGGCCTTCAAATATAAAGACCATACTTGCAGTTCTATCTTTTATTCCCATTGCTTTTAGGATGCCCAATTGCTTTGATTTCTGAAGTACTGTAATTGCCAATACACTAGCTATCCCCAGCACTACAGCTATTAACACAAAGACCTGAATCATAATGCTGGATATACTCTGACCGCTTAATCCACTTAGGAGCTCTTGATTTTCTGCTTTCCAGTTAGTTATCCTAAAACTGTTATCAAAAATTGAGTCAAGGCCTAAGGCTATTTCATCAGCCTTAAATACATCCTTTACTTGCATTTCAATACCGGTAACTCTGTTATTCAATGAAAATATTTTGTCGGATGTTTGCAGAGTTGTTATCAACCAAGATTTGTTCAGGTTAGCCACTTTAAGGTCAAAGAAACCGGTTATGATTAGACTATTGATTTCGCCAGAGTTTGTAATTACCTGAAGGCTATCGCCTATATCTACCTTCAACTCTTCCTTAAGGTTTATTCCAACTATGACTTCATCTACACTATTTGCTTCACGACCTTCAATAATTCTGCTTTTAATATTATAGATTTTATCTGAAGCGTTTATATCCATTCCTCTTATTAGTACAGAATAGGTTTTATCGTTATCCTTAATTAAAGCAGGATTATCAGATACTGCTGAAATATTAATAATCCTTTCATCAGAATACTTTGCTTTATCAATAATGTTCTTAAAGTTGACTAGTAACCTATCCTCATGATCTGATTTGATTGTAATTTGAGGAGAATTGCCTATGGTTTTATCAATAAGACCCTCCTGCAGTCCTTGTATTAGCGAGCCAATAAAAATTTGCACAGAAATCCCTACTGCTATACCCAAGGCGATGAGTATGGTCTGGCCCTTACTTGATTTTAGGAATCGTACAGCAATTTGAAATGCAAGCTTCATTCTTTACCCTCCTCATGTAGATTAGCTAGGTCTTTAAAAGTACTGAAGTAAAAGTCTGCTCCAATGTCTTTATAGTTGGATTCCTTTCTTTCAATAGCTCTTCCACCCACTATTATCTTAGTAGCAGAGGGATGTTCTTTTATTTTGTCTACAGTTTTTCGTGCTGCAATCAGATTATAAGAATTTGATACACTAATTGCTATATAATCAAAATGGATACTCTCTAGTATCTCTATAAACTGCTCCTTAGGAGTATTGCTACCAACAAAGGTGGCATTATAACCTAACAGAGTAAAAAAGTCTGTAACCATTCTAGCGCCTATCTCATGGTATTCCTCAGTGGGGCAGACAACAGCAACTCTTTGATTGTTTTTCTTTTTGTACTTTTCATCCCTTTCTCTTAATACATAGGGATAGCAATTTTCAATGATTGTTCTAACTATAGAGCTTCTGATATGCTCCTTCCAAATAAAACCCCTTTCATTTTCATGGGGTGTCATAGTATTTAGTGCTGGTGCAAGTAATTCATTGTATAGAGTAAGAATATCTATCTCATTATTTTGAAGCTTATTTAACACAAAGTTTAAGGAACTTATTTTGTCTTCTGATTCTATGTGTTTCATAAATTCATGATAAAATTTATTCATAAGCCTGCTCCTTTCAATTAAAAATCTTGTAAATCATATAATTATATGGTTACTTATACCCCCAATTTTTCTTTTAACCAATAAGTTTCGATAAATAAATGGAGATTAATTTTCCTCTTATAGAAGTATCTAAATAGCTATCATCTTTGAGATGTTTTTTAGAAGGAATTGGAAGAAATCTGTAGAATATGATACCTTATAATAAATGGATTAGATTTTTTTATGAAGAAGAAGGCTTTACTAAGTATTAAAAAGATCAGAAACTATGGAGGGTTTTATGAAGATTTTAATAGCTGAAGATGAAAAGGATATTAGAGAGCTTCTGAGGATAAATCTTGAAAAAGAAGGATATAAGGTTTTCTGTGCCAAGGATGGGAATGAAGCTTTAGAAGTCTTTTACAAAAATAAAATCGATCTTGCAATATTTGATATTATGATGCCGATTCTTGATGGGCTAAACCTCCTACGAAAAATACGAGAAACCAGTAGCATTCCAATTATTATCCTTACCGCTAGAGGAGAAGAAATGGATAAGGTATTAGGCTTTGGTCTAGGTGCGGATGACTATTTGGTAAAGCCCTTCAGTATGGCAGAGCTCATAGCTAGAATTGAAGCACGACTTAGACGAAGTTATGAAAATGCCATAAATCAAAAATCTACCCTTCTAACCATTGGTGAGTTAACCTTAGATATAGATGGTTGGTGTGTTAGTAAAAATGGTGTCAAGATTGAATTAAATGCCAAGGAGTTCTCAATTCTTAAGTCCTTTATGGAGAATCCTGAAAGGGTCTTTACAAAAAAACAGCTTTATTCCGCAGCTTGGGAGGATGACTATTTATATGATGATAATACAATTATGGTACATATTAGCCGAATAAGGAACAAAATAGAAGCAGACCCCCATAATCCAGTTTATATCAAGACTATTAAGGGTGTAGGGTATAAGTTCTGCAAAGGAGATTTGGAATAAGCGTGAGAGTAAAAAATCGTTTGATGATTCATTACATATTAATGTTTGTAATCACTACAATAATTGCTACTACAGCACTTTACATTTTAACCTTTGTTTCGCAAATCCTTGATAATAAACTGGTGAAGAATCATTATACTGCCTATTCATTAATGAAGGATAATGTATCGGAAATTGAGTATATGGATGTCCTAAGGAATAATGGAGGGTTACAAGTAATTGATTCAGAATATAGGGTTGTATTTAGTAAGGGTATAAATCATTTTTCCAAAGGACAACTTACTGCCTCGGAATTTACGGATTTTTTGACTCAAGCCCAAAGTACTAAAAGAAATTATAGCTATAGTATTGCTTATAATGAAGAAGAAAGGTTTTGGTTAATCATAACCTTTCCAACATCATTGAGGATTGATTTTAATGTAACCCATAATAGCTTATATAAATCTGTTGATTCCAAAGAAGTAGTTTGGTTTACAGGTGGGGTTGCCTTAGTTTATTTATTAATGCTTGCTATTAGCACCATCATTTATTCCAGAATGACAGCCACCAGCTTTACCAAACCGCTAGCTCGCCTTCGAGAAAGTGCCAATAGATTAAGAAATGGTGACTATTCTGCAAGGGCGGATATGGATATAAAAAATGAATTTGGTGATTTAGGCAGATCCTTTAATGAAATGGCAGATAAAATACAAGAAGAAATTGAATTAAGAAAAAAATTAGAGAATACTAGACGACAACTGACTCTGGATATAGCCCATGATCTTAAAAATCCCCTTGCGGTTATTATGGGCTACGCTGAATATTGTCTCAATAATCCCGATGATGCAAAAGAAAATCAAATCAGAGCAATCTATCAAAACAGCAGTCGTGCAAACTCATTGATTACAAATCTATTTGAACTTTCCAAGCTAGAAAGTCCCGAATATAAATTAAATATTGTAAGAGTGGATATCGCCGAGTATTTGCGAGTTAAGTTGGCTAAGTTTGTTGAAACACTTGAATCAGAGGGCTTTACTTATGATTTCGAGATCCCTGAGGGTGAGATATATCTTCCTATTGACGAAAAAGAGATGGACAGGGTGTTTGACAACCTTTTTGATAATTCCATCCGTTACTGTGAAAGAGGAGGAAGATTATCAATAGCATTAAAGGATTATGAAGATTATGTTGAAATCACGTTAGAGGATGAGGGTAAAGGGATCCCGAAGGAGCTTTCAGAGGAAATCTTCAAACCCTTTGCAAGGGTAGATGTAACAAGAAATTCTGAAACTGGGGGAAGTGGACTAGGCCTTGCCATTGTAAAGAAAATTATTGAAATCCATGGTGGAGGGATTGCTTTAGATTCAGATTTAGGTAAAGGTTGTAAATTTATTATTACTCTTCCTAAAATCTGATTTAAGGATTTTTTAAGGTACTGATAAGCTTCAATTAAAGCTGTTAATCTATACTACTATTATAGATTAGCAGCTTTTCTTTTTCCAATGTATATCAGTGGATAGTGGGTTGCTAAAATTACTTGAAAATTAAAAGTTAGGAGAGATTTAAATGAAAAAGAAAAAAGGAAGGTTGTTTATGATTGTAACATCAGTATTACTGCTTTTAGTTCTTCAAACCCTACCTGCATTTATCTTAAAGCCCTGGGGAAGTAAAACACTAAAAAGTTATTTTATTAATCTTTACTATCAGCCCAGTGACGAAAAGGGTGCAAGGGAGGTCTTTGATCTTTTATCTGAGAAGTCTGATGAAATTTATGAAAAGATGAAATTCCCAAGGGAGGAGCCGATAGATGTTTATATTTACAAGACTCAAAATCAGTTGGCAATAAGAGAAGCTGGCTTTATCACCCTTACATTTGCCCCATCATGGCACATAGGGGATAGTCATTGGGGAAATATTATGATGGTTTCACCCAATACTCCAGTGAAAGGTCATACTCATGATAGCATTCTTACAGCAACCCTTCATGAGCTTGTCCATGCCATTAATTATCGCATCAATAAAAAACTATCCTATTTTTGGGATAATGGCCTTGCAACCTATCTTGCAGGTCAAATCCCTGATGATTATGACTATAAATCAAGGACTATACCCTCCATAAGTGATATGGATACAAATAATGGTCTAAAGTTTGCGAGTATGGGAGGCTATGCCTTCTCTTACAAATATATTGAGTTCTTAGATAATATCTATGGCTGGGATAAGGTTATAGCTTATGCAGCAGGTCAAGGTAGCTATGAAGAAGTATTTGGCAAATCAGAAAGCCAAATTTATGATGAATGGTGTATCTATTTAAGGAGTCAATGATTGTTTTTATTAGAAATAAGTTAGATTATGGAGGTTAAAAAAATGCGTAAATCAATAACAATAATAACGATAATTGCGTTACTTTTATGTATAAATATATCCAGTAGCTTGGCAAATGTGGTTGAAACTATGGATACTGATGCAAGTATTAAAAATACCCTGAATGAAAGGATCGAAGACATTGTCAACCAAGGAAAGGCTAAGGGTGCAATTACTTCCCTAGTTATAGATGGTGAAGCAGTGGGGGTCAAAGGATATGGCTATGCAGATCAGTTGGAAAATATGAAAGCTGATGGCTACACCACAGGTTTTAGAATAGGTTCTGTTTCTAAAACCTTTGTGGCAGTTGCTGCTCTTATTGCTATGGAAGAGGGTGTTTTAGATATCCACAAGGACATATCAGCATATTTAGAGGATGATTTTCCAAAATTGAAATATCCAGTAACCATGCATAATCTACTAACCCATACTGCAGGATTTGAGGAAACCATCTCCGGGATGGTGGTGGAAAATGTAAGCGATACAGAGCCATTGTCACTTGCAGTAAAAAAATATATCCCAGAACAGATATTGAATCCCGGGGACTTAGCTTCTTATTCAAATTATGGTATAGGATTGGCTGCTTATGTAATTGAAAGGGCAACAGGTATGGATTTTGCAGATTATTGTAGGGAGAAAATCTTTTTACCTTTGGGAATGAAGAGAACTACCTTTCTTCATATGCAGGATACTGTCTATGTTTCCAAGGCTTATTTGCCAAATGGAGAGGAGACTATGGATGTTTTTATCAACCTATATCCTGAAGGTTCAGCAGTTTCCACCGCTGAAGATATGAGTAAATATATCCAGTGGTTGTTGAAGGATGAAGAGGATATTTTGCGGAGGGAAAATAAAGCTAAGCTCTTTGAAAGGCAGCATTATATGGCTGATGAATTGGGTGGAATAGGCTATGTATGGAACAGAAAATCAAGAAATGGTAGCGAATATTTTGAGAAAAAAGGAGAAACCCTACATTTTTATTCCAGAATCCTCTTATATCCAGAAAAAAAAGCTGGCTTATTTCTTTCATTTAATACCTATGTTCCAGAGGAAGAAATCAATCGAACAACAGCCATAATGACAGATCAACTATTGGGAGAAAAGGTGAAGCCTATACAAGAAGCAGGAGCTAATATAGAGATTGAGGGACTCTACGTTAATGCTTGGTCCAGCTTTAGGACAGAAGAAAAGCTGTTAAGATTTTTATATCCTGGTAAAACAATGAAGATATCAGGATCTGTATCAAAAGGATTTACAATTAACAGTGAAAGAATTACCCACTTAGGGAATAATGCCTATGATACCCCCATCGGTACGGTTAAGTTCTTTGAAAAAGGCGGTAAAACCATAATGGCTACCGACTTTTCCCAATCCTATATAAGGGTTAATACATTGGAGAATAAGCTTGTAATTTTAACAATAACTCTCCTGTTTGCCCTTAGTACCATTACTTTCATAGTAATATCAATTATTGGTGCTTTAAGGAAGAAGTTAAGATTTACAATGTTTACGCTCATGTCAATTGTTCAGATGGTTTCACTAGTTGCTTTGGTCTGGATGATCTTAATAGGCATAATGGAATATAACCTTTTAGCTTATAAATTTTATATTCATCTAGGGGCATGGGTTATTACTGTCACAGCCCTAGTGAATTTTACATTTACAATAATAAAAGACTTTAGTAACACCAAAGGCCTTTTGAAATATGCCTATTATCATAATGTTGTAAGCTTTGCCTTTTGTTTGGTACTGGTTTATTTAAATTTACTAATTTAAGTTATTCACAAACTTTTATAAACAAAAAACCATTAGTCCCGTAGTTCTTATGGAGAGGTGAAAAACTTAGTATATGAAAGGGGTATCCAATACCAAATTTTACAAGTTAGACACATTAAAAAAATAAAGCTTGGGAATAGAGGTGTATTATGTATTTAAAAATTATTAAAAATGATATTCTACGGAGAAAAGGGATAACCCTTATAACAATGCTATTTGTGGCCACTGCAGCTATGCTTGTATCACTGGCAGCGATACTCATGGTAAATCTTACGGGGTCGATAGATACCCTTATGACGAAGGCAAAGACCCCGCATTTTATGCAAATGCATTCAGGGGTAATTGATATTAATCGACTTACGGTTTTTGCAGAGGAGAATGGTAATGTCGATGACTTTCAAGTGCTGGAGTTTCTAAATGTTGATGGTGATAGCATTATATTTGATAAGGGCTCCCTTAGAGGTAATCTTCAGGATAATGGGTTGTCAGTTCAAAGTAAAAATTTCGATTTTCTCCTTGACCTTGAAGGGAATATCATAAAGGTAGATGACGGTGAGATTTACATTCCAATATGCTATATGAAGGACAACACCACAAAGGTAGGAGAAAAGGTAGTAATCCTGGGAAAGGAGTTTACCATTGCAGGTTTTCTTAGGGATTCCCAAATGAACTCCAGCTTGTCTTCCTCAAAGAGATTTCTTATAAGCCAAAAGGATTATAATGAAATAAAAAGCCACGGAACCAACGAGTATCTCATCCAGTTTAGGTTAAAGGATATGTCAGGTATTGGTGCATTCGAAACAGCTTATGCTTCCGCAGGCCTTGAAGGAAACGGACCAACCATCACTTATCGACTTTTTAAATTAATTAACGCAGTTTCTGATGGGTTGATGATTGCGGTGATCCTTCTTATAAGCTTTCTAATAGTTGCAATCGCCTTTATGTGTATACGATTCACTCTTCTTGCTAAAATTGAAGACGACTATAGGGAAATAGGAGTGATGAAGGCCATAGGCCTAAGAATTTCAGATATAAAGAGGATTTATATAGCTAAATATGCAGCTATTGGAGGGGTAGGCTGTACCCTGGGATTTACCTTATCACTTCTCTTCAGAGGGTTGCTTTTAGAAAATATCAAGCTTTTTATGGGGGAGGGAGAGAATTCTTATCTTGCTCTGCCCTTTGGAATAGTCGGGGTCCTTCTGGTATTCTTCGCAATTATTCTACATGTAAGAAGAGTATTGAAACCCTTTAGCAAAATATCTGCTACTGAAGCCATACGCTTTGGTACATCACAAGATAAAACTGCAGTCACAAAGGGTTTTAGTCTGTGGAGAAATCGGTTTTTTAATACCAATGTTTTTCTGGGAATCAAGGATGTCTTGGTAAGGAAAGGTCTTTACACAACAATGCTGCTGGTGCTTATACTATCAGTATTCATTATTATTGTTCCCCAGAATCTATATACTACAATTTCCTCAAAAAGCTTCATCACCTATAGGGGGATAGGAAGCAGCCATATCCGGATTGACATTCAGCAGACCGACAATATTTCACATAAGGCAGCAAAACTGATAGAGTCTATAAAAGGCGATAAGGACTTCTCGAAGCATGCTGTACTAATAACAAAGACCTTCCAAATTAAAACTGAGGAGGGGTTAGAGGAGAGCATAAAGATAGAGCTTGGTGACCATTCAATCTTTCCTGTTGAATATTCTCAGGGCACTGTACCCATAGCTGAAGACGAAATTGCCCTTTCATCTATAAACGCCGAGGAACTTGGCAAAGAGGTGGGCGATGTAATGACCATTTTAATCGATGGGATGGAGAAGAACCTTATTGTAAGGGGAATTTATTCAGACATTACCAATGGAGGAAAAACGGCAAAGGCTGTTTTAAAGGATCACTCTGATAACATCATGTGGTACGTTATCTACGGGGAGTTACATGATAAATCTCTTGCTTCTGGAAAGGTTAATGAATATGCAGAAGCCTTTAAATTTGCTAAGGTTTCGGAAATTGATGAATATATTACCCAGACCTTTGGCTCAACAATGAGTTCAGTAGAAAAGGCCTCCTATGCAGCAATAATCATTGCACTGATGATCACTATTTTGGTAACACTGTTGTTCATGAAAATGCTTATTGCAAAGGATAGATACTCCATTGCAGTAATGAAGGCCTTGGGTTTTTCAAATAGGGATATTTCCCTTCAGTATCTTTCCCGTTCTGGATTGGTTTTAACAGTAGGAGTTGCCCTGGGAATCCTTATGGCCAACACCCTAGGAGAAACACTGGCAGGTATGGTGATCTCTGGGTTTGGAGCCTCCTCCTTTCAGTTTGAGGTTAATCCCTTTTCGGCCTATATTCTGTGTCCACTGCTAATGATAGTATCGGTAATGATTACAACAATGATCGCCACTTCTGTTGCTAGACAGATAAAAATAACTGAAAGTATAAAGGAGTAGATTATGAAAATGATTTTAATTGGTGAAAATATCGTAAAATCCTATGGACTAGGTGTTGAAAAGCGCAAAATTCTAGATGGAGTATCGATTGAAATAGAAGAAGGAGATTTTGTTTCAGTGATGGGACCTTCTGGATCGGGAAAATCCACTTTGATGTACGCCCTCAGTGGAATGGAAGCCATTGATGAGGGAAGGGTTGTTTTTGATGAAGGTGATCTATCAGAACTAGGAGAAGATCAGCTTGCTGACCTACGTAGTATCAAAATGGGCTTTGTTTTTCAACAGCCAACCTTAATGAAAAATCTCAATATCCTCGATAACATTATTCTTCCTTCCATGAGACACAACAGAAAAAACACTTCAAATATCACAGAAAAAGCAAGGGAGCTTATGAAAAAGGTGGGAATTGAGGACTTGGAAAATCGTGATATTACGCAGGTTTCAGGAGGTCAACTTCAACGGGCGGGAATATGTAGAGCCCTTATGAGTAATCCTAAAATGATATTTGGTGATGAGCCTACTGGAGCCCTCAACTCAAAATCTGCTCAAGAGATTATGAACATACTATCTGACATTAACAAAGAGGGTACTACCCTTATGCTGGTAACCCATGATGCAAAGGTGGCAGCTCAATCGGAGCGTATTTTGTTTATGAAGGATGGTAAAATCCTTAGTGAAATGAGGCTTGGGAAGTTCATTGAAGAAGACATGGAGGATAGGTTTAAAAAGGTCACTGAAAAAATTCAGGAGATTGGAATATAATTAAGTGCCAGCATCGAAGGATGCTGGTTTTATATTATTCCACTTTAATCCTTTTTATATTGCTGTTTATAGCTTTCAAGCATATAAGCATCCTTTACTTCTAAGGCCCTTTCGCCTGCCAAGGATTCTAAGTGATGGGTAAACTCGTGTAACAAAGTATCCTTAAGTAGTTGATATAACCCTGCCTTCGATATTCTAGGATGTACTTTTTTAAATGATCCATAATAAATAATGATCAATCTACCAGAATTACTGCTTCGCTGATATTCTCCCATAATGTAAAGCTTATGGGTACTTCTACTTTCTGGATGAAGCTTATGGTCAGGTAATAAAAGAATCCCTCCGTTTAATTCATTGAAAAAATCCTTCGGAATCTCTTCGGCAATTTCATCTAATAAACTATGGACCTCTTCTATTGAAGGAAAATTATCCATTTCAGTAATCCCTCCTATTGTTGAATCTATATGCTACTATATTATCATATTTTCTGGTTTTCAAGCAAAGGAGGCTTTCCAGAGTAATAATTAGGGAAGGCCAAAGCATCGGTTTTCTACCCACGATACTCTATGTTATTTTTCGTAGTTGTTATGGAGGTCACTATATAATTAATAAGAAAATAACAGTTATTTAAAACTAATTTAATACTTAGCTTATATGGGTAATTTACAATAAATATAGAAGGTCTCTTTCTTAATTATAAAAGATTCATTTTAGAGGGTGATAGGATTTAAAGTTTACAGCATTGGGGAGTTTTATATTTAATAACTTAAGGAGATGATCATATGATGTTGAAAACTCATATACTTATCGGACAAAAGGTTTTTGATAATATCAAGGAATTATATAATATGAAACAACTCCATAGAACCAGTTTTATAATTGGCAATATAAAGCCTGACATTGTATATAGGCTGCTAATCAAATCCCATTGCATGAAGGATTCTTTATATTTTGTAGTTAATGAGATTAATAGGCTGCTATCATCAGAGGTTGAAGATATAAAGGAGTTTTCTTCAAGCTTAGGAGTAATAAACCACTTCTTATCAGACTTTTTTTGCAGTGCCCACTACTACCAATCAGAAGAGTTTAATGGAAGCATAAATCATTTTAAATATGAAATGAAGCTCCATCAAGCTTTTATAAAAATGGAAAGACAAAAACTGTTGAGCCTTAAAGAACTGAACATAAATAGATATGTAAAGGATAGCTTTTTGAGCTCCATTTACTTTTTAGAGAATGAGTACAAAAATCAAATGCCTAGTATAGAAACTGATATTATTTACGCATTAAGAGGCACTACAATCATAAGTATTTTTATTTTAATCACTCAGCTATAAAGAAGAATAGACTAGCTGCTTAGTTCATTCATGGTGTAAAAAAAGATAATATATCTAAATAGTTTAGATAATTATCTTTTTATAATCCATTAGCTTTTTTCTTTTTGAATATTATGATTACTAGCATCTTTTAAGGAATGAACCTCTGATTGTAGGCTCTTCATGGTTGTTACTAATTCCTTCAAAACACTATTATATTCCTCTCTTTCTGATTTGATTTCATTCATTAAATTTTGTCGAAAGTGTTGTTCCATTTGCATATACTCTTTCTGATTACCTGTCATTCTTTCAAACAAATTACCCATATTTTCTTTACCTGTTTCCATTATATTGGATGCAGTATTACCAGCCATCATAGCTCCTTGCACCCCTTTAACAGCTACTGTTCTAGCCCCTTGTTTTAGGGTAGGGCCCAACAAATAACCAAGGGCGGCAATGCCTATTCCCAATACAAAGTTTTGACTACCAAAAGGCTTTAGTATATTCATTCAGATTCCTCCTATCATTTAAATATTAACATTTTAGTGATCCCTTTAATTATAGCCTTGTTATTATATTTTTCACTCAGCATTATAGACTCTTTTACAAATTCGTTGCCAAATTCCTTCCACATGTCAACTATTTCATTCGTATCATTAGGATTTTTTTCAAGATGCTGAAAACATATTTCTAAATTTTCAATAAGAGTAGAGAGAGCTTCACTTATATTAGTTTTTACATTATGCTTATCCATAATTCATCCCCTCTTAGCTAATGCTATATTTATATTCTAGCTGTGTTAGAGAATTAAAGTATAGAAAGACTTTATTAAATATAGATAGTAACCAAGTATATAGTGGTATAACACCACTAAAACTAAAAATTATACAATATATATATGTCCAAAAGGATACTAGTTGATTTTGCAATATTTTTTCATTGGTATATTTAATAAAGTCTAGGGAATCCCCTAACATATAAATATTATTTCCTAAAATCATAATATCAAAACAATTTAGCTCTTTATTAAAATCCTCTTTAATAACGATACTTAGATCTAATTTATTTGTCTTTTCAAGAATAGACTCTATTAGTTTTTCGTCGTTACCAATGAGGACAATATTTTTATTGTCATTCTTAATTAATTCAACCTCTTTTAATAGATTTTCTACTATGGGATTATAATACTTAATCACTATACCTAAGTCTGAGGCAAGCTTTTTTAATTTAACATTATTATTATTATTTGTGATAACTCGTATATCTAAAATTCCTCTTTCTCTTAGATTTTCTATGATTGTAGAATTTATATACTGAGAATGGTTTATCACAAATATTGCAGTATCTATAATTATTAAGTTTTGTAGGTTATCAATATTATTGAGGTAAATATTATGCTTGAGTCTGTTATAGTAGGCAACGGTATAGGATAAATTACTAGCTAATTCAATTGGATTTAATATAGTTAAAAGCATAGCAGATAATAATCCTATAGGGTTTCTGGTAAAAGCCAGTAAAATTAGGCCTAATAACAAACTGAAGCTTTCTAGCTTACCCAAAAGAGTTACAATTGGGGTATTTTTTTTTGCTTTCATTTCCTTAAGGGTATAATTAAATTCCCTTCCTTTTAAATCATCTGAAACACCAGTACTCATTTGTAGTTTTTTATCAAAGTAATTGCTTAAAAGCAAATCTATTAATTCATGCAAATAGAGAATCGTTAAAATTAATAGGGCTGTAGAGCTCTGACCCATTAATAGAGGCAGTGCAATTACCCCTAGACCTAATAAGCCTCTTTTTATGTTATTGCAATTGTTAATACTTTCTACGTACTTATTAATCAAAGGATAACCTAAAATTAATATCAGAAGATTATTAGTTAAGCTATCAGCCGTAAATAGCGCAGGAGCTTTAATAAGGTCTTGCCACAAGCCAGCAGCAATTCCTCCAAGTAATAAAGGCTTTAGAGTCTTAGTAAAGATGTTTTTACTTACTGAATTAGCTGAATTAGTAGCATGATTGAGGCTCGTTGAATTTTTTGTACTAGTTAAATCCTTTTCTAATCGGTGGATAGATGAAAGGATGTCTATTGGTTTAAGGAAATTACTGTCGTAAATAATTAGCACATTAGAAGTATAGATATTTGCCTTCACAGCATAAACATATTTAGTATCAAGCTGTGTAATAAGGCCCTCTAATAAATAATTGTTCTTATATAGATTCTTAACATTTATCCTCATTCTACCAGGTATCTGAGAAAGAACTTTGGTAATCATTTTACATTCCCAGAACCATACCTATTAGATTTGAGCTTAAAATAAAAATACCACCTATAATAAACATTTTTAATAGTAAAGTCATATTAATTGCCTCCTTCTTCGGTAGGGTAGTGTCAAGTTTTGACGCTCCTTTTTGATTATTTATCTTTATTTTCAAAGGTTTTCAAAGTTTTTTTGCAAACAAAAACAATGACCCCC
>NZ_WBZB01000064.1 GCF_009017255.1 Alkaliphilus serpentinus | reverse complement strand
ACGATGGTTAATTACTTCTAGATGTTCCACCATGCTTTTCCCACCAATGGTAATTCCTTCAAGAACAACTTTGGTCTCTGACAATGTCAGAGTATTCCCCTCTATAGCATTGCTATTATATGTCCATTCAACAATGAGTTTCTCCTGCAGGGAATTTGCAAGTCTTTTGGAAATAGGTCTGTGCTCGTCGATAGATTCCTTCAGTGAATCTATATAGCTGAAGTCAAACCCAATCCCAATATAGTAATTTTTACTTGTTTTCCTTGCGTCCGCAGGTTTAGCAGCATCGGTAGGGATTGACCAATTTCGCCCAATTTTTATAGCACCTTCGATACGTCCCTTATTGCAAAGCAATCGAATTCGACGATCACTTATTTTCCATTTTTCACTTGCTTCTTTAGAACTCATATATTTCATGAAAAATCACCTCATAAATATAGTATACCGTTATCGGAATAATGTCAAGGTTGTTCCATAACGAAGCGTTTCAAATCAAATACTACCTCAATTCGTTCAATTGCTTTGCTAAACTATACGGAATCACTTGGTTTGGTATTGTATCTGTATATGCTTTTTCCTTATGCATATATTCAATTATCTCTTTCGACTTAAAGTTCTTAAATTTAGTGGCAACCACCTCAAGAACACTTAATTCTTCCAATGAGAAATGCGAGATATTTACCTCTTTATTAGGTCGAATTCTGTAGCTTATATCATCGTAGATTAATTCCTCTACAACTTTTACTGTAGGCAAGTGTATAATTTCATCATAGGCAATTGGTAGAGCACCAAGTGGCATATGCTTATACACTAATCCTGTCATCGATTTGCCATGTCTCCTAAAGAATATAGCGTCAGCATACCACAAAAGCTTCATAAGTTTAACCTTATAGAGCGTATCAATAAATTGCGAAAAATAACCTATAACATTCGCTAGCTTGTCTATATCCAGAATTTTGTATCCATTAAGGTCATTCTCTTCTTCATAATTTACATAAAGGCAGTTAATTTCTAGTTTTTTTAAATAGAGATTTCCAACCTCTTCAACCTTATTTGCAATATTTTTACGAATCCGAGCATACTTTTCCGGTGTAAATCTTTCCTTATGCTTATCAATGCATTCTAAGGCAAACATTGGATTCTCATAAACCATCCGCATTATATTATCATAAGTTTCATCTTGTATCGTTTTACTTTCGTATCTTGTTACTGTAACATCGCCCCAACCGAGCATTGCAGAAAAATCATTTTGAGTTAGTCCGTAGTAGTTTCTAATATTAGCAATTTCGTATGAAGTCAATAAACTCTTCTTTTGGCGATAGGAATCCCTGGCTCTAAGCAAATTTTCATCCATTAAACCGGCTGGAACAAATTCGTTTTCTTCTTCATCACACAATGGACATAAGAAATAAATTTCTTCATAGTCAACCGTTTCATCTTTTACGATAGATTGAGTTAGTCTTTTCCTTTGCTCTAGCGAATGGGTTTTGTTGCAACAAGGACAATCCATATCAACCATACTGATTAGATAATCATTATTCATATTTACACACTCCTTTCGTTCCAGTTTAAGCATAAGGTTTTTGTGCCGGTAACTTAAATCTTGCAAAATGAAATGAAACGCAAAACACTTTACAGTTTTTCCTATCTCTTATCTTTGCTTTTATATATACTTCTCTATTCTTGATCATTTTGCCAAATGCAAAGAAGGGAGGTAAGCTATTATCTTTATCATCAATAAAAGTCTCCATATACTCAGAAGCATCCAAGGCAAGAAGCTGATTCAAAACATCATGTCTGTCAAAATCAAGTGCCTGCATGGTGTTAAATGTTGTATATGGATCTGTTGGTAATTCACTTTTTTTTTAGTAGTATATCCAAATCCTCAGATACATTAAAATTCGGGTCGGTTAATACTTCCTTCAGTTCCTTTAGAAATATTATTACATCATCCTTTGGTGAAATTATTTTCAAACTCATCCCTCCACCTCCTGTAATAATATTATACGCTATCAATTGATAGTTGGTCAATTATATTTTATACTTTTGATAACAAATTTACCTATTAACCTTCGTTATCGACAGTTAGGCAATGATATTTTTGATAAATAAGAACTATATATCTATATATCTAGAGCTGATTTAGATGCTGAAGATTGAGGTGAAGGTGAAACCATGGTCCACCATGAAAGGTTCCTATTAGAGCTTACCAATAAATGAAAATTATTTCATTAAAATCTTCTCAAAACTTTCTTCTGCAATAAAATAGCCTGTATGTTTTCTCTACAGACTATTTGAATACTCCTTGCTTTCCATTATTAAGCTAATATAC
>NZ_WBZB01000063.1 GCF_009017255.1 Alkaliphilus serpentinus | reverse complement strand
CACAACTCACCTCTCCTTATTTATATAAGGGGGAGGGGCCCCTTAAAATCCCCCATTTAATAGGAAAAAAGAGAACTTTCCTATTAATTAAAAATGTAATTATAAATTTCCATAGATAACAGTATTTCCCTTCCCCTTTCGTTCGATTAATTTCGACATTGATTAATATTAAAATAGATACTAGCTAATAAAAAGCCCTACTATTATTTGTAGAGCTCCAGGCTGACACATTTACTTTTTAAAGGATTCTGGTATGATGTTTTATAAAATATTATGTATTGTTTGAATCTAAATTTTAGATCATCCATCATTGAAATAGGATTTTGATTTGTACAATCTCAGACCTATGGCCCACTCTTATTGGTGGCCCCCAGGTTCCTGCTCCAGAGGTAACAATTATATGAAAATCTTCGATATTCTTGTATCCCCAATCCACCTCAAAAAGCCTTTTGGTAAATATCCTTAAAGGAAATAATTGCCCCCGATGGGTGTGGCCTGAAAGCTGAATATCTACACCAGCATCCTTAGCTTCATAGATATTTACTGGCTGATGATCCAGCATAATAATGGGTAGCTCTCTATCAACATCAATTAGCAATTCATCTACACCTAAACGTTGTCTACCTGCAAAACGTTGGTAAGCCCCATCCTCACGACCAACAAGGTAAAAGGAATTCTTAATTTTAACGGTTTCATCCCTTAGAAGCGTAATTCCACCTTGTTTTAAATGCTCTTCTGCTAATTCTCCTTGGCCACCAATATATTCATGATTTCCCATGGATGCATATATACCCAATGATGGTTTCAGCTTTCTAAATATTTCTGCCATATTTTCTTCAGCATAAACATCAACTCGATCGTCAATAATGTCTCCTGGCATAAGGATTAGGTCAGGCTCCAATTGATTAATTTCTTTAATTACCTTTTCTAGGTAATTACTATTAACAAGCCTTCCTAGGTGTAAATCTGAAAGCATAACAACATTTAATTCTTTATAATCTCCAGCTTCTTTATTCAATTGAATTTCATACTGAAGAATTACTGGATTAGTTGCGCTCCACCTGCCATAGATTACAATCATAACCACTAATACTACCACTATTGAGCCCTTTATTGTTGTAAATCTAGGATGGTTTATCAGTCCTTTGGGGATGAACTTAATTTTTTTGTTCAGAAATAGTAGCAACTCTCCTAGAAACATAATCATGATCAAATAGAGTAAAATTCCCATCCAATAACCTCCAACTAAGCTAAAGGTATTGGTTAATTGCCCGGGTACCCTTCCATCAATAATTCTGGCAATAAAGAAGGAAAAAGCTATTACCCATATTGAAATCCAATAGGGTATTTTATAAAGCCTTAGACCAATGGAGGTTAGGAATACAAACCCTTTCTTGCCGATATAATAGGTTAGACCACCATAAACTAAGAGCATTGTTAAAAAAACTGTAATTAATAATAAGTTCATTCAAGTTCCTCTCTATCCACTTCTGAAGGTGAGTTAATCTTTAATTTAGTAAATCAGAAAAATCCTTTACTCCATTATCATATAATTTTCTATATTATACCATAAGTCACCTGTTTTAGGGAATAAAGTGATAACATCAGAAGACCTTAACAGAAGCTAAAATATTTATTTCGATTATAAAAATATTCTATTATAAAGAAGGATTATTTAAAAAAATGTTGAAATTTGTTAATATAAGGTTGTAACTAATATGTTAGGAGGCTGACTACGAATGGGTGAAAATCGGGAGGCAATTTTAGAACACTGGATAGAAATAGGTAATACTATTCAAGATGCTTTTGATGAAGATGTTATTATCGGTATATCTGATAGAAAAGTTTTTTTAAAGTATTTCCCTGGCAAGGAATTAGACGTTAAGGCAAAAGAAGGAGATCCGATAAAAAAGGGAGATGCAATGTATGAGTGTCTTGAAAAAGATCAAAAAATTGTTCAAATAATTCCCAAAGAAGTACTCGGTATTCCCTTTAAGTCTATCACTATACCCCTTAAAAACAAACTAGGACAAACTGTTGGTACTGTCAGCATTGGTAAGAGCTTAAAGAAGCAAAATCAACATCTTGAACAAATTGATTCTATAGCTGCAGCCCTACAAGAGATAACAGCAAGTATCGAAGAAATATCCAGTGGTGCAAATAAGATTTCCTCCTCTGCAGATGACATTTCCAATCAAAGTGAAGTTACCTATCAGCAGATGGGAGACACTGATACTATTATAAAGTACATTCAAAACATTTCAGATCAAACGAACCTACTTGGATTAAATGCTGCCATAGAGGCCGCTCGAGCTGGCGAGCATGGAAGGGGCTTTTCTGTTGTAGCTGAAGAAATTAGAAAAATGTCAGCAGAGACAAAAACTGCAATAAAAAATATTAATTCAACCCTAGAAGCCATCAAAGCCTCTGTAGAGGCAATGAATAGGATGGTAAATGACACAACTAAAATAACTAAAGTTCAAGTAGAATCAACGGAACAAATATTAGGTGCATTAGAAGAATTAAACTCTACTACTGCTATTTTGTCTGAAATGGCAAAGGAGCTGTAGTAGCAAAAAACCATAGAAAACACACCACCCACTGATTTTCAGTGGGTGGTTGCTTTATAAGAATCCTCTTTAAAAAGTTTTAGCTATTTTTGAGTTTCTCTAGAATAATGGATTTTTTATCTTCTTCTAATACTCCGTAAAATGAGTCTTTAACAGCAAAATACTTATTAGGGAATCTCTTCTTTAAATCTTTTTTTAGCCTTTCATAATTGTTAATTTCTCTTGTTAGATAATAATAGTCGCCATTTTTCATAAAAAAGTGGGTAACATTATGGGTTTTAAGTCGTTGCTTATGGTTTGAATTAATAATATATTCAATTTCTTCTGCTATGTATCTTTTTTTATTTCTATTGTGATTAAAAGAAAACTCCATATAGCTGTTAGTAATACTTATATGCTTAGATTTATATAGTATAAATTTACTCCAATACCAATCTATAAGCAAATAGCATAAAGCTAAATAACCTATCCAATAGAACCATGTAGGTTGAATATCATATATTAAAAAAACTCCATATATCGTTATAATTATAAAGAATATTAAACCTCCTAACCATTCTTTATATGGATAACTATATTTCATCTAACCATCCTCTCTTTGTTGTCAACTTATACTGTAGTTAGTTTGATGAAAAAAGTAAGGAGATATACTCATAAAATCCTAATTATCCAGAATAGGGCAGGTCTAATTACTTGATAGGCCTCCATTTTTGAAGCAGAGACTATATATGAGTTTTGGGAACCTTGTTGTATTCCATAATAAAAAACCCCTTAATAGCTTAGCTATTAAGGGGTAAAATATTTACTAATTAGATAATAGTAATATTTTCTGCTTGAGGTCCTTTTGGTCCTTGAACAACTTTAAAAGAAACCTTTTGACCTTCTTCAAGAGTTTTGTAACCATCTTTGCTTATTTGAGAAAAATGTGCAAATACATCATTTCCATCTTCTCCTGTAATAAATCCAAAACCCTTTTCTGAATTAAACCATTTTACTGTACCGTTCATCATAACGCATACCTCCGAAATTTTTATTCTTAAATATTTGTAAAAGGTCACTAATAAAATTTCGATAAGTATACTAAACTTTAAGTACTATTGAAATATATATTGGTGTAAATTTTTTACTAATAATTTAAGTTCTTAGTAAGTATAGCACGAATAACAATTATAAGCAAGGGTTTTGAAAAATATTGTTGGTGTTTTACTAATTATTTTCTATTTATCAATCCTCAAAATCCTCCCCTTTTATGGATATTTCTTCTATCCTAATAATAAGTCAACAAATTTCTTTAGTCATACCGGTAAAAAAAATCGTTATATTTGGATATATACTATTTTATGTCTGGTTTCTTCTATTACTTTTACTAGGTCTTCATAGGAAATCCATAGGGTTGCAGTATTGTCATTGGGATGAACCCCTAGCTTTTCCTTGCCTATTAAGTCTTGATCAAATACTACCTCCACAGAACCACTTTCATCGTTAATTACACCTAGCGGAGTAACAGCACCCTTACTAAGTTTCAAGTGCTTCTGAAGTCGTTCTTCTGAGGCGAAGCTCAATTTTGTAGAACCCAACTGTTGGCTTATATTACTTAACTCAGCCCTTTTATCTTTGTCTAAAACTACTAAAAAATGACGTTTACCCTTTGCATCCCGAAGGAATAAATTTTTTACTACGTCGCCTTCTTTGGTTATTCCTAGTGCCTCCATTTCTTCTATTGTAAATACTGCTGGGTGTTGGGTTACTGAATAATGAATTTTTAGTTGATCTAGATTTTTGTAAACAGGCTGTTGTTTGTCCATAATCTTCTCCTTTTTTTACTCTATTTAATAAAGTACTAAATGTTTTTTACGATTACCATCATGAATACTATATTTTAAAGCTTGCTACCTTACTTTGTAACTCTTCTGCAATTCTGGCAAGCTCATTGCTAGACCCAGCAATTTCTTCCATAGCTGCTGTCTGTTCTTCCACTGAAGCAGAAATCTCTTCAGTAGCTGCAGCATTCTCTTGTGATATTGCAGATAAATTATTAATTATATCAACGATTTCTTCCTTTTTATTGATAGCTTCATTACTAGAAAGATTAACTTGATCTAATATCTTTTTCATTTCTTCTAAGGTTAATGCAATTCCATCAAATTTTCTATTGGTTATATTAACACTATCTACCTGGGATGTAACGATATTCTCAAGCTCCTTCATTGTTATTACTGCACTTGAAGTTTTACTTGTAAGCTCTTCAATTATTATACTAATTTCTTCAGTGAATTTATTGGATTCCTCTGCCAGCTTTCTAATTTCTTCTGCTACAACAGCAAAGCCTCTCCCGTGCTCTCCTGCCCTTGCTGCTTCTATAGCTGCATTTAAAGCTAAGAGATTGGTTTGCTCAGCTATATTACTGATCATCTTACTTGAGTTAGCAATTCTGCTGGCACTTTCATTGGTATTAATGATTACTTCATGTATTTGATTCGATGACTTTTTATTAACGTCGGTAGTTTCTATAAGACTTTTCAAAACTTCAAAACCTTCATTTTTCAATTGATTTACTTTTTCTGTTGCTTCATTCAATAGCTGTATCTGTTGGTTATTATTCATTACCAGATTTCCAAGCTCAAAAATAGAGGAGGCTCCCTCCTGAGTTTCTCTAGATTGATCATTAGACCCCTTGGCAATTGAATCAATAGAATTTGCTACTTCCTCGGCTGCTACTGATACCTGTTGACTAGTGGCAGTTAGTTCTTCTGAGGATGCAGCAACCTGTTGGGATTTTTCTATCACACCTTTTACAATGTTCCTAATAGAACCCTGCATAGAGTTTACCGCATAGGATATTTCTCCAAATTCATCTCTTTTGTCTATTAATTTTTGAGGAACTTCATTACTAAAATCGCCAGATGCCATATAATTCATCTGTCCCTTTAATTTGTTTAATACATTAATCGTATTTTTAGATGTAGCATATAAAACAATCGCTAAAATCAGAAATATACTTACTCCAGCCACAACTATTATAAAAATATTCTTATTAATAGCTGTTTGTATATCTTCCATAGAATAACCTATATTAATAGCGCCTTTATGCTCACCATTGATTTTAACGGGGTATAGAACATCAAATGTTGTTATATTTCCAGCTTTATTGTGGTGAATTTGAGAGGTTGGAATACCATCAATTGCTGCTAGTTTACTTCCCTCATCGTTGTGTTTTTCTCCAATTTTTTCTTGATTGCTATGGGCTGTTGCTGTTAAATCTCTATTAATTAGTATTGCATGAACTACTTCTTCATTTGAAGTTAAATCTTCAATAATAACCTGATGGCTAAATTCATTAATTAACTCTTGAACCTTATTGGCTGAAATACCTACCTGCACAAAGGAGCCATCAGCAGCCTTTGCATATCCATATTTTAGGGCTTCTCCTGATTCAGTATCGATTCTAATATCTTCGATAAATTCTCGATTATTACTTCTCATAAAATTGTATACAGGATGGCCTTTATCAGCTGTCCAACCAATGTACTCAGGAATATTAGAATAAATTATGACCCCTTGATGGTTATACCAATTTACTTGTTCAACATTAGACTCCTCAGCCAATACTTTAATAAATTCATTGGATAGTCTATCTTGATTTCTTACTACATCTTTACTAATGCTTGTAATACTATCATCTAACATTTTATTAACTGTTTCTAATGTTTTTGCATTCCCCTCCAGTAAACTGGTAAATCTTTGCGAAACAAAATAACCATTTTGGCGCATGGTATTCATTAAGCTTTCCCTAGTAAAATATGAGGATATGAAAGCTAAAATTGTAATACCAATAAGAACAACAATCAAAGGTATGTACAACAATTTTACTTTAATTGTTCCTCTTTTTCTATTTGATTTCCCCATTATTTCCATCCTCCCATTCAAAAGCGATACACATTTATATAATAAACGTAGTTATATATCATTATATCTAAATTAATCCTATTAATCTAGTAAAAATTGCAAGTTATGACAATTATAATCGTTTTTAAATGTCTTAAAATCCCATAAAAACTATGACTCTCTTCTAGTTATTTGTGTAAGAAATCAAAGCTAAGGCAAAGGCAAAGAAATAATGATTTGTAGCTAGTTCCTTTGGCCAAACAATCAATTGGTCTAATCGCCTCACCAAAAAGCCCTACTGCATCCAGTAGGGCCAATCTATTTACTCATTCATCTCTATTCTTTTTAATAATCTATCAAGGATTACTACAATCTCAGCCCTTGTAGCGTGGTTTTGGGGATTTACTCTCCCTCCAGAGCCCTGTACTAATCCAGCCTTTGTTAGCCTTCCTATGGCTCCAGTGGCATATTCACTAATTAAATTTGCATCCTTATATTTTTCTAAAACTTCTTCTTCTGCATCCTCCAACTTTATTTCTATTGCTTCAAGGGTTCTATCCATAATAACCATCATATCTTCCCTTGTGATGTTGCCATTGGGATTGAAATCCACCCCTGTACCCTTAACAATTCCAAGCTCCTTAGCAATGCCTATAGCGTCATGGTAATAGGAGTTCTTCGGTACATCTATAAAATTCTCTTGAAAGTCAGCCTTTAAATCTAGAGCCCTAACCATCATCAGAATAAAATCTCCTCTTTTGGTATTGTGACCTGGATGAAATAGCCCCTTACCATCTCCTAAAACAATACCCCCCTCATAAGCACCATCAATTGCTTCTATAGCCCAAGAGTAACTGTTATCAACATCTAAAAAATAATTAGATTGATTCAGACTAATGATCACTTCTTTGCTTTCATTATGAAGTCTATCGAGGGCAGTAATTGCATAAGCCACAGTTGTTGCATCCTTGACATCCTTATCTATGAATTGTTGTAAGCCATTTTTGTTTTTTCTTACAGTGGCTATTAAATTTCTTCCCCTTTCATCAGAACTGATATCTAGCTTTTCTCCTTTATTGAACCTATAGATTGCATAATAGGCTGTATCATCCTCCTGATTCACCCATAAGACCTTAAGACCCTCAGGTATTTCCTCCATCTTTCCTTCTGTTGGATTATTAGGGGCTATCCCTTTCTTCCAGGGCATTACGGGAATCAGGGCTTTTGTTGACCATAGGTCGTCCTTTATTCTATTCACAACATCTTCTTTGGATATGTCGTTGAAGTTCCGGAATCGAAACATGATACTCCCTTGTATTTCAGGATTCACAATATTAAATTTAAGCTGCCTACCAAACTCTTCTAAAGCCTTACTACCTCTAAAATACTCATCTGTATTATCATTTACCTTATAAAGGGCCTGCCCAATATAAAGGTGTACATTTTTATCCTTTACTACCTCTGACCACCAACTGGCAACCTCACCATAGGGTGCTTTTGTATTGGCAAAGGTCCAATATATTTGGGGAGAGATATAGTCTATTAGCTCTTCCTCTATCCACTTCTTAGTATCTGCAAAGCTGCTATTGTAGTGGGTAAAGCTAGCTTCTGTATTTGAACCATCAGGATGACCATCTTTTTTATTTCCCCATACACCAGAGGGGCTTATACCAAACTTTACCCATGGCTTTGTGAATCTTATGATCTCTGAGAGTTCTTTAACCAATATATAGGTATTATTTCTTCTCCAATCATCCTTATTGGAGAATTCACCATTACTGTATTTATTAAAGGTTTCATCATCCTTTAATTCCCCTTCATAACCCTCATAGTAAAAGTAATCATCAAAATGAATTCCATCGATATCATAGTTATTCACTACCTCCATTACCCTATCAACAACCCAATCCCTTGCCTCAGGTATTCCAGGGTCAACAATAAATCTGTTTTTAGCGGTCCTTATCCATTCTGGCTGGTCCTTATAAACACTTTTTTCAATATCCAAGGATTCTTTGATTGCTGGGTTGGTATACATGGATACCCTATAGGGATTAAACCATGCATGAAACTCTAGGTTACGTTTATGGGCTTCATCAATTGCAAAGGCCAAAGGATCAAAACCAGGATCCTTTCCGAAGGTGCCGGTTAAATAGCGGGACCAGTTAGCAATATTTGATGGATATAGGGCATCCCCTTCAGGACTCACCTGTAGGAATACGGCATTCATATTCATCTCAACAGCTCTATCTAGAATTGCCACCAGCTCTTCCTTGGTTTTCTCTATTCTCTCAGTGTCATTTTCTATATTTCTAACTTCTGTAGAAGGCCAATCGAGGTTTAGGGTGGTGGAAATCCATGCCCCTCTAAGATGCCTCTTTGCTATAGGGGTTTCTTCTGGGATATACTCAGCGTATTTCTCCCATGGCTGAGATGCTGCCAAAATATTCATATGTGCTGCAGAAATGATTAACATCATGATCAGTAGAGCAATTAATATTTTGATAATGATACTTTTATTAAACATTTTAGTCCCCCTTAGTTTGTCATAACCAATTATTTATTTACCAATACTATCGGAATTTTCATGGTGTATATAAAGTCATCCCCTTTAAATAAATTAGAAGATTATTTCTTCTTACTTCATTATCCTTTGTCGCATAGGAATATTGATTATAGACATTTGGAGTAACCTCCATCATTGCCAGTTCTTCAATGAAATTCTTTAGCTTCTTTATCATTTTATCGATCCTTTATGGTTTTATGTTAACTAATAATAATAGTATATACTTATAAAATTATCTCTGCAATCAATATGCTAATATTTCCATTTAAAAAGAAAAACCTCCACAAGGAGGTTTTCTTTAATATGCTTATTTGAGAACAATTACCCTAATAAAAGTAAAGTGCACCTCAAATACTAGACAAAGCTCTAGCATTTGAAGTGCATTCTTTTATCCTTTAGATAACTCCTCCCAGTTTGCTGGATAGGTTACAAAAAGGAATCTGGTATATTTCGGACATGAGAATTGTATTCTTGTATCCTTTGGAATAAATAAAACATCCCCTTTATTACCAACTACCTTTCTGTTGTTTATAATAATTTCAAGAGTTCCTTCAATAATAAAGTCTATCTCATCATAGGTAAGGGTCCAATCGAAGGCTGATTCTTCCATTTCCATTATCCCACATGCCATGTTAGGGCTTTCCCCTAAGGTGTATAAATCTGTTATAAAGACCTTATCACCTGCCTTACCTGTGTCAAAGGGCTTGCAATTTACAGAACCAGACCTTACATGTATAATACCACTTGGGTCTACAGTTTTATCTAATTCTTGGTCTTCAAGATTTTTAAGCTCCTCACTTATTACCCTTCTAACAATCTCTTCAAGTAAGGCTGTATCCATAGCTTTCATAGACTTACCCCCTACTCAGTAACCTTTTGCTCTTCAGGATTTTTAGAGGTTATCATGTAAGCTAGAATAACAGCAGTGATACCAGCAACTAATTTGCCCACCACCATAGGGAATATCAATTCTCTATTAACTCCTGCAGTAAAGCCTAAGTGATCACCAAAGACAAAGGCTGCACTTACAGCAAAAGCAACATTGATTACCTTTCCTCTTTCATCCATATCCTTCATTAATCCGAACATGGGAATGTTATTTGCTAGGGTGGCCACCATACCAGCTGCAGCCACATCCCCCATACCTAATAGCTTACCCATTTTCATTAGGGGCTTCTTAAATACCTTCGTAATAAAGTGTACCATTGGGAAGGCACCTATCAACATGATGGCAATTGCTCCAACGATTTCAATACCATCCCAAACTGGTGCCATTCCTGGAATAATAACAATTCCTGTTAGGGTTTCAATAACAATGGCTGCAGTACCGGCAGTAATTACGATAACAACACCTTTACCAAATTTGGTAAAACCACTGATCATCCTATTGGGTATTTTCCACAACCCTAGAGCGATTAACAAGGATACTATAATAATGGGAATTAAGTTACTGATAATCATTCCAATATCAAATCCAGCAACAAGACCCCCTGCAAGGCATCCGAATGGAATAGTGATCATCCCTGCAAGGATTCCCTTTGCAAGAAATTTATGGTCTTTTTTCTCTATAATTCCCAGGGCTACTGGGATCGTAAATACAATAGTCGGTCCCATCATAGCTCCTAATATTAAGCCTGCAAAAAGGCCTGCTTCTGGCGATTGGGCCAGCTCCATGGCCAAAGGATAACCTCCCATGTCATTGGCTAAAAGCGTTGTAGCAAACATTGCAGGATCTGCTCCTAAAGCTGAATAAATGGGTACAATTATAGGCTTTAAAATCTTTGCCAAAACTGGAGCCAATGAAACTACCCCAACCATTGCAATAGCCAATGATCCCATTGCCATAAAGCCTTCATCAAATTTTTCTCCATAACCGTATTTATTGCCAAGGATTTTGTCAATTGCACCTAAAATCATGAATAAAACCATAATGTAGACAATAACTTCATTAATACTCATGCTATTACCCCCTTAATATAATAGTTTGTTCGGAAGATGTTTCATTACTCTAGTTGTAATCTCATCAATTTTATCCTGTTGCAAAATTTCATATTCATTCTTTAGAATAGCCTCAATGCTTTCTTTGATTTCCCTTCTCAACATATCTGATTGTGGCTTTTTAGTCATTTTCTCTTCATAGCTTAATGTCATTCCTCTTTCAAGGGCGAAATCCTTAGCTCCAGGAGTAAGTATTTTCCCCCCTGTTAGAGATATTTCCCGAATACCCTTACAATACATCCTTTGAATTTCATTGAAGGTAATTAATTTGTTTCCCATATTACAATCTCACCCCATTTTTATAGTAGGTTATCATACAACTCCTTTCTTGGCGAAGAAATTACGGCTTTATTCACTAATAAACCATTGTCAATTCCATTAGCTGCCCCAGCCTCAACTGCTGCTTCAACTCCACTTACATCACCAGTTAGAGTAACAAAGGATTTACCTCCGATTCCAACCCCTAGCCTTACTTCTATTAGATTAACCTCAGCCGCCTTTACGGCTGCATCTGCAGCTGTTACAGCTCCAACTACACTAAAAAATTCAAGGATCCCCAATGCATTAAAGTTCTCAACCGGCGCAACACCATTGATGGCATATATTACCTGAGGATCTACCCTTGGTATCACCAAATAATCTACCACATATATGCTACCGCAGGCCCTTCCAGCCTCCATAGATGCCTTTATAGCTGCTACATCACCAGCAATGAGGGTGATGAACTTCCCAGGGCAGGTTGGCTTAGAGAAAATCAGGTCTACAGCTGCTGCTTTAATCATAGTATCTGTTGCTTCAATTCCTCTTGCTATACTGTTGAATTCAAGAAAACCAATGGATTTCATCATCAACCCCCATCCCCTTCCTGTATCCTAATGATATCCCCTATCTCCATGATCACACCACTGATACTGGCATGAACATTGGCTCCTAGCTTCCCATCAGGGACTCTACCAATCATCTGCCCTTCCTCAACCCAATCTCCTAGGGCTACTATAGCCTCCGACATAACTCCAATATGCTGTTTAAGGGGTATCCCAACAGAAGATACCTTTATTGAATAGGCTCTTTTGAATTTCTGGTGGCTGTAGGATTGGACATTAATTTTAGCCATCAATCTATCGGTGGGTATTTTCCTATAATCTCTGGCTTCATTCGCTTGCAGTTCACCGTCAAATTTAGCAGGCCTAAAGTTCTTTTGCCTTAAGTAGTTCTTTAGATAAGCATTGATGATTCTAGGTGAAAGCCCCATTGGACAGGCATAGAGCTCACAAATTCCACATTCACAACATATCATCGCCTCCTGAAAAACCTCATCCTCTATTGTCCTTGTTGAAATGGCCCCCATGATAAGGTGGGGTCTTAGTCTATGGCCTATCAGATATCTAGGACAAAGGTCTGTGCAATATCTACACTGTATACAGGCTGACTTTGCTTGATTAATAATGTGCTGAATTGGCGTTTTATTACGATTAATTATATAATGGTCCTTTGGTAAGATGATTACTGCGCCAACAGTCTTTGTAATGAACTGATCCTTTAGTTTTTCCTGATCTAGGACTCTGCCCATCATGGGCCCACCAAGCACAACACTGTAGTCATCCTCCTTAGCTCCTCCTGCTTCCTTTATACAATCAATAATAGCTGCTCCAATTGGGACTCTAAGTAGTTTAGGTTCATTAACTTCCCCTATTATTGTTACATATTTATTTATTACTGCCTTACCCAATATGGCATCCTTGATGTTTACCATTGTTCCTACATTTGAAACAACAGTATCTACATCTAAAGGAATCCCTCCTTCTGGAACTATTCTTCCTGTTACCTCATAGACCATAATCTGCTCATCTCCAGCTGGAAAGAAATTGTCTAGAAGGTATAGCTCTATGGATGCTCCATTTTTATGAAGAGATTGCTGTAGGCTTTTAATTTCCTCAGTGTACTTTTTCTTAATGGCAATAACCCTTCTCCTTGCTCCCACATGGTTTGCTACCTCATTAATAGCCTCTATGATATCTTGACTTTTTTCCCTCATTAAATATTGATCTGTACTAAGAAGAGGTTCACATTCAGCAGCATTTATAATAAATGTATCAGCTTTACAATTAATCTTTACATGGGTAGGAAATCCTGCCCCTCCAGCACCAACAACTCCTGCCTCTTTAATTTTGTTAATCAAATCCACAACCATCACCACTTTTCTTAATAAGCCCTAATTCAACTTCTTCAGAATCTACAATTCCAACAATCATGGCATCTACAGGAATATCATCCCTTCCCAAAACCTTCCTAGCGGAGCTTCCTTTAGTAACTAGAACGGTTTCACCAATACCTGCACCAATATTATCTGCAGCTATAAAGGTGGCTAAATCTGCCTCAGCTGAATAGTCGATAGGCTTTACAACTAGGAATTTCATTCCATTTAAAGAAGCTTCCTTTCTAGTTGCCCATATATTACCTACAACTTTACCCAATACCATCAATCTCTTCCTTTCTTTATAAACTGATGGAATTTAAAAAATCAGTTTTATATTTTTTTCTCTTATATAGTCCCGGGCCAGCGGGGTAATCACCGCTTTATTGCTAATTAAAACCTTTTGACATCCTGTTTTGTAATGTTTTTGCAAATCCCCTTCAGTAATAACCTTTTTATCCTTAAGGTCAATTACCTCAATGTATTTAGGCTCTTTTCTGCTTCTTTCCTCTATATGTTTAAGAATTTCAACCTCATTACAGATGATTATTCCAAAGGCTTGGATTCTCTTTAGATAGTCCTCAAGCATTTGAGAATACGTGGAATTACTTGATTTCTTATAACAATTGTATTGAAGCCCTTCCTCCAGAAGGATGATCTTCTTAGAATGTAATAGAGCATCAGATATTCCTCTAGTGATTACATTAGTACGCAGGCCTAAGGCAATATTTACATGATCATCGATTGAAAGGGAAGGTACTATCACTGTTTCGTAGGGCTCTATGATTTCTTTATCTTCATATGCGTCTATATCGTTGAGGATTATATTACTTAAAGTAGCATCATCTAGTAGTTTACGTAAATAAGCTTTGTAATTCTTATCTAAGACCAGGATTTTTTTATGAAGGTTCTCCTCATTCTTTTCTTCTTCAGTAAGCTTTTTAAAAATTTCTCTTGTAATGACTTCAACCATTTTCTCTATATCCATCAGCAACCCACCCTTCGTTACTTACAATGCATAGCGATTCCCGTAGGGGTTATCAAGAAAGGATTTGTAGGCTTTAGAGTTCTAATTCCTGTTTCTTTTTCAATAATCTCTTCTATTCCATTAAGGCAACAGGTACCCCCTACCAAAAAGATATTGTCTACATGAAAGCCTGCAATATGGCTTTTTATAATGGATGCCATTTTTTCAATGACTGGTACAACGATTGTAAAGACCTCTCTTTGACAGTCCTTATCCTTCTTTTTTTCTTCAGCCTCTTCGAAGTTAATCTTATAATTGCCTGCTATCACTAAGGATAGATGGGTTCCACCTGTTGCTTCATCTGCTATATATACAACTTTACCCTTATCAAATATAGCTAGGCCGGTGGTTCCACCTCCAATATCTACAACGACACCATCTTTGATATTTAACACTGCATTGGCCGCAGTCGGTTCATCTAGGATTGCTGTAACCTCCATACCACTTCCTTCCACAACATACCTATGACTCCTACAATCTCCTTCTCCTGTTCCAGGGGGTACTGCTATAGCAGCCCGAGTCAACTCCACACCTAATCGGCCCTCCAGTTTGGCTTTTAGCTTCTTTACAATATTCAATGCACCGATATAATCTACTACTAAACCATCCTTAACCACCTGTGCAAATTCTAACTCACAAGCAATGGGATTATTGGCTTTATCCAACACCACCAATACGATATAGGCTGTTCCTAGGTCTACACCAACCTTTAAATCCTTTAGCTGACAATTTCCTTTAGTAACCTGTATGGAGTTTTCAACATCCTGTATAAACTCATCAACTAATTTAAAATCCATGGTTTTGGTCCCCCTTCTTAAGGAAGCAGCATTACTCCCTATACAATCAGTAATCCTACTACTCCTTCTTCACAACCAGCGCAGTTAGCTTCATCATGGTCGATATGCATATTTAGTTTATAGCTTTCGTCAACCCTAACTGTTACATCTTGAAGGATTACAGGCCTATTGCTTAGTAGCTTTACACCCACACTCTGTTTATCTCTAACCCCAAAGTATTCTGCATCCTTAGGCTCCATATGGATATGCCTTTTAGCAATAATTACAGATTCAGTGGCTTTTACTACCTCTCTTTCATTGGAAATCACAATAGTTTCACTATCCTTTAAATCTCCAGACTCTCTAACAGGCGGTTTTATACCTAATTTGATGGCATCTGTTCTAGAAACCTCCACCTGGGTTTTATCCCTTGCAGGACCGAGAATTGTAACCCCTGTAATAACCCCTTTAGGTCCAATAAGATTAACTCTTTCTTGATACTGATATTGACCGGGTTGAGATAGATTCTTTTTAATCGTAAGGCTATACTCCTTGCCAAATAGCTTTTCGATGTGATCCTTACTAAGATGTACATGCCTTGCAGAAACTTCAATGGGGATGCTATAGTCTTCTTCAATCTTCTTCATTACCTTTTTAAGAATTAAATCAACATTCATATCCTTCAATTTATCACCCCTTATAAAATCCAGAATGGCATCTTAGCATTAAAACATACACAGCACTACTCATTCTATTTAGGGCTTTAATAATGTCTTGTCTTTCAATATTTCCGCCCTCTCTAAAGGCTTTAATTCCTGCTATTTCAGTTTCCCGTACTTTAGTTCTTAAAGAATTTAAACCAATAACCACCTCACCCATTTGATAGCTGGGTAAAATATGTTGAATTTTAAAGTAATTCATTGGATTATGGGATTGGGCTCGTATATCCTCTTCCCTCAAACCCATCAGCATATCTGTAGCAAAGCTTTCTTCTAACACCTCTGCCCTAAGAATCTTTCTAATATAGGTTAATAATTCTTCAAGATCTTTAATAAGGCCATCAACCTTATAGCGGGCTACTACAACTTGTAATTCTAATAATTTTGATTGAAGGCTATCTAGCTTGCCTCTAAACTCTATACGGGGATGATCCTTATAAACCAATCTATTTCCATAAAGATGGGTCATATACTCGGGCTTTTCATTGAAAAAACCACCGGTAGTTTCGCATATATACAAATGTGCTGTCTCCTTCATTTCAGTAACTTTAATTTCTTCCCTTTCCCTTGCCTCCGTATTAACCCCATCTGTTACGATTTCAATATTCTTCTCCTTCAAGAATTGTCTTGCTGAAGGAGTAATAATTGTATTTTTATCAACTACATACTTTTTTAAGGCTTTACCCTTTAACTCTGTACGCAGTGCTAGCTCTGTCAAGACCTTCACCTTATATCACATCCCTCGCCAATATCCCTCCCGAGCTTCCTTAGAAGCTCGGGAGGGTTAATTAATGTAGAACTTAAGCTTCTAGCTTTGGTAGTATTAATTCAACATCTCCATGGGGTCTTGGAATTACATGAACAGATACTAAATCTCCTACCCTTTCAGCCGCAGCAGCACCGGCATCTGTGGCAGCCTTTACTGCACCTACATCACCCCTTACCATTACTGTAACAAGGCCCCCTCCAACATGGACCTTACCAATAAGGGTTACGTTTGCCGCCTTTACCATTGCATCTGCTGCTTCAATTGAACCAACTAGTCCTTTTGTTTCAATCATTCCAAGAGCATTTGTATTTGCCATTTTTATTCCTCCTTAATATTTTTATTTAATAATTTTACTTAACTCTTCCATAACGATCTTAGTGATTATTTCAACATCTACATCAGGGTTTTGTGATTTTTCTTCCGAAAGGTCCTCAGCTTCCTTTACTCCATAGACCAATCGTTTTACATTTATTAGGTGCATTGGATTTACGTTGTCAGAGGTGGAGCTGCCTCCAATGGTTCCGCATCCTAAGGTTAAAGATGGGGGTAGATTGGTGGTGGCACCTATTGCACCATGGGAGGAGGGTGTATTCACAAGTATTCTATTTACAGGCTTTTTTAGGGCAAATTCCCGAATAACTTCTTCATTATTGGAGTGAATAACAAGGGAATGGCCTAATCCACCAAAATTTAATAACTCAATGCATCTCTCACAGGCCTTATGCCAATCCTCTTCAACATAAAACCCAAGAATAGGAGAGAGTTTTTCCATTGAGAAAGGATATTCTTTTCCTACTCCCTTTTCATCACATATGAGGACCTTAGTGGCTACAGGAACCTTTATTCCAGCCATCTCGGCTATTTTAGTTGCTGGCTGACCAACAATTTTAGGATTTAATCCACCATTGGATTTCTGTATAAATCTTGATAGCCTTTCCCGATCTTCACCAACAACAAAGAATCCACCCTGATTTTCTAGTTCCCTACTTACTTCATTTTCTATTACAGCATCTACTACAATGGCTTGTTCAGAGGCACAGATTGTTCCATTATCAAAGGTCTTGCTTACAAATATCCTTTTAACTGCCAGCGGAATATCTGCCGACCTCTCAATATAGGCAGGTACATTTCCTGGCCCTACCCCTAAGGCTGGTGTTCCAGAGCTATAGGCTGCCTTTACCATTCCTGAGCCACCGGTTGCTAGAATTAGTGCTATTTCCTTGTGGGACATTAATGCAAGACTGCCTTCCATTTTAGGAATTGTCATACACTGAATTGTATTCTTAGGTGCCCCCATCTCAACTGCTGCTTCTTCAAGCAGCCTAACGGTTTCAATGGTACATCTAAGGGCAGAAGGATGGGGACTAAAGATGATTGTGTTGCCAGCCTTTACTGCACATAAGGCTTTAAAAATGGTGGTTGATGTGGGATTTGTTGATGGTACCAAGCCTGCTATTATTCCAACTGGAGTGGCTATCTCAAGAATTTTTTCTTGGTGGTCTTCCCTAAGAATACCAACGGTTTTCATATCCTTTATATAGTTATAGACACTTCTACTGGCAAAGACATTTTTAATGACTTTATCTTCATATCTGCCAAAGCCTGTGTCCTCAACCGCCATTTTAGCCAGTCTTTTAGCAGCCTTTTCTGCTTTATTTGCCATACTTTCAACTATTTTATCAATCTTTTCTTGGCTCAATAGGGCTAATTCCTCTTGGGCCTTCTTGGCTTTACCGATTAATTCTCTGCTTTCACCTATTGATGCTAAATCATCGTATAAGAGATTCATCCATTACTTCCCCCTTTGTAAAAGGCCAGTATAGCATCTATTAGCTCAGGTTTTCTTGCAAATTTGATTTCAGTTTTGTCTAAAGTGATACCCTCTAGAAGTCTAGCAAGGGACCTTAGTTCAACAACCTTCATTCCCTTAAGCTCCTTTTCAGTTTTATCTCCATCATTGGCCTTTGTTATCTCCTCTTTCCTAGGTTTATTGTCCACCTTCTTTATCAAAGGATGATCTCCTTTAGTACTGGTGTTTTCTGTATCCTTTATGGGTTTCTTTTTTGTATGATGAAAGGTTTTTTCCTTTTCATCAGTTCTAATGCAGAAGAACTTTTCTAGGTCAAAGGCAGGTCTAGGGATAACATGTTTAGACAGTAGTCTTCCAACCCTTTCGGCAGCAGCCGCCCCAGCTTTAATTGCAGCTTCAACTGCCCCAACATCCCCTGTAATCTTTATGGTTACTAATCCACCTTTGACCCTTTCACAGTGAATTAAGGATACATTCGCTGCCTTCACACAGGCATCTGCGGCTTCTATAGCTGCCACATAGCCATAGGTTTCAATCAGACCGATGGCTTGATTTTTCAACACAATCACCACCTTCTAAAGAGATTTAGCTATACCTACAGTTTAGTTGGGTTATCTGCAACATATTGAACTGCTGCCGCAAAGGCTTCACATGCTGCTTTACAAGCCGACTGGCTACCTGTTAATAGTCCGCCTCCGAAGTTGGTTTCTGATGGTGGTCCATAAAAGGCTGCTACCCTCACATCTGCTGCCTTTAAGGCTGCATCTAATGCGTACATAGCCTCCATTGGTGGTGCGATAAGATAGGCGATGGCCTCCCCTTCTGGTATTCCTGCGGTTGAGGACAAATAAGAACCCGTTCTAGAAATACAATGGGCAAAATATGCAATTGAATCATCCTCATTGGCACTATAGAAGCAAGCATCATTCTCAATAAATTCGATGGCGGCGTTTAATCCACTTTTCACCTCTGCTGGATTAGGTCCGGCTAAAATACCGATAAACTCTCCAGCCAGCTTTGTATTGGCATTTGCTGCTCCACCATAAAAGGAACGAGCATAAACTACAGTAACGTCGGCTTTTTTTGTTGCCTCGTCTAATGCTGTATAAGAGACATCATCACAGTCTGTAGTAATTAGCCCTAAGCTTTTATGATGAGGCTCCAGCTTAAATTCCTTCGCTAAGTCTGGACTTACATGAGGAATTAATTTGGCACTTAAAACTGTTACTTTTAATGGATCATTTCTCATTTTTTAACCCTCCATTCTTATTTTTTTACAGCTTGAGGTCTAATCCACTAGCCTTCTTATCTAGCATCTGCTTGATAATATCAGCAATGTGGGCTCCTGCCTCCACTGCAGGGGTTCCTCCCTTATGAATATTGGAAACCACTGTTCGCCTGGACTCCGGCATATTTACTGTGGCTTTATAGGCTATGTAAGCGCTCATGCTTTCTCCAGTTGCAAGACCAGGTCTCTCACCAATCAATACACAGGTTACATCTGCCTCAGTTACTTCAGAAATAACATCCATGGCGGGTACTCTACCATATTTAACGAAAAATGGTGTACCTACCTTAACTCCATATACTTCAAGACCTTGCATGATGGCTGGTAAAATGTCTTTAATATTGGCTTCAATGGCAGTTGAGCTTAAACCATCAGAAGCGTATATCTGAACCTGTGGCTTCTTTATACAGCTTTTTTTGATGATTTCAATTGCCTCTTCATCAAATTTTCTTCCTAAATCAGGTCTTGTTAAATATTCATCTTTATTTTTACATCTGGTTTTTACACTAAAGAGATTCATTTCTTTAAGAAGTTTTTCTGAAACATCTGTAAAAACTGCATCCATTGCAACTGCATGATCTGCTCGGAATCTTAATAATGTCTCAGTCATATATCTTGGGCCAGCCCTCCAGACACCTATCCTTGCTGGAGTAGATTGCTTCATCCGCAATAATCCCTCAAGGTTCTCAGGATTTGGTACCAACACCTGAGCCTTCAAGTCAATCTCTGTAATGTCTGGAACATCTTTATCATCCAATGTTTCATCTATAGCTTTTACATCTACCTCAGGGCCCTTGACTTTATCCCCTACTGAGATTTCTGTGATTACTTTTTCTATAATTTTCTTTAATTGAACTTCAGATAACACAATTTCTCACCCCTTCTATTTTTTTAGAAATATTGAAGCATCTCCAGCTCGGCCGGTTAATTTACCATTTTCTTTCATAATTCCCATATCTATCAGCCAATGAAAAAATTCTTCAGCAGGCTTTAGATTTAATAGCTCCCTTAAAGTAGCATCATCATGATAGCTGGTATCTTGATAGCTAAGCATTACATCATCTCCTACGGGAACTCCCATGTAGTAATTGGCACCTGCCATAGCTAAAAGCATTGTAGCTGTTTCTTGATCATTTTGATCTGTATTGACATGATTTGTATAGCATGGTGCCATACCCATGGGTAATCCCATAAGCTTACCCATAAAATGGTCTTCAAGATTGGCCCTTAGAATCTGTTTACCATCGTATAAGGTTTCTGGTCCTATAAATCCCGAAACATTATTAACCATAAAGGGCATGAATTTTCTTGCGAATCCATAGGTTCTGGCCTCTAATGTCATTTCGTCGGCTCCATGGTCTGTATTAAGGGACATCTCTGAACCTTGGCCTGTTTCAAAATACATTAGATTGGGACCAGGTGCAGTTCCATGCTTCTTAATAAGCTCAAAGGCCTCCTGGATTAAATCCTTGTTGATTCCAAAGGCTTTATTGGCAGCCTCAGTTCCAGCTACACTTTGGAATAATACCGACACCGGTGCACCCCTTTTTATAGCCTCCATTTGGGTAGAGATATGAGATAGTACACAGGTTTGGGTTGGAATCCTCCATTCAACCATGAACTCGTTAATAGCTTCCATAATTCTTTTAGTATTTTCAATGGTATCCTCAACAGGATTAATTCCAATAATAGCATCCCCACAGCCGTAGGATAGCCCCTCCATCATAGATGCGATAATCCCTTCTATGCTATCGGTTGGATGATTAGGCTGGAGTCGAAAGGAGAGGGTACCAGCCTTGCCAATTTCATAATTGGCTTTTCCCGTTACACGAATTTTACTTGCACCATAAACTAAATCCATATTGGTCATAAGCTTTGCAACAGCTGCAACCATTTCTGCTGTTAGGCCCTTACTGATTCGTAAAATTTCATTACCGGTTGTTTCATAGCTTAAGATCTTCTCCCTAAAATAACCTACTGTCCAATTTTTAATTTGTTGGTATATTTTTTCATTCACCATATCCTCAATCACTCTGGTTACTTCGTCTTCTTCATAGGGAACAACAGGGTTTTTTCTTAAATCCTCTAGGGTTAATTCACTTAAAACTACTTTAGCTGCAACCCTTTCTGAAATTGTGGCTGCACCAATGCCAAGGAGCATATCTCCCGATTTTTCTTCATTGGCCTTAGCTAACAGCTCTTTAATGTCCTTAAACTTATACACATTTCCAAATAATTTGGTTTTTAATTTCATATAAATTCCACCTTATTTCTTTAAAAATAAAGAAGCATCTCCAGCTCTTCCTGTTAACTTACCGTTTTTAATGATATTCATGGTTTCTAACCACAATTCATATTCTTTAATTGGACGTAGATTCAATAGTTCTCTAAGGGAAGGGGTTTCATGGTATCCAGTACATTGATAATTTAACATTACATCATCTCCGGCAGGTATACCCATAAAATAGTTGCAGCCTGCTGAAGTCAATAGTACAGCTAGGTTCTCTATGTCATTTTGATCTGCCTTCATATGATTGGTATAGCAAGCATCAACCCCCATGGAGATGCCCGTCAGCTTACCCATAAAGTGGTCCTCAAGGCCTGCACGAATAACCTGTCTACTGTCGTATAAATATTCTGGACCTATAAAACCAACAACTGTATTTACCAAGAAGGGATTATATCGTTTGGCAAGTCCATAGCATCTAGCCTCCATGGTAACCTGGTCTGCACCGTTGTGGGCATCGGAGGATAACTCGGAGCCTTGGCCGGTTTCAAAGTACATAACATTTGGTCCGGTAGAGGTACCTTCCTTCAGAACTAAATCCTTTGCTTCGTCTAACAATGAAACCGTAACACCAAAGGCTTCATTTCCCTTTTCAGATCCCGCTATACTCTGGAAGATTAAGTCTGATGGAGCCCCCTTACGAATTGAATCCATTTGAGTTGTTACATGACCTAATACACATATTTGTGTAGGAATCTTCCATTCTTCCTTGAATTCATGAAACATCTTTAGTACATTGGATACGCTTTCAACTGTGTCTTCAACAGGATTTAAACCTATTACTGCATCTCCAACACCATAGCTTAAGCCCTCCATAACAGATATCATTACCCCTTCAAGATTATCTGTTGGATGATTGGGCTGAAGTCTTGCAGATAGAGTACCGGGTAGTCCAATGGTAGTATTACAATGGGCACTAATTCTGATTTTACTTGCCCCGTAAATCAAGTCTAGGTTTGACATGAGCTTTGTTACCCCTGCTATCATCTCACTTGTTAAACCTCTACTGATTCTTTTGATGTCCTCACCACTGGTATCGTGGTTAAGAATCCACTCCCTCAGCTCTGCTACAGACCAGTTCTTTATTTGGCTATAGATTTTTTCATTGATACTGTCTTGAATAACCCGAGTTACTTCATCCTCTTCATAGGCCACCACTGGATTATTACGTAGATCCTGAAGGGTCAAATTGCTTAGTACTTCCTTTGCAGCAATCCTTTCCGTTACAGAAGCTGCGATGATACCAGCGAGTTTATCTCCAGACTTTTCTTCATTGGCTTTTGCTAGAACTTCTTTGACAGATTTAAACTGATACATTTGGCCAAACAACTTACTTTTTAATCTCATATACACCCACCTCTCATTTTATGAATTGAAAACCAAAGTCTTAATAACAACAGGAACTACTCTACCATTAGCAAGGGGCTTACCAATATCAATATAGTCCCCGTTGTCAACATTAATTCCGTCTATGCATATAACTGCTTTTTTGTATTCCAGCTGCCTATATAGGGTATGGCCTAATACCTTCGCCATATCATTTTCAATTACTACGATTAACTGCTGAAGCTCCTCCAATAGGTCCCCTATACCTGTAATCAGCCAATCCCCCATCTGTTGAACCTCTAGAAAACTGGGATTCTGTTTACCCTTTAATGCTATGGCAACTTGTTGTATTCTGTTTTCCACACAGAACCACTTCATTTTTTCTTGTATGATTTCACTAAGTTTTTCCCTTTGATTAACTTTAATAATGGGAATATTTTTAAGAGGAAAGACATTTTGGGTAAAGGTAATGGTACTTCCGCTTAACTCCATGCTGTGGGCACCTGCCCCAACCACGGTGGCATTTAAGGTTTCAACTGGTTTAACTGTCTGAATCCTGGTGGTAAGCTCTGAAGCCTTTATAGCTTTACCTAACAGAATTCCGATATCTCCATATTTGTAGGTCTCAGTTTCCTTTGAATTATATATATAATCCGCTACGCCTCCAGAGAAGGTTATAATATCAATAGGATAGCCGCCCTTAAGGTCTTTTGTTGTAAGAAGCTTTGTATAATCTTCACTTTTTGCCTTAATCCCTACTGCTTCTTCAAGGATGTTGGCCATAGCTTTCGTTATCATGGCTAATTCCCTTTCCTTAACCTTCAAACCAGCCTCAATTTTAATACCTAGTCCCTTAGCCAGCCTTTGAATCTTTGGGGATATATAAAGGAATTTTTCTGTGGTAAGATCAAGCTTTATAAGTCTACCTCCAATATCTAAGCAGGAGGTATCAATGATCTCCCCATTTTTAAACACTGCAATATTGGTTGTGCCCCCTCCAATATCCATGTTCATAACGGTACAGCCCTTCTGTCGAGAAAGCTTTTCTGCCCCAGCTCCCTTACCGGCAATGATTGCTTCTAAATCCGGTCCAGCTGTGGCAACCACAAAATCACCAGCTAGATCACCGAGGACATTAACAACCCTAGAAGCGTTTTCTTTTCTTGCAGTTTCTCCCGTTATAATCACTGCACCGGTGCTAATTGCCTCTGTCTTTAGCCCTGCCTTTTTAAACTCCTCCTCTACAATCTGCCTAACACCTTCACCATCTATTTGGGTTAAGGATAATAATGGGGTAAAGTAGATAGGACTTCTGTAAATGATTTCTTTATCTATAATTGAAATTCTTGGTACAGATGCAACTGATGCGATATTCTCAATGACTATTCTACTAAACACCACCTGGGTGGTTGATGTTCCAATATCAATGCCAGTACTAAATATTTCCTCCCTCACGATGTCACCCCTTTCCTCAAAAAATAAAAGCCAATAAGAAATGTTTCATTTCTCACTAGCTTCGTTGCTTTAATCAAGGTACACCATTGTACCAATTATTCATTTTTAAAATCGAAGATGATCTTTGTTCCACTTGGGGATGAATCAATATTGAAAACTCCCTTTAGCTTATCCTTAACGATTTGATTGACAATTTTAAGGCCTAAGCTCCCTTGTCGTATATTACTGATATCAAAGCCTATACCATCATCAATAATTGAAATACTAGAATATACACTGCCCTTTTGGATCCAAAGCTCTATGTAACCATTTTTTTTACCCAAAAATGCATATTCAAGACAGTTTTGCAGGAGTTCATTTACTACTAAAGCAATGGAGGTGGCTTTGTCTGAATCTATAAAGAGATTATCACCCTTTATATCAATACAGATTTCCTTATTCAGTATAAGTCCATAGTCTAAGGTGCTATCTTTAATCCTAGTTATAATGGTTTTAATATCGATATTATCTACTCCCTTTTGGGCAAGTATCTCATGGGTTACAGCAATACTTAAAATTCTATTAATACTTTCATGGAAGTATTTTTTCACTGATTCATTTTCTATCCTTCTAGACTGTAATCTTAATAGACTAGCGATGGTTTGCAAATTATTTTTAACGCGATGATGAATTTCCCGAATTGCAACGGATTTTAAGATTAGCTCCTTTTCTTTTTCCTTGACATCAGTGATATCCTTTATTAGCATAATCATTCCAATTAATGTGTTTTTTTGCTTCATAACAGCATATTTAACCTGTAGGGCTAAATTTCCTACATCAATGTCTATAGCGTGATATTTTTGATCAGATATGGTTTTTTCAAACAATGTACCATCTAAAACAAGATTATTAAAATGCATCCCGATTATATGATCCTTATACCCCAGCTTCTTATAAAGGTCCATTGCAACAGGATTTGCATAGGTAGCCCAACCATATTTATCAAATACCACAATGGCATCATTTACATAATTGGTAATGGTCTTTTCGTCCTCCATAAAGGTCATTAGAGTTTCTGTCAACTGTTCTGCTGTCTCTGCCAATATTTCCATGTTTTTACTCTGATTAACACGCTCTGTTATATCCTGTTCCATAATTAAAACACCAATGGTTTTACCAGTTTTATTTTTTATTGAAACCACATTTTGTTTTACACTCATATTTTCTTGGGTAATGGCCTTTAAGTCCCTTGTTGGCATTCCAATTTCCAAGGTTCGAAGGGCTGCAGGCTCATTCTCCCTTAAAGCCAGTTCTCCAACAACTGTATGCTTGTACATGGAAGGGTGCCATGGTGGCTTTGCTTCAGCCACTACTATGGCAGCATTTCTATCTCTAGTCATACAATCAATAAAAACATCCGCATTAACCAGCTCTGCTATGATGGGTAGATTTTCAGCGATCTTTTCTAATATATCTATGTCGCCCTCTGTTAAATTGGTATGAATGTTACACAGTTCACGAAGTGTTTGCATTATTCTCACCCCAAATGATCATTTATAATTATAGCTGTTGCGATTTGTTTCATTGGGCATCTTTTGTTCATGCTTATTTTCCGAATTTCATTATAGGCTTCCTCTTCCTTCATATTATATTTTACCATTAAAATTCCCTTTGCCTTTTCTACAACCTTACGGGTTTCCAACTGCTCCTTTATATGCTCTAGGGTGCTCTTCATTTTTTTAATTTCTTGGCCCTTACATACTGCAACCTCCACAGCTGGCATTAAATACTTCTCATCAACTGGTTTCACCAGGTAACCCATTACTCCGGCTTCCTTTGCTCGTTCTACAAATTCTTGGCCACTATAGGCAGTAAGTAATACAACTGAAGTTGCCAGCTCTTCATGAACAATAATTTTTGACGCCTTTAAGCCGTCTAATAGTGGCATTTTAACATCCATAAGGACTAGGTCAGGATTCAGTTTTCTACAAAGCTCAACCGCATCAAAACCATCAGAAGCCTCGCCTACAACCTTGTATCCAGCTTCTCTAAAAATTTCACTAAGGTCCATTCTAGTAATAGGTTCATCATCGGCTATTACTACCCTTAAGTTCATTTTCTTACCTCCTTATAAATGGCTTGTTTAATTTTATTAGTTAATCCTAAAAAATATGATTGATTTTCGCAAATTTTAAGACAACCTTATTGGAATTATGACCTGGTGATGATGGTTGGAGTAAAGCTTAATACCTCAGTCAGTGTAGTTAATACCTCGTTAAGGGCTGCTTCAACACTTGAAACATCACCCGTTATTACTAGAGAACCACTGAAGCGGTCTAAAAAACCAATATCTACACCGGAAGCCTTTGTTGCTACATCGGCTGCTATAATAGTTGCCTCACTGGGAGTTATCGTTAAGATTCCAATAGCCTCCCGGATTCCTTCAGGCAAACCTAGTTTCTTGCAAATGGAGGATTGGGGATTGGCAATCAAGTGGGCTAAGGTAATTTGCTTACCTGGTACATATTCCTGTATGATCCGCTGTTTTTCACTCATTTACACTACCTCCACTACTGCTATTCTTATTCATGAAACACAAAAAGCTACCTTAGAATACCCAATCAATGGCATCCCTTAGTAGCCTCATCGCTATAATCATTACACATCGTTGTGTAAGCCTTAACTCTTTATGTGTAAATTATATCTTAATATTTTGAATATTGCAATAATTAAAATATATAAATCATCATTTTAATTATTATCCATCTGCAAGTAGTGGTGTAATTCTTCTATACCCTCGCCAGTTAAAGAACTAATGTAAAAAAATTTCTTGATTCCTGCTGTCATCAAAATCTCCTTAACCTTTGGTATATGGCTGTTGACCTCATCTGTTTTACTAACTATTCCAATGCAGGGTTTAGTGAATAATTGAGTGAAATTAGGGGGATATATGGTTATTGTGTCTGTTGATGACTGAATTAAACATAGCTGATGACAGTCTACCGAAGAAACAATTAACGCCCTTAATAATCCTTTATTCTCTATATATTCACCTGGGGTATCTATAACATCTTTGTAATACTCAAGCATCTGTGTTTTCTTATATTTTATAGGCATGCTATATAGTGTTTGCACCAATGTGGTTTTACCAGATCCAGAGGGTCCAATTAAAATAACCTTCTTCATATACATACCCCATTTATGGATATTTTAGTTTTTCTCTCTTTTTACTTACCTTATTATTAAACTATTACTTTGATATTCATAATATTACAAAAGGAATTGATATTATTACTTGATTATCCAGTAAATAAATTCTATTATACAAAGCACTAAAAATAATGATAGGTATCAAAAAACCCCACTGATGTATTAGCAGGGCATTTATAAGTTAGCTTTCAATAATTGCTATCATAAAGAATGTGTAATACAATAGAATAAGTAAATAAAACAGGGGGTCAGAAATCAATGATTGATTTGCATATTCATACAACATCCTCGGATGGTTCAGATGAACCTATAAATATTCTTATGAAGGCACAGCAGTTAGGTTTAAAATATATCTCCATTACAGACCATGATTCTATTGGCGCTTATAGAAAGCTTAGGGATACAAAAATAAAAAGCTATTTTGAAGGTATGGTTATCCCTGGCTGCGAGTTCTCTGTGGCTCATAATGGGAAGCCCATCGAGATACTTGGTTATGGGATTGACCTTGATACAGTAGAAGCCTCAGGTATTGTATCTGAGGAGAGATTTTACGATAGAGAGAATTCATACCTCAATAAGCTGAAGGAGGTATGTAGAAATCTTAATATCCAATATAGCAAAGATCTAACGGTTAAGAGTAAGTACTTTGCCACCCAGTTACTTCATGCCGATATTAGAAGGTATCCTGAAAATGAGAAGCACTTTTCAAAGGAGGTATGGGAAAGCTTAAATGCTTTTTATCGAACCTGTGTTAATGATGAAGAGAGTCCTTTTTATCTTAATCAGTTAAAAAATTACCCTACAGTTGAAGAGGCCACCAGCTTAATAAAGAAAGCTGGGGGAAAGGCCTTTCTAGCCCATCTATATGTATATTTTGCTGATGATTATGATGAATTTCTGAATTCTATAATATCCTTGCAGACCCTTGATGGATTAGAGTGCTTTCACTCCCTCCACAGTATGGATAGAACCAATTATCTTCTTGATTACTGTAGAGAGAATAACCTTTACGCATCAGGAGGAAGCGACTATCATGGAGACTTAAAGCCTAAGGTAAAGCTTGGTGAAATATCTGATGGTGAAAAAATACCCTATGTAATCTTAGAACCATGGCTAAAAAATAATAGGATTTAAGATTCTAAATAGCATAACAGAAGTAAACTATTAAAACCTCTTAAAGCTTAAGAGGTTTTTTAATGTTTATTTTGTTGGATGTTATTATAAGGTCTTTCTTAATGGTATTTGTGTATAATCAGTTATAGTCTTTGAGATGCAAGATGCTGCATAGGGTTTACTAAACAAACTGCATTTTTCCTTCATATGCTGAAGCTCCTTTGTTGACGACAGTAGTTCATTGGTAGCTGGAACAAGGTCTTCTAATTTTTTTACCCATTTAGCCCACCCTTGTTCACAAGCAAATCGAGCATTCTCTTCTTCATGGCCTGGTATTGGCTTATAAATTATCGTAGGCAAACCACTAATTTGAGCCTCCGTTAAGGTGATAGCCCCTGCCTTTGATATCAATAGAGTAGCCTTCTTCATTAGGGTAGGGATTTCATCAGTGTAGGAGATAACCCTCCATCGATCTTCTGTTTTACTCTCTATAGATTTTACAATATCCTGATATAAGCTTTCGTTTTTCCCTGTGATCACAACAGCTTCAAAGGGCAATTGTATTTTTTCTAATTCATCCACAATGTCCTTGAGAGGCCCAATGCCAAACCCACCCCCCATTATAAGAATCATGGGTTTTGAATCCAATAAGCTTTGAGAATTACTCATCATATAGTTAGCCGTAAAGGATTTTTTTATAGGAAGTCCCGTTTGAAATAACCTTTCTATGGGATAGCTATTTTTTAATAGTTGTCTTTCAACCTCTGAATTGGCAACAAAATACCCTGTTATTTTAGGGTTATACCAAATATGGTGATAAGTATAATCGGTTATAATGGTCCATGCAGGTATTTTAAAAGTATTCTTATAGCAAACAGCCGGAATTGGATGGGTAAAAATAAAGGCATCTGGTCGATAGCTACTCTTGATATTTTTTAAGATTTTTAAACATAGAAAATTCAGAAGATTAACTATAGAGTTGGTGCCTTGGTGATGTTGAGACCATTGAAAAATTTTACTATATATATAAGGTGTTTTAGTAATAACTCCAAGATAAACATTTGTCACAAGCTGATATAACTTACTGTCGTCCAAAATGTCAAAGACCTCTACGCAATTATTTGGATTTTCATTTAGCAAAGCCTCTTGTAGAGCATAGGCAACAGAATTGTGACCATGACCTATGGAAGCAGTTACTATAGCAAATCTCATATACATCCCCCTTTATGAGTGAAATCGTTAGCTAATGCTATTTTCCCAACCTATAGCTTTTAATGAAACCCAATATAGCTTTAATGGCTTGCTAATAAGAACTACTAAATTTTAATAGTATTATTATTATTATCCATTGTTTTCTTCCATTACACTGTCGAAGCCAATTCCATTGCCCCATACACTCATTACTGGAAGAACATTAACGAAGGCAAGTGGATCCACCTGCGAAATATATCTTTTTATCAGCATGCTTTCCCGGGGAGAGCAGATTGAAACAACCTTCTCCCTACTAATATTTGTATATCCCCCTTTAATTTCATAGGTACTTATTCCCCTTCTGATATTTTTGATAATATAATCAGCAATATCATTACTCTTATCACTAATCACTTCAATTTTTACATACCTTGAGCCAAAACCAAAAAGAACAATATCAATTGATTTCATCATTACAATCTGGGCTAATACTGCATAAAGGGCAATATTCTCATCATATACAAAGGCCGATGCTATGATAATCACTACGTCGATACATAAAAGAATCTGACTTATACTGATAAAGGGTGCCATTCTATAATGTAAAATCTTAGCAATAGTATCTGTGCCTCCTGTAGAAAATCCTCTTTTCAGTACCAGCCCACAGCCTATACCACCGATAATGCCATAGTAGATAGATGCCAACATGGTATCATTCTTTATTAAGGATAGGTCTAGAGTTTCCAATGCTATCAACACCAAGGGAAATATAATTGATAATAGGATTATTTTCTTTCCCTCTCTTCTTCCTAATGCTAGCCAGGCACTTATAAATATAAGTATCGATAAGGTGTAATAAAGGTAGGTATACTTAATTCCAATTAATTTATCGAGGATAATAGATATTCCTGTGATCCCACCTGAAACCAATCCATTAGGCTTTAGTATTGAGGTTATTGCGAAGGCTAAAAGAATACATCCCACCATAAGAAAGGCAAAATCTAAAATAGTTTTTTTATAGTCTATATTTTTCTTCATTGCTAGTCTCCTTCTTTAGATGATTAAAACTTGTTGTCAAGGGAAGCATTTTTAGTAGCGATCATAGCTTTATATGAACCCAACCATCAGCAAAAGCTTAAAGGTTGTAAAAGCAATTATTCCACCAATAAATGTATCTGTAGGGTAGTGAACACCCAAGTATACCCTTGACAAACCCACCATTATGGCAAGGGTAATAAAAACTACACTTAAGGGAGGAAAATTCTTCGATAAAACTAGGGCCATTGAAAAAGCTGCACAGGTATGGCCTGATGGAAATGAATAGCTACAGTTAGGTGGGTTTATTGGTATAATATCTCTAAGTGTAATATAGGGCCTTGGCCTATTTACCATCCTTTTTATGAATTGAACTATTAGTAAAGTAGTTAAGAGGACTATGACCATTTCTCTTCCAATTGTTCTTACTTCATGTTTGGGGTAAATGAATAAAAATAATGAAAGCAGTGTTGTAAAGGTAGTAGACCCTAAATGAGTAATATACTTCATCAGAAAATCTAAAGGATCGCAATGGATTTTTCTATTAAATAAGTAAAATAAAGATATGTCACCCTTTCTAACAAGACCGCCAATTGCATTCATTTCCTTCACATCCTTTCTTAATTTCATTATATTGCTAGAATGTTAAAGGATAATGATGGGTTGGTTATGTTTTTGTAAAATAATAAGACATTTTAAGAAAGATAATCTTCCTATAGGACTATAGCTTTAACGAAGCCATAGTCCTTATAAAAGTTTTTGATTTCTTAAGAATACAATATCGCTAGTGGTTTATACTATTTGTAGAAATAGGGTTTTAAAGGATAGGAGGCTTAACCAACAATGAATTTACAGTCAGGTAATCTTTATTGGCCAACAACCATAAGTAATCCTCCAACCTACCCTCCCCTTCAAGAGGACATCCAATGTGATGTTGCAATAATTGGTGGAGGTAGCTCAGGTGCTCAGTGTGCTTACTATTTAATGGCTAAAGGAATAGATGTAGTTTTAATTGAGAAAGAAAAAATTGGGCATGGAAGTACTTCTGCCAATACTGCTCTTCTTCAATATTTAGGTGACAAAATGTTCTATCAGTTAATTAATAGCTTTGGTGAAGATATAGCTGTCAACCATTTGAAACTGTCCTCAAAGGCTATAGATGAAATAGAAAAGATATCTGGATTATTAGACTTAGACCCTAATTTTTTTAGGCGTGACAGTCTTTATTACGCCAGCTATCAAGAAGATTTGGTAAAACTTAAAAAAGATTACAGTTTTTTAAAGAAGCATCATTTTGAGGTAGATTTTTTAACTTCCCGAGATATAGCTGATCTCTATCCTTTTTCAAAATCTGCTGCCATATATTGTAGAAATGATGGAGAGATAAATCCTTATAAGTTTACTGTTGGACTTATTAAAAAACTACAGAATTGTGGACTACGGGTTTTTGAAGAAACCCATATTCAGGGCAAAAAGGTAGAGAAGGATTACACACTGCTACAAACAAATCATCATCACACCATACGAGCTAACAGTGTAATCGTTGCTGCTGGTTACCAATGCCAGGAATTTAAGCATGATAAAAATGTATCCTTTGTTAGCTCCTATGCTGTCATTACTAATCCAGTAGACGATTTGTCCTCTTGGTATCAAAAAACCTTAATTTGGGAAACTGCACGTCCATATATTTACATGAGAACCACTTCTGATAACCGAATTATCATTGGAGGATTAGATGAAAATACAACTAATCCACAAAAACGGGAAAGCATGCTTATAAATAAAAAGCAGAAATTAATTCAAGAATTCAACAAACTATTTCCTAGTATTGAAGTAGAGCCCCAATATTACTTAAGTGCTCTATATGCTGGAACCCATGATGGCATGCCCATTATAGGAGTTTATGAGGATTTTCCTAATTGGTACTTTCTAATGGGGTATGGGGATAATGGTATGATTTACAATATGCTACTGTCACAAATCATTACTGATGTAATCACTAAAGGGTCTAGCCCTTACTTAAATATCTATTTACAAACTCGACCCTTACTTGAAAATAAATAACTATTGTTTACTTTAATAAAACAACAACCAGTTAAGGCTATGCCTCACGGGTTGTTTAGGTATTTTGCTTTGTTGGCCCTTAAAACACAAAAATCCCTACTGCTTTTGCAGTAGGGACAATAGCAATTACTTAGCTATTTTAAAACTATTGTATCGATTATTTGAAGCTTTATGTATATAGTCTTCAATTTGAAGCCAATTATTAACCCGTGTGATGCCAGATAACAAAGACCCCTGATTGTAGTAGCAATTAATTAACAAAACTTCAAATCCAGCAGATGCTAACTGTATAGCATTTTCGTAACGATCCTCAATAAATATATCACAAGCTAGATCCATAGCTTTCTCTACCTTATTATGGCTCCCTAGCAATGAAAGAGAATGATAGGGTATCTGGTGTTGTTTAAACCACTTAGCGGTAACCCCCCTCATCTTTTCTTCTCTAGCTGTCACAAAATGGATTTTGTTGTGCTGATAAAATTTCTGTAGGGCTTCTCTTGCACCCTTTCTAATACTTGCCTCTTGATGAATTATTTCTCCATACTGATCATAAAATTTTTCATATTCTCTTCTTTCTACACCTAATACTCGATGTATTTCGTAATATTTTATGTCCCGAGGTTTGAGACATACATTAAAAAAACGATTTGTCCTTGGAAGCCAATCGTAGGCTCCGGTAACTGTTCCATCAATATCAATACATAAATTCAGGGTACCCATCCCATATCCCTCCTATACTTTATGTTCTCTGATAAAATATTTATATCGATTTTACAACATTAAAATCCCTCTAGATTTCTTAAGATTTATTGCATAATATTAGACCTGCAGGAAAGCATTACCTAATATCTTAATACTAGCTCATCTATCTTAACACCTAATGCATTAGCCAAAGAAACAACCTTGTTAAAGGCAGGATTATGCTTTGTTCCCCTTTCTAACTCTTCAATGTAGCTCTTAGAGATATGTGTTAAATTAGCAATATCTAGAGTAGTATATCCTTTGACATTACGCAACTCGCGAACCTTTAAACCATTTAACATAATTTCCCTCCTATGAATTAGTAAAAATTATTTATACTACTGATAAAGATAAAGGTGCTTTATGACCTATCTATAGTTTAATTCTATATAAAGTATTCTTTGTAATCATTAAAATTAGATTAAATCTTAGTTAAATACTTGAAAGTAGCTAATCATAAAGTCAACAGTATTTTTAAGTTTTAGTACATATATTTTTGCAAATTGGCAAAATTATGTATTAGAAAATCTTATAAGAAAGAAGGTATCCTATGAGAAAACTTTGCGGAATTTCATTATTGCTGCTAGGGATAGTTGGTATAATTCTTCCTATTTTACCAGGATGGATCTTTATATTTGCTGGTTGGGCATTACTTAAATCTACACCAAAAGCCATGTATGCATATTAATCAAGGAGTGAACTAATGGAAGTAATAAGTTTTGTTCCAGGAAGAGTTAGACTGAAATTAGATATAATCTATAAAAACAATGAATTATCAGATGCACTCCAGCTATATTTTAGAGAACTAATAGGAATTACAGGTGTTAAAGTGAATCCTGTTATAGGTACAATATCATTAAAATATAATCCTAATATAATTGATGTTAATACTTTAAAAAACAGAATGATTAGTATGGTAGATAATAATGGCAAACACCTTAAATACATCAGTGAGCACTATAATGATTATCTAAAGGAAGAAAAGAATCTTCAGGTTGCTAAGAAAAAAATATTCATATTTGGATCAATTTATATACTTTACAAAATTAAGCAACATTTCTGGGGTAAATTTTTCATTGGTAGTAGTTTACCTGTATTAAAGGTGGCTGCCTTAGTCACCTTAATCAAGGGTTATCCACAACTAAAACGAAACTATAATAAAATTGCAGAATACTTCCCAACAAATCCCGATAAGCTTCTGTTGCTGGCAGGTACTGCCCTTACTTTGTCAAGAGAAGGGAACAAAGGCACAATGCTTTTATTTCTAAAAGCTCTTACAGATGCATTACAATCCTACTCCAAGCTTCAAATAAAGAGAACTTTAATAGAAAACACTGGTAATCCAAACTCCGTGATATGGTATAACTATAAAGGAACTGAGTATCTATTACCGATAAAGTTTTTAGAAGAAGGGGATGTAGTGACCTTTTATGAAAATGAGTCTATTATAGTTGATGGAGTTATTATTGAAGGTAATGCTTTGATTAATTATTTATATTATTCTGGACAACCGGAAATTAAGAGAGCTAAAGTAAATAGTTGTGTATATGATGGCATGGTAGTTGTATCAGGTTACATTAAGGTAAGGGTTAAAAAAATACCAGATAAATCATTAAAATCAGACCTTCTCTTAAGCAGCTTAAATATTAGCAAAAGAGTTAAGTTTTATCAAGAGAGATCACTTTATTTTGCTTCTACTTTAGCATTAGCAAGTTTTATAATAACTGGTAATTCCTTAACACCCTTGTCTGTATTATTGCTTATGACTCCTTCAGCCTCCAAGGTGGCATTAAATGCAGGCTTAGCAAACTATTTAAAGCTCCTTATGAAAAATAAGATTCTGTTAAGAAACATCAATACCATAGAAAAGATTCTTAATGCAAATAGTATTGTATTTGATAAAACTGGTACCCTAACAAGGGGTAAGTTAAGAATAGGTAAAATAGAGATATACGATGATAAATATACCCCAGAGGATATTGTTCAAATAGCAGCCTCCTGTGAAGGGAATATATGTCACCCAGTAGCCTCAGCTTTTACCACCGAAAGAATGGATAATCTAGACTTTAATAATGAAACTATTTATATACCTTCTAAGGGGATTATATCAAACTATCAAAAGCACAGAGTGGTTATTGGCAACGATAAACTGATGATGAAAGAGAAAATTTCAATAGTGAACCCAAAAATCATTAAGGATAAAGAAGTTCATTTTTATATTCCTATCTATTTTGCTGTTGACCATAAGCTTCGCGCTAAGATCCTATTGATTGAAGATCTGGAAGAGACAGCTCCAGAAATGATAAAACAAGTGAAAGAATTGGGTATTGAAGATCTATCAGTAATAAGTGGAGACATTAAAAGGAATACTCAAAATATAGCTAATAAACTAGATATTCAGAGTTACATGGGAGGTTTATCACTAGATGATAAAGTTGAATTTATCAAAGATAAGAAAAGGAATAAAACAGTAGTTATGATTGGAGATGGCATCAATGATACTCTGGCTATGGAGGAAGCAGACATCAGTATCTCCTTTGTTAATGCAGCAAGCCAACATACATTACTAAAATCAGATTGTCTACTTATGGTGAAGGATTTATCATTAGTCCCACGATTAATTCAAATAACAGAGAAAAGCTACTATAGAATTCAAAGAAACATAGACTTTAGTCAAAATTATAATTTTGTTTTTGGCCTTATGGCTACATTTGGATATGTGGGACCATTTAAAGCAAAAAGTCTCAACACATTTAATTCAATATTATCAATATTTAATAGTATGAGAATATCATCAGAAGCTATAAAGAACAATCAAGAATATAAAAGAGGTGATCTGTAATGAAAAAACTAATTAGCGCCTTCACTGCTGAAGGATTATTAATGGGTTTAGGCTTAACCCTATTAGGCTATATGATTACACCAATTTTTCAAGAATTAATCAATGAGGCGAAGAGTAGCAAAAAATTAATGCCCAATACAGCTGCTAAAGATGCTAGATTCATCTTTGATAAAAGCTCCTTAAGATGAGCATTTGATTACTATTAAAGTTTAAAGCTCCTTACACAGTAAAATCTATACCTTGTAAGGAGCCATTTTTATTTAATATATTTTTTATGCCATTGGCTAGGCAAATAAAGGAGACAATCTATTGGCAACAAGCCTTGTGGCTTTTTCTTTTATATAGTCTAATCTACCAATAAAGGTAGCCATAAATAACAATGCAATCCAATCAATTATTGTCAGTGGGCATGTTCCAAATAGCATGGCTACAGCTGGAATATAAATACTTCCAAACAGTATTAAAGTAGAAATTCCTACTGCGGGGAACAAATACTTATTTTTAGTTAAGGTTCTTTCCCTACAGTCAAATACATGTAGCATTTGATTAACTACTATACTGGCATAAGCCAAGGTTCTGGCTCTTGCAATATTACCTGTAAGCAGGAAGGTTCCAGTAAACAGACTAAATGCACTTAATCCCATAAATAATCCTCTTGAAATAATCTTCTTAAGTAAGGGCTTATCAAATATACTTTTCTTAGCATCCCTTGGTGCTTCCCCCATGATGTTATAATATGGAGAATCCAAACCTAAAGCTAAGGCAGGTATGCCTTCAGTTACTAAATTAATCATCAGTATTTGACTTGCGATTAAAGGAGTGGGCATTCTTAATAATGAAGCTGTAAATATCGCCAATACTGCACCAATATTCCCTGTAAGAACATATCGAAGAAACTTCTTAACATTACCACTTATTCCTCTTCCCTCTTCTATTGCTCTTACAATTGTTGTAAAATTGTCATCAACTAAGATAATAGACGCAGCCTCTCTGGTTACATCAGTACCAGCCTTGCCCATTGCTATTCCTATATTAGCTTCTTTGATTGCTGGAGCATCATTAATCCCGTCACCGGTCATAACAACTATGTGTCCCTTCGTCTGCAAAGCCTTCACAATTCTGAGTTTTTGATTGGGTGATGTTCTGGCAAATATTGCAACCTTATCAATTATTTCTAACAGTTCATCATCTGAAAGCTGGTCCAACTCCAGTCCAGTTAAAACAATGTCGCCACCCTCCAATATATTTATTTGTTTCCTATAGCCATAGCAGTCTTCTTGTGATCTCCTGTAATCATAACAACCTTAATACCCGCTTTATGACATTTTTTAATGGAGCTGGCTACTCCAGGTCTAGCAGGATCAATTATTCCAGTTAAGCCAACAAATACAATATCCTTCTCTATTTCCTCATTTTCATCTGGTATTGAAGTTAATTCTTTAAAACCAAAAGCCATAACCCTTAGAGAGTTATCAGCCATTTTATCAATGGCTCTATTAATGGTACATAAATCTTCAGATTTAATCTCCCTAACTAACCCTTTTTCATCTAATATCTTTTTGCATTTACTTAATATAACATCTGGAGCCCCTTTAGTATTCACTGTATATTTTTCCTCATGATCTTTACAAATTACAGTCATTTTTTTGATTTCCGAATCAAAGGCTAGTTCCTTAACTCTTGTGTAGCAATCCATATGATTTATCCGGAGCTTAGCTTTTTCTGCTAATACCTTTAAAGCAACTTCAGTAGGATCCCCTATCATTTGGATTTCATCGTTATCTTTTATTTTATAATGAGCATTATTACATAGGTAGGAAATGGTAATTAATTGCTTTAAGCTTTTGTCATCTTCTACATTTACTATTTTATCATTATAAAAGAAATCACCATATGCTTTATTACCCTCTCCACCAACTATATATTTTTTATTTAAAGTATATACATCAGTAACAGTCATTTCTCCAGTCGTTAATGTGCCCGTTTTGTCTGTACAGATTACATCGGCGCAGCTGAGGGTTTCCACACTAGGCAGTTGTTTCACAATGGCTCCCTTTTTGGCCATTCGCTGCACTCCAAAGGCTAAGGAGATCGTTAATATGGTCGATAGACCCTCTGGGATAGCCCCTACTGCTAAGCTAACCCCTGTTCTTAACATTTCTAGAAAGGGTTGTCCTCCCAATACTCCACTTATAATAACCCCGACAGAAACTCCAACACAGCCCCATGTAATTGTTTTAGCTAATCTGTTAAGGTCCTGTTGAAGAGGAGTGAGAACTTCTTGTGTTTCATCTAAGAGTTTTGCAATCTTCCCCATTTCTGTATCCATACCTGTTTCTACAACTATGGCCTTTCCATTCCCCTTAATTACCTTTGTTCCTAAAAAAACCATATTTTTTCTATCTGCCAGGGATACATCATTTGTATAATTTACTTTATAAGATTTTTCAATGGCTTCAGATTCTCCTGTTAAAGAGGCTTCGTGTAGTTGTAAATTTGAACTGCTAATTAGCCTAGCATCTGCAGGAATAATGTCTCCTGCTTCAAAGGAAATAATGTCTCCAGGAACTAAACTCCTAGATGGAATCATTTGAGTTTTGCCATCCCTGATTACCTTTGAAGCTGGCGAAGTGTACTTTTTAAGTGCTTCTAGAGACATTTCAGCTTTATAATTTTGCCATACTCCAAGTATTGCTTCAAGAACTACTATTGCAACAATTGTAAGGGCATCAGCAATCTGTCCAAGAAACATTGACACTCCACTTGCCCCCAGTAATAGCTTCATGATATAGTCATTAAACTGTTGGAAGAACATTGCTATAATAGACTTTTTCTTCTTTCCAGCAAACTCATTATATCCTATAATTTCTAGTAGCTTTAGAGCTTCAGCTTCATATAAACCTTTGTCAATATCTGATTTTAAAAGGAGCCCTATTTCATGGAGGGACATTTTATACCAGTCATGGCGGCCTACTATCTTTTTTCTGTAGGGTTTTTTATATTTTTTTTCTAAATAAGAGCTCCTATGTTCCATAGCTGTGGCTCTTTCTGACGATATTATATTGTCGTCAGTTATTGATATAGAAGCTTTAGTTTCCTCTTGTATCTTTAATGTAGCTTGATAATCGTTTATTATATCATCAAGAATAGTATAAATATCCTTTTCATTTACCATTTTAACATTAAAGTTAACCAGTATACTTCTACTATAAATATTAATGTTAACCTTATCAATACCCTCTACCTTATTTAAGCTTCTATCAATACAGTTGGCTAGAACTGTGTTTTTAATAATTTAATATATTTAAATCTTATTCTACCAGGAAATCTTGTTGCTACGTAAAGGTTAGCATCTTCAATGGCCATTAATAATCCTCCTACATAGATCAATACTTAAAGCTTAGCTTCTATTACTAAATTTATGTGCTTTTAATAGAAAGTTAAAATGTATTTAGCATAAACTTAACATAAATTTCATTCTTATTTAATATCTACAGATTACAATCGTAATATACTTTAATTTACTTGTAGAAAGGATAGTCAAAATGAGTAGCTTAACAGTAGATATTAATTCTAATTTTATTGACGTCACCTTTAGCTTGATAGATGAAAAAATTCAAAAGTATTTTTTGCAAGTTGAAAATAAGCTTGTTAAAAATATCAGCACTAAGAAGGGTTTATATAATATAAATAAAGAAGAAATAATCAATAAAGTAATTAAGAATAAAGATTTTTGTAGTCTTATCAACTCAATTTCAGAAGCCTTAAATATTGAATTTCAGGAGTTCAATGGATATCCCTTTACTCCTTCAATCAATAATGAAAAAATCATCATCTGTAATTTTAACTCAACTTTGATCAATCAGTATAAGCTTTCCCATCTTATAACTGAAAAGGGAGAAGAGTACTTTGGTTATATTGTAGAGAAATCTATTTTAGGATGGTTCAACAATCAGCTGCTAGAAATTATTTACAAACAAATGGATTTTACAGATATCATGATGGATGCTCTAGATATCAATTTTCAAAGCAGTAGAATTTTTTCAAAGCATCAGAAGGATGTTGAAAATCGCATTAAAGGTATTCTATTGAATATTAAGTATAGACTTTTAAGAAGCATAAAAGAACAAATATGTGAATATCTTGATACATTTTATAATCTTAGAAAAAATGCATAAATAAACTTCCTAAAACCTCAACAGAGGTTTTTTTATTTCGAATAATAACGTTGAAATTGTTAATACTTTAATTAAGTTCATTTTATTTATTTTTTTTAGGAGGTTGAATGAAATTGGAACCGTTAGGGATTTTGTATGGAATGGCTACATTTTTTGGTGTATCTGGTGTATTAAAGGCTACTCGAAAACCCATGAGAAAGGCTGCTGTTATGGTTACAAGTCAAATGTTTAATGCAATTGATGCTGCCAAGACAACAGCCCACACTATAAAGGAGGAATTTGAAGATATTATAGCAGAGGCTCAATATGAAAACATGAGAAGACAACATAGCTTAACAATGGAGCAAACTACCGAAGGTAGTGTAAAGTAGGTTATG
>NZ_WBZB01000062.1 GCF_009017255.1 Alkaliphilus serpentinus | reverse complement strand
CATGAAATGCTTTTGTTCTGTTCTAATAAATCAGTTATTCCAAAAGAAAATAACGTAGAAGGAGGCACATCAGATTTTCGGTAAAATCAGATAAGATTATTTTAATGATTATATCTATAATTTTTATAAGTTCTCTTGTGGTTTACCAGAATTACCCTTATAATAGAATTATCTTAATAAAGGGGGCTAAAAAATGATGATTACTACTTGCTAATAATTTTCTTTTGAAAATTAGTAAAAGGAATTGAACGCCTAAGTATAGGTTTTTTTGTGTTCGTCTTTTTCAGCTTAGTAAGTAGAGGAGTCATTTATAGTCTAAATAGCTTAATTCTCCTAGGAGTAAACAAAAGGGTTTATTAACGAAACCTTTCTGTGTATTCTTTAGAATTATGGAATTTAACTGTAGAAGACTTATCTAGCTGCAGTTTTTTTATGTATAAAAGTTATGAGTTGGTCCTGAAAGATCTATATAGGGTGTCTACATTCTAAATAATACTAACTAGGAGGAATAATAATTATGGGAATAGTACTGCGAAAATATAATAGAGAAAAAGATTATCAAAGAGTTAATGATTTCTTAAATGAAACCTACATAGGAGAAGGAAAATATCTCAATTGGCTGCAGCCAAGATGGGAGTATATGCATTTTCATCCAATGCAAGATGAAAGTAATTTGAATAGGATTGGTATTTGGGAGGATACAGGTAAAATCGTGGCAGTGGTTAACTATGAGATGAGGTTAGGAGAAGCCTTCTTCCATGTAGATCCCGATTATACACATCTAAAAGAAGAGATGTTTGAATATGCTGAAGCCAACTTGTTGGGACAGTCAGGCAAATATCCTGATAAAAAATATTTATCAGCCAATATCAATGATTTTGATAAGGAGTTAGAAGAAATTGCTGAATCAAAGGGCTACAAAAAAACTGAAACTGATAAACCATGGTGTGTTGTAACCTGGATGCCTATTCCTAACCCCTTCCCTGAGATAAAGCTACCAGAGGGATTTAGGCTACAAAGCTTAGCAGATGACAATGATTTGCATAAGGTAGACAGAGTCCTTTGGAGGGGCTTTAACCATACGGGAGAGCCACCCGCCAATGGGATAGAAGATAGAAAGTTGATGCAATCAGCACCTAATTTCAGAAAGGATCTGAATATTGTAGTTGTTGCCCCCAATGGAGACTTTGTATCCTATGCAGGAATCTGGTTTGAGGAAACCCATAAATATGCTTATGTTGAGCCTGTGGCCACTGATCCAGACTATAGAAGAATGGGCTTAGGGAAGGCTGCGGTATTGGAGGCAGTAAGACGTTGTGGTGAGTTGGGAGCAACTGTTGCCTATGTGGAATCCACTTTACCTATTTATTTAAGCTGTGGCTTTAAAAGGATTTTTGGAAGATATCCATGGGTTAAATATTTTGACAAACAACAGAAGCACACCTAGAAACTAACATCAAGGGAGGCGTATCAAGTGATGGAAATTAGCAACAGTAAATGTCGTTGAAGGGAAAGTACCATCAGCAACAATGCTAAAAAAGTTCGGCTGCGTAGAAGAAGGTAGGCGGCGGTAAAGGTGTGTCAGCATCACTGATAATGATGAAAACAAAGGTTTTAATCGAAGAATTTCAATTATATGATCTTTTATTGGAATATTTTTTTAATATTATGTCACATTTATAGGTATTTTTACATCATATATATGAAAGCTTTCAGAAAGGAGTAGCGATGGATAATCTCATTGAAGTTGTAACCCAAATAAGAAATGGCAACATTAAACTGTATGGTGATGTAATAAACTACTACCAAAATCTAATATACGGATATTTGCTACTTATACACTAAATCATCATGTTGCTGAAGATTTAACACAAGAGACATTTACGATAGCATTTTACAAATTGGATAAGTTAAAAAATATCAACTCTATGAAGAGTTGGTTATATAGAATTGCATATAACCAAGCTATGCAGTTCTTCCGTTTAAAAAGAAAAAATCAAGAAACGATTGAAAAAATCAAGAACAAATCAAATTATTATACACTTGAAGATAAAGATTATGATTTGTTGATTAAGATTAAAGAAGTCCTTACTACCTTTGAAATGTCTTTACTTATACTAATAGTAGTAGAAGAAATGAGTTATGCAGAGCTATCTACTTATTTTGATAAAAAACCAGCTACTTTACGAAAGCAATATGAAAGAATAAGAAAAAAGTTGCAAGCTGAACTAGATAATATAAAGGAGGGGACTATAAATGCTTAATGAAGATACTTTAAGTGAACGATTGAAAAATATTGAAGTGAATGAAATTGATGTAACTTCAAGAGTAATGAATAAAATAAGGAGTAAGAAAAGAACTCCGAGGAAAATAATATTGATAGCAGCTATGATTGTTATGTCAGTATCGATGGTATTCGCTGGGGCTTGGATTGTGATTAATCAAGATGGTTCCTATACAATTAAAACTGAACAAAAGACATGGTTTACACAATTTGACATTAATGATGATGTAGATAAAGAAATATATGAACTATATACTAATGTATATAAGGATTTGATAGAGATTAGTAATACTGAAGGAAAAGATTTAATAGGCTATTACATGGATGAAGGATTAGAGGCTCCTTTTGTCTTTACTTCAAATAGACTAAAACGTTATTCGATAAGTAAAATGGAAGAATTTTATTCAAACTATGATCATCCATGGGTTGAAATCGTTAAAAATAGTGTGCCAAGCGATTACAGTTTAAGTGGGGCAAGTGTTAATACAACATACCCAAAAGAGTATTTTAACTCATGGATAGAACATGCAGAGATGCTAGCTGAAGAAGGACTACTGTATTATGAGGAAATAGATAGTGCTGAGATTCTTGCTCTTTTGAGACTAGATTTCGCAAAAGCTTCTCAAGGAACAGTAAGACATTTTACTGCCTCGATAAACATGGTTTCGATTAATAATTCTGTACAGTCAAGAAATTCTGATTCTCAAATCGTTAGTATTGAAGGATATGATGGTGTTTTTACAAATCTATCTGGAAACTATAAATTATTAGAAGTAGTTTATTAGGGTGATTTATTATCTTTACATGCAAATTTAAGTAAAGATGGTGAAGTAGTTCTAGTAGATACTATGAAAAATATAATTAAAGGCCTTAAAGGAAATTGATGTTGTTTAACAATCATAAGACCATTTATTAAACCAAGGGGATGGTTCTGTTGGTTGCAACAGCTCCAAATGTATGCTAGTCTATGTTTGGAGCTGTTTTTTATGCCAAGAAAAACACGAGAAAAAAGTGAAAGTGGCCTATATTAAATAATCCTGCGAGGAATTAGTAAGCATATAATATTTGAAGACGAAGAAGATAAGGAAGAGTTTTTACAAACATTAAATAATTGCAAAGTGAAAAGAGGATATATGGTATATGGATATTCTCTTATGGGAAAATCATATACATTTCATAATTGGTACAATTGGAAATTTATTATTTAAACATTTACAGACATTTTTATATGCTATTTTATAGTTTGTTTTACGCAGTCTGACGGGGTTGTTGGCACCCTATTCAATGTATATTACCTTGTTTTAAATGCTACCTTTACCATGGCAATTAAATATAGTAGAACGCCTGCCACCAGCAGTGCTAAGGGTATTAGCTCTGTAAAGCCAGTATCTAGCTTGCTTTTATAGATATAGTTATACACAATTGATGAAATCAAGGGTATTAACAATAATATTGGATATTGCCATTTTTTTGATTTTACCTCAAATCCACTAAACAGTGAATGCTTTTTTTCTGTTTTGCCACCTATCCACAAAACCACGCAAGTAATTGCCACCATTGGAACAAAGTAGAGAATAGGTAGTATCCCTAAGGATAGTGTAATGGTAATAAAGCAAAAAATGCTAAACATAGCAAACAAGATAATTTCTAGTTTTGAAATAACCATTTTAACGGGATTAAAGCTATCAATTGACCAATAGGCTATAATCAATAGAAAAACTGTAAAAAAGCTATATATTACAAAATCCGTTGGTGCTATGGGGGACATGCCTTCGCCCCAAAACCAAGTGGCCCATATTCCCCAAAACACCCCTAGAGCAGACGAAAGTAGAATTGTAAACAGTGGTTTATTCATATGTAAAACTTTTCTAACCAAGTACCACCCAAGAAGTACATCCACAATTACATGCCATCCTATACTGGGCCAAAAAATGGAGTAGGGAAGGGCTTCATAGTAAATTGGAATCACTATGCCTTCTGTCCACCAGCCAAACAGTGCTCCTGCCAGTATTAGCCCCCAAATATTACTTACGTTAAACTTTTGCAATGCAATCAACATGCTGTAGGAGAAAAAAGCATACATAATAATAAACTCAATGAGGAATACAAGTCCAGCAGGATTTGTAGTTAGTGTCTCTATTAGGCCGATAGCTGGCTCTTCATTAAAAAAGCCTCAATTGTAAAATTAACTTC
>NZ_WBZB01000061.1 GCF_009017255.1 Alkaliphilus serpentinus | reverse complement strand
CTTGACATTGGGGGGCATTATAATACCCCTGTTTATGAATCTTTAAAAGAAAACATTGAATGTGATGTTTTAATTGTGGGTGGCGGAAGCTCAGGTGCACAATGTGCCCACTACCTTAGTGAAGCTGGATTAGATGTTGTTATTGTAGATAAACGAAAGGTAGGACAAGGCAGTACATACTGCAACACTGCTCTCATTCAATATCTAGGTGAAAAAACCTTTACTCAATTAAGTAATAGCTTTGGTGAAGAAAATGCTGCTCATCATCTTAAGCTATGCGAAGAAGGAATGAATGAAATTGAAAAAGTTTGTTATTCTTTAGATATACAGCCTGACTTCCAAAGAAGAGACTCTCTTTATTACGCAAGCTATCAAGAGGATGTAGAAAAGCTTGAAAAGGAATACTCCCTTTTAAAGAAACACGGCTTTCAGGTGGAGTTTTTCACAGAAGAGGAAATTAGCAAGCACTATCCCTTTAGTAAGCATGCCGCCATTTACTTTAGAAATGATGCAGAGTTAAATCCATATAAGTTTACCATTGGTTTACTTGAGAAGGTTAAGAGTAAAGGTGTTAGAATCTATGAGGAAACAGAGGTGAAGGGTAGAGGCATTGAGAAGGATGGAGTAGTCATGTTTACAACTAATGGATATTCCATTAAAGCTCAGCATGTAATTGTAGCTGCTGGTTATGAGTGCTTAGATTTTAAAAAGGATAAAAATGCAGTAATAGTTAGCTCCTACGCAGTTGTTACCACTCCAATAGATGACTTTTCCTCATGGTATAAACGCTCATTAATTTGGGAAACTGCACGACCCTACATTTATATGCGTACAACAGCTGATAACAGAGTAATAATTGGAGGTTTAGATGAAAACACCAAATATCCTCAGCAAAGGGACTCTATGTTAACAAGCAAAAAGGATAAAATAATTGATGAGTTTAACAAGCTTTTTCCAGATATTTCAGTAGAGCCAGAGTTCTATCTATCTGCCTTCTATGGTGGTACCCATGATGGTTTGCCTATGATTGGAATTTACAAGGAGCTTCCGCACTTTTATTTACTCATGGGCTATGGTGACAATGGTACTGTTTACAACATGGTTTTGGCTAAAATTTTGAGGGATGTTATAACTAAAGGAACACATCCAGATTTAAAGCTGTATCTCCAAACTCGACCAATAATAAACTAATGATACATCTCGTTTAAGACATTAGACCAATGAATAAAATACCTCAGCTACTATAGCTGAGGTCTATTTTATTGTGTGCATAAAAGAAACAAGCAGTTGATTAAACTCCTTATAGTTATCATAATTTGCATTATGGGAAGCGTTTTTTATTACATTTAAAGGAAAACCTGTTTTGTCTGCCCAGCAATCGTTGTATTTTTTCACATATCCAGTATTATCATACTCACCATAGGTTAATAAAACTGGACAGTTAAAATCTACCTCCTCTTCAACCTTTAGGAACTCACCATAGACAGAAGAAGCAGCCTTTAGCATATCTTTTTTACCCAGCTTCACAAGTGCATTGTGCATGTTTTCTCTGGACTCATCAGTTATTGTAACAGCTTTAGCACCTGCTTTACAGTATAGGCTATAGGGGTAAAGCATGGCAATACTGGAATAATGCTTATCCAAAATAGCTCAGATTTCTTATAATAGCTATTGCCAAAAGGGGTTGTACCAACGCCTACAATTCCAATTACTTTTTCCTGATATTCATTGATAAAGGCCTGAGCTATATAGCCTCCAGCCGATTGTCCCACTAATACTGTCTTTTCAACCTTCTCCTGTTTAAGTATTTCTAAAAGCTCTTTGTTTACATTAGCGAAGGAGAAATCCTGATAGGGTCTTGATTTTCCATGCAATGGAATATCCCAGCTTATTAATTTATAGTCATTTGCTAGATGCTGTACTTGCTTGTCAAAAAGGGTATGATCTGCTGTTAATCCGTGGCAAAAAACAATAGCCAATTCATTTTCGTTATTGTTCTCATTAGTCCAATAGTAAACTGTTCCTCTTTTTGATTGTATCTTTTTTTCAATCATTTTATCTCCTTCTTTATATGACGTGTCAGTCTGACGGGGTTGTTGGCACCCTATTTAATTTACATTATCTTGTTTTAAATGCTACCTTAACCATTGCAATTAAATACAGTGGTACTGCTGCCACCAGCAGTGCCAAGGGTATTAGCTCTGTAAAGCCTGTATCTAGCTTGCTTTTATAGATATTGTTATACACAATTGATGAAGTCAAGGGTATTAACAATAATATTGGATACTGCCATTTTTTTGTTTTCACCTCAAATCCATCAAACAGTGAATCCCTTTTTTCTGATTTGCCACCTATCCACAAAACCAAGCAAGTAATTGCCACCATTGGAACAAAGTAGAGAATAGGTAGTATCCCTAAGGATAGTGTAATAGTGATAAAGCAAAAAATACTAAACACAGCAAATAAGATAATTTCTAGTTTTGAAATAGCCATTTTAACGGGATTAAAGCTATCAATTGACCAATAGGCTATAATCAATAGAAAAACTGTAAAAAAGCTATATATTACAAAATCCGTTGGTGCTATGGGGGACAAGCCTTCTCCCCAAAACCAAGTAGCCCATATTCCCCAAAAGATCCCTAGAGCAGATGAAAGTAGAACTGTATATAGTGGTTTATTCATATGTAAAACTTTTCTAACCAAGTACCACCCAAGAAGTACATCCACAATGACATGCCATCCTATACTGGGCCAAAAAATTGAGTAGGGAAGGGCTTCATAGTAAATTGGAATAACAATGCCTTCTGTCCACCAACCAAACAGTGCTCCTGCCAGTATTAGCCCCCAAATATTACTTACCTTAAACTTTTGCAATGCAATCAACATGCTGTAGGAGAAAAAAGCATACATAATAATAAACTCAATGAGGAATATAAGTCCAGCGGGATTTGTAGTTAGTGTATCTATTAAGCCGATAGCTGGTTCTTCATTTAAAAAATAGTACTCAGAAAAGAACAAAAGTATATATGCACTAGCAATAATCATCCATAGTCTTTTTAATGTTTGCATCTTCTCATCTCCTTATGTCGGGGGGACGGGGTTTATGTTGCCAAATAAAGTATTATTCTGTTTTTAACTTAATTGTATCACTTTTAGAAAAATAGTAAAGCCAGTATTATATAAGGTAGCGCATACATACAAAAGCAGACAAGCTTATATCCCCTTGTCTGCTTCTTTTTATTCTTTAGTAAAATCGCTTTTCCTAAAAATTGACCTTAGTAATATAATCCAGCCCCATGAGATAGATACAGCAGGTAGAGCTGCTGTTAGCCCAGCCTCTAACGGGTGCATTTTTGAGAACTTTAGTGGTGTGAAGAAAATAATAAATGTGATTGTTAGCATTATGAATAAAGTAATTCGCTCGAACATAGATTTTGGAGGTGTAAAAAATATTTTTTTAATATCCATTTGTACTTTCTTCATTTTACTCTAATCCTCCAATCACTTTTTCTACAAGCCTTACAATATACTCTGAATGAATTAAGTTCTTTAAAGTATTTATATGGGGGTAAAGATACATATCCTCTTCCATCACAGGTACTTTTTTGGCTATCTCATCTAAAACTACCTTTGTTGCTTCTGCTGGCATAAGGCCTTCCTTTACATATTGATGGGCCTGGTACACTGATAAAAGCTCTATTGCTAGTATATATTCAAGCTTATCTGCTATCTGTCTTGCCTTCTTAGAAGCGTTATATCCCATTGCAACATAGTCCTCTTGATTACCACAGGTTGGTATTGCATCTACTGTTGCTGGATGGGATAGGATTTTCATATCATTCAATAGTCCGGCTTGGGTATATTGAGGTACCATAAGACCTGAATTAAGTCCTGGCTTTTTTATTAAAAACCATGGATATTCTGATAGACTACCGTCTATCAGCCTATTGTTCCTTCGTTCTGACATCTTTCCAAGCATTGTAGCTGCTATACATGCAGAGTCCATTTCAAGCCCCACATAGGATGAATCAGGGTGCCCTCCCGAGATAACTTCTCCATCCTCCCCTTCGGACCAAATTATAGGGTTATCGCAGCATGAGTTGATTTCTATTTCAATGGTTTTAAGGGCATCCCTTAATGTTTTCTTAGCGGCTCCATGTAACTGTGGTATACACCTAAGTGATAGGGCATCCTGTAGCCTATAGCTTTTATATTCCTTTGCTATCTGAGAAGTTTGTAATATATTCCTTACATTTTTTGCTGTATTTATTTGATCTTCATGGGGTCGTGTACTCATAAGTCTTTCATCGAAGGCCTTAGTAGTTCCCTTTATCACTTCAATATTCATTGCTCCGATAATATCTGCCGCCTTTGCTGCCTTTAGCATATCATATATAGCTATAGCACCTATGGCAGTAGTACTAGTGGTGCCATTTGTTAATACTAAGCCTTCCTTTGCTGCTAAATCTATTACCTTTATATCCGCCATACTTAATGCTTCTCTTGCTGACAATAATTCATCTTTAAAATATGCTTTACCCTCGCCTATAAGAGCTAAAGCCATATGTGCCTCGGGAGATAAATAGCCTACTGAACCCTCCTTAGGAGCATAAGGGGTAA
>NZ_WBZB01000060.1 GCF_009017255.1 Alkaliphilus serpentinus | reverse complement strand
GTCTACCTCATAGGTAAGCTGGCCAATTTTCTGCTCTAAGGCTGAAATATGTTCTTTCTTTTCTTCTAGTTCTTTTGCGTCTTCTGAAGGCCCTTTCTTAAATACCTCAGAGGCTCGATCTAAGAACTCGTTTTTCCAGCGAGATAAGACCACTGGACTGATATGATACTTAGCAGCAAGCTCGTTTATTGTAAATGTTTCCGCTAAGATTTCTAAGACAACTTTGGTTTTAAACTCTGGGGGGTAGCTATTTCTCTTTTTCATAAGATCATTATAACTTAAATTTTAGATTTTGTGTCTCACCCTATGGGTTCATTATAAAGAGGCTAAAAAGGAATATAAGTTAATTGTAGGGGAATTGAAAGAAAGACTACCTGAAATGTTTGATACAATACCTGAAGCTGATGTAGAAGTAGAAATGTATGAAGATCCTAATAAACCTTCAGTATATAACTCTGGTTCTATTGATGGTTCAATAAAGCCAAAAATTAAATTTTACTTAAGCGGTATTCATATTACTAAAAGTTTGAAAACAACAGTCTATCATGAAGCAATTCCAGGACACCATTTTCAATTTGCATTAGAAATGAAAAATAAGGATATACCAGATTTTAAAAAAATAATGCCTTTTGGAGGGTATACCGAAGGGTGGGCAAGCTATGCAGAAATCCTACCTATGGAATATGGATTCGTAGATAATCCAAAGGATAAACTTCAACTCCTTTATAGTGATCTAACTTCTGCAGTAAATACTGCAATTGATACTGGAATACACTATAAAAGGTGGACAAAATCAGAAACAGAAGAATACATTAAAAAACATAGAAACCCTAAGACACAAGTGAGTTATGATTTTTTCATTAACAATCCTTGTGACCAGATTAAATATTTTGTAGGATTAGTGAAAATGCGTGAATTAAGGAAAAGGGCTGAGGAGCAACTAGGAGAAAAGTTCAATATTAAAGAATTTCATAGGGTGATTTTGAAAAATGGAAGAATGCCATTGATTGTACTAGAAAAACAAGTTGATGATTATATAAAATCAAAAAAATGATATAATTTTTATGAGATTAGTTTTAAAAGTAAAAGAAATTTGCATAGGCAAGGGGACGCTTGGAATGGTACCAAAAATCCCGTAGAAAAATCTACAGGCCAATTTCATCCAATATTAAATACTATCACTTCTACATGGGCTAATAGATTTACCTCCATCACATCAATATGAGCTAATATATCTTCTTCGCCTGTTGATACTCCTGTACAATCCTTAAGGCCTCCCCAAACCTTTGGAAATGCACTACTTCCCTCTCCCTTAAAAATCTTAAGGCATCTTTAGCACTAGGATCATCTGCTAGGTTAAGTAAATGCTCGTAGGTGGCCCTTGCTTTCTGCTCAGCTGCCATATCCTCATGGAGGTCAGCTACAGGCTCTGCATGTATCCGATTATCAAAGATCCCTCAGGCAACTTATAGTTGCCTGAGGGATCTTTTGTTTAGCTAAGCAAGCAATGGTGTCATTTGATTAACCACATAAGTTTGGTACGGCTATTGGCATCCAGTACGTCACGTCCATGTTCTTCAGCTTGATTGGCAAATGCAATTAAGTCGGCTACTTTTGCATCAACCTCTGAACCGTCCTCAAGTAATTGATGTATTTCTTCAAGGGAATCCTCAACAACTTCAAGCATTGATATCGTGTCTTTCCGCAAGTTGCCGTTACCTAAACCATCTCTAATAGAAAGTTTGATTAGATTAGCTTCTCTGGCTAAAATCATAATCGATGTATGTGATAGGTCTTTGGTCGATATGACTTCACCTACTTTCTGGACATAAGCAATGTTGGCTACACTAAATAGTGTTCGCCTACTGTCCGCCATATTCATCAGCGTATGTACAAGTACCAGCGTCAGCAAAACTGTCAGTATTATGTGACTAAAGATGATGGACTTTTTCATATAATCTCCTTTTTGTTACCAAGATGTACTAAATGATTCTGTATCGGAAACAGTAGAGTAGTAGCTGGTGAACCCGACTTGTGGGTATGATGCGCAGACTCTATAAATCGCTTCAACTGTAAATGTCCCACTCGTTTGATTAGAAGTATTTGGGTTTACGCCGTAGAAAGTATTGACATAGTCAGGATCAGCATCAAGGGATCCTGATGTATTGCCCTGGACTTTAATACTGGGGCCATACATATCCTCATCGACAAATATACCACCTCTGGTGCTGTTGAATATATAACTTAATACACCTGTTGGAATTCCATAGTGACCCAAGACATCTGAGAATACAGATTCCCAAAGAACATAGGAGCCATCCTGTGATTCAGAAGGTGACGTTCCGTCACAGTGGCCCTTGTCAAAGTTGATAGAGGTCTCAACACTTCTAAGGTATGTTTCAACATGATATGGATTATTATTGTCCATGACGGTATTAACGTTATCGGTGTAGGCTCTTACATCAATTCGGAGCTCGTTTTCTGTTGTTTCCCTATAAATCTTACCATAGACACCAGTCGTTGTGTCACCTGCATATTCGAAGTTGCTATATGCCTGATCTAATAAGCTCCACGAACTGCTATTTTGTGTTGTTGACATTGTATCAATATCTTGCAGGTTTACTTTTTCGTCTTCTGCCTGCGCTAATGTTTCGAGCTTTTGATTATACTCTTTAAAAAGGTTTTCGTCCATAACACTTGTACCAAATGCCAGAACTGATTGGATTTTCGGTGAATTAAATGAAATGGTAATTGCCTCATCACTACCAACACGGTCATATCCAACAATAATATCCTCTTTGCCGGTTGGCATTTCAATTATACCAAATAGAGGCACAGATATCATTTCTCTTTTGTCATCAAGTGTAACAACCTGCAACATTCCTTCAGCCTGAAAACTCATGGCAGTTCCATCATGGATTATTTTACCATCTATGGATAGAGTATCGTATTCTTTGCCTTTTGCCACAGATGTAGTGTAGCTGATTTGGGAACTGATCTTCTTTGATTCTGCAGTAAAAGTGTCTCGTACGTTATCCAGCGCCTTCTCAGGACCCATTACCATGATAAATTGTAGTGTTGATTCAGCCTTTTCTGCAGCATGATTTGGGACAGTAGCAAACATCATAGTCATAACAAGCAAAAGTACTACGGATAAAAGTTTTTGTTTTTTCATTTGCTTTCTCCTCCTACTTTTTATGTGTGATATCACAAGTTTAGTGTATTACATATTTTACCAAATATCAAGAAAATTTTAACTACTAATATGTTATGTTGTTATTATAAATTGCTCTATTGTGAAAAGCAGTTTGTCTCTCGCTAACCCCTGATGAAGTCTATAAGCTACCCGATACATTTATACCCTCATATAAATTCCTCCTCCCCAATTTATTCGCCTCTTAAATTACTTGAAAAAAAATGACTTTACAAAAAAGATGTAATTAAAACCTTAATTGTTCCCATATTGTAGATTTTTTTTTATTTTTAGGACTAAATTCCTAATATTATATCTTGGAATTAATTATTTTATATAAAATAATCTATTATAAGGAACAAAATCTATTTGTAAATAATCATAATAGAAAAGGGGGGAATAATGTGAAAAAGAAATTTATATTGATTCTAAGTTGTATAATCATTTTATCAACACAATTTGTTTTTTCAACAGAGGATTTTGAGACACCAGATGGTATTAAGTCTCAAGTAGAGGGTTATGGATCAAGTGAAGATATAGACAAACAAAATTTGGACATTGATATAAAGCTAAATTCCAACTCAAATAAACATATCTCATTTACTCAAGCCACTTTACAGGATATTGGTGATCAAGTAGTCCATATTACTTCGAGGACAATTACTATAGACATAGTCGATCAACTAAGATTGAAAGTTTATCTCGAAGTATGGACAGGTGATAGCTGGTCTACTATCAAGTCTTGGTCCGATTCAATTAGTAATGAGGACTCTCATAGCTTTAGTAAATTATATAGTGTTAAACAGAATAATTACTATAGAGTTAGAGCCACTCATACAGTAATTCATGATGGATCTAGTGAAAGTGAAAGTACTATTACCTCATATATTCTTATAAAATGAGGTTGTGTAAAATAATTTGTGCTTAAGCTAAATTTATAGCTCCTTTCTGGCAATAATCAACAAATAAATCCATGCAAATAAGGAGGATGCTTTGGCATCCTCCTTATAGATTGAATACAAAGTATTCAAGATGCAGACTGATCAAAAGCCCTTAGATTGGAGACGCAATCAAAACCAGCGATTGCAGCGTATACAGAAATACGTAAGAGTGCTGGTTTTGTGAAGCAACAAAGAAGATGAGGGTTTTTCATCAGTCTGTAAGGAGGATGCTTAGGCATCCTCCTTATTTTATGTGCTGTATTATTTCAAATATATCTTCTTCGTTTATCCCTTCAACAGAGTATTTAACTCCATCATGGTCAAATATTATTAATATGCGATTATCTTTAAATTTTATTATATTATAAGTTAGATCACCATTTTTGAATTTTTCGTATGTTGCATGATTACTATTAACATTAATTGATTCAACATAATCACCTAAAAGTGGCTCTATAATAATATTAATAGTATCATTTTTATTAGACACATATATTATTTCTAAACTAATAGTCTGCTTACCAAATTCATTAATAATCGCTTCTGCAAACATATAACCCTTAGGCATTACATTAGGCAGCATAAACTTAAAGCTTGATTTATCAAGAGCTTCATCTAGCGTTACACTATAAGTCTTAGATTCTTGCTCCATATCTAGATCAATGGGAGTATTACTTTTGTTTTGGGATTGAATGTTAATAGTACTATCCATTGTTCTAACAATTAAACTCAATACCTTTTGGTATTGTGCATATATATCTGTTGTTCCTATTAATAACCCTAAAACAATTGATACACCAATAAAGATTGCTACTTTCTTAATTCTTGTGAAAGTCTTATTATTGGTTTTCATTTCTTTTTCAATATTTTCCCAAACATCTTCCATTTGCGGAACACTTATCTTATTTAATTCTAATTCTATACCTTCTTTAATATTGGAATCTAGAATATCTACTTTCTTATTCATTACAAAACCTCCCCTCTTCCACTATTTATCATACTATTAGGATCCCTTAATTTTTTTCTTAATTCTTCTTTAGCTCTAAATAATCTTGACTTAACTGTTCCTATCTTTAGGTTTAAAACTTCACTTATTTCTTCATAACTTAGATCTAGATAATAGTATAGTAGTATAATTTCTTTATATTCAATCTTTAAGTTGTTTATTTCTTGAGCAATATATTCTTTATGTTCTTTAGCTTCTAGTATTTTCTCTGGTAGATCTGAAGTTTTTACGTCTATATAAGATATTACTTTCCCTAGATCCTCAACAGGCAATTCTCTTTTGTTTGTTTTATATTTCTGAATAGCTAAGTTAAATGAAATTCTATAAATCCACCCTTCAAACTTATCGTACTCTTTTAAACTATCGATTTTATTATAGGCCTTTATAAAAGTTTCTTGAACAACATCTTTAGAATCTTGCTCATTCTTTAATATATAGAATGCTGTTCTATATACTTTGGCATTGTAAGTATCAAATAAAATATGAAACATTTTAGAGGTATCATTCTTTTTTTTATTGGAAAATAAGTTCATTCACAATCCTCCATTCATTTGAATATCTAATTAACTATGATATATACACTAAATAATATCAAACACTTCACAATTATACTGAAGAATATTGTCGAATAATTTTAAATCTAAAGACTTATTCCCTACAAATAATTTATTGTTTTGTAGAATTATCAACTATATTATTTAAAAGATTATACAGCAAAAAGCCTGCAGTTCTCACGACAGGCCAGTCTTATCTTACATTAATTTATATCACTCTCATCACTTCTACGTGGGCTAGTAAATTCTTTACTATATATTCTAATAAATTTTCTTTTGCTGCTGATACTCCTGTACAATCCTTAAGGCCTCCCCAAATCTTTGGAAATGCACTACTTCCCTCTCCCTTAAAAATCTTAAGGCATCCTTTGCACCAGGGTCTTCTGCTAGATTAAGTAAATGCTCGTAGGTTGCTCTTGCCTTCTGCTCTGCTGCCATATCTTCATGAAGGTCAGCAACAGGGTCTGCATTCAGAAAGTGGTTCCTTATTAGCAATACGATGGTTAATTACTTCTAGA
>NZ_WBZB01000006.1 GCF_009017255.1 Alkaliphilus serpentinus | reverse complement strand
CAAAAGCATTTTAACCATAAATATTAACGCATGAAATGCTTTTGTTCTTAGTGAATCAACAATATTAGGTCAGAACCTCGTTAAGAAGGCAATTGTATTGGGTATCTATTAAATATAGACTTAAAGATACAACTTAAAAACCTTTATTGATAAAAGGGAGGTGCCATATGCAAAAGAAGATCATTGTTATTTTAATACTATCCATAATCATTGCAGTATTTGCTATCCTAAATGCAAAAGCAGTACCCATCAACTTAATATTTCTTGAAATGAATGTATCTGTAGCATTAATAATTTTAATATCTGCAAGCTTAGGGGCTATTATTGTTTATTTCATCGATACTCATATAAGGATTAAGAACAATAAGAAATATAAAAGTCTAGAGAAGGAATCTATTACCTTGACTTCTAAAAACCAAGAGTTGACGGAGGTTATTACTGAACAACAGAAAGAAATAGCACAGTTAAAGGAAGAACTAGCATCCTTATCATTAAAGAACCATAGCGACAATCATAATTAAAGACATTGTATATTAGAAAACCCATTGATGGATAAACTCAATGGGTATTTTTATTGAATAATTTTGTAAGGAATAAGCTTTTAGCAAAAATGAAATATATTCATTCTGATTAACTCATAATATAGATGAATCAACTAGCTAACTTACGAATCACTTTCTTAATCCAGAGATACCTTGGGATAAGGTAGTATAAAGTAACTGTTATTGTAGAAGAATGTCATCTGACTAAAGTGATACCATATTAAGACAGAAGTGGAGAAGGCCATGAAGAGAAGACAGGTTAGAAAAAAATTGATGATACTTATTGTGATAATCATAATTGTAATAGCAGTAGCACTATGGAAATATCCATTATGGAATTTATTGTCCATAATAGAATATCTGAAGAAATTTACAACCACAGTAAGAAATCTAGGATATTTAGGCTTATTACTTTATCTTGTCGCCTTTACATTAGGAACAATGCTATTTTTACCAAGTCTACCCTTTGCATTATTTGGGGGCATTACCTATGGTAGTACCTTAGGTATTATATATGCTTCCATAGGAGATATCTTAGGTGCTTCCTTGGCCTTTGTTATAGGAAGATATTTTATGAGGGAGCGGATAGAAAGAGTACTACAAAAATATAAAACCTTCCATGAAATAAATGAAGGGGTAAAACATGACGGTTGGCGTATTATTGTTTTAACCCGAATGGTTCCCCTAATCCCCCATTGGCTTCAAAATTACGCCTATGGACTAACCTCCGTGGGTTTTCTAACTTATGCTTTGGTATCTTTATTATGTATAGCTCCTACAACTGCTGTTTGGATTATCGTTGTAAACACCTTGGGTAGAGGAGAAAAAGATGCAAATAAGATTATTTTTTATTTAGCAATTGCAGCAGTGGTGATTGTCCTTCTTTCATATATTCCCAAATGGATTTATAAAAAGAAAATGCTGGCTAAGGAAAAATAATTAGTATATCTTGATATTGACAACTAAATTTCTTTAATATAAAAATAGGTTAAAGAAAGCTTGAAAAATTTATTTAGAAGATTTGAGTCGTAAATAAATCAGTGAATGATATAGTTTATTAATACTTTTGAAGGGAGTCAAACTAGTAGATGGATAAAGAAAGGGTTGTAAAAGGATTTTTTAATAATCGTTTAGGGGCTTTAGCGACTATGCATAAAAAAGAATCTGTAATAGCTCCAATACTTGAAGGAGAGCTAGGAATAAAGATAATTGTACCCCAGGATTTTAATACAGATGAATTTGGCACCTTCACAAAAGACATAGAACGGATGGGGAACCAATTGGAAGCAGCCAAATATAAGGCAGAGGCAGTAATGTCACTAACAGGAGAAACCATAGGACTGGCTAGTGAAGGCTCCTTTGGACCCCATCCCTTTAGCCCTTTTTTACCCTTCAATAGAGAAATTGTAATATTGATGGATCAAGAGAATGATTTAGAGATTGTTGGAGAAGCCACAACCTCCGATACCAATTTTAATCACAAGACCATAAAAACCCTTGAAGAAGCCTACCAATTTGCCCTAACAGCTGGTTTTCCAGAGCACGGAGTAGTTATAAGCACCAAGGAACCTAATCGAAGTGAGATATATAAAGGGATAACAACTAAGAAGGACCTTGAAGATGCAGTTAGTTTGGCTTTGTTAAAGTCTATTGATGGTGAATTTTCTATCGAAACCGACATGAGGGCTCTATACAACCCCACCCGTATGAAGGTTATAGAGGCTGCCACAAGGGATCTTGTTAAAAAAATATATACCCTTTGCCCCAAATGCTTATGGCCAGGATTTCAGTTAATGGAAAGAAGACCTGGTCTACCCTGTGAATGGTGTGGAATGCCTACAGAGTTAACCTTAAGTCTCTTATATAGCTGTAAAAAATGTGGATTTAAAGAAGAAAAGCTTTATCCCGACGGAATCAAAAAAGCAGACCCAGGAAGATGCAATTACTGTAATCCCTAATTAAGGGATCCTTTAATGATGAAGCATATTAAAACTATTGGCTGACTATATTTCAATGGCAGTTGATAAAGAAATTATTATGTGCTAAAATTAGGCAAAAGAGTAATACGATATTAAAAAGTGAATAATTTGTTTAGGTACCTTAATAAGGGTTTAAAAGAGAAAGTGGTTAAAATCCGCTGCAGCCCCCGCTACTGTATACGACGACAAATCCCAATGCCACTGGTGAATTCCTCACTGGGAAGGTGGGAGGAGGTTGAATCGTGAGCCAGGAGACCTGCCTAAAACAAGATGCTACACTTCGGAGGGAAGTATTTAGGCAATTTAGTTTTAATATGCAGATTGTAGATGACCCTTTGCCTTATGGTGAAGGTTTTTTTGTTACATGAACCATATTAAATAATACCCCTCTGCCATTGGCTGAGGTTTTTTTGATTTCTAAATAATTAGAAGAAAATAAAGTTGAAGGAAGGTGATGATATGGGAAGGATAATTTTAGTAACAGGAGGAGCAAGAAGTGGTAAAAGTACCTTTGCTGAAGGATTGGTTAAAAATGAAAAAGAAGTTGTATATATTGCTACATCAAGGATTTGCGATGATGAAATGCAGGAAAGGGTAAATATCCACAGACAAAACCGCCCACAGGAATGGAGAACTGCTGAGGCTACTGAGGAACTAAGGAAGGTGGTTAAAGATGAAAGATACTATCTACTGGACTGTTTAACAATTATGACTTCTAATATCCTCTTTGATTTAACCAAGGATATGGACATAATTGATGTTGGTGTACAAAAGAGGGTGGAGGAAAAGGTAGTAAAGGAAGTAGAGGAGATCATAAATAAAGTACAGTCTATTGAAGGGAGTCTTGTTATGGTAACAAATGAAGTAGGTCTAAGTATTGTCCCAGAAAACCATGTGGGGCGGGTATATCGGGATATTATAGGAAGGGTTAATCAGCGGGTGGCTGCCCTCTGTGATGAAGTATACTTGGTGGTATGCGGCCTTCCCCTGAGAATTAAATAGATGTTAAAAGCTCTTATTTTAACCCTTCAATTTTTAACAAGATTCCCTATAAATGTTTCTATCGAGGTGAATCGTAAAACCCTAGCAAAGGGAACGACTTTTTATCCCTTTGTAGGAATGCTAATCGGTGCTATAGCTGCAGTTATATACTATGGCTTAAGCTATATTAGTATGGATGTTGCTGCACTAGGCGGAGTATTTGCCATTATATTTGTTACAGGAGGCCTCCATCTAGATGGTCTAGCCGATACCGCAGATGGATTTTTTTCTTCAAGACCTAGGGAGAAAATACTTGAAATTATGAAGGATAGCCATGTTGGAGCCTTCGGTGTAGTAGCAATCGTATCTAATATTCTGGGAAAATACATTCTTCTTAAGGATATGGAGGCTCTATATGGAGGATTGGCCCTGATTCTTTCCTGTGGAATAGGTAGAATGGCCTCAGCTATGCTTTTTACCTTTGGTAAAAGCGCAAGACCCGGTGGCCTGGGAGATATGGTAACAAACAATCATAATAAAGGCTATTTTATTGTAGGTCTGATGTTATTTGGGATTACAGGCTTTATCATGGCTGAAATTGCCTTTATTGTATCATTACTAACTGTCCTATTATTTTCATTATTGCTGATGGCTTACTCCTATAGGGTTATAGGAGGCTTAACAGGAGATGTTTATGGTGCAGCCTGTGAAATGGGAGAGATGATGAGCTTAACGATTTTCTTGATGTTTATGTTATGGAGGTGATGATTGATGAAGCATGGGGGAGATACTCTTAGCTTCCAACATTTATATAATGGAGAGATTCTAGATTTTAGCAGTAATATTAACCCCTTAGGGCCTCCTGAGGGATTAAAAGAGTATATTATGGAGGCCTTTGATGACTTAAGGGTGTATCCAGATATTCAGTATCGACACCTGAAGGAAGAAATTGCCCAGTATCTGGGATGTGGGGCTACCGAGGTCGTCGTTGGAAATGGAGCCATGGATATTATCCACACCCTTTGTATCCTCTTCGATCGAGTAATAGTGCCCTATCCCTCCTTTATAGAATACATAGAGCAGCCCCAAATTCTAGGTAAGGAAGTTGTTAAGGTAAAGCTTAGTGAAGATTTTGAGATCCAACCAGAGGAACTACTACCTCATTTGCATAGGGGCAATTTGCTGATCCTTGGGAATCCCAATAACCCAACTGGAAAAAGAATCTCTAAGGATGTGCTGATAAGCCTTCATCAGGAAATTAAAGAAAAGGGAGCTTTTCTAGTTTTGGATGAGGTCTTCTGGGAATTTTGTGATATGGATTATGACAGTATTCAATTGTTTAGAGGTAGCAATCATGTTTGTGTCCTAAGGGCTGCAACTAAATTTTTCGCCTTACCAGGTATTCGGCTAGGCTATGGATATACATCTGAAGCTATGGCAAAAGAATATCATAAAGGGGCCCTACCTTGGAGTGTAAACACCTTTGCCGATGCAGCTGGGAGAAGGATTTTTAGGGAAAGGGATTATATTGAAAAATCTAAGAGGTATATGGCTGAGGAAAGAAATTTTATGCTGAAGGAATTGAAAATAATAAAACCGATAAAGGTTTTTCAAACCCATTGTAACTTTATATTGATTCAGCTATTACAGGATACAGAAGAGGATCTATTTAATCACATGATTAAGGAGGGAATTATGATCCGAAAGGCCTCCACCTTCGAAGGCCTAGATAATCGCTATATTCGGATTGCTATTAAGGACAGAGGCAGTAACCTTCGCCTCATAGAGTCCTTTAAGCACTATTTTAAACATCAATAAATTAGAAGAAAGGATAATGTATCAATGAAATTTTGAATAATTTCATAATACAGGGTGATTACATGAGTATTTTAAATAAGGTTCTTGGAGGCATAAAGCCTCTGGATAATGAAGCACAAGTTAAGACTGCTGAAAGATTAGATTCCCTTATAAAACCCATTGGAAGCCTAGGGAAGCTAGAGAGTTTAGCCATTCAAATTGCTGGTATAACAGGAGAAGTATTAAACAAGACGGATAAAAAATGCATGGTGGTTATGGCTGCAGACAATGGTGTTGTTGAGGAAGGGGTAAGCAGTGCTCCTCAAGATATAACTGCTATTCAAACCATTAACATGATGAATGGATTAACAGCCATAAGTGTTTTATCTAAACAAGCAAAGAGTGATTTAAAGGTAGTGGATATTGGCATATGCCATGATATTTCCCATGAAAAACTAATCTCTAGAAAGATCCGGATGGGAACAGGGAATATTGCCAAGGGGCCAGCTATGGATAGAGCCGAAGCAATTCAAGGAATTGAAGTAGGCATTGATATTGTTCAAGATCTACATAAAGAAGGCTACAACTTAATTGGGACGGGGGAGATGGGTATTGGAAATACCTCCACCTCTTCAGCCATCTTAATAGCTTTAACGGGAGCAACCCTTGAAGCAGCCGTGGGAATGGGAGCAGGCTTAAGCCCTGAAGCCTTTGAAAAAAAGAAGGAAGTCATAGGAAGGGCCATTGAGATCAATAAACCTGATAAAGCTGATCCTATTGATGTTCTTGCAAAGGTTGGAGGTTTGGATATTGCCGGCCTTGTGGGCTGTTTTCTAGGGGCAAGCTACTATAGAATCCCCATAGTGATTGATGGAGTTATTTCGGCAGTTGCAGCCCTTCTGGCCTATAAACTAAATCCCCTTACACGGGAGTATATGATTCCATCCCATTCTTCTTTAGAGCCATCCTACAGGTTGATTATGAAGGAGATGAATTTGGAGCCAAATCTATATCTAAATATGCGTCTTGGTGAAGGAACAGGCTGTCCCTTGATGTTTCAAATTATTGATGCCTCCATGGCTATATTAAAGGATATGGCCACCTTCCAAGAGATGTCTATGAACAATGACTTTTTAATTGATATTAGATAAAAATAAATTAGATTATATACTAAAATACTAAAAGCTAGTAGGTGAAGTGTATGAATAAAAGCATCATGGTACAGGGAACGGCATCTTCGGTGGGTAAGAGTATTTTAGCTACAGCCCTTTGTAGGATATTTACTCAGGATGGCTATAATACAGTACCCTTTAAATCACAAAATATGTCCCTAAATTCCTATATAACTTATGAAGGACATGAGATGGGTAGGGCCCAGGTAATGCAAGCAGAAGCAGCAGGAAAGGCCCCCAATGCTAAAATGAATCCCATTTTATTAAAGCCTACCGGGGATTGCAAGTCTCAGATAATCGTAAATGGTGTAGTACAAAGGGATATGGAGGTTAGTGAGTACTTTAGATATAAACTTCAGTTAAAAGAAATGATACAAGCAACAATTGTTGAACTTATCACTGATCATGATATAGTAGTGATTGAAGGGGCAGGAAGTCCTGCTGAAATTAACCTAAAGGAACAGGACATAGTGAATATGGGTATGGCTAAAATGGCTAAATCACCAGTTATTCTGGTTGGTGATATAGATAAGGGAGGAGTTTTTGCCTCATTATTTGGAACCATTATGTTGTTAGATGAAGATGAAAGAAGGATGATTAAAGGGGTCATTATCAACAAGTTCAGAGGTAGCCTAGAGCTTTTAAGGCCAGGCCTTAATATGCTTCAAGATCTTATAAATGTCCCAGTACTGGGGGTTATTCCCCATTTTGACCTTAATCTTGAAGATGAAGATAGTGTAACCGATTGGTCTAAATATGGTAATAATCTAGAGGGAGATTTAGAAGTAGCAGTTATAAGGCTTCCAAGGATATCAAACTTTACAGATTTTAATGCCTTTAAGCTCCATGGGGATGTTAGGCTTAGATTTGTAGGTATAAATGAGGAATTGGGAACTCCGGATTTAGTAATTATTCCAGGAAGCAAAAGTACAATTGCTGATCTTAATGAACTGAAGAATGCGAAGATGGATAAGCAAATTCTAAAGGCCCATGAAAATGGAAGTACTATCTTCGGTATTTGTGGTGGATTTCAAATCTTAGGAAAAGAAATAAAGGACCCCAACAAAATCGAATCTCAGGAAATCGAGAATATTGAGGGGCTAGGTCTATTACCTGTAGAAACCATCTTCGAGAAGAACAAGGTTACCACTTTAACTGAAGGATTAGATAATCTATTCCATACAAATATTAGGGGCTATGAGATTCATATGGGTAGAACGAAAGTGTTAGAAAACCCTTCAAGCTTAATTCAAATTAATCGTAGAAATGGTTTGAACTATAGTAATACAGATGATGGCATGGTGAATCATGACCATACTGTATTTGGCACCTATATCCATGGAATATTTGATAATTCAAAATTTACTCGAAGTCTCCTAAACAAGATCCGGGAAGGAAGGGGTATGAAGGTCTTTGAAAAGGAAGTAATGGATTATCAAAGTCATAAAGAAGAACAATATGATCAATTAGCCAGTATAGTACGTAATCATCTTGATATGAATGCTATTTACGGGATTATAAAGGATGGTATAGATGATTAGCTATTGGATGGCTTTTTTGATAGACTCTATTATAGGAGACCCTTATTGGTTTCCTCATCCAGTAAAGCTTATGGGGGCATATATTAAGGCTGTAGAAAAAGCCCTTAGAAGGATCACTTCAAGCAGCATAGGCCTAAGGCTGGGTGGATTTTTTCTAACATTTTCAACTGTGGCCTTAACCTATATATGGGTCTTTTTCATCTTATTCATCATAAAGGAAATAAACCTCTATCTATTCTACTTAATAAATGTCTTACTCCTTTGGACAACACTGGCTGCAAAGTGCCTAAAGGATGAGGCTACAAAGGTATATAGGGCCTTAAAGGAAGATCATATCCTTAAGGCTAGAAGGCTTTTATCCTACATTGTGGGTCGAGATACCGAGAGCTTAGATGAAAGTCAAATTACTAAGGCAACCATAGAAACAGTAATTGAGAATACCTCTGATGGAGTGATCGCTCCATTGCTTTATATGTTTGTAGGAGGGGCCCCTATGGCTATGGCCTATAAAGCAGTAAATACCTTAGACTCCATGGTGGGCTATAAAAATAAAAAATATCGTGATTTTGGGTATGCTTCGGCAAAGCTAGATGATATAGTCAATTACATACCAGCAAGGATAACGGGACTGTTGCTAGTATTGGCTTCAGGTTTCTTAGGCCTAAATGTAAAGGAAAGCTATAGAATCATGATAAGAGATCGTAAAAACCATAGTAGCCCCAATTGTGGATATCCAGAGGCAGCAGCAGCTGGAGCCTTAGGTATTCAATTGGGTGGAGCCAACTATTATTTTGGTCAGGTGGTGATTAAGCCAACCATTGGAGATGACATTAGGAGGGCTACCTATGAAGATATATCAACAGCAATTAAGCTTATGTATAGATCTTCAGCTCTAGCTCTATTGCTATTTACCCTCTTCCACCTAGTTATTGAATTTGTGACATAGAGCACTTTGTTCATAAACTCCCTCAAACTGTTGGGAAGTTTTTTGCTTAAATTTCAAACCCTATAGAACCACCTTTGAGCTTGCAGATACAGAGGTATGTAAGGGCCACTGGTCAATTAGATAAACCAACAACCTAAAAATCTCCCACAGATATCATCTGTGGGAGACTAAAAAGGGTGTAGGAACTAATCTTCATCCTCGTTAACTGGTTCTTTAGGGATAATATTGATTTGTTTTGCCGTTGCTTGTACTGGATAACTTTCAAGGACAGGACCTTCAAAGAAAACATTTACATACATTCCTACTTCTAAATCTTCGTAACCAACAGGATCGTTGGTGTATATTTTAGTGGATTCTAGAACCGTTACATAAGCTTCTTGATAGGTAGCTCCATTGTTTTCAGATCCTTCAACGTAGATTATACCTAAGGCCTCACCTTCAGCTGATTTTATTTCCTTTATATAACCTGCAACTCCATACTCCACCAACTGAGAACTATTAGCATCAGCAGGAGGAGTAGATCCTGGACTATCGAAGTAAAACAAACTAACTAAAGCAATCACAGCCAAAGCGATTACTAAAAAACCAATATTCGTTTTTTTCATTCTCATCTTCCTCCCTTCTGTTGTATTTTTGTCCTTATATTAATAGGACGTAATTCATCTAAAAAAGTTCCCTCTAATTAATTAGTCACAATTGACATTCAGAGAAAGATTTTATATAATACATATACCCCCCACTAGTATGGGGGAGTTATTTTGATGATTAGAAGGGATGACAAATATGAAAAAAATAAAAACCAACTATCTATTTATCATAACCATTGTTTTTTTCGCACTTGGTTTTGTAAATATTCTTTTTGGTATACTGGGTTTTTTATGTATGCTAATACCTATAGTTCTTTTGATAAAGGACCGAAAAAAGACTTGGTGCCAAAGGTATTGTCCTAGGGCTAATTTATTTACAACCCTATTTCAAGGAAGGTCATTAACCGGTAAGGCTGCCCCTAAATGGCTTACAAAGGGAAAGGTTAAATGGTTTGTACTAGCTTACTTTGGAATGAATCTTTTGATACTTACCATGTCTACTATTATGGTATTCAGGGGTAGAGTAGAGCCTATGGAGTATTTAAGACTTACAATTGCTTTTAGACTTCCATGGGATGTGCCTCAGCTTATAAGTGCTGGACCAGCTGCCAACTGGGCCCTTCATTTAGCCTATAGGTTTTATTCCATGATGCTGACCACGACAATAACAGGCCTAATACTAGGATGGGTATACCTTCCAAGAACCTGGTGTACAATATGTCCCATTAATACTATTTCAGATGTTAGTTTAAAAAATATGAAGAGGGCAGCTTAAATATAATCTGTAAAAACCCTATTGACATATACAAAATTAGAGATATAATTGAAATAATAATAAAAATCATTATTGGCGTTGAAGGGGAAGAGTAACCCTTGTAGTCAATCCCTAGAGAGGCGTTTCAAGGCTGTAAGAACGCTGTTTGACTGAGTGTGTGAAAACTAACCCTGAGCTGTGGTGGATTAGTGGCAAAGCCATGAAATATCACCGGTGGGAATCGTTAATATCCGTCAAAGAGGTTTTTACAAAACAATTTGGGTGGAACCGCGAATCATGACATTCGTCCCAGCAGTATGGGATTGAATGTCTTTTAATTTTTTGGAGGTGAAAAAAATGTCAATTAAGGTTACTTTAAAGGATGGATATGTAAGAGAGATTGAAAAGGGTACTACAGTTTATGAAGTGGCAAAGGAAATTAGTGGACGTTTAGGAAAGGAAGCTATGGCGGGTACCATTGATGGAGAGGTGGTGGATCTACGTACTCCGATTACAAAGGATAGTGAATTGAGTATTTTAAGATTCGAGGATGAAGGAGGAAGGGATGCCTTTAGACATACCTCCGCTCATGTCTTAGCTCAAGCCGTTAAAAGGCTTTACCCCAATGCAAAATTGGCCATAGGCCCTGCCATCGATAGAGGCTTCTACTATGATTTTGATGTAGAAAAGCCCTTTAAACCTGAGGAATTGGAAATCATTGAAAAAGAAATGGAAAAGATCATAAGTGAAAAGCTGGATATTGAATACTATCAGCTTCCGAGAGAAGAGGCCATTGACTTTTATAAAGAACAAGAGGAAATTTACAAGGTGGAGTTAATTGAAGGTCTTCCAGAGGATGCGGTTATATCCTTTTATAAGCAAGGGGAATTTACTGACCTTTGTGCCGGACCCCATCTACTTTCTACAGGAGGAATTAAAGGAATTAAGCTTTTAAACGCTACTGGAGCCTATTGGCGGGGTGACGAGAAAAATAAAATCCTTCAAAGAATTTATGGTGTAAGCTTCCCTAAAAAGAGTCAACTGGAAGAGCATTTAGCTATGCTGGAGGAAGCTAAGAAACGAGATCACAACAAAATTGGTAGGGAGCTTGAGCTTTTCACCACTGTTGATGTCATCGGTCAAGGACTGCCATTATTGATGCCTAAAGGAGCTAAGGTTGTTCAGATTCTTCAAAGATTTGTTGAAGATGAAGAGGAAAGACGTGGCTATAAGCTCACCAAAACTCCATTTATGGCAAAGTCAGATCTTTATAAAATCTCTGGCCATTGGAATTTATATAGGGATGGTATGTTTGTGATTCCTGAAGGTGAAGAGGAGGATGATGCCCTTGCCCTTAGACCAATGACTTGCCCCTTCCAATTTTATATTTATAAGGCTAAGCAAAGAAGCTACAGGGATCTTCCAATAAGATTAGCTGAAACCTCAACCCTCTTTAGAAATGAATCCTCTGGAGAAATGCACGGCCTTATAAGGGTAAGGCAATTCACAATATCCGAAGGTCATTTAATGGTAACCCCAGAACAACTGGAAGAGGAGTTTAAGGGTGTAGTGAATCTTGTTGATTATATGATGAATACCATAGGGATTGCAGAGGATGTATCTTATCGTTTCTCAAAGTGGGATCCAAACAACAAGTCAAAATACGTTGGTGATCCAGATCAGTGGGAAACAACTCAGGATACCATGAGGGAAATCCTGAATCACCTAGAATTGGATTATGTTGAAGCTGAGGGAGAAGCGGCCTTCTATGGTCCAAAGCTAGATATCCAATTTAAAAATGTTCATGGAAAGGAAGACACCATCATAACTGTTCAGATAGACTTCTCACTGGCTGACAGATTTGATATGACTTATATCGATAAGGATGGAGAGAAGAAGCGACCCATTATTATCCATAGAACCTCAATAGGATGCTATGAAAGAACCTTGGCGATGCTAATTGAAAAATATGCAGGTAAGTTCCCAACCTGGTTGGCACCGGTTCAAGTAAAGGTTTTACCAATCTCTGATCGCTTTAAGGACTATGCTGGTGATGTGGTAACAAATCTTCAGCGTTCAGGCTTTAGGGTGGAATTAGATGATAGGGCTGAAAAAATCGGATATAAAATCCGTGAAGCTCAGCTGGAAAAGGTACCTTATATGCTAATTGTAGGGGAGAAGGAAGTGGAAGATGGACTTGTGGCTGTAAGAAGCCGTTCTGAGGGAGATTTAGGACAAATGACCTTAGAAGACTATAAAGCCAAAATTACTAAGGAAGTTCAAGATAAAACACTAAATTATCAGTAAAATAAAATGAAGACCTTTAGAGGTCTTCATTTTAATTCCCCCCTACCCTAAGAGGCTAAAATATGCTGAAGGCTTGAGGCCAGGGCATCTACCTCTTGGCTTGTTAAGGTTAATGGTGGATATAAATGTATAAAATTGTGGGCTTCAGAATACCCAGTAAATATCCCATCCTTCAAAAGCCTTTTAAATACCTCCTTTGACCTATGAGGGTCTTCTAATAGAACTACATTCATCATTCCTCTCCCGCGGATTTCCTTAATACCCCCCACCAGCTCCCCTACTTCCCTAAGCTTTTGTCTTAGATAGTTGCCCATTTTATCACTGGCTTCAATAAGATTTTCCTTAACAATTACCTCCACAACTTTTCTTGCAACGATACAGCCCAATGGGTCATCGATATGGGATTGCACATATCTAAAGTCGGAGGCCTCCACTGCAGCAGCCAGCTTTGTAGAAACCAAAAGTCCACTTATGGGATAGCCATTTCCTAATCCTTTACCTAGGGCAATAAAGTCTGGGGATGTCAAGCTGCTATTAAAATAATCATAGTGCTGAAAGCCAAACCATTTACCGGTTCTTCCAAAGCCTGTTGTAACCTCATTTGCGATTACATAACCACCTGCAGCCCGAACTTCCTCAGATAAGTAGGAAATAAACTTTTGAGGTGGGCACAGTACAAGACCTCCCGAATTTCCAGCCTCAAATACAAAGGAGGCTATTTGTGAAAAATCAATATTACTTAACCTTCCACATTCATTGCAACTAATAGCTTTATTACAATTTAAACAACTAATTACATCAAGGTCAGTCCATAGCTGGGGGTTTCTAGGCATTCGTAAATCAGCAGATGCTCCATGATAGGAAATGGATAGGGATAGCTTCATAGTCCTACCTGTAAGAACCTCTGATAATTTTACAGCTAAGGAAACAGCTTCGCTGCCAGAGGATAAAAAAGTACCTTTATAGGGGGATTTAAGCTTTGTAGCTTCTATTAATTCCTTTACTAAAGCATGGGGATGTTCAGTTTCAAAAAATTGATGAAGGTGGGTGAGGAAATCTCCATTGGTTTTAACAGCCTCCATAACCTCCCCTCTATTATTGCCTAGAACTGCAGCCCAACAACCGGATTGAAAATCTATTACTTCTCCATATTCCTTTGTTAAAACTCTACTTCCTAAAGCCTTGATGGCTGTTAAGGAAACCTCAGGACCAACAAACATTCTTAAACGACTATCATTGCTATTTTTCATATTCTTTCCTCCAATATTGCTCTTTTATAAATTAAGTATATAATGGTAAGTATAGTAGTTCAATTTTATTAAATGAAATCTGTACTACTACAGAAGGGGTTTATTAGCCATGGAAAATAGTAAAATAGATATGGTAAAGGATTATATTTTTAATGAAGTTAAAGCAGGTAGAATAAAGAAGGGGCAACGACTACCCAGCTGTAGGGAATTATCAGCCCAGCTATCCATAAATAAAATAACTGTAAACAAAGCCTATAATCAGCTTGAAAGAGACCATAGGGTTTATAGCATCCCTAGGGGTGGCTTTTATTTGGTGGATTCAGATGAAACCTCAACTAACAAAGGCAATGTAGTGGATTTTCAGAATGTTAGACCTGATGATAAGCTTATTCCCTATAGGGAATTTACCCATGCAATTAACAGGGCAGTAGATCTTCACAAGAATTCCCTATTTGGTTATGAAACTCCAGAAGGATTACCCTCCTTAAGAACCACTCTGAAACACCAATTTGAAAAGGATGGGGTTTATACATCAGATGATAAAATCCTCATTACCCATGGGGCTCAACAGGCTATAGCTTTGGTTCTTCAAGCTGTATTCTTAAATTCAAAAGGTAAGCTGCTGGTTGAGGCACCAACCTATAATCTAGTATTAAGGATGGCAAAGCATTTAGGAATCAGTGTGGTGGGGATTAAAAGGATGGCAGATGGCTATGACTACAAGGAAATGGAGAGGCTATTTAAATCAGGAGAAATTGCTGCCTTCTATGTCATACCTAGACATCATAATCCTATGGGGTACTCCCTTAGTGAAAGGGATAAACAAAAGATCGCTGACCTCACAAATAAATATCAGATCCTTGTTATAGAGGACGATTATCTAGCAGACTTAGGCTCAAAAAAAGGATTTTTGCCAATTCATTATTATGACATAAAGAAGACTACGGTCTATATTCGAAGTTTCTCAAAAACCTTTATGCCTGGTATAAGGCTGGGGGCAGCCATTGTCCCTGAAGCTATCCGTCAAGAGATATTAGACCTTAAGCACGTAAGTGATTTAAATACATCTAGAATTCCCCAAGCTGCTCTGGATATTTTTATAAGATCTGGTATGTATCAAAAGCATATAAAAAGAGTGAGAAAATCCTACGAAGCTAAGCTAAGAAAGTCGGCAGAGATCTTTAAGGGATTAAGTCCTAAGGGCCTATACTACCATATTCCTGACCATGGGATATTCATATGGTTAGAGCTACCTAAGGATGTTTATGGATTGGCCCTAGAAAAAAAACTTCTTCAGGTGGGGATTAAAGTAAAGGAGGCATCGGAGTTTTTTCCTGAAGGATGGTTAACAGAAAATCAGTGTCATAACATTTTTATTAGGCTTTGTATATCAGGGGTTGACTATGATGGCTTAGATGCCTTAACCCAACTATTATCAGCTATTAGGCCTGATGAGGCTCCAATATTTTAAAAGGGAGAAGGTATTTTGTCGGTGTTTGAAGGTTATGGTAAAATAAAGTATAATCTGAATCATTAATAGGAATAGAGGGGATAGAATATGAAACAAGTAACACTAACCAATAGGCAAGCCCGTCAATTTATACTATTAAAGCAGGGGCTTTTAGATGATTATATATTCTCGGGAGAAGAGGGAGTGTGTAAGTATATAAAGCAGGCGGGATGTATACAATTTGATCCAATTGATGTTTGCGGAAAGAACCCTGAATTGGTTTTGCAATCAAGGGTAAAGAACTTTACAAAGGAAAGTCTTTATAAGCTTTTGTATATAGAGCGAAGACTTGTGGACTATTTTGATAAGAACATGGCTATTTTCAGTATTGAAGATTGGAAGTATTTTTCAAGACAAAGGGCTGCCCACGAAGATCATACCAGAAGCGTAGAGCAGGTAAAGGAAGTTGAAGATAAAATAATCGCTATGATTCAGGAAAAAGGTCATGTTTCATCAAAGGATCTTAATATTAAAGAAAAGGTGGATTGGTACTGGAGCTCCACCAGCTTAGCTAGAGCCGCACTGGAAACCTTATATTTTAGGGGAGACTTAATTCTACATCATAAAAAAGGTACTATAAAAAGCTATGGCCTTGCGAAGGATTACATTCCCGAAGAGATATTGCAGGCCCAAGATCCAAACAAAACCTTAGAAGACCATTGGAAATGGAGGGTATTAAGGCGTATCGGTGGAGTAGGCCTCCTTTGGAATAAACCATCGGATGCATGGCTGGGTATTGGCGGCTTAAAAGCAGCAAACCGTAATAAAGCCTTTGAGGAGCTTATAAAAGCTGAGAAAGTTACTGAGGTTCATGTTGAAGGTATCACGGAAAGCCTATACTGTTTAAGGGAGGATGCAGCCTTAATGAGTCAGGTTTTAAGTCAAAGGGAATTTTTGCCTCGTACGGAACTCATCGCTCCTTTAGATAATTTAATATGGGATAGAAAACTCATTAAAAAGCTCTTTAATTTTGATTACAAGTGGGAGATTTACACCCCCGAAGCACAAAGAAAGTACGGCTATTATGTGTTGCCTGTTTTACATGGCGATAGGTTCATTGGAAGAATTGAGATTGTTCATAACAAGAAGGAGGAAGAGCTTGTTGTTAAGAACCTTTGGTTAGAGGATTTTATTACAATGTCTAATGAAATTCATGCGGATCTAAGGGACTGTATTCATAGATTCGCCATCTTTCATAATTGTGAAGAGGTTACGATTTTAGAAAATACATTCCTTCAAGGATCTATAAAAATTTAGGAGGATAACACTTACAATGATTATTATGATTAACGGACCCTTTGGTGTAGGTAAAACAACAACGGCATATAAATTACTGAACTCTCTAGATAATAGTATGATTTTTGATCCTGAGGAAGTTGGTTTTATGCTGAGGAACATTATTACAAAGGATATAAGGCATGATGATGAAAAGAAAGATGACAGCAGAATAGGTTATGATAGAGTCAATAAAAAAGATCTATAGATATGTGTATATGACAGATAGTTGTCACTAATCCTTGTTAAACTTGAATTATAGATGAGTTGAAGGGAGAAATAGAAATGAATAAAGTTGATTACAAAAGGGATTTTAAGGAATTATATATGCCAAAGAAAAATCCTTCTATAGTTCATGTGCCACCAATAACCTTTATTACAATTGAGGGTAAGGGAGATCCCAATAGAGAGGAATTTGCCCTTGAAACTGGGGCCCTTTATAGTCTAAGCTATGCTGTGAAAATGTCTTATAAAGGGAAGGATGTTCCTAAAGATTTTTATGATTACACTGTATTTCCCCTAGAAGGAGAATGGGACTTGATTGATAAAGCCCTACCAGCAACTGATAAAAGCAATTTAAAATTTAAGCTTATGATTCGCCAACCAGATTTTTTAACTAAAGATTTATTTGATCGATTCCGGCAGGAAGTAAAAAAGAAAAAGCCCAGTTCTTATCTTGATTCTTTAAGGTTGGAAACTATAAATGAAGGGTTGTGTTGTCAAATCCTCCATATAGGTAGCTATGACCATGAGGCTGAAAGCTTTAAAAAAATGGAAGAATTCTGTGGTGAAAATGGTTATGTTAGAACTAGTAAATGTCATAGAGAAATCTATTTATCCGACCCCCGTAGGATAGAAGCTAGTAAACTAAGAACAATACTCCGTTTCAAAGTGGAGGCTAAGAAGGAGCTTAAAGAATAGTCTAGGAGGACACTTAAATAGCGAGTAACACCTATATTTTAAAACTGAGAAATTCGTTCTCGGGCAAAAGGCAGGGTGAAGTTTAAAAATACAGGCATTTTCAAAACTTACCTTCGGCTCAGACATTGAAAATACTATACTGTCATATGCTGGGGACTATCTCTCAGGGGTTATTGTATCTGTAATTTTCGCCTTCTTTTAATCTTATCTCCACAGATTTCTCATTATTTAATAATATAGGAGTTTAATTTAATCTATACTTTTTTGATGATCTGAAGACCCTTAAAATAGAGGGTCTTTTCTATGTTTAGCGCAAAAAAGGCACAATCTGAAGAATACATAAAAGTGAGTAATTTGAGAAATATAAATATAAGTAAATAAAATATAGAAGGGGATGCTTATGTATAAGAAAATTTCTCTGATTATAATGGCTTTAATACTGATTACAGCAATGGCGTGTAGCCCTAGAGAAAGGCCTAATCCACAAGGAGAACAGCCCAATGAAGATTTACCCAAAGATCGATTAGCTAAATCTAAAAAAGAGGCCGTTGAAGAGAATATCAATGGCTATAATCTTGAAGATGACTTAAGGATTAGTGATATTATTAAAGAGCCAGAGGAACACAGGGTATTACTGATTAGCGAGAAGGAAAAAATGCAGGTATTAGAAAGGGTTAAACCTAAAAAAATCAACACAGTTTTAGAAGAATATAAATCAGATCTTCCAAATGAAATTACCGAAGTCGTGCAGTATACCCAATATGAAATATCCTTTGATTACTTCCTTATAACAGCAGAAAATGGTGCAAAGATCTTAGAAAAGCCTAAGCCTAATTCCACCCTTGTAGCCCAAGGGGAGGAACTGGAAAAGGTATCTCTTCTTCAGAGGGTTGAAGGGGAGGAGATTAATGGATCAAAGATTTGGTACCGGGTAGCCTTTAAAAATGGTAATGGCATAAAGGAGGGGTATATATCCTCAACTGATGGTACTCCTAGAAGCTTCCGTTTCGATAAAATGCAGAATGCTATCAACGAACTGAAACAGCAATTAGCTGAGGGAGAGCTTCATTTTATTAGCAATTATAAGAATGAGAATGGCGCACCTCCTTCAAAGGGGGATGCAGCAGTAGATGAGCATGGATATAGGGTTTATCACAGTGCTCCTGCTTACCAAGAAGCCGATGAGAATAGCGACTTTAGATATATCCCGGATGGTATGCTGGTTAGAATCCTTAATGAAACTGGTGACTATTATCATATATATTCTCCTACATTTGATGGTAACTACTATGTACCCAAGAGATATATCGATCCTGAGAAAAAATTAGATAAACTTAAAGATGTAATTGTTGTGGATAGAAGCCAGCAGAATCAAGCTGCCTTTGAGGTTGTAGATAATGGCCTCAACCTCATATCTTATACCCTATCAACAACTGGAATTAAAGGAGATTTTTCCTTTGTAACCACCCTTGGAAGCTATAAGGCCATTGTTAAAAGAGATCGATTTGAATATCTGAAGAGTGGAACTCAGGAGATAGCAGGATATGCCCCCTTTGCTATTCGCTTCACTGGTGGAGCCTATATCCATGGTGTACCGGTAAAATATGAAGAGAAGGATGGAGAAAAGGTTGATCCAGGAGTCATAGAATATCTTCATACCATTGGTACCTTCCCAAGGTCCAGCATGTGTGTTAGGAATTATACCAGCCATGCAGAATTTCTATATAACTGGATGGATGTTGAAGGCGGAGCTTTTATTATTATTGAATAAAATCATCTATAAATGATTGATCAGTAAAATAATTAATATCAAATGTTTATGGGTAGGAGGAGCTAGTTTTCGTAATGGCTCCTTTACTATGTTTTTAAGGGGAGGAACAGCATCAAGATCATAAAGTTTATTACCTATTTTTAATTATTTATACGGTGGTCATTAATATATAATAGAACTATGATGATTGATAAAGAAATTTAAAAATAAGGGGTGGGAGATTTGAGAATAAAAATTGAATTTGATTCCTTAAGGGAGGAATACATAGATTCTGCTTTAGCACTAGTGCTGGATGCTTATGAAGAGGAAAGAAGGGCAATACCCTATTTACCAGAGGGTAAAGAATTAAAGGATATTTTATATCCACCAATATCTAGATTGTTTTCCAAGGGAACAGGGGCAGTAGCCCTACATAATGGAAGGTTGATTGGTTTCATTGCAGCCTATGAGCTACAAAGACTATGGGGATGGTGTAAGGGTGTTTATTGCCCCCTTTTTGGCCATGGTGCAATAAAAGAGGATAGAAGCAAAATCTATCAAGAGCTATATAAATATGCAGCGGAAAAATGGGTAGAAAAACAGTTAACCAGCCACGCTATAACCCTCCATACCCATGATAAAGAAACCATTGATACTTGGTTTTGGCTGGGCTTTGGTAATAGGTGCGTAGACTCTATACGAAAAACCTCCACAATCAATTCACAGGAGTCAGAAGGAATAATAATCAAAAAAATCGGTATGGATAGCCTCTATGAAATCGTAGAAGTAGAAAAAGCACTAAACCTTTATTTAAGGAAATCACCAATGTTTATGCATCGAGAGGAGGAGGATCCGTTAGAAAATCTAACTGAATGGCTTAAGGAGGAGAATCATCATCTTTGGGCAGCTTATAAAGAGGGTAAGGTAGTAGGACATATGCAGATTCAACCAGATGGTGAATCATTTATTACTTTACATCCTACAGTAATGAATATTACTGGAGCTTATGTTTTAGATAGTGAAAGGGGCTCGGGGATTGCATCCCTTTTATTAGATACCATACAAAAGTGGCAGCTAGACAATGGCTATTCCCTTTGTGGAGTAGATTTTGAATCCTTTAACCTAGATGGCAGTAAGTTCTGGAATCGATATTTTACCCCCTATACCTTTTCCCTTGCAAGAAGGATTGAATAAAGGATTTTTCAATTATTTTCATCTATAAAAGCTACAAGGTAACTATTCTATTTATTTGATATATAATAGTGTATTATATAATATGAGAAGATCATTTAGAGGGTGGAGGAGAATTTATGGAATGTAGGTTAGGATGTGGGGCCTGTTGTATTGCACCATCAATATCTTCTGTTATACCAGGGATGCTTAAAGGGAAGCCTGCAGGAGTTAGATGCATTCAATTAACCTCCGATAATAAGTGTAAATTGTTTAATAAGAAGGAAAGACCGGCAGTTTGTGTTAATCTAAAACCTTCAAAGGAAATGTGTGGTAAGGATGCTAAGGAAGCTTATAAAAATCTTACTTCTTTAGAAAGCCTTACCCGTTAAAATAACATAATAAAGATGGAAAATCCCTTTGGGCCTCAAAGGGATTTTATAATTATATTTATAAATACTCTGAGTTATATATACAGAGCTTTTTCAAAACATTTTTCTATTAAAGCCTTAATAATGGTTGGAATTCGTTCATAGACGTCCTTTGTAAAAACCCGCTCAGTAATCTTGTGGAGATCTTTACCCCATGGCCCTATATTGACCACTGGCATTTGTAGGGTAGAAAGCTCCTTGAAGGGAATGTGATAAATAAAATCCCAGCCAGGACTATTGGCCTTTATGATATCCATATCCTCATTTTTACCTATCCACGATGTATAAGATAAATCTGAGATCCCCATAAAGAATCCGTGGGATTCAAAGGTTAAGTTATATTTTTCCTCTGAGATGCTGTTGATGACCTCCTCAATTGCAAAGGGAAGCTTTGTACTAATGAATTGGTTGTTAATATGGGGGTAGTATGGGCCAGACAGGGCAACAATGATGGCGGGACCCTCTAAATCAATCCATTCAGTTACATACTCTATTAAACGGGTAGTACCTTCAGGTAGAGTAACGATATTCTTCCCCAAGGCTTCTGTAATTTCTTCTAAAAAACACCCATAGCCCTCCATAAAAAGATCTTGATTTTTATTCATAGCCATATTAAATATCATCTCGAAGGTATAAACCTTAGGCTCGATAGAGATTTCTTCTGCTTCAACACCCGTTAAATTACAGTAGTTTTCGTATGCATCCTGGAAGTGAATTAAAGTATCCCTAACGGTTCTCTTAGATAGAGAAACTAATTTATCCATGATCTCCTTTGGAGATCTGGTAAAGGTAAGCCAATTGAAGTAGCCAGTTGCAGCCTCTGGTATGGAAGCATCATAGGCTTTTTTTCTATCTTTAAGATTAACCCAAACTGGTGGTGGAGTGGCTACTCCATGATGGACATCGCAAAGCTCAACGTTTAGCTCGGTTTTTTTCTGTAGGTCTGCCAGCACCAACGACGGATTAAAGCCATTAAAGGGTTCTCCTATATGACTCTTAACACCCTTTACATAAAGAACAGGCATAATCTTCCCAACAGATCCCTCATAAAATATGGCCTTTCCTTTAGTTTGGTTAAAGTAAGGCTCACTGTTGATGGCCAATAGGTATTCTAATTGATGTTCCTCCCTTAAGGAAGTTAGTAAAGAAACACCCTTTAACATCCCCTTTGATAGGGTCTCTTCGTCTGGGACACTGAGTATAAGAATATTTCCATCTAGGTCCCTATCTTCTGAAAAAACAGCGCTTAATACCAACTGTATAGCTGCCCCCGCCTTCATATCAGCAGACCCTCTACCAAAGGTCCATTCTCCAGATTCAAGATCTTTTTTTACTTGAGGGGAGAGCCTTCGTTCTTTAAGGGCCACCTGCAGTTCATCGGGCCTCAAAGCTACAGCCTTTAGTTTTCCATACTCTTCGATATCTATAGCATCATGGTGATGAATTAGTATGACGGTTTTGCTTCCTTTTCCCTTAACCAAAGACCATACAACACTTCTATTATGGGAGTCATCCTCAAGGGGATAAGTGCCACAAAGGTGGCTATTTTCTTGGAAATAGGGCTGTTCTTTAATCCAGCTTAAAATCTGCTCTTCAATATAGGTCTCTCTCTGAGTATTGGTATCACTTTGGGTTGCCAAAAGGCGCAGAAATAATGGGCGGATTCTTTCTTCAAACATTGTAAACACTTCTTTCTATCATTTATTTCTCCAACAAGGTTGGCCTTCTGTTAATTTTACCATATAATCCTTTAAATATCATAGAATCTCCCTTGTTATAGATGAAGCACTGAAAAATCTAATCAATGCTTAATTTATATTTACCCTTGGCATTATTCGATATTCAACAGATAAGGATATAAAATCTAGCTGACTTTGTCATAAAGCTCAGAGGGTAGAAGTCTCTATCCTCTTTTTTACTGAGTAAATACGTGCTACAATAAAGGATGTAAATGGAATTTTTTCATGCAATATTTAAAGGAGGTATGTACATGATTGAATTGCCGGAAGCTGTTGTATTAGCAGAGCAGTTTAACGAAGCTATCTATGGAAAGAAGATCAGTAGGGTTATTGCCAATCATAGTCCCCACAAATTTGCTTGGTATCATGGAGATCCCGAAAGATATCATCAACTTCTCCATGGAAGAATAATTGGTAAAGCCTCTGCCTATGGAAGCTTTGTAGAAATTAATGTAGAGGATGGAGTTGTTTTATTCAGCGAAGGAATCAACTTGCGTTACCACGGAGAAAATGAAAGACCTAAGAAGCATCAGCTGTTAATAGAGTTTGATGATTCCACTGCAATAAGTGGATCTGTTCAAATGTATGGTGGCCTTTGGTGCTTTGAAGAAGGGGAATTTGATAATATCTACTATCAGCAAGCAAAGGAAAAGCCCTCACCACTATCAGATAATTTTGATAAGGACTACTTTGATAGGATAATCTCTGGTACTAAAGCTGAAGGCCTTAGTGCGAAGGCTTTAATTGCAACGGAACAAAGAATTCCAGGCCTTGGCAATGGTGTTCTACAGGACATTCTCTTTAATGCAAAAATTCATCCTAAGAAGAAGCTTAAGGACTTTAGTAGGTTAGATAGAGAGGATTTATACAACTCTATCAAAACTACACTGTCTGAAATAACTGAAGGGGGCGGAAGGGATACAGAAAAGAACTTATATGGCTTTAATGGAGGGTATAAAACAAAGCTCAGTAAGAATACTGTTAATAAACCCTGTTGCCAATGTGGTAGTATAATTACCAAAGGAGCATACATGGGAGGGAGCATATACTTCTGTAGTGGCTGCCAAAGTCTATAGGGTATCTTTACTTCTTTAGTTCTTACAATTTCAAATAGATTCAAATAGAGGGCTAATTTCTAAGGAGATTATAGCCCTTTTTGAGTGGGGGAATTGAATAATAGAAATAGTAAAAATATTTAGACTATTTAGTATAACATTAATAAAATGTAACATATAAGTTGAATATTATATATTGAAATAAATTATTAATGTGCTATACTAATTGATGTAATAATACATACAAAAAACAAATTCTGGGAGGTAATCTTTTGAATAGTTCTATTAAGACCATTAGTCATGATGATTTTAAACCAAAGAAGCTACACTATAATCTTTCTCCTAAACAATTGATTGAGTTTGCTGTAGATAGAGAAGGTGGTTCTATAGCAGAAAATGGAAGTTTATGTATAAATACCGGAGCCTATACAGGAAGATCACCTAAGGACAGATATATAGTTGATGAAGCACTGGTACATGATCATGTAAATTGGGAAAAGGGCAATATCCCTATGGAAACAAGTACCTTTGAGAAACTTTATAATAAGGCTATGGAATACATACAACAAAAAGAGATATTTGTTTTTGATGGTTTTATTGGTACTGATGAAAAATATCGAATGCCCATTAGGGTGATTAATGAATTTGCCTATCAGAATCTTTTTGCCCAGCAGATGTTTGTAAAGGCAACAGCAGAAGAGCTACAGGATATAAGCCCAGAATTTACTGTAATAGCACTACCAGACCTTAAGGCGATACCAGAGATTGATGGTACCAATTCAGAGGTATTTATTATCATTAGCTTTGAGAGAAAAACCGTTCTAATTGGAGGAACAAAATACTCTGGAGAAATTAAAAAATCAATGTTTACTGTGATGAACTATCTATTACCCTTTAAGGATGTACTGCCAATGCATTGCTCAGCCAACATTGGTAAGGAGGGTGACGTAGCCTTGTTCTTTGGATTATCAGGAACAGGAAAAACCACATTATCTGCAGATGAAAATAGAAAATTAATAGGTGATGATGAGCATGGCTGGACAGAGAAAGGTGTATTTAACTTCGAAGGTGGATGCTATGCAAAGTGTATTAATCTATCGCAGGTCTATGAACCCCAAATATGGGATGCCATTAGAGAAGGAGCAATTCTTGAAAATGTTGTGATAGATGAGAAAACAGGTATATTAGATTACAATGATGATCGATATACAGAAAACACCAGAGCAGCTTTTCCTATAAATCATATTGATGATGCTGTTCTTGAAGGGGTTGGAGGCATACCTAAAACCATCGTCTTTTTAACGGCGGATGCAACTGGGGTTTTACCTCCGATTTCAAAGCTATCAAAGGAGCAGGCAATGTATCATTTCTTGTCGGGATACACCAGTAAGTTGGCGGGAACTGAGAGAGGGATAGTTCAGCCTATTGCAACCTTTTCAACCTGTTTTGGTGAACCCTTTATGATCCTTAAACCTCAAGTATATGCAAAGCTTTTGGGAGAAAAAATAGATCGATATAACGTAAATGTATTTCTCGTAAATACTGGCTGGACAGGAGGAGCCTATGGAACAGGCAGCCGGATGAAGATAAAATATACGAGGGCTATGGTTAGAGCAGCAATAGAGGGTCAACTAGATCATGTCAGCTATATAACCGATCCAATTTTTAAACTGCAAATGCCAACAGAATGTCCCAATGTACCCACGGAAATATTAAATCCATCTAATACATGGATGGATATAAGTGAGTATAGTAGGAAAGCAAAGGAACTGGCAAATCGCTTTAATGAAAACTTTATGAAATTTAGAGATGTTTCCAAGGATATTGAACAGGTCAATTATGAATTAATCCACAATAATATTGCTTAAACTCATATAAAATCAACCAGACAATAAAGGGTCTATGGCCTCCGTTGTCTGTTTTTTTATTTAATAGGAAAGTTCTCTTTTTTCCTATTAAATGGGGGATTTTAAGGGGGTAACCCCCTTATAAAAATAAGGAGAGTACAAGGAAGTGTCCTAGAGAACGCATGGGTTCTCTGGAAAACAAAAGCATTTTAACCATAGAAAATTAACGCATGAAATGCTTTTGTTCTTTAAAAAATATTTCCAAGCTATGTTAATGATACACAACCTAAAGCATATATTTATTAAATAGAAACACTAAAATTTTATCTACCATAAAGCTTGGGAAGGAGTTTAATATGCTTAAGAAATATCAATTGCCAATGTTGATATGCCTACTACTGGGAATCATCATACCTACAATTGAAGCCCATACCTTAATAAGTACACCCATAAAGTATCATGAAACTGATATAAAGGGATATGGGGGGGGGAGAAAAAGCAGAAATAATAGATACAGATTACTTTATAGACAATGAAGCAAATGTTGAAGATATTCATAAGGAATTATTGAAAGTTAAAAAGAAGATAAATGAAGATTCAAAGAATGAAGCAGTAGAAGTATCTTTTGATACTGATAATAAAGAAAATCTGGAGATTGGCATAGAAGCTAATGAGTTAGAGGTCATAAAAAAAATTGCCATAAGCTTTGATGATGGCCCTCATCCTAAAATAACTCCGAAAATTTTAGAAGAGTTTCATAAAAGGGGAGCAAAGGCAACTTTTTATGTTGTTGGAGATAGAGTAGAAAGGTATCCTAGTATAGCCTATCAGATCATTAAAGAGGGCCATGAAATTGGTAATCACACGTGGGATCACCCATATTTAACTAAATTGAAGGTAAAGGATATTCAACAGCAGCTAGTAGCAACCCAAGAGATCATTTTTAGAGCCACTGGTAAAAATGCTATATCTATGAGACCACCCTATGGAGCTTTAAACAATCGGGTTAGAGAAGCAATTGATATGCCTATTATCCTTTGGAACATAGATGTTAAGGATTGGATGTATCGAGATTCTGATTATATTAGCAGCTATATTATCAAACATGCTTACGATGGAGCCATTATACTTCTTCATGATATCTATCCCTCAACTGCTGAAGCAATTGGTAGTATATTAGATGATTTAATAGGCAGGGGTTTTCAATTGGTTACCGTTAGTCAGCTATTGGGTATGGAGGAGGAGATAATTGAAGAAACAGTTATCTATAAAGACTTACCCCAACAAAGGTTAATTAGCTTTTAAATGAGATGACAGAGTTCATCCTTCTTTACATGATTGGCACAATGGGATTATTGGAGGAGTGGAGATGAATTATGGAAGGGGGCTGATAGAAATAAAAAGGTGGAGGGCATTTCTGAAGAATTGAAAATGCGGTAGTTTGTTTAAATCTTAAATATTAACCCTTATATTGTTAACTGATTTCATGCTATGGTTTAAAATAACCATAGCATTCTAATTTATCTAGAAAGATTAATGGTTTTAACCAGTATCTAGTCTTGCTATAATAGAGTTAGTATCAATTAAATATCCAACGAGGTGATCAAATGAATCGTTTAGCAGCAATTATTAAAGAAGCCAGATTAAAGGCTAAATTAACTGAAAAACAACTGGCCAAGAAGTGCGGATTATCTGAGGCCTATATTATTCAAATAGAATCTGGGAAAAAAGTTATTAACGAAAAGGCAGCTGAAAATATTCTTAATAAGCTAGGAAAAAAGCTTGAGTCAGTTTACGATCAAATTGAAGCCAAGGAGACACCTGTTAAAGCAAAGGAAATTAAAGAAGAGAAGAAGGAGGCATATACTCCTATAGAGCCAACCCATCAATGGGCCGATGCCTTAGCCAATATTATAAAAAAATTTCCAATCTATGATATTGCTAACAATAAGGTTGTTGGATTTAAGGACTTGCCTGTTATAGATAAGAAAATTGAGGGTTTTCATTGGGAGAAGCTGATGTTTCTTCAAGTTGATAATGATGAAATGGAGGCTCTACGTATTAAAAGGAATGATATTATAACCATTTCCTTAACGAAGGAAATACATAATGGAAGTGTTTATCTCATTGAAGTAAATAAAAAAAGAATCCTAAGACAATTAAGAAGAGAACAAAACAATAGGGTGGTGTTATCCACCGGTGTTAAGGGAGAAAATCCTGTGATTACAGATTTAAACAAAGTTGAGGTAATTGGAAAATGTGTTAAGGTAGAATTTCGCTTTTAATCTCAAACCATTAGATATTTTTGCCTTTTAGTGTTGACCTTAACGTTACGTAAAGGTGTATATTAAAAATAAGGGAGGTGATCAGATGGAGTATACAGTGCAAAAGTTAGGTAAGATGGCGGGGGTCAGCAGCAGAACCTTAAGATACTATGATGAAATTGAAATCCTTAAGCCGGCAAGGATTAATTCATCGGGATACAGAATTTACGGTGAGACAGAGGTTCAACAGCTACAGCAGATATTATTCTTTAGAGAATTAGGGGTAAGTCTGGAGGCCATTAAGGCCATCATAACAGATCCTGAGTTTAATGCCATAGAGGCACTGAGACAACATCATGAAAAGCTCCTAGAAAAAAAATATCAAATAGATGTGCTGATTGCTAATGTGGAAAAGACCATTGAATCAGCAATAGGAGGCTATAAAATGAGTGATAAAGAGAGATTCCAAGGATTTAAGGAGAAAATGATTGAGGATAATGAAAGGAAGTATGGAAAGGAAGTAAGGAAGAAATTCGGCGATGAAGCCATGGATCAGTCAAATAAGCATTTTAAAAATATGACTAAAGAAGAATATGATAAAATGCAAAAATTGGGTGAAGACATACTAAGCACCCTAGCTGAAGCCTTTAAGACAGGGAATCCAGCAGGTAAGCTGGCACAGGAGGTCGCGGAGCTTCATAAGGAATGGCTTACTATGGCCTGGGGCTACTACAATAAAGAAGCCCATGGAGGATTGGCCCAGATGTATGTAGATGATGAAAGATTTACAGCCTACTATGATAAAAACCAGCCTGGGACAGCAGCCTTCTTAAGGGATGCTATTCATATTTACACTGGAATGAAGAAATAAGATTCATATTAACCTACTAAGAGCTTAAAGGCACATCCTTTAGGCTCTTTTTCTATAATAAACTATAAATATGAATTTTGATGTTTTTTCGCTCTTAATTCTTATAATTCTTTTTGCATTCATCTTTAATTCTACATTTATAATAACGAATTACCAATTACTAATTCCATTGTATTTAATCCCTATAACCCAAAGACATATGGGATAAACTAATTAAAATAAAATATCGAAGGGAGGTTATCCTTGATTTACAGCCTAGAGGAGATAATAGAAAAAGCCCTTATCTATGAAAAACAGTTTTCCAATAATCATTACCATGGAAATCCTTACAAAGGAATCTATCAATATATTTCAGGTAAAACACCCATTATTCTTTCTGCTCCCCATGCAGTAAAGCAAATCAGAGATGGGAGATATAAAAAGGCAGATATATTTACGGGTACCATAGGAATTATACTGCAGGAATTAACAGGATGCCACTTAATTTATAGAAGCTATACGGGGGATGGTGATGCCAATAGGGACATTGTATGTCCATATAAAGGATATCTAGCGGAAATTATTAAAGATAAAAATCTTCTATATCTTATAGATTTGCATGGAATGGACAAAAAACATCCTATTGATATTGATATTGGCACCTTAAATGGAAAATCAGCCAGCTGGAGTCTAAAAAAGTTGGTTATAAATAGTTTTTATGAATTTGATATTCATAAAGTTAAATTTGATCATTTATTTGATGCCGATAGTAAGGGGACAGTAACCCAAACAATCTGGCAAAGCCAAGCTATACATTGTATCCAAATGGAGATTAATGGCGCTTATCGAAATATAAAAAACACAAAAAACCATTTAAATTTTTATAGGCTTTTATGTAGCTTAGAAAATTTAATTCTATCTCTTTCAAAGGAGGAATAACAAAAGCATTTCATGCGTTAATTTTCTATGGTTAAAATGCTTTTGTTTTCCAGAGAACCCATGCGTTCTCTAGGACACTTCGTTGTACTCTCCTTATTATTATAAGGGGGAGGGGCCCCTTAAAATCCCCCATTTAATAGGAAAAAAGAGAACTTTCCTATTAAATAAAAAAACCATGAAGCTTAGTTTAATGGCCTCATGGTTTTCTTATGTTCATGTTCTAATTTACTTCGGATCGATTATCCCGCTCATTCTAACAACTTCAATACCTTTGCTTTCTAACTCCTGTAGGAATTCGTTGATACCAACGGAGTCACTGGCCATATGGCCTGCAACTATGATGTTTCCGATATTTTGCTCTCTAACAGCTTTAATTACATCCTCTGGCATATGCATAGCAATGATGGTTCCAACACCAGCTTCAAAGTATGCCTTCATTACATTTGAACCACCGCCTGTACCACCAGCCATGGTAACAAATACTTTTCCTGCAAAATCATCCTTGCTACCTACTCTAATAACTGGCTTTGCTAACGTTCTTTGATACTCTGGAAGGGTTTCTAAGGCGTCAATCACATCCTGAAGCTTGGCCTTTGGATTGTCCTTAAGCTTTTCATCTAACAGCTTTTGCACCTTTTTTTCTGCTAGGATATCTGCTGGGGTATGAATTCCCATAAAAGGCATCTTTAATAGCTTGGCAGCAGAAACTGCTCTGTCATAGTTAGAAACATGTAGACCTCTTTCAACTTCGCCCTTTTTCTCAGTCAATGCCTTTTGAGCTCTGTTTATGGGTACTCCAGCTCTAACCATTGTATTAATTTGGTTTTCCATAACCTTATGTAGGTTAATTCTTGGGCTTCCACCTGTGGGGTGATGGGTGATAACTAAATCTACACCTAAATCCCTTGCCAACAGCATCTCTGCCAATTCCATATCAACACCCATGGCAACCTTTTTAATGTTATCTCCTTCTACAATAATTCCAGAGTCTGCTGGTATTTCTTCTAGTCCTGCTAGCTTCAAAGCTATGTCCATAATTTCCTTGGTATTCATTTCTATTCCTCCTTATAAAAAAACCTATATATAAAAAATTTACTTCTTATTTATTATATGACATTTAGTGGGTATAAATCAAATCTATAAAAAAGGATTTAGCTACCTACAACACTAATGCCGTCAAACAGAACTGCAGGGGAATAGCCCATAGTAAAGAAGACAACATTCATTACCTCTGGTTTTGTGGCCACTTCTTTAATTTTAAGCATATCCTCATATATGTTCCCAGCAACCATTACATCCATAACCTTACCAACAAATTTACCATCCTCAATTAAATAACCCGCTGAAACATTTAGTGAATACTCCCCAGCTGGTATGTTGCCGGTGTGGGTCCCCATAACAGCATCTACGTAAATGCCTTTTTTTATTCCTTTAATAAGCTCAGCATCTGGAAGGGGATTAGCACCCTCAATTACAAAGTTGCTGCTGTCAATTGATGGTTGATCCTCTATATCATTGGAGAAAATGGTTCTTTTAAAGCTATTACCCGTTGCCTTCATCTTCAATTTTTCTTCTGCTGAGGCAGCTACAAGATAGCTTTTTAGAATACCCTTTTCAATTAAATAGGTATCTTTGGTTGGGGTACCTTCGTCATCAAAGGGACAGCTTCCAAAACCATATTCAAGCCTACCATTGTCACGAATGGTGATGATATCTGAAGCAATCTTCTCGCCAAGCTTATTTTCCAGGGGAGATATATTCTTTAATACATTACCAGCATTAACCCCTGACAATAATCTAGTCATCAATGCACCCATTGCCGAGCCACTGAATATTACAGGATAGCTACCAGTGGCAACCTGAACTCTATTTTCGGTGGCTAGGTGTTTTTCAATAATTAGCTTTACATCATCTAAAGACAATTCAATAAACTTAGCTGCCTTCACACGATGGGTTACGGCAATAAAGCCCTGCTTAGATTTTGTCATCAGCAGAATGTAATATCCAGTTTTCTTATACTGATTATCAAAGCCAGCTGAATTGACTATATGAAGATATTCAATAGTTCTATAGATATAAACATCTGGAATAACCTCAGCATTAACAGACTTAAATAGATCTAGTATTCTTAGACCTTCATTTTTGATTTCATCAATGGTAAGGTCTGCAACCTTCTTATCATAGCACTTAACCTCTTCAACAGGTAAATTTTTAAAGGTTAGTGTTTCCTCCTTCTGATACTTACTTGACAGTATAGCTCGATCAATAATAGATTCATCCTCTAGGGAGGTGGCTACTGCACTGCCGCTTCTGCCATCCTTGTTGATTCTTAGTGAAATACCAAGGGTTTTGTGGCCTTTCACCGATTGAATGCTGCCATTGAGGATTGTTAATTGGGTTTTATACTCATCCTTTTTATAGAGCTCAGCCCCATCACACTTTTCTAACACTTTTTTAAATAGGTTTTCCATATTACTTACCCCCTATAGCCATGGATTTAATTCTCATAAAGGGTGAGCCATTACCAGAGCTTATTAATATTTGGCCATCCTTTCCACAACCACCCCTTTTTCTCATATCAATATTGTCACAAATCATATCGATATTCTTAAGGGTGCTAAATAGATTACCTGTTAAAACAATGTCTCTAACCATTTCTTTAATTTCACCATCTTTTATTACATATCCACCCTGTACAGCAAAGGTAAACATTTCACCAGTGGTCTGTCCGCCGGCTGAACCAAATAGGTAGAGGCCATCCTTGGTTGCCGCAATCATTTCTTCAAAGCTATGGGGCCCTTTATCTATATAGATATTTCCCATTCTAACAAGGGGATTGAACTCGTAATTTTTTGCCCTTGCATGACCAGTGACTTCTTCGCCAACATGGCTAGCAGTTTCTCTAGAATGTAGTCTGCCAGTTAAAATTCCATCCTTAATCAAATAGGTTTTCTTTCCCCTTACACCTTCATCATCATAGATATAGCTTCCAGGATAACCTGTCATACCTGGATCATCAATAACATTTAATATGGGAGTAGCAAATTCCTTTCCTAACTCCATAGTTTCCTTTAAGGCGTTACTCCTTAGTAAATTATCAGCTTCACTTAGGTGACCAAAGGCTTCATGGATAAATAAGCCTCCAACCTCGTGGTCCAGAATCACATCATACTTACCACCTTTAATGGGCTTAGCTGAAAGAAGATCAACAGTAATCTGGGCTTTTTTCAGAACCTCTTCCTCTTTGTTGTACATGTCCTCAAAGCTATCGCTACCACCGAAGGCCAGTCGGGTTTGTTGAGTTAAGCCATCCCTTTTAGAGGTGATGGAAAAGGTCATTCCACAAATTAATTGCTCCTGCTCAATATGGGTGCCTTCATTATTTACAAAAACCTTTTGAGAATATTGCTCGTAATATTCGCCTTCAGCAACGGCTATTTCCTCTACTCCCTTAGCCAATGTGCAGTATTTCAATAATAGGTTCTTTTTCTCTTCTATTGAAATAGTCCTTGGATCAATTGAAGGTTTAAGCAATACCTTGTCAACCACTACAGGAACCGGAGCCAGAGTTTTATTGCCGGGAATAAGCCTACTAAAGGCAATACTCTCAGCGATGGCTTGAGGAGCATCCTCCAGCTTATTAAAGGAAAAGGAACCAAAGCCTCCTCCACAAAGGGCTCTTGCGTGGCCTCCCTTTTTATTTGTAACACTAACTTCCTTAACTTCATCATTTTTCACCTTAACAGTGGTGGTGGTTAAGGCTTCAAATCTAATATCCTGATATCCATCATTGCCTAATGACTTCAATAGAAGCTTAGCATCCATTTATTTACTACCTCCTTAAAAAGTAATTTTACACATAAAAATATATTCTTCTAATTTTATAATAATCCTTCTAAAAAAAGAAAATATTTTGCATAGCTAAATTTTAGCAATGGGAATATTGTCAATTGTGTGTACTCATGATAGGTAAATAATAGTATAATGTATTTGTTACTACAATAATCAGGAACTTATATAAGAATCTTTACTGTGATTTATAATTGAAAAACAATAGGTTTTATAACATAATAAGATAAAGCAAAGAAATTTGAGGTGCATTGTGATGAATAGAAGAAATCTACTAATAATATCTTGTTCGGCACAAATCATAATGATCATGGTAATAGCAATTGGCTTAATGGGTTCTGATCATTACCAGATAATTAGAAAATGGTTACATTTATTAATTGGTCTTATTTTTATATTTACCCTCTTTAACTTTTATATTATTTATAGCCAAAATAAAACCATTGAAAAGGAAAAGGAGTTAGCTATAATTAAGACGGAGCTTAAAACAACAGAGGCCTTGATAGATTTGCTAAGGCAACAGGGACATGACCATATTAATCATATTCAAACCGTTACATCTATGCTGATGCTGGAAGAGAATGCTGTAGCCTTAGAGTACCTTCAGGGAATTTCTGCTGGTTATCGCTTTACAGGACACTTTCTGCGATTGGGAAACCCTACACTAACTGCTTTAATAAATACCAAAAAAGAATTGGCCAATAAAAACGGCATAGAGTTTGTTGTTGAGAAGTACTGTAGGGTTAAGTTAAATAAGATTAAACCATGGGATATATCTAGCATAATAGGCAATTTATTGGAAAACTCAATTGAATATATTCTGATGAATGAAGATTTACCTCCTAAAATATTTTTTTCTGTAGAGAATCGTGAGAATATGAAGGGTTATATTTTTAGAATCGGAAATCCATATAAATCATCTGGTATAAACACCGATGTCTTCTTTCAACAGGGATTTTCAACAAAGGAATCTACTGGTAGAGGCTATGGGTTAAATATAGTGATGGAGTTGATAGAAAAATATAAGGGTACAATTAAGATTACTGAATCGGAAGGTAGAATTACCTTCACAGTGGAGGTTGATGATGAATAATGATTAATGTACTGATCTGCGATGATGATATCTATACAGTAAAGGTTCTAAAAAAACTGGTTGAGGAAAGTAATGGGGTTAAGGAGATATATATAGCTACAAATGGAGAAGAGGCTGTGGAGATTATTAAAAATCGTGAAGTGGATGTAGCATTTTTGGATATTGATATGCCTAAGATGGATGGGCTAGAAGCAGCCAGGCTGATGATATACATTAATGAGGATATAAAAATTGTCTTTATCACTGCATTTCGTCACTATGCCTTTGATTCCTATGAAATTCGTGCTTATGATTATATTCTTAAACCAATTGATTTTTCTAGAGTAAAAGAAAATATCCAAAAAATTATAGAAGAGTCAACTGATGATAAAATGGAAAAGTCCCTTAAAGAGAATAATTTGCTGATTATTAAGGAGAAACAAGAATACTTTCTGATTAATATGGACGAAATCAATTATATTGAGAAAGATAAAAAACAGCTGATTGTTCATACAATTGATAGAAAGTATTATACCTCCTTAGGGTTATCAGAGATAGAAGAAAGGCTTAATCAATCCTTCCTTAGAACTCATAAATCCTACATAGTAAACCTTAAAAACATCGATAAAATAGCTCCCTATGGCGATTCCTCATATATTATTTACTTTAAGGAGGCTGAACCCATCGACAATGCATTAATTACCAAGGAACGAATTCATTTATTAAAGGGTTGAATAAATCTAATCTGCATAAGCAGATTTTTTTTCGGTATTATAATCCCTTATTTAGGGATTGAAAGATGGGTATTGGGGATTGAAAAATATTAACGGTTCCTACAATAAATGATATGATTATTTCAGATGAGATAACTACATGGAGGTGTTGAAAATTGAAGGAAATAATCAGTATTAAGGATGTATCAAAAAAATTTGGTGATAAAACTGCCCTAAAGGATATTAGCTTTGATGTCAATATGGGAGAAATCATAGGAATAGTAGGACACAATGGAGCTGGGAAAACTACTTTGATTAACTGCATGGTAGATATCTACCAACCAGATAAAGGAAATATTGATTTTATTTTTGATAAGAAAAGTCTATACGATCATATCGGAGTGCAAATGCAAAATAGCTATTTTGAACCAAGATCGAAGGTTATAGATATATGTAAGCTTTATAAGAAATTAACCAATAGTGATGCCAACATCTTAGAGCTATTAGAGGAATTTGAATTAAAAGATGAAGCCAAAAATAATATCAGTAATCTTTCTGGAGGAAAAAAACAAAGATTGGCAATTCTTTTAACCCTTATCCATCAGCCAGAGGTTGTATTTTTAGATGAGTTAACATCGGGCCTAGACCCTGTTGCTAGAAGAAGGGTTTGGGAGGTCCTTAAGCTAGTTAATAAGAAAAAGGCTACTACAATTATTTTAACTAGCCACTTTTTGGATGAAATTGAATACTTGGCAGATAGAATATTAATATTAAATAAAGGTGAAATGGCCTACATGGGTACAGTTGGTGATTCTATTGAAAGGTATTCTGATGGTGAAAAGGTAATTGAATTTCAAATTAAGGATGAAAGGGCATCCTTTAAACTGGCCAAATACAATGCAGTAGAGTTACCAGGTAATCGATATCAAATAAAAACAAAAGATGATGAGAGGGTTTTAAAGGGATTAATTGATGATGCAGGAATTCGAAATTTAATTGTAAAATCTCCAACCCTAGAGGATGTATTTTTAAAGATAGCAGGCTACAGGTTGGATTCAGAAGGGAGGATTGTAAATGAATAAGTTAGGAGCTTTGTGCTTTTATCAATTTAAGCTGCAGCTTAGGGATTATGTGAATATGTTTTTTGTTGTAGCATTTCCAGTGCTCATGTTTATCATATTTGGGAGTATATTAGATGGATTGTTGCATTATGATGGAATATCTAATGCTATAGATTATTTATTGCCATCCTATATACCCATAGTAATCACCAATACAGCTGTATTAATATTTGGTACATTACTGGTGAATCATAAGGAACACAACTTCTTTATAAAATATAAACTTCTAGGCTTCAAGCCAGTACATGTGGCATTTGCGTTGTTTTTCTCAGTTTTGATTTTTCAATTTTTAGGAATTGCTGCTTTAATCTTAACTGCCGTATTAACTAACGATATTGCTTTACCTATTAATAATCTTCATAATGTACTGATCATAATGATTACAATCAATATCTTTCAATTTGCTCTGGCTTTTTTCTTAAGTACAGTTTTTAATAAAAGTGCTGTCTATCAAACAGTTGCCTTAATTATATTCTATTTTCAGATGTTTTTAGGGGGAATGACCTTTCCACCAGAAATGTTTACTGAAACCATAACGAAAATGACTGAAATTTTTAATCCCATAATCCATGGTTTATACGTAATTCGGGGAGTATGGGTTGAAGGAAAAAGCATTTTAGATTTTCCTTTAGAAATGATGATTCTTTTGGGTGTTAGCTGTGGGTTATTAGTATTGGGATCAAAACTTTTCAACTGGAACTCATTGAATACTAAGTAACTGATCAGTATCCAAGATTTCCATCAGGTAGGAGCATATACTGGATTTAAAAGGGGTCTAAGCTGTGAATGTAACAGCCTAGACCCCTATATTTATTGTTAAACCCTTTTATTTTGATAAGCCTCCGTAGGTTAATTGCCGCCAAATCCACTCAAAGGGACCATACTTAAACCTGTTGAGCCAAAGCTTGCTTGTAACGATTTGCACTGAGTATATAACTAGAGTAAATAGAATCCCAGTAGCTAATCCTACCTTATTTACTAATCCTAAGCCATGTCCATAGTATATCAGTGAAGCAATGGTGCACTGTACCAAATAATTGGTTAATGCCATTTGTCCAATATAGCCCAGGGGTGATAATAGCTTTTTAAAGCTAGCTTTTCTATATAGTAACATGAGGCTGGTTACATAGAACATTGATAAGAATATAGTTGCAATTTCCTTGAAGAAATGGAATGCTCCTGCAGAAAGAATTGGGTTTAGCGAAATCACACTAAATTCTATTAGGACATACACTATTGTCGAAAGAATACCAATTAATCCACCAACCCTCCATACCTTCTTTATAAAGATTTGATTTCCTTCGATATCTTTAAAAATCTTTCTTTTACCAACATACAAGCCTATTAAAAACATTCCTAAAATCTTAGGGATCATAAATATTAGATAAAAGACAATATAGAAAGCTTCTTCACCCAACCGATATCTAATGATTTCTAAGAAGCTACCATTCTGGTAAACATCAATGGATTTATCAGCCATATGCCTATAGGAAGCCATTTGAGCATCATATAAATCTGAGCTTAAATTCTCAAGCAAGGCGTTTGACACAGATGAAAGTACCATAAATAGTGTCGAAATGATTAATAAGGCAATTAGCCAATTTCTAATGGTTTTATAGCTACAGTTTTTAAATGGTAACAATAAAAATCCTACTACTCCATAAACATGTAGAATATCTCCATACCAAACAAGAGAGAAGTGAATTATACCAAATAATAAAAGAAAAAAAGATCTTTTGACAAAAAGCTTATTAGGTGAAACTCCCTTAGCCTCAGCCCTTTCCATAAAAATATAAAAGCCTAAACCAAACAAGAAGGAAAAAATCGTATAAAACTTCCCCTCTCCAAGAATTTGGATAAAGAGGGTGGCTAACCTATCAGATAGTAATTCTAGATTTAGGGGATTAGATAAGGGACCTATTGATGCTAGTTCGGAAAAAAGTGTGCTATTGAAGGCTGCAAGGTTTACCAGCAATACTCCCAAAAGTGCAAAGCCCCGAACAATATCCAATTCCCTTATACGCTCTCCCTTTGATATAGGCTCAGCCTTGGTTGTCTCAGTATTAATCAAAATAAAACCTCCCTTGAATTTTTTTATATGTGTTAACTATATTATACCAAAATTATCAATTAAAAGCTTGGGGAAATCGATAAAAAATTATCAAATATCAACATAGAAAAATAGCTGGTTTATTGCTCAGAGGTTGTTGAGAAGGTCGACAAAATCCAGACTGTTCAAAAACTGTTAGAGTCGAGAGGCAAAAAAAACCAGCGGTTGCAGCGTATACAAAAATACGCAAGGGTGCTGGGTTTTTGCAGCAACAAAGAATATGATAGTTTTTCAACAGTCTAAGAGCAGGTTTATTTTACCTGCTCTTTAAAAGGGTGCAAAGCTCTGTTGTGTCCACCAGTCTTCTTTATATTTATTATATTCAGCTAAAAATTGTTCTAAATGTACCTTTTCCCATTTTATAAGTAAGTCATAAAGCTTTTTTGCCTCGGAGTAGCTAGAATTGTTTTTTGCTTCCTCATAGAATTTTATAGAATCCTTCTCTAGCTGTATACCAATACCAAAAACCGACATTGCTAAGCTGGTGTAACCATCCTTCACCTTTTCCCATTTATAAATATTCGGGGAGGGGGGATTTACTAAAAATGCTAAAGTAAAATCATCTCCGTTGGCGTTCTTAATTTTTTCAAAGAGCTCCTTTAAATATTCTGCATGCATTAGCTCTTCATTGGCAAGGGTTAAAAATGCCTCCTTACTATTGGCATTATCTGCTTGGTTGGCTGCTAATTTATAAAATTCATAACCCTCAACCTCATTGATTATTGCTTGTTTAATAGCCTCTAACTCCGCTCTAAGCATCAATATCATCCTTTCTAAAATAAAGTATGTTAAAATACCTATTTTAATTTAATACCCCAGAAAGGCGGAGACTACCATATATTTATCATAATAAATTGATAAAAATCTATGGGTAATAAAACATATAAGAAAGGGTCTAATTTAATAGACCCTTTCTTATACCATTACTTTAGGACATAGGTATACAAATTCTTTGACCAATCTGAAGATTGTCTGGATTCACATTGGGGTTAGCCCTTCTGATGGCATCTACAGTTGTATTAAATCTTCTAGCTAGGCTAAAGAAGGTATCTCCAGCTTGAATTGTATAAGCCTCTGTTCCATTGGGGCATGCTGGAGGAGTTGGAGAACCTGGCATACAAATTACCTGACCTATTTGTAAATTATCTGGATTCACATTGGGGTTTGCCCTCCTGATGGCATCTACAGTTGTATTAAATCTTATAGATAAATTATAGAAGGTATCCCCTGCTTTAATTGTATAGGGGTTTGTTCCAATAGGGCAGGTTGTTGGTGGTGGTGTTGGGGGACCTGGTATACAAATCACCTGGCCTATCTGAAGATTATCTGGATTCACATTAGGGTTAGCCCTTCTGATGGCGTCGACAGTTGTATTAAACCTTATGGCTAAATTGTAGAAGGTATCACCTGCCTGAATTGTATAGGGGTTTGTTCCATTGGGGCAGGTAGTGGGTGGTGGTGTTGGGGCGCAGGTTACTCCCATTGCTGTCCAAGTATCAACTCCTACTATACCGTCAGCTGTTAAGCCTTTACTCTCTTGAAAGGCTATAACTGCAGCTTCCGTTCTTGGGCCAAAGATGCCATCAATTGGGCCAGGATCGAAGCCTGCATTTACCAGTAAACGCTGCAACCTTTCAACATCTGGTCCTCTGTTGGTTCTTCGTAAGGTTGGGCATGGTACTGGAGTTGGCAGTACTGGAGGTGGTGTAACTGGTCTAGGGATACAAATTACCTGTCCAATAAACAATCTATCAGGATTTACTTGGGGGTTAGCTACCAAAAGAGCATCTAAAGAAACATTGTTTGCTCGAGCAATAGAATAGAAGGTATCCCCTGCTTTAATGGTGTATGGAACTGTACCAACTGGGCATGTAACTGGTGGTGGTGGAGCAGGCATACAAATCCTTTGACCTACCATAAGCATACATGGATTAATATTTGGATTGGCAGCAAAGATAGCATCAACTGTTGTATTGAATCTGATTGCTAGACTATAAAAATTATCTCCTGGCTGTATAATATATGGGGTTGTGCCAGGGGGACAGTGCATATGCATATGACTGTAATAATACATAAATTAATCTCCTCCTTGTAATAATTTGGGTATACTATGATGCTATAGTATAATATAGTATATTCTTATGCTATGGATTGGTTCTATGGATTTTTTATAAAGAATTGGAGTTGAATTAATTGAAAAATTTTGGCGACATTCTATATAATTGTAGCAATAACTGAATATGGGTGAATATCTTTACAAAAAAAAAGGGACTAGGTCAAATATGTTGTAGGTATAATGAGGATTATGATTGAAAGCCTTTTCAGGAGATTGTAAAGAATGTAAGGAATTTATTGACTATTTAGAGGGCTTTCTTAATACCTTAAAGCAGCATAATATGGATGAAAATATCTATAAGGATTATCATAAGAGATTTAAGATTATTATTGTACATTTAAACAAGAAGCATAATCTAGTATCTGAAGGCTTTTATGCAGGCCTTTATATGTCCATAGGGATGTCGGTGGGATTACTTATTGGTTCGGCGAAGGATGCCACCCTTAAGAAAAAAGGTTTAACCATATAGATTAGCTAAAAAGAAGTAAAGGGAACCTCTAGGTTCCCTTTACTTTTTAATAGGAAAGTTCTCTTTTTTCCTATTAAATGGGGGATTTTAAGGGGCCCCTCCCCCTTATAAAAATAAGGAGAGGTGAGTTGTGTCACGAATAAGTGACACTATGCTACGAACGGCGTTGAGACGGTGAGACGACCGAAAACGAAGTGTCCTAGAGAACGCATGGGTTCTCTGGAAAACAAAAGCATTTTAACCATAGAAAATTAACGCATGAAATGCTTTTGTTCATACAGTCCATTGACCGTGGATTATTCCGATTAAGTACCAGGTTCCGCCATATTCCTCAAAGACTAGCTTGAGGCTTCTCCAATCTATCCCTTCATATTGTGGATCAATGCCCTCAAAGTGAAATTCCACAAAGGAGGCATCTGGATACACTTCATTGAGGTTATCTATGATATTACCTTCACCTATACTGGTGTTGTTGCCTATTAAGTGGGGACTTATAAAGTCCTCATCATAGATGAACTTATGATAGTACTCTTCGATGGTTAATTCAATTGGTTCGCCACTACCATCATAATTCCCCCAGGTATAGATTTCTTCATTTTGGAAGGCCCCTTTAACCTCTTCTGGTGAAAGCACAACATCCTCTTCCTTATCTATATAAAAATAAGGGCTAAATCTCACCCCTTTACTGGGATGTACCATTTCTGAAAGGATGTCCATATTTTTGTCCTTAAGTAATTCAACAGTATATAAAGCATTATACAGTAATCTACCGGTGTAATTTTCCTTTAATTGACCTTTAAGCTCTGCAACCTCAACCTCCAGGTCTTCCTTTTCTTGTGTTAGGTCTGTAATAATCTGATCCTTTTCCTTTAAATCCTCCTCGGCATTTCCGTCACCTGTTGTACACCCATAGATGGTAATGGGTATAATTAAAAGAATCGATACCAATACTAATATTTTAAGCTTCTTATTTATCACCTCCATAATATTTTATACCCAATAATCTAAAAGTTTATGCTTAATTTTATAGGAAGATGAGAATCATATGCTAAACTACCGATCTTTTCATTAAAAGTTATTTTAATTTTGTACTATTTAGGGTAAAATGAAATTGGTTAAAAAATAAGTGTAATCATTAAAAAAATAATAATAAGGAGGCTTTATGATGCAAAAGAAACTTTTTATTCCTGGTCCAGTAACCGTTGCAGAGGACGTATTAGAAAAAATGTCAACCCAAATGATCGGACATCGGACTAAAGATGCATCTGTATTACAACGAAGTATATCCGACAAGATGCGGAAATTAATGTACACCAAAAATGAAATTTTACTATCAACTTCATCAGGTAGCGGATTAATGGAAGGTGCCATTAGATCCTGCACAAGAAAAAGAGCTGCAGTTTTCTCAGTAGGAGCCTTTGGTGATCGCTGGTATAAAATGGCTAAGGCCAATGGTGTACCAGCTGATAAATTCTCCTCAGAGCTTGGAAAGCCTACAACCCCAGAAATGGTAGAGGAAGCTTTAGCCACCGGAAAGTATGATTTAATCACTATAACCCATAATGAAACCTCTACAGGAATTATGAATCCTGTAGAAGAAATAGCGGAGGTAGTTAAAAAATATCCAGAGGTAATCTTCTGTCTTGATACAGTAAGCTCCTTGGCAGGAACGAAAATACCAGTTGATGAGCTAGGGGTAGATATTTGTATTACTTCAACTCAAAAATGTTTAGGTTTACCTCCAGGATTAGCAATCTGTTCATTCTCTCAAAAGGCACTAGATGCTGCAAGACAGGTTGAGAACAGAGGCTTATACTTTGACTTAGTAGATCTTTATGATTACATTCAGAAAAAGGATTATCAATATCCATCAACTCCAAGCTTATCCCATATGTATGCCCTAGATTATCAGTTGGATAGAATAATGGAAGAAGGCTTAGATAATCGATTTGCAAGACATTTAGAGATGGCTAAATATGTTCGTTCATGGGCAAATAAGCATTTTGAAATGCTTGCAGAAGAAAAATATGCCTCCAATACTTTAACAACGGTAAAGAATACAAAGGAAATTAGCGTAAAAGACCTAAATAATAAGCTTGGCGAAAAAGGTTATATGATCTCCAATGGCTATGGTGACTTAAAGGATGTAACCTTCCGAATTGCCCATATGGCAGATACAACCTTGGATGAGATAAAAGAATTATTAAATATTATAGAGGAAATCTTAAACCTAAAATAGGGGGGAAGAGATGATGGCAAGAATACTTATTTCAGACGGTATGGAACAAAGTGCAATGGAAACCCTTAGAGCCGCAGGTCATCAGCTTGTAGAAGAATTTTACGAGGCAGATGTACTAAAGGATAAGATTAAGGAGTTTGATTGTATCGTAGTTAGATCAGCTACAAAGGTTAGAAAACCAATTATAGATGCAGCCCTAGAAACCAAACAACTGAAGTTAATTATTCGTGGCGGCGTTGGAGTAGATAATATCGATGTTGAGTATGCTATGGAAAATGGTATACAAGTTAGAAATACACCTTTAGCCAGTAGTGCTTCAGTGGCAGAGTTAGCCATTGGTCATATGTTTGCCCTTGCAAGACATATTCATATTGCCAACGTAACCATGAGACAAGGAAAATGGGAAAAGAAAAAGTATGAAGGAATTGAGCTTAATGGTAAAACCCTTGGATTAATCGGTTTTGGCCGTATAGCGAAGGAAACAGCTAAGAGGGCTAAGGCTTTAGGAATGAAGGTCCTTTACACCAATAGATCTGGCAAAGTAGAGGGTGCAGATGAATATACCTACATGCCTTTTAATGAATTGATTGCAACTGCAGATTTTATTTCTTTACATATCCCAGCTGGTTCAGATGGTAAGCCTGTTCTGGGAAGAGAAGAGTTTCAAATGATGAAGGATGGAGTATATATCGTAAACACAGCCCGTGGCGGAGTGGTTTGCGAAAAGTCATTGGTGGAAGCCCTTGATTCAGGCAAGGTTGCAGCTGCAGCTGTAGATGTTTTCGAAGTGGAGCCCACTAAAAATGAAGCTTTATATACCCACGACAAAGTATCTCTAACACCTCACATTGGAGCATCCACCGCTGAGGCTCAAACCAGAATCGGTGAGGAAATTGTAGAGATCATAACAAACTTTTTTAAGTAGGAGGATGAACAATGGCAGTAGTAAGACCCTTTAAGGGAGTAAGGCCAAACCCTGCTTTAGCAGATAAGGTTGCAGCCCTTCCCTATGATGTTATGAATACTGAAGAGGCTAGGGAAATGGCCAAAGGTAACCCCTATAGCTTTCTTCATGTTAGCAGATCGGAAATAGACCTTGACGAAAACACCAATCCCTATGATGAGGTGGTTTATATAAAGGCTGCTGAGAATTTAAAAAACATGATGGCTGAAGGAGTTTTAATTCAGGATGAGATTCCAAAGTATTATATTTATAGACAAATCATGGATGGTAGAAGTCAAACAGGCTTAGTTGCTTGTTCATCAATTGATGAATACCTAGATGACACAATTAAAAAGCATGAGTTTACCAGACCTGAAAAGGAAGTAGATAGAATTAATCACTTCGACTATTGTAATGCCAATACTGAGCCAGTATTTTTTGCCTACAGAGCAAAAGAAGAAATAAATGAGATCATTAACAAATGGGTTAATGACCATAAGCCAGTATATGACTTTACCTCTGATGACGGAATCTCCCATATCCTATGGGTTATGGATGATGTTGAAAAGATAGCAGAATTAGAGAATCTTTTCAAGAAGGTGGACTATCTATACATTGCAGATGGCCATCACAGAACGGCATCAGCTGTTAAAATAGGCTTAAAGAGAAGGGAAGAAAACCCCAATTATAAAGGTGATGAAGAGTTTAACTTCCTTATGACGGTTATATTCCCTGATGAAGAGCTAATGATTATGGACTACAATAGAGTTGTTAAGGATTTAAATGGAAACACTCTGGAGGAGTTTTTAAAGAAGGTTGAAAAGGCCTTCACCATTGAGGAGTGGAAGGGGAATGAAGCCTATAGCCCCGAGGGAAGACATACCTTTGGGATGTTTGTTGAAGATCAATGGTATAAGCTTACGGCAAAACCCGAAATAATTAACGAAGAGGATTTTGTAGAAAGATTAGATGTATCTATTCTACAGAAGAATCTACTTAACCCTATTTTAGGAATAGAAAATCCTAGAACCGATAAAAGGATTGATTTTGTTGGTGGAATAAGGGGCTTAAAGGAGCTAGAAAGAAGAACTAAAAAAGACATGAAGATTGCCTTTTCCTTATATCCACCATCAATGGCAGAGCTATTTGCTATTGCTGACATTGGTGAGGTAATGCCACCAAAGTCCACTTGGTTTGAGCCTAAGCTAAGGAGTGGATTATTTATCCATCTATTAGGCTAGTACGAAACATCCTATAATTGTAAGAACTAGTTATAAGAGCCTCCATATTTGGAGGCTTTTGTTTTATTTAAAATATTTTCTAAAAACACTTGACAGGATTATAACAATGTAATATATTACATATATAAGTAACATGTTACATAATTTAATTTAAGATAGCAACCCCAAAAGAATCCCCTGATGAAATAATAAAAAAGGCTTTTGATGGGTTTAGGAAGGGAGGCTTTATGTATAGCTTAGATACTTTAGAAAAACAAACCAATATATTTGGAAGTCTATTGTTAATACCCAATAAGCTGCAAATCATATTGGATCTAGCATTAGCAAAATATGATTTAACAGCAAAGCAATGGTTTTTAACAGCAGTAATTCATGAATTTTTTAAGGAGCCACCAACCCTTGGAGAGGTGGCAGAGGTAATGGGAAGCTCCCATCAGAATGTAAAGCAATTAGCTTCAAAGCTACAGCAAAAAGGTTTTCTGGAGCTTGAAAAGGATCATAAGGACGGTAGAGTATTACGATTAAAGCTTACCGACAAAGTTGCTGAGGTTGCTAAAATCAGACATGAGGAAACACTGTCGTTTTTCAAGAAATTTTTTAGCGATTTTACTGCAGAAGAGATTAATTGCCTCCACGATGGAATCTATAAGCTTTATGACAAGACTTTGATTATTGAAAAGGAACTGAAAGGGAATGGAGAGAGGGAATAAGTAATAAGGAATAGGTAATAGGTTAAAAGCTTGAAAAATTAAAATTATAAGATATGAAGCATAAAGAAGCTATGAAATTTGCTTATCAAATTTCTACATAAATTCAACATTCAACATTCTAAATTCTTCATTATTTTTTAAAGGGAGGAATATTGATTATGAAAACATTAATTGTTTATGGAACAAAGTATGGATGTACTGAAGGCTGTGCTAAGGATTTAGCTAAAGAGGTAACTGGTGAAGTTGAGCTTTGCAACTTAAAAAATAGTAAACCTGCAGACTTAGAAAAGTATGACAAAGTAATTATTGGTGGATCAATAGTTATGGGAGGCATACAAAAGGAAGTAACGGAGTTTTGCTCTACAAACTTAGAAACCTTAAAGGGTAAGAAGCTTGGTTTGTTCATCTGCTGCATGAGGGATGGAGAGACTGCAGAAACTCAATTTAATTCTGCCTTCCCAAAGGAACTAGTTGAAGCAGCCACAATAAAGGGCTATTTTGGTGGGGAATTTATATTAAAGAAAATGACCTTTATAGATAAGCTAATTGTCAAGAAGGTCGCAAAGGTTAGTAGTGATACTTCAAATATTCTCAAAGAAAATATTCATAAATTTGCTGAAAAAATGAATATAGCATAGTAAGAGGGGATTAGAGATGAAAAATCAAAAAATAATTACGATTTTAGTTTTATGTTGCGTGTTGGCCGCTGCGGTTTCTGCATCTACTGCCTTGATATCTTTAATAACAAGCGAAAAGGGTGGAGAATATGAGTTTATATCCCTTCATGGAGAAAAGGTTTTAATTTTTGGAAGAAGTCTGTACGGAAATAACTCCGTGGCAATGGTTGCACAGGGGGCACCCCATGATCTGGTGATGCTGGTTTTGGTAATACCTTTGTTATTATTATCCTTATACTTAGCGAGAAGGGGTTCCCTAAAGGGAAGATTGCTTATGAGTGGCATATTGGGCTTTGTAGCATTTACCTATTTACTATATCTAACATTGCCTATGTATAATAGATTATATCTACTATGGATTATTGCAGCCTCAACTAGCTTCTTTGCTTTAATATTAACCTTATTGGGCTTTGATCTAGAGAAAGTCAAAAACTCCTTTACAGATAAGCTGCCAGTTAAGGTGGTAGGGGGATTTATCATATTTCAAGCTACAATGGTGGCGCTATTATGGCTACAAAGGCTTTTACCAAGCTTTTTAAATGGATCAGTTCCAGTGGGAATGGAGCATTATACTACACTACCTGTTCAAGGCTTAGATTTAGCCTTTCCTTTACCCTTATCAATAGTAGCTGGAGTATTGCTCATCATGAAAAAGCCAGTAGGTTATCTTCTTGCATCAGCCTATACAGGATTTTTAACGGTATTAATGCCTACTCTAACAGGAAAGATTATTGGAATGATGTTTATCGGTGTAAATCCTGGGCCTCCATTGGTGATTATGCCTACCTTTGCCTTAATTTCGGTAATACTACTGATAATTGTTTTTAAAGATATAGATAAAAAGCAGAAATTAAGACAATCAGCAATCAATTAAAAAAAAATAGAAGTCCTATATGGACTTCTATTTTAATATAAATTATTAAATAATATAAGTGCAATTGCAGTAGTAACTCTTTTCAAAGCTCTTCTGGGTAAACCCATTAATGAATCTGCTCTATTTCCCCAATATGCCTGCTGTGATACCCTTTCACCATTAACACACCATGAAGCAAAATGCTCGCAGTTGTTTTTAAATGGATGATAGCCTCCAAATTTAGTATTTAGTTTACTGTAGGCTCGTTTTACAATACGGTCTCTAGTAAATCTATAGGTCATTTCATGATCTACTTCACATATTCCTCCCTTTAAGAACTCCTCCATAGTTACCTTGCGGATGGAGCCATAGGGATAACGTGTAATACTATCGCAGATGAAATGTATAACATAGCCATCCTCTACCTCTACACCGTAGTGCTTGTATGGCATTGTACGAGCAATTAGTTCATCAAGTAAAACCGTGTACTCATTTCTTCTGCTATTGAAGGATTTAAACCACAAGGGCTTTCTTAAAACGAAAAGCACATCACCCTTCATAAATATATGCGCCTCCTATTCTCCAGTCCTTCCACGCATCAATGTTGACTTTTTAGCTTGCTGACTTTTCACTTTGTTGTTACCAAAGGAAGAGTTGTGTTTTGCTGCGCTATTTTTTTGATTTTGCTTCTTCTTTTCTAGCTGTTCCTTCATGGCATCCATAAGGTTTATTTTCTTTTTACCTTCAGCAGAATCTATCGTATTATTTGTCATTTCTCTAAACCCCTCTTTACTAAGAATATAATCACATACTAATTATAATACAGAGATTATGAGAATACAATAATTACCTTAATCTAGTTATATTGATAAAAGTTGAAAAAAATAAAGTTTATTTTACCACTTCGTAGGGCCAGCTCATGATTCCACCCAAGTCATATACATTTTTATAGCCCATAGATATTATTATAGCACTATTAAATCAATATGAAATTAGCGGAATTTTACATTTTAATAAACAGTGGTTATAACAAAAAATTAATAGTTCTATTCCAATTATTTTGACAATCTTGAAGGAATATATAAGTTAAAATTGAATTACTAAAAGGGTTCAATTGAAATGATGTGATTTTAGGAGGGAGTAAGATGAATTTAACCATTAATAAGGATTTTGTTTTAGAGACTGCTGAAAAGCTATTGAAGTTTCATAGCCCCACCGGATTTTGCTTCGATATTATGAAGCTAATAGCCTCCTGGGCTAAAGAATTTGGATATGCCTTTGAGAGCACCAACAAAGGCTGTGGAATCATAACCATACCGGGAAAGAGGACTGAAAAGGTGATTGGACTATCTGCCCATGTGGATACCTTAGGGGCGATGGTAAGATCCATCACTGGATCAGGAACTCTGAAGTTTACACTAATTGGAGGCCCAATAGTTCCCACTTTAGACGGTGAATACTGTCAGATTAGAACTAGAGATGGAAGGATTTATACAGGGACCTTTTTAAGTACCAGCCCATCAACCCACGTATATGATGATGCCAAAACTAAAAAAAGAGACCCCGAAAATATGGAAATCAGAATCGATAGCAAGGTCTCCAGCAAGGATGAGGTGAAGGCCTTAGGCATAGCCCCAGGAGATTTTATTTTTATTGAGCCTAAAACCACCATTACAGAAGCAGGCTTTATTAAATCTAGATTTTTAGATGACAAGGCCAGTGTAGCCTGCCTGATTGGTTTAATGGAGATTCTTAGCAAAGAAAAGCTACAGCCTAACTATACCACTAAGATTTTCATATCAACCTATGAAGAGGTTGGCCATGGAAGCTCCTATATTCCTGCTGATATCACAGAAATCATTGCAGTGGATATGGGCTGTATTGGAGATGATTTGAATTGTACCGAGTATGATGTTTCCATATGTGCTAAGGATTCCTCAGGGCCCTATGACTTTAATATGACCAGTCAACTAATAAAGCTGGCTCAAGAAAACAATCTTAAATTTGCAGTAGACATCTATCCCTTCTATGGATCTGATGTTTCTGCAGCCCTCCATGGGGGGAATGATATTAGAGGTGCTTTAATAGGCCCAGGGGTACATGCCTCCCATGGTATGGAAAGAACCCATTATGATGGCCTAGAAAACACCATAAAGCTACTATATCTATATTTAACTAATTAAACAACATATAATAAATTCGTGTCGGTTGTTTACGAAGAATATAAGTCAGCAGAGGATGCTATGGTTACCCAAGCATTACTTACCCATGGACAGTAATTAAAATTGATTCACCCCTAGAAATTAACGTTACTAAGGCTGAATAAGAACAAAAAAATATCAAACATAAAAAGCACCTAATGATTGAAAATTAGGTGCTTTATACATTATATGTCGAAAATTGACAATCGATTTATTGGTAAAATTTATAAAATTATAGAGGAAAAATTATGAAATTGTTGAAAATGTTTATAATTTATTATATTTAATTCCAAATTCCATCATGAAAGGTTAAATTATGATCAGATTTTATATAACTTTCGTATTAGTTCTTTTAGCATGTATGGGGGACGTTAAAACCTATAAGGTAAAGAATTCACTAACCATACCCTTTGCCATTCTTGGAGGAGCCATAAACATCTTAGACCATGGGACAAAGGGCTTAGTTGACTCTGTTTTAGGGATTTTGCTTCCAATAGTTATTCTTTTTATCTTGTTTGTCCTTAGAATGCTGGGGGCTGGAGATATAAAACTGTTTGCAGCCATAGGTAGCATTTTAGGGATAAAGATGGTATTTAATGTGATGATTTACTCCTTTATTGCGGGGGGAATCATTGCGTTTTTATTAATTTTATTAAGAAAAAATGGGCTAAAGAGAATTAGGCATTTCCTTCTATATATGAAGTTGTGTCTCTTCAGTAGGTACCTATTACCCTATGAAGATTTTGAAAAAAAGGATGATGGCAAATTTAAATTTACCATTGCAATATTGATGGGGCTGTTAACAACATTATTTCTACACCTATATACCCCACACTCCCTTAATATACTAAATGAAATCCTATAAAAGCCATTTAGGAGGGCTGAAGTCTATGAAAAAGATTAACTTAGTTCTAGCTGACAATGACGAAGGTTATGTAGAGGCCTTTACAAACTTTTTACTAAATAATTATCAACATCAATTTAATGTGAGTTTCTTTACTTCAAGGGACCATTTAAATAAATTTCTGGAAAATGAGATAGCCTCTATTGACATTTTGCTAATTAGTGTGGATATGTTAAGCAATACGGCAAGTAAAAGGGAGATAGGCACCATAGCTGTCCTATCGGAGATAAAATCCCAGAAAACATACAAAAACTACAAAACCATATTTAAATACCAATCAGGTGAAATACTGGTTAGTGAAGTATTGAATATCCTTTCTGAAGGAGAAGATGACAAATTATTCATAAGGGGGAATAGTTCAACTAAGATTACAGGTGTATATTCTCCTATTGGAGGGGGAGGAAAAACTACTATAGCCGTTGGACTCTCTTCTTTATATGCAAAGGAAGGGAAGAAGACTCTATACTTAAACCTTGAAGATATTCCATCTACCTCTGGATATTTTGACTGTAGTACTCAACAAAACATGTCAAACTTAATCTATTATCTTAAGGAGAAGGATAAAAATCTATCCTTAAAGATTCATAATATAAAAGCTATTGATGCCACAACAGGAATTGAATATATTGCCCCTTGTGATAATCTTCAAGAGATGGAGGAGCTCTTGCCCCAGGACGTTGAGTATCTTTTATCAGAACTAAAGATCAGTAACTTCTTTGATGAAATTATAATCGATATGTCAAGCAGATTTTGCCATAGAAATTGCAAACTCTTAAAGCTTTCAGATGAAATACTCTATATTACAAACCAAAGTCCAGTTTTTAATTCTAAACTTGAGACATTGAATAATTTAATGATGATTGATGAATTACAGGAAATTCTTATAGTAAGAAAAATCATCAATATTATAAATAAATACAATCCAAATAACGCTGCAATTGAAGATTGCTATGTGGAGGGGCAAAAAATGTCTGTTAGGATTCCTAGAATAAACAATTTACTTAAAAGGCATGAGAATAGATTTGTAGTAAAAACGGATAATGAATTGGGTTATGCCCTTAATTCAATCATAAAAGACCAGAGCTGATGGAGGAAGGAAGTGATATTATTGGATTTACCTGAATTGGAGGATACTATACAAGAGGTTAAAGCCACTGTTCGAGATCGTGTAGACCTAAGTAAGGATATAAGTGATGAAGAAGTAATGGAATTTATAATCAATATTGTATTTGAGAAGTCAAAGAAAAAACCCTTAAGTGTCAAGGATAAGCAATACATTGTAAATATGGTTTTCAACTCCATGCGGAAATTAGATATCCTTCAGCCAATAATAGAGGATCAAGATGTGACAGAAATTATGGTGAATGGTCATAACTGTATTTTTGTAGAAAGAAATGGACGAACATACCAGATTAATCAACAATTTGAAAGCCAAAGAAAGCTTGAAGATGTCATACAGTCCATCGTTGCTAAGGTTAATAGAGCCGTTAATGAAACATCGCCGATGGTGGATGCAAGATTAGAGGATGGTTCAAGGGTTAACGTAGTCCTTCCCCCTATCGCATTAAATGGGCCGATACTCACCATTCGTAAGTTTCCCAACAAGCCCATTACCATAAAAGACTTGGTGGCATTTGGTTCAATTAATGAGGAGATTGCTGAGGTGTTAGAAAGACTGGTAAAGGCCAGGTTTAATATTTTTATAAGTGGAGGGACGGGTTCGGGAAAAACTACATTTTTAAATGCCCTATCAAACTTCATTCCCCATGATGAAAGGATCATTACCATTGAAGACTCCGCTGAGTTACAAATATTAAATGTTAAAAACATCGTTAAGCTTGAAACACGTAATGCCAATGTTGAAGGTAAGGGTGCAATTACAATACGGGATTTAATAAAAACCTCCTTACGTATGAGGCCAGATAGAATTATCGTAGGAGAGGTGAGGGGAGCTGAGGCAATTGACATGCTTCAAGCTATGAATACCGGTCATGATGGGTCCCTTTCAACAGGACATGCTAATTCTTCAAGGGATATTCTTAGTAGACTAGAAACAATGGTGCTAGCGGGGGCGCAGCTTCCCTTAGAGGCCATTCGTCAACAGATTACATCAGCTATAGACATTGTTATTCACCTTGCAAGAATTAGGGATAAATCGAGAAAGCTGATGGAAATATCAGAGGTTGTAGCTTATAACAAGGGAGAGATTATTCTTAATCCCCTATATTATTTTAAAGAAGAGGGGGAAACAAAGGAAAAGAAAATAATCGGCTCCTTTATCCGTACAGAGAATGAATTAAAAAATAACCATAAACTTGAAATGGCAGGATTATCTAAAGAATTTTGAGGTGAAAAACATGAGATTAACTGTGGCTTTATTAATAATCGGAGGAGTTATTTTATTCAGCATCATAATCCTTCTTATGTATGACAAAAAAAGCATAAGTAAGCCCATGAGAGATGTTGATAGAAATCCATATAAAGAAGATAAGGATCATGTTATATCCTCTAATCAAAAACCTATTGATTATGATCATTATATAATGACCACCTATGAAAGGTTGAAATATATTGTCATTGCAGCAATAGTAATTTTTGTAATAGGCTACATTTTTTATAGAAGTATCGTCTTTGCAGCAGTACTGACACCCATGGCCTTGCTTTACCCAAAGTATAAAGTAAAGGAAATCATCAAAGATCGAAAAAAGGAACTAGCTATGCAATTTAAAGAGGCCCTATATGCTCTTTCGTCATCCTTAACTGCAGGAAAATCAATCGAAGTAGCCTTTAAAGATACATTAAAGGATTTGTCTATATTATATCCCAGTCCCGAAACCTATATAAATAAAGAGCTTGCTTATATCATTAGGAAAATAGAAATGAATGAAACAGTAGAAGAGGCATTACTAGCCTTAGCTAAAAGAGCTCACATAGAAGAAATTGATAGCTTTACCGATGTTTTTATAACCTGCAAAAGAACTGGTGGAAACATCATTGAAGTTATTAAAAATACCGCCCAGGTCCTTGGAGATAAAATTGAATTTCGTAATGATATAAATGTTATGCTTGCTCAAAGAAAATTTGAACAAAAGGTCTTGAATTTAATCCCTATTTTCTTAATCCTCCTTTTATCCTACATGTCAGCTGACTATATGGAACCGGTTTTTACTACGATAATCGGAAAAATTGTAATGACGATTTCAATTCTTTTATTATTGGTAGGTTTTATGATTTCAAAAAAGATTATGGATATTGAGGTGTAACAAATGGTTTTCATTTTTATAATATTGACATTGGCAATAATAGCAATCCATTTTATTTCGAAGGATCGATATAAAGAAACCGTTGAGGGTATTGATCAAAAGGATTTTCAACTAAAGAAGTTTTTACATATAGGCTTATATTTGCTAGAGATCACTAAGTACAAATATAACACCCCCTATGATAAAAGATTGAAAAGCAACCTTGGAGAATTATATGGAGCTAGAAGTTCAGCCTTCTATCTTAAAATCCACTGGGCCAACACCTTAACTTTAGTATTCATGATTCTTTTATTAGCATCACTAGTTGGTATCAGTTTTATTGGTAATGAAGGTAGTCCAGAAGATTTAAGGGATAACACCATTGAAAGACCAGATTTTGGTGAAGGGGACAGGAAGCTTCAATTAGTGGCCACCTTCAAGTCTAAGGAGGGAGAAAAAACCGAAGAGGTTTCCGTTGTGGTAAAGGAGGAATCTCCTACAGATGAAGAGGCTGTAACTGCTGCTATCAAAAAACTATCACCCAAGATTATTTTAGGTAAAAACCCAAGCTTAAACGATGTCACTTCAGAACTGAATTTCATAAAAGAGATTCCAGAATTAGGTGTAAAAATCAACTGGAGGTCTAGTAAGCCTGAGGTAATTAATGAAATGGGAGCTATTTCATCTAACAATAATAATGGTAAAGAGGTGGTAATAACTGCTATTCTTTTCAAAGGGAATTCTATTGCTGAAAAGCAATTTAAGCTAGTGGTTAAGGATTTAAATCTAAATCAGAGACCATCCCCCACACCGAAGGAGGAGGCTGTAAATATTATCAACTCTCAGATGGAGGACTATTCCAACACCCTGGTAACCTTGCCTTCAAACCTCAAAGAAAATAGTACTACATATATAAATTGGGCTGTAGCTAGCAAGAAGGATTCTTCTATATTAAACTTGATATTCTTTCTGACTGTGGTTATTGCTGGCATTATATATGCTTTAAATAATGAGGTGAAGGAAAAGCTGAAGAAAAGAAACCTTCTTATTCAAATAGACTTTCCAGATTTTTTAAATAAATTTATATTGCTCATTAATGCAGGGATGAATGTGCCTAGAGCATTGGAGAAAATCATTGGAGATACCCAAAGTGATAGACCCCTCTATAGAGAATTAAAATTAACCTATAGTGAGATTAAGGCTGGTAAGTCTGAACTTCAAGCCTATGAAGATTTCGCCATCAGATGTAAAACAACCGAGATCACAAAATTTGTATCAACCCTGATTCAAAATCTAAAGAAGGGAAATACAGAATTAACCCATATATTAAAGCTTCATGTAGTAGAATGCTGGAATTTAAGGAAAAGCATTGCCAAGCAGTTGGGGGAAGAGGCATCAACAAAGCTTCTATTCCCAATAATGATTATGTTTATAGCAATTCTTTTAATAGTTCTAACACCAGCGGTTTTAACTCTATCTAGTATGTAGGAAGGTTTGATTAGAGTTTTCATTGACTTGAGGGGAGGTGAAGGTATGCTAAAACTAATGAAAAGCTTTTGGCTTGAAGAAGATGGATTAGGTACAGTAGAGATTGTATTAATTATTGCTGTATTAGTAGCTTTAGCCTTGATATTCAAAAATGCAATTATTGGTTTTGTAAGGAGAATATTAGATAACATTCTGGGCAAGGAATCGGAATTTCTTCAAGAGAGTCTAGAAAATGAAGGAAATTAGAAAAGGCTGTTTTTTTCCATGTCTGTGGTGACTACCTACTGGGAAGCATATAAGTTTTTTTATATGCTTCCTAAATAAAGGATGGTTCTGTGATGAAGAAAGATTGGATTACAAAGCATTTTATATATATTGATAAAACATCAACAAGGGGAAGTATTACTGTTGAAGCTGCCCTGATATTTCCATTAGTCTTCTGTGTCATTGTATTTACCATGTATATCGTTTTTTTTCTGTATCAATATGCCTACCTGCAGGCTTCAGCCAACTATATTGCAGGCAAAACAGCAAGTCAGTGGAAGTATTTACTGGAAGATACTACTGTGGAAGATATTCAAGAGTCGGCTCCCTTAATCTATCATCGACCCAGCCTATATTGGCGTTTATATGATTTTACAAAGAATGCAAAAGTCAACCTTATGACTCAATATAATGATTTGGAAATCAATAAGCATCGTCTAATTAGTAAGGCTAGCGGGGAAAACTTTCCGGTTATTTTTCAAAATAGTTTACTGTCAAACAGGATCATAGTCTCTTATGAAGAGGTGTATAAAACACCTATTGATGCTATTACGAATCTTTTAGGGGTAAATAATCTGTTTAAAATTCAGATTAAGGCCCAGTCAACAATTAATGACCCTGCTGAAGGAATAAGAAATATGGACTTTGCCTTAGATATGCTTCAAAAAAATGAAAGGGCTAAAGACCTTCATGATCAGTATTTTGAAAGGGTTGAAGCTGTAAAGGATGATGTTAAGGAGTTCTTGAATTCAAACTAGAGACAAGGGGGGCCAATATGTACAAAAGGGGGCAACGAGGGGCAATTTCAGTTTACTTAAGCATTGTTTTTATAGCTCTAATCATCTTAACTGGGGTTATTGTCGATGGTGCCAGAATAAGAGTAGCAGAGGCCCATCTAAATCAAGCAGCAACTAGTGTAGCCCTATCAATATTGTCAGAATATGAAGGAGACTTAAAAGATTATTATGGTATTTTTGCTGTAAATTTAAGTGAATTGGAAGATTTAGACGAAAGCCTAATGTATTACTTTAATAACAGCCTTAACCCTTCATGGAATTTATTTGGGAATAGTCCCTCAGATTCAAGATATCTTGATTTTTTTGACTATCAAATAGATTTTCTAGAGGTGAATTATGTAAGTTCCAATACCCTCCTTAATACAGACTTAATGACCTATCAAATTTTAGATTACATGAAGTATAGAGCTCCTGTTCAAATGGGAGAGGAGTTTCTAAGTAAGCTAGACCTTATTACTAAGGTAGGGAACACCTCAGAGCTTTTGAAAAGTAAAATTAAAGTAGAGGAGAAGTTAAGTGAGGTTTCAGATTTACAGCTATTACTTCACCTTGAGATTAATGGACCCTACGATGAGACTGGTAAAAGTCTAGATATTAATGGCATGGAGGTGCAGGAAATCATAAGAAGTGTCCACAAAGATGAAAATTATCCTATATTACTGAAGGATTATTATATTAAAAATTTCAATCAAGATCCTAGATTGGGTGACAATGCTTTCTACGATTATTTTAATACTATTAAGGAGTTAGAAAATAACTTAACTAGAGAGAAGGAGAAGGAAGAGAAACTTGATAAGCTGCTAAAGGATATCAATAAAGAAATAGAAAGACGTCAGAAACAAGAGTTAGATGGGGGAAACTCAGATGAAGAGGAGGATTCCTCATTAAGGGCTTTAGAAGACCAGTATCAAAACCTTCAAGATGAGTTGGAGAATATTAGGGCTCGTATTATAGAAAACAAAGAAACCATCCAGCAGCAATATGATGAAATATTTTTAACTCTTAATCAATATATAGAAGTTTGTAAAAAATCTAAGGTTACGGCTGATAAACTCTTGGTAAAGCTAGAGAATGTTAAAGAAAGCAATGAAGAATTATTAGGGAAGGTTCAAAATGCAACAGATGTTATTGAGGATATAAAAAGTAAAGTTAAAGAGGAAGGTAAAAGCTATCAGAAACTTTATAGTCAAGATAACGATGGCAAAGATCGTATTTCCCACATAAAAAGTAAATTAGATGAAAAGGTAAGAATTCTTGGGGATTTCAAGTCTTTAATTGAGATAATTCAACCCTCAAATATTTTTAGCATGTCAATATCGGAGCTATCCTTTATTAACTACTACGATTTAACATCCAGCATCACATCTACTATGAGGAATTATGAAAGCTATAAAATAAATTATGCTATTCAGTTTGAACTAGCTGAAAACCTTGATGAATACAAAAGCTATGACAATAGGAAGGAAGTTAGCAAGAAGATTAAAATTCAAGAAGATGAAGAGGTGATGGATATTCTATTATCCGATGGGGGAGCTATTGCCTTAGATTTACCCTCCAAAAGCCAAGAGTTAGATTCTGATAAATTAGGTACTCCAGACTTTACCTCTAAAGCTACTAGAACGGAATTTCTAATGGAGGCACTGGATTTTATGACTGAATTACCCAAAAGGATGAGTCTTCAGGCAATGGACAATATCTACATAAACGAATATGCCCTTGGCACCTTTAATAATGCAGTAAGACATAGCAGTAATAATAAAAAAACAGACCCACTCTTAAGACCAGAGGTCTTTAGCAAATATCATAGAGACAGTTACTTCAGTTATGAAGTAGAATATCTTTTGCAGGGAAGGGATTCTCAAAATACTAATTTATCCCTTACAAAGGGGGAGATCCTTCTCTATAGATTTGGTTTAAATTTATTGCATCTATATGCCAATAGTGATAAGCTTGCCACTGCCTCAGCTGTGGCAACGGCAGTGGCTGGCTGGTGGACCTTTGGTGCAGGGATGCCAATAGCTAAAACCCTGATTTTGTGTGGATGGGCAATGGCTGAATCCATCCTAGATCTAGAAGATTTAATGAAGGGGGAAAGGGTTCCCTTTTTTAAAATGAAAAATGAATGGAAGCTAGATTTAAGAAATGCAATAGACAATGCTGTTAGAGAGGGTGTTAAAAGAACTACGGATTATGCTATTGATGGTGTCCATGGTTTAATAGATCAGACCCATGATTATGTAGATGATAAAATAGACGGTTGGATTGATGATGCTGTTACCTTGGCAGTTCATGAAGCAACAGAGCTGGATGAAAAGATTGAAAAAAAATTAAATAATGACATCCAGAAGGCTATTTATCAAAAGGTAGGTGAGTTATTATCTAATGAAGCGGATAAAAGCTTTGAAAAAATTCATTCCATTAGACAACAGGTGAAAGAAGAATTGTCCCATCAGATAGAGGGCTTTAAAGCTCATCTAAAGGAAGAGATGGAGGCCCTTGCCAGTGAAGGTACAGAGGCTATTCAGAATAAGGTAGATGAGATATTTAAAGAAAATAACATTGTTTCTGATAAGGGTGGAAGTGATTATAAGCTAAGCATATTAAGCTTTTCATACCATGATTATTTGAGGTTATTTTTGTTATTTAGAGGTAATGAGAAAAAGGTGAAAAGAATTCAAGATCTGATACAAGTTAATATGAATACAAACCTAAAGGAATTATATAGTGTTATTGAATTGAAAACGGAGGCTTCGATTAAATATCTTTTCCTTACCCGACCCTTCATGGCAAAATCCTTAGATTTTAATGAGAACCGACACAAGCTGAAACCTGTTGTGATCTATAAAGGTTATTAGAGGAGATAATATGAGATCTTTAAGAAATGAAAAGGGTTCATTAACTGTAGAAGCTGCTTTGGTACTTCCAATATTTATTTGTGTTATTATGACACTGGCCCTACTTATTAAAGTGGCATATGTCCATAGTATTGTTCAGCATGCCATAACGGAAACAGCCCATGAAATAGCATCAAATAGCTATATATACCATGTTTCAGGGTTGGCAGATATTGAAGAATCCATCGGAGAAGGTTTAGACTCTAACGCTGAAGGGGCTAAGGAAGACATCAATAGGCTAACAGAAGCTTATAGTAATATCATCAATAATGCTGCCATAGGCTCAAATAATACTTTTTCTGGATTCAATGAAGTTAAGGATCATATTGAAAATGGTGATATTTTAGGTGCAATTGAAGAAATTAAAGAAGTAATAGTGAATGTAGAAATACTGATAGAGTCTACTGCCAGTCAGGCTGAAAAATTCATGGAGGTAATTGATTCTGTGATTGAAGATCCCCAAAGTAAAATGATTTCTGCTGGAAGCATCATAGGGCAGCAGCTTTTTAACCAGCTTAAGACAGCATTGGGGAATGCAGTAGCAAAAACTCTCATGAGAAAGCACATATTAGACTCTGATGACCAAAGCTTAGAGGAAAGATTAAAGGAATTGAATATTAAAGAGTTGGATTTTAGTAAATCAAGATACTTTGTTAAGGAGAATTATACTGATGGGATTATAGATCTTGTGGTTACCTATAAGTTGGATATTCCCTTTCCCATAAAGATTGTGGATGACTTTAACATCCTTCAGCGGGTCACTGTAAGGGCATGGATGGCGGGTAAAAATTCAGAATTGTTATCTGAAGAATTCCCGCAGGAACTGCAGGTTCAAAAGGAAATAGTTGATGAAATCATTAATATTGATATGGATATATGGGATTTACCAAACTTCGATAGAGCAGAAATCATAAATAATTTATTGGGTGACCCTAATCTTTTTAATATTAAGCTAATAGATAAAATGGACAGTAATCAAGTAGTTAGCATAACAAGCTGTAGAACCACCGATAATAGTTACATTGCTTCGGCATTATATGATCGTATTAAAAAGGATATAGAGGATATGGCTAATTTTATTGAAGCGACTGTAAACATAGATGGTGAGAAAGTAGAAATAAAACCTAAGACAAAGGATGAAGATGAGAACTCAGATGGTGTATTTTACTATGATTCAAAGAAGCTCAACTTTGTTATACCAGATTCTCAATTATCGGAAGAACAGCTGCAGTCAGTGTATAATGCTAAGGAATATGCTAAAGAAAAGAATATTGAGCTAATTATTACAGTTATTAAAAGAAAAAAGGGAAACTAACTTGCCAAAGGGAGGATTACAATGCAGCAAATAATGATTATTTTTCTAAGTCTTATTGTAGGCATTTTAATGAATATCTGTAGCTTAAATATTCATATCTTCAAAGAACAAAGCCTTACACGAAGGGAGACTTTTCTATTTTTATTTCTACTATCATTCATAATGATAGCTTACCAATGGTTATATAAAACTTATGGCTACACCATAAAATTTTTATTTATGGCCTTATTGTTTGCAACGTTAACGGCGATATCAATAGAAGACTATAGAAGTAAAATTATTCCAGACCTATTAATTATTGTTGGAATGATTATAGGGTTCATCCTGATTCCTTTTATCAACAATATTTATTTACTTGACCATTTAGCTACTGGGGTTATTGGAGGAGGACTGATTGCCATATTTTCAGTAATTTCAAAAGGCGCAATAGGTTTGGGAGATGCTAAGCTAACTGCCTTAATTGGACTGTATATGGGAATGATGGGTGCTTTAGTAGTGATTTTAACTGCCACCTTTATCTGTGGTATTTTTGGTTTAATTCTATTAACTTTTAAGATTAAAAATCGAAAGAGTACAATACCCTTTGCTCCCTTTGTTTTATTATCCTTTATAATATTTAATTTTGTATAGTTCATTGATAAATCTTTATTTTTAGGGGGGACAAATGTGGCATATAATCAAATTGATCAATCATTCTTTACCTATGAAAGGGATGCTACAACTAGTTATTTAGTCTTAAAGGTAGATCGTATGGAGAAAATCATCAGTCATCAAGTTGAGATGATTAGTAATAATCTTATTCCATCAATACTTCCCATACATACTAGAGTGAAGAATAATGAAACCTTTTTATATTACAATGTAACATCTAAACAAAATCTTTCTCAGGCCTTAAAAAGAAAAAAACTGACGAGGGATGAATTTTTAAGAGTTTTAGAAGGAATGTCAAAGGGAATTTTGGAATCTAGTAATTATTTTTTATCCGATAAAGCCTTTCTTATAGATGCAGAATACATCTATGTAAATCCGGAAGATTATCAAATTTATTTTGTGTATCTACCAATTACATTATTGGATTATAATCTTCAAAATCCTATTAAAACCTTAGTAAATCTATTAATAGCCCATATTAATCCAACTGAAAATTTAGAGGATCATATTATCCATAGAGTTCTTATGGCTGTAAATGATGAAGATTTTAATGTAAAGGAGTTTAATAAATTAATCATAGAATTACAGAATAATAGCTGGAGTAGAAGCTTTAATTCAACATCTCAAAAGGATAAAGAAGAGATTAGATTAAAAAATACTCATTCTGATAGCATTTGTATAAAGGATGAGGAGGGCAATCAAAGCTATAAGGCTAAAACCCCTGAAAACTGTCTAGAAGGATTATATAGTAAAAAAGTATTTCCTTTGAAATATAAGCTTATAGTAGTATTATATCAATTACTCATCATGGTGATGGGGCTTATAATCGGTATTGAGATGGGTGTTTTTAAGGCTGAAACCTTTGAAATCACCACCCTGTTGGGTATAGTAATTTTGATTGCTACTGCTGAATACTTTTTTTTCGCTAGGATCCTAACTAAGGAGAAAAGAGTAGAAAAAAAAATTGCAAAAGCAGAAAAAGAGGAAAAAAAGAAGTCAAGGTTCTTGAACTATAACATGAACAAAAAAGAAATCCTAAGTCAACCCTCTATAAATAGTCGGTTATTAATGGAAGGAATAAATGATTCGACGGATGTGATTATTGATTCTCTAAGTAATGATACCATGATTATTGATGCAGATAGTTATACCAACCCTTACTTAACAGCAGTGAAGGATGGAACTATAGAAAAAATTGTAATTTCAAAATCATCCTTTATAATAGGGAAGCTGAAGGATCAAGTTGATTATCTTTTAATGTATAAATCCATTAGTCGAATCCATGCAGAGATTTCTAGGGTTGAAGGAAGATATTATATCAAGGATTTAAACTCCAAAAACGGTACCTTTGTAAACGGTAATAGAATTGATAGTAACAAAGAATATTTGTTGGAGGATGGTACTTATGTTAAATTTGCCGACAGAGAGTTTCTTTTCAGACAAGATTAATCACTAATACTATCCTAATTTATATCAAAGAAGGAGTATGAAATGACAAAGAAAAGCTATTTAATAGGAGCTTTATGTGATAGAGGTTTGGTTAAAAATATAAATCAAGATAGAATACTTGTCAAGATTGGTGAGGAGGATGAGGGGGATTTTGGTCTTTTCGTAATTGCAGATGGCATGGGTGGACTAACTGCAGGCGATGTAGCCAGTAGCATTGCTGTTGAAAGCTTTAAAGAGTGGTGGAATAAAGATTTTATCAGGTTTTTACCTGTAATAAAGGATGATTTTTATCTTCTAAACTTAGAGTTTCAACGGTTATTTGAAGGAATCAATGAGAATATTATTAGCTACGGAAATAAAATTGGGAATAGAGTAGGTACAACCTTATCAGCTCTCCTTATCTATAGAAGCAATTATATTATTTGTCATATAGGTGATAGTAGAATTTATCAGATAGACAAGGACCTATCACAACTAACCTTAGACCATTCGTGGGTTGGAGAGGAAGTAAGAAAGGGGAATTTAACAACAGAAGAGGCAAAAAAACACCCTAAAAGAAACATGTTAACCCAATGTCTTGGAGCAAATGCTAACTTTTCCCCCTTTTGTCATAGGGGGAAAGTGACTGATGACACTAGATTTTTAATGTGTAGCGATGGATTCTACTCCCTTTTAAAGGATAAAGAGATATTAGAAAAGCTTAAGGGTAGATTTAAAGAGGAAGAAGAGGTACAAGAAAGTATTAGAGCTTTATTTGAAATGGTTAAATGTAGGGGGGCAACAGATAATATATCTGCCATATTTATTGTGCCACAAATAGAGGAAGAAACAACAGACTTTATATCTAATTTAGTTAATAAAATAACAAGAAAATCCCTTTAATACTTTACAATTTTGATTATTATTGTAAATAGAACAAATTCAAAAAACAGGTTTAGCTGAGAATAAGAACTCTTTAGTAAAAGGAGCTTCAATAATGAATATAAAAAAGATTTTAGTTCTAGTATTGTGCTTTTTAATATTTGTAACTGTATACCACTTTTACCGAATGAAAATGATAACCAGCCTACTATCGGACTATGAAGTTGAAAATAGTTCATTGGATAGTGAGTTAGCGTCATTACAAAGTAAAATCATATCAATAGAAGAAAGATACAATAAATTAGATGAAGAATTTATGGAACAAAATTATAAATATAGAGCTTATGAGGCTCTCAATGACAGGTACCAATATTTTTTAATTAATCAGCTTGAGAATTTTTCGAACTCAAATATTAGCAAAATTAAAGTAAATGGTTTAAATCTTGGTGATGATATATCTAAAGTAGTTAAAATTTGGGGTGAAAATTATACGGAATCTATCGGAATAGATGATGCTCATGGGAAATATACGCATATATATTGGAAATACCAAGATGGCACACAGATTACTCTCGATCCTATATTCGTTTCTGGAATAATATATCAAAATCCTAAGTACTCATCTAATTTAGGGGTACAAATTGGTGACCTAGCATTTGATGCCATCTCCAATTGTGACGGCTTATATAAAAAATTTACTAGCCCCCATACTAACAAAGATTTAGTAGGCTGGTATATAGTAGATAATGAATTTATACTAATACTACATTTTGCAATGGAGGGTGGAAGATATCAAAATAATATTGCAATTGATTCAGAGACAAAAGTTCAAAAAATAGAAATAGTAAAATTAAATATTCTAGATTAAGAGACTATAATAAATCCCGTTTAATATTCTACAATTTTGATTATTATTGAAAATAGATTAAAATAACCATAGAAGGTATTTTACATAAAGGAGTAGGATTCAAGTGAGTAAGGTAATCATTCAAGGGTGCAAGAATTATGATCTAGAAAATTTAATAGAGAAGCTCAACAATGGAATGGAAAAACTAGGAGGCTGGAATCAATTTGTTGGTCCAGGGGATATCGTTTTACTAAAGCCTAATCTAATAGGGCCTAAATCCTCAGATTCGGCAGCGATTACCCATAGTGAGTTTCTTAGAGCTATGGTGAGGATCCTGAAGGGAAAGGGCTGTATAGTATGGATAGGGGATAGCTCTGGTGGTGCCATTGCAGGTATTGCTCCTACTGCTCAAAGCTTTAAGGTAAGTGGCTATGAAAGGGTAGCAGAGGAAGAAGGAGCAATCATCAAGAATTTTGACAGTGAAGGGGTTGTGGAGGTACAGCCTAAGGGCAAGTTTCAAGAAAAGATGTATTTGGCAAAGCCTATTTTTGATGCCGATGTTGTAATAAACCTTCCTAAGCTGAAGACCCACTCGGCTGGAATATACACAGGAGCTGTTAAAAATGTTTTTGGATGTATTCCAGGCTTAAGAAAGGCCAAGTATCATAAAATGGCTCCTAATCCAGAGGATTTCGGAGAAATACTTGCAGATATCCACCAGGCTTCAAAGCTTCACCTACATATAATGGATGGTATTATTGCCATGGAGGGGGAAGGCCCAACGGCAGGTAGTGCTTATAGAGGAGGTAAAATTTTAATTAGTAAAGACCCCTTAGCTCTAGATGCTGTAGCGATTAAAATGCTTGGAATAGAGATGGAGGATGTTCCAATATTAAAAGCGTCAATAAAAAGGGGAGTAGGGGAAGGTAGCTTAGAAAACATCACCATAGAGGGAGATTATACTACCATCCCTAAATTGGAGAATTTTAAGCTTCCAAAGAGGTTTAGAAGTAATAAAAGAAGAAATTATAATGCCTTGATTAAGGTTATAGATTTCTTTGAGACCCGACCCAAGGTTAACCTGAAAAAATGTAAGGATTGCAATCTATGTGTAGAAAGCTGCCCAGTGGAAGCCATCGATAAGGCTACCAAGAAAATTGATTATCCTATCTGCATAGAATGCATGTGCTGTCATGAGCTATGTATTCACCAAGCTGTTGATTTAAAAAAGGAGAAGTTTTTAGCCAATTTAGTGGCTGGACTTAGTCAAAGAAGGTAGACTGATGAAAAACTACCATCTACTTCGTTACATCAAAAGAGTCGGTATTCTTACGTATTTCTGTATACGTTTCGATGGCCGACTTTTCTTGTTTAATAGGAAAGCTCTCTTTTTTCCTATTAAATGGGGGATTTTAAGGTTAGCTTAAGGATTTTTTTAATTATTTAATTTGGTAAATGTATTCAATCATAAAACATTGATTTAAGTAGAAAATATTGTGTATACTTGAAATAGGATAATAAATATTTAAAAACTATTTTTACATTCAATAATTTTAAATCTTATTATGGGGTGTCAACAATGCATCTATCTGTTAAAGTAAAAGAAAGAATTATAGATTTTTTACGTAAAGAACTCAATCCAAAGTTTATTTATCTCTTTGGCTCCTTTGCTTCGGGTAAAGGACGTGATGATAGTGACATTGATCTAGCGATATACACCGATGAAATAATTAGTCAATATAAGCTTTTCTTAGCGGCTAATAACCTTGCTTATGAAGTGAAAAGAGATGTCCAAATTGTACATCTTAAGGATATTAGTACAGTTTTTGCTGCACAAATTATGGGAACAAGAGAAGTTCTGTTCTGCGAAGATCAATTAAAGATGGACAATTATAATATTCGTATATTAAAGGATTATATAAAGCTTAATGAGGAGCGAAAAGTAGTATTAGATGTCCTTGAAAGGAATGAAAAAGTATATGGTTAATGATGTATTGCTCAATAAGATCAGTATCATAGAAAATTGTCTCGAAAGGGTAAGAGAAGTTTATAATAATAATCCAGATACCTTAAAGGATTATACTAAACAGGATTCCATTGTTTTAAATATTCAAAGGGCAGTAGAAGCAACAATTGATATTGCAATGTTCTTGGTTGCAAAAAAAAGGCTTGGAATACCCCAAAATAGTAGAGATGCATTTGAAGCCTTGCATAAAAATTGTATAATTGATGATATGATGCTAGCCAAAATAAAGCCAATGATCGGTTTTAGATATATTGCAGTACATAATTACCAAAAACTAAATTTAGAAATATTACAAAAAGTAGTAGAGAACCATTTAGAAGATTTTGAAGGTTTCATTCAATTAATATATGGGATGAGTAATAATAATGATGAATAGAGTAATTTTTATACCTACTGCAATCTTTGCTATCTATGCAACATAAAATAAAGATTTATTTAATTATATAAATCCCTTGTAATGAAATTAAAGTGGGGTGATTGCCATAAAAAACTATCATAAGGGATTATGCTTTATCATTTTTTCAGCCATGGCCTTTGGGGTAATGCCCATATTTGCAAAGTTCGCCTATGGAGGTGGCATAAGTGCTCCAGCACTATTGAGTCTTCGATTTATAATGGCAGGACTGCTTTTATTTATCTACTTAAAGATTTCTAAGATAAACTGGAGGGTAAGTTATAAGGATTTATGGAATTTGTTTTTATTGGGTGGGGTTTTCTATTCTGCAACCTCCATATTCTATTTTTCTTCTATAAAATATATCCATATATCTCTAACGGTTTTGTTAATGTATACCCACCCTATGATGGTGGCAATTCTTTCAGCTATCTTTAATAAAGAAAGAGTCACATTAAAGATGGTTATTGCTATGCTTATTGCCTTTATAGGATTAGCATTAATATTAGGAGATTCCTTTGCGACAAGATTAAGTAGCTTAGGAATCACCTTGGCTATTGCTTCTGCTATTTCCTATTCACTCTACATTTTTGTAAGCAGTAGGGTAGTCAAAGCGGTACAATCTATTGTGGCTACAGCCTATATATCAGTTTTTGCCTCCTTTGGAATGCTTATAATTGGATTATTTCAAAGGGACCTAATCTTTAAACTAAACAAGACAGTTATTCCTCCCTTGTTGGGTTTAATCTTTATTTGTACCATATTAGCAATTCTATTCTTCTTAAGGGGAGTGGAAATACTAGGACCAACAAAGGCAACAATCATCAGTATGTTTGAACCTGTATTTGCTGCGGGGTTTTCATTAACTCTATTTAAGGAAAAGCTTACTTTTTTACAGTTGACTGGGGGAATCTTGGTTCTTTGTGGAGCACTAATGGTTATAGCGTTAAAGGGCTATGATATAGAAGATGTCCATGAAAGTGCAAATGCATAATTAAAGTAGAGGGATTTCCTTGAAGTATTCAATCAAGAAATAAAATATTTTAATTGACGATATACAATTGCATAGCTTAAGTAATAAACAACAAAAGCATTTCATGCGTTA
>NZ_WBZB01000059.1 GCF_009017255.1 Alkaliphilus serpentinus | reverse complement strand
AAAATTAAAAAGAATAAAGTCTTTAAAACTACTAACTATTAGTTATTAACTATTAACTATCTTAGCTTGCATTGTGTAGTTTTGAGGGAATGATCTCTCAATTTAATAAAAATCATGCCGTAAGAATAGCGAAGAGGCCACACCTGTTCCCATCTCGAACACAGTAGTTAAGCTCTTCAGCGCCGATGGTACTTGGACCGCAGGGTCCTGGGAGAGTAGGACATTGCGGCATGATTTTTTTATTTTTTGAAAAAAATATAGATAGCTAAGAATAAGGTGTTAGCCTTAGTTCATTCCATAAATTGATATACAAAGGAAACGGAACTCCCTCGGCTAACCAAGTGACCGACACAAAATCAAAATTTCTGTCGTCTACTTATAACTAATTGACTAACACAAAATTATAGATTTTGGTTATCTACTTATAAATTATCCAAATAAAAGAAGGATTTTTTAAAAGAAGGTAGAAATTTATATAAAGAGTAAATCTCATTATAGGAAGTGAATTTTATGAAGGGTAAAATTATAGATTTAGAAGCTTATAAAATGAAAAAGCAGAGTAAAACAACATATAATGTATATAAAACAAATAGTAATAACGAAGAAGAAAGAAAAGAAACATTGGACTTATTTATTAAGGTTTTAGAAACAATGGAAAAAGAATCAAAATGTAAAGTATAAAAAACCCTTTCCTATAATGCATAAGAAAGGGTTTTTTAATTCCTTAAATTAATTATCGACTTTTAACATCAATGCCACCCATGATAGCTCTGCTATAAATTTTTATCGTTTTATTAGTGGGACCATCTAGAACTCGTTCTGCTTTAGTGGATGAAATTATGCCACCAGTAGATTTATCCAATAACTCAAGACCTCCTAGAATAACAGTACCTTGACAATGAACAGTTATATCTCTAGGAACAATGATATCTATACCACCCATAATAGCTGTTAAATCTAAAATAGTTTCTCCTTCTGGAATATCGGCTATAGTTAAGTCTAATTCAACTCCCCCCATGAAGGCAGTATAAGAACCACTTTCCAAAGCCCAAGGCTCTCTCTTTTTTTCAATACCCCCAAGGATTGCAAAATTGCTTTTGCCAACATTATGCTTGCCTGTCATAAGAGAAATACCTGCAATAATAATAATACTTGGCCAGAATAGCTTCCAGAATATTGATAGATCTATATCGAATAAGCCTGTATTTCGACCTAAAAACACCACACCTAAAAAAGCAATAATAATACCAGAAACAATTTCACCTTTACTATCTATATTAGTAACCAGGTTTAAACCTATTAGAATAAGTATGACTGGCCAGTAGATAGATATTAATTGAGAAACATCAAAATTTGTAATATCTAAATTGTTCAATAAAAAAGTTACTCCTAAAATAATTATTAATATACCAAAGATCCATCTAGAACGAAACATTACAAGTACCCCCTTAAAATATATGTATAATTAATATATATCATAAAATAGGCAAAATAACCATAATAATAGCTTCTATTTTATATAAATAGAAGCTATTTATTTCATTATACTGATTTATGGTATATTAAGTCAGTTAGTATTTGATTATTGTAATCCTCATAGCGAATTCCCACCAATTTATATTTCTGTTTATCTCGAAATGCTAATGAAGCCAAATTTGGTTGTGGGCTTATTACTGTTTCTGCCAAGATATTCATTATTCCATCCTCATAAAGATTATTAGTTAAATATTGATAAAGCTTACTGCCTATTCCCTGACCAGTTAGATGGGAGAGTATGGCAGTTTTATCAACTAAAACAAAACTGTTTATTTTGGTTAAATTAAATTCTGGATGCCAATATATGTCCTCTAGCCAGTTTTCATTATATTTTAACCATTGATCTTTAGTATAAGCCATCAAGAATCCAAGAAGTTTTCCGTAATACTCTGCTACATAAAAATGATTTAGTTCAAATATTTTTTCTAAGATATATTTCTGATAGAACTTAGGGTTAGAGGAGTAATCATCAACTAAGAAACCTTGTTTAGAATCCTTCCTACTTTTCCCAACAGAACAAGCAATTTGGTAGATATCATGTAAGTCTTTTGGTGTGGCCCTTCTAACTTTAACTTTTTCTGACAAGGGTGGCAATAAGGCATCGTTACTTTTAGAGTTCAAATTGGCTAAATCCATAAAAAATCCTCCTTCTTAAATATTCGCTTCATAAAATAAAAGAAAATAATAAGAGGAAGAGATAACAAAAATAATATAATGACTAATTGCCTTTAAAAAGACCATAGCATATATTTCAACAAAAACATGCTATCATCCTCCTCTTTCAACGCTTACGAGGTTAGCTGACGGATTCGGATCGAAAGAGTTGACCCTACCATAAAGGATTCACCCCAAAAAATTGGTTCCCCCGCTTCATATGAGAATTCAGCGTACAAAATGTATACCTTATTAAATTTTGTTACTATATTATATTATAAATAGAAAAAAATGTCAATTATAATTTTGTTTCTTGGAATTATAAAGGATTAAGGATTAAGGATTAAGGAATAATATAGAAGCTAATTGAAAATTATAGTTTTATATTAAGAATATAGCTTCTAGGAAAGGATTAGATGGTATGCAGAATGATGAAAATATAGAGGTATTAAATGATTTTCAAAAATTATATAAGGTGGGATTTAGATGTGTTTATTATGAGATTGACGAAGATATAGATTCTTTTACTGCCTATTTAAAGAATTTTGAAACTGAAAAAATAGAGATTTTACAATGCTCTACAGAAGAGGGTAACTATTTAATGAAGTACATAAATAAATTGAATTAAAGGAAAGATATAAGAAGCTAAAGAGATGTAAGGAGGTAAATTATGCAGAAGGTTAAATTACCCAAAGTTAACCAATTTGGATTTTTTGAGATCCGGTTGGAGAGCATTGGCGGATTAGGAGCTAATGTTGCAGGGAAAATTATAGCTGAAGCTGGAGTCGTAGGTATGGGTTTTAATGGATCTAATTTTGCCAGTTATGGATCGGAAAAAAAAGGAACACCGGTTAGTTCTTTTATTAGATATTGCGATGCTGATCGTCCGGTAAGAATAAATAGTCCTGTAGTTGAACCCCATATACTAGGTGTATTTCATGAAAACCTAGTAGCAAGATTACCTATAATGGCGGGTGTTAAACCAGATTCCATCATAGTAATAAATACGGATAAAAATCCTCATACAGCTAGAGAATATTTAAGGTTAGTTGGCGGACGAGTTATTACAGTCGATGCCATAAAAATAGCATATGAAGAAAAAGTAAGAATGAATTCAGTTATGATAGGTGCTATAACTAGGGCGATGGAATTCATGGATAAAGATGCAATGAAGGAAGCTATTAGAGAAACTTTAGGTAAAAAATATGAAAATCAATTAAAGGCAAATTTAAGGGGCTTTGAGGCTGGATATCAGCAAGTTGAAATTGCAGACTTTGACGAAGACGGAAGATTTCCTTTTATACCCTTTAAAGAATCAACTAGTCAATGGGGATATCTTAATGCCCCTATCGGCGGAGTTGTAATTGAAGCAGGAAGTAGCGTTATAAAAAATAACCAATCTAGTAGACAAGGAAAAATACCACTGTTTCATTATGATAAATGCATCCATTGCGGCATGTGCGAAACAACTTGCCCAGACTATTGCTTTAAATTTATACCAAAGGAAGATGAAAAAACTAATAAAGTGCAAATGTTTAATCAGGGCTTAGACTATCAATATTGTAAAGGCTGCTTAAGATGTGTGGATGTATGCCCTGTGGAAGCTTTGACAGAAGAGTTGGAAGCTGAACACGAAATAGAAAAAATATCAGTAAGGCTATAGAGGAGGGAGTTTATGAGAGAGCAAGAAACGGTATTTAAAAACGGAAATGAAATGGCAGCATTAGCTGCTTCCCACATGGACTTTCATGTTATGGGGTACTTTCCAATAACCCCCTCTACAGGCATATCAGAAGAGCTTAGTGTTAGAAAAGCAGAGGGCTTACATGATATAGTACTTATTCCTGCAGATGGGGAGCATGGAGCAGCTGGTATATGCTATGGAGCAGCTTTGGCAGGGGGAAGGGTTGTGAATGCTACTTCGGCCAATGGATTACTATATGCATTAGAGCAGTTACCCGTACAGTCAGGCACTAGAACACCTATGCTATTAAATATTGTTACAAGAACAGTTTCAGGTCCTTTAGATATTAAAGGAGATCATAGCGATATAATGTACACCTTAAACACAGGGTGGATTATTCTAATGGCAAAGGATCCTCAGAGGGTATATGATTTTAATATTATTGGAACGAAAATCGCTGAAGAGCAGGATGTAATGTTACCAGTTATGGTGGCTTTTGATGGATTCTTTACTAGTCATCAAAAAAGAAAAAATTATATCTTTAAAGACCAGTCTAATATAGCAGAATTTTTAGGGGAATACAAACCACCCTATACAGCAATAGATCCAAAAAATCCAGCTACCTTTGGTCCTTATATGAACGAACCAGATTTAATCAATAATAAAATACAATTAAGCAAGGCAATGGAGAGGGCATATGAAGCTGTTCCCAAGGTTATGAATGAATATGGTCGATTAACAGGCAGATACTATAATATTCTTGAAACTTATAAAATGGAAGATGCAGAGGCTGCATTATTTCTGTTAAATTCTTCTTTCGATACAGCGATGGAGGCAGTAGATATATTAAGAAAAGAAGGTAAAAAAGTAGGAATCGTATCTACAAACCTTCTGCGTCCATGGCCTAAAAAAGAAATCCAAGACATTTTTAAAAATGTGAAGGCTCTTTGTGTAGCAGATAGACAGGAAAGTTATGGGGCCCAAGCAGGAAATATGAGCATAGAAATAAGGGCAACATTAAAGGATGATTTAGAAAACAAAACCTTAGTATTTAGTCGAATTTATGGTCTTGGAGGTAAAGAATTTTATGTAGATGATGCTCTACAACTACTGAATGAAGCTTATAAAACCTCTAAAGATGGAAGAATTGAGAAGGCCTTCGATTATATTGGTGGATATGAAGGAAATAAGCATTATGAACCTAAAAAACATATTGAAAGTGTGGAAAGTCATTATTATGATAATGGTATAACGGTTGAAAAGGATGAAAAGAGTCAAAAGCTTGTTATAAAGGGAGTAAACACAAGAAACTTAACTGAGATGCCTAAAAGGGTAGCACCTGGTCATCAAGCTTGTCCCGGATGTGGGATTTTCCCAAATCTCAACTTATTTACAAAGGGTTTAAAGGGATATGTTGTATTTCTATTTCATACTGGATGTGGTATGGTTGTAACTACTGGATATCCTTACACTTCATATAGAACAACCTATATTCATAATCTTTTTCAAAATGGATCTGCTACTCTTAGTGGTGTTGTTGAAATGTTCCATGAAAGAAAACGAAGAGGAGAAATAGATCAGGATACCGAGATTACTTTTGTTATGGTTAGTGGTGATGGGGGCATGGATATAGGAATGGGACCAGCAATCGGAACTGCTTTAAGAAACCATAATATGATTATTTTTGAATATGATAACGGTGGATATATGAATACTGGATATCAACTATCTTACACCACACCTCATTTAGCAGAGAGTAAAACTTCAATAGTTGGCCCTGCCTTTGCAGGAAAAAGTACATTCCAGAAAAAAGGTGGAAGAAGCACCTTTCATAAGGATACACCCATGATAATGGCTGGAACCCATATACCTTATATAGCAACTGTTGCAGAATCTCATCCTGTAGATTATGTAAAGAAAGCTGCTAAGGCTCAATACGTAGCCCAAAATGAAGGGCTGGCTTATGTAAAGGCAATATCTGCTTGTCCTTTAAATTGGAAGAGCCCCCCAGAAGAGCAAAGGAGTGTTATTGGCAGAGCTGTGGAAAGCTGTTATTTCCCATTGTTTGAAATATATCATGGAATTACAACCATTACCTACGATCCTGAAAAATCTCAAAAGAAGATGCCAATTTCCAAATTCTTTGATAGAATGGGAATTACAAAGCATCTGCTAACAGATGATCATAAAGAAGAGCTTGATAGTATTCAAAATGAGGTAGATAGAAGATGGAATAGATTAAAGGCCCTAGATCAGCATCCTTTATTATAATATATTTAAAACCCCGTAGAATTTTTATCTACGGGGTATTTTTAGCATATTTCGCTTGAAATCTTGAATCGATTCTTTTCCATCATTACATCTAAAATCTCTTTATCTGTTTCAACCATTCCTGGAGTACCAATCCTGCCCATATTTTTTATGGTTTGTTCCACTGTTTCGGCAACAATTCCATTATCAGCTGGTACTATAATATTTTCTAAGGCAAGGTAAGCTGACTTAACGGCAACCCCTGCAGCAGTTGATAGTTTAAGAGAGCAGCCTATTTTAGCACCATCGCATATAACTCCTGTTACATCTGCAACCATATTTTTGATGCTTCCGCCTATTTGGTGGTAGGTACCCTCCATTAACCAAACTATAGAAGCGCTTGCCCCAGTTGCAGCAGCTACTGCACACCCACATAGGGCTGTAAGCTTACCTGTATAGGATTTAATATAAGCTGTTATAATATGGCTAATGGCCAATGCTTTAGCTAACTTTTCATCCTCTGAACTTAAGTATCTAGCAACAGCTACTATTGGTAAAATAGCAGTTAAACCATGATTTCCGCTACCAGCACTGCTCATTACAGGTAGTTGATATCCCGACATCCTTGCATCGGCACCAGAAGCTGTCAAACATACGGTTTGATGATATAAGTCATTGGTTAAAATGCCTTTTTTCATTCCCTTTAATAGACTTGCCCCTATTGCCAAACCCAATTCCTTTTCTAGACCAACATCAGCAATGTGTGTATTCATCCTTGCTCCTTCAAGCATAAACTTTATATCCTCAAAGGGAGTTCCCTCAATTACTTTTACAATTTCTTCTATAGAGGCTTGTTGTAATAATTTCATTTCTTCATAGCTGTCTTCTGGTTTAGCTTCTTTAGACAATATTACATGACCATTTCCCTCAATATAGCAAACCTCTGAATGACTATTCTTTATTTCACACTTTCCAATGCCTTTATCTGTATAAACTTCAGCATAAACATATAAGTTACCATGATTATTATCTATAGAGGTAGAAACTTTCCCTTCATCAAGTAGAGCTTCAGCCTTCTCTTTGGCAGTGGCATCAATAGATGATAAAACCTCTAGTTTTAATGAAGGGTCACCACCTATTGCTCCTAAAGCAGCAGCAATATCTAAACCTAACCTATTAACGCTAGGGATACCTACAGACATTCCATTTTTATAAATGTTAGGACTAACCCGTAGTGTTATTTTCTGCACCACCCCACCTACAGATCCTTTTGCGGTGGCGGAGGCAAGGGCAACAGCAATAGGTTCTGTACATCCTAAGGCTGGAACAACCTCTTTTCGCAGTATATTTATAATATGCTGCTTAGCTAACATAATAATCACCTCTTCATATAGTATAAATCAATGTTTATTTTTTTTATGATTATATCAATTTAAGTATATATTCTAGGTATATTACTGTCAAACAATAGACAATATAATATAGAAATATAATATAAAGGTTTATTATTGCTAGATTGATAGTAAGAGACTAGTTAAAGATTAATAAAAGGAAAAAATTGTGCATTAATATGCAATTGACACAGTACTAGATTGGTGGTATAGTATTAAAGTCGTCAACAACGAGACAGTTAAAAAAAAGAGAAGCATACAATAGTAAATGTAAATGTATATTTTAATATCTCTTAAAAAAATACGAAAAGTTGTTGACAAAGGTTTTTAAAAATGATATAGTAGTTAAGTCGCCACTTGATGGAGGTTGGGGGTAAACCCCTTGGA
>NZ_WBZB01000058.1 GCF_009017255.1 Alkaliphilus serpentinus | reverse complement strand
TTCACTGGTCCCGGACGGTTCTCGATGATTCAAAAAAATTTTACCTTAGCGTTATATTATACCTGAAGCTAGTTAGTCAAATAACTAGCTTTTCTTCTGTCGAAAATCATCGAAGAAAAATTGGAGGAAATTGGTATCAAATGAGGAATTGTTTAAGCATGGGATAACTATCATTAACACTATTATTTTTTAGTTCTTTTATAATCAGTACATTACTTTTTTACTGCATTTAGAGGGCGATTGATTAGTTAAAAGATACCAAATAGGCTTAAGAAACAAGCAGTAATTTATTTGATAATATACTAGTATTAAGTTAAGAGCTGAGTAATATAAAGGGGGAATAGCAATGAGAATACTTCATACTTCTGATTGGCACCTTGGAAAAAACCTAGAAGGTCATAGCCGAATGGATGAGCAAGAGGCTTTTCTAAATGATTTCATTGAAATTGTTGAAAAGAATATCGTTGATTTAGTAATAATAGCAGGGGATGTTTATGATAGTCCCAATCCTCCCGCAAGGGCAGAAACTATGTTTTATAATACACTAAAAAGGCTATCCTCAAACGGAGAAAGACTGACATTGGTTATAGCAGGTAATCATGATAATCCAGATAGACTGGTTGCAGCAGATCCCTTGGCTAGAGATCATGGGATAATTATGGTTGGAACTCCTAAATCAATTGTTTCTAAGGGTAATTACGGCAAACACAGTATTATTGAAGCAGGAGAGGGATATATAGAAGTTGATATAAAAGGGGAAAGGGCTGTAATTCTTACAGTGCCCTATCCAAGCGAAAAAAGATTGAATGAAGCTCTGTATGGTGACATGGAAAGTGAGGAAGAGAGGCTGAAGTCCTATAGTGATAGGATTAAGTTATTATTTAATGGCCTTAGTGAAAAATATAGAGATGATACTATTAATATAGCAGTTAGCCATTTATTTGCTATGGGAAGTGAAGAGGCAGGATCGGAGAGGAATATTCAGCTCGGAGGAAGCTATATTGTAGATGGAAGCTGTTTCCCTGAGGGGGCTCAATATATAGCATTAGGCCATATACATAAGCCACAAATAGTTCCTGGCACAGATAAAAGGGTAAGATATTCTGGCTCGCCTCTCCATTATAGCAAAAAGGAAATTACCTTCAATAAAAAGTGCTATATAATTGATGCTAAGTCCTGTGGTGAATGTGATATAAATGAAGTTGAATTTAAGGTGTACAAACCCATTGAGATATGGAAATGTAAGAGTATTGAAGAGGCCATCGACAAATGTGAAGAGAACAAGGATAAAGACTGTTGGGTTTATATTGAGGTCACCACCGATAGATACATTAGAGAAGATGAAATAAAATTAATGAAGGCAACTAAGGATGACATTTTAGAGATTAGTCCAAAGATAACTGGAGAAGGATCTGAGATTGATACAGTTAACAGTTTTTCAGAAAAATCCTTTGAAGAGGTTTTTAAAGAGTTTTATTCAAAAGAAAGAGGGGTTGAGCCCCAGCAAGAGGTAGTGGATTTACTACTATCCATTATTAAGGAGGGGGAAGAGGATGAAACCGATAAAGCTTAAATTAAGAGGATTAAACAGCTTTATGGATAATCAAGAAGTTGATTTTGAGAGGCTAACCGATAAGGGCTTGTTTGGTATTTTTGGACCAACAGGAAGCGGTAAATCAACAATCTTAGACGGGGTTACTCTAGCCCACTATGGAGAGGTTTCAAGGAAGAGTACAAATTTCATTAATACAAATTGTGATAGCCTAAACGTAAGTTTTGAATTTCAAATCTCCCATAAAGAAACTAAGAGATACAGAGTGGAACGGATATTTAGAAGGGACAATAAGACTGGTAATGTAAGAACAAAGTCAGCTAAGATAATAGACATTACTAAGGAGGAAGATATAGTATTAGAGGAGGGTGCCAAGCCCGTAACTCAAAAATGTCAAGAGATTATTGGATTAGAGCTAGAGGATTTTACCAGGACGGTAGTGTTACCCCAGGGGAAATTTAGCGAGTTTCTAAAGCTTGAAGGTAAGGATAGAAGAAGCATGCTGGAAAGACTATTTAATCTTCAAAGGTATGGAGATGAATTGTCTATTAAATTAGCCAGTAAGATTAAAGCTGAGAAGGATAAGTTTAATATCCTGCAGGGAGAATTAAAGGGATATGGTGACATAAGGGAGGAAGCTCTAGAAGAAAAAAATAAGGAGTTATTAGAGTTAAAACAGGAACTTATTAAAAAACAGGAAGACCTTAATATAATTGGAGAAAAATTCAACGAGGCTAAAGAGCTTTGGGGACTGCAGCAGGAACTAGGACAGAAATTACAAGAGCAAAGTAAGCTAAAGGCACAAGAAGGAGAAATTAAAGAATATCAGAAAAGAGTTAAGATGGGGGAGTCTGTTCTTAAAGTAAAGCCTTACATCGATAGTTATGAATCAACCCTAGAGGAAATTAATACTATAGCTAATCGCCTTGAAGAATTAAAAGAGGAAATAACCAGATTAGAAGGGAAAAAAAAGAAAGCATATGATGATCTAACTATTGCTAGAAACAGAAAGGATAAAGACCTTCCTAAGTTAAAGGTTGATGAAGCACGTGGAAATGAAGCAATTAAGGAAAAGACAAAGATGCATATGTTAATTAATGAAAGTCAAGGACTAAAGAAAGAAATTATAAAACTTGAGGATGCTTTAAAAAATTTAGGGGATAAAATTAGTGAAAATGTAAAATTAACTGTAGAGTTAGATACCAATATAATTAAAAAGGATAAAGCCATTGAAGAATTAAAGGTACCAGCAGATTTTAAAGAAAAGATTGATAGTGGTATATTACTTTTAAACAGCTATGATAGTTTAACAAAACAGAGGGATGGAATGAACAATAAAATTGAGGTAACCCTTAAAAATATCCATGTAGCTAAAGAGAAAAGTCAAGACTTACAAATAAAACTTAAAGAAAAGGAAGTAGCTTTAGAAGAAAGCATTAAAAATTTGGAAAAGCTAGAAAAAGAATGCCCAGGAGATCAGAACTCTTTACTCTTTCAACATGAGAAACTAGCTTTAGCTAAAGAAAGCTGGAATAAATTTAATGAGCTTAAAGATGACTTACAAAAGAGTAGTGAAGAAATAATCAAGCTTAAGCCTAAGCTAGATAGTTTATTAGAGAAAGCAGATAAATTAGATCAAGAAATAAATGTTTTAAAGGGAATTATTAAAAAAGTTGAGTCGGAAAATCTAGCAAACGCTCTGAGGGCAGAATTGAAACATGGAGATATGTGTCCAGTGTGTGGCTCTCTGGAGCATCACCCAGAAAATCTGAATATTGTTGATATCACTAATTTAGACCAGTACAGAAAGGATTTAGAAGAAAAGGAGTTAGAGAAGGATAAGATAATTAAGGAAGTTGCAGGGCTAGAAACTAATATAATTAACCATGAATTAAATATTAAGGATAGAGAAGGTAAAATTAGTGCATTAGGAGTGGATTTTAAATCTACATCAGTAGAAGTTTTAGAGGGTGAGCTAAAACAACTTATAGATACCTTAAAATTCTATAATGAAGAAAGGGTTAAATTTGAAGGTGAAATAACTAGTATTACAAATGAAAAAAATGAAATAGAAATTAGGTATAGTAAAGAGAGTACCTTGTTAGTTAATAGCACTGATGCATTAGGTAATTTGCAAGAAGAATTAAGAAAGCTTGAAGAGGAAATAAAGGACTTAGATATAAGACTGACGATCTTGAAGAAGGACCTTGAAATCGAAGATTTCAGAAAAATAAAAAATCAAATTATTAAAAAAGAAGATACAAGATCTCATTTAGAGGATGAAGTTAAAGTCTTGAGGATTACTCTAAAGAATAAGGAAGTTGAAAAGGAGAAACTTAGTAAAGAAGAGGGAGACTTAAAAAATAAACTTTCTGAAATCAAATCTACTTACACAGAAAAGATTAAAGCGATCGAAGAAACTGAAAATAGCATAAGGGATAAGGTTGGAAGTATTGAAGATTTAGAAGGATATGTGAGAGGTATTGCAAAGACTATTGAAACTATTGAGATAGAGTATATAAAGGCTGAAGAAACGAAAAATAAAATTGATGAGCAATTTACAAAATGTACTAATGATCTGATAACTACTCAAAGTAATTTAGCTACATTAAGCAAAAGAAATAAGGAGGATAAGGAATCACTGGATAGAATGCTCCTTGAGGAAGCTATAGAAGGCATAGAGGATGCTAAGTCTAGCTTTATGCCAAAGGCTGATATTGATAAGCTGAAGCATAAAATTGAAGAATACAAAGAATTAATAGATAGGCTTGCTGGGACAATTGAAAGCTTAAATAAGAAAATAAATAATCGATCCCTAACTGAAGAAGCGTGGTTAGAAATACAGAAAAGAAAAAATGTAGAAACTGAGAAACTAAAAGAACTAGAAGAAAGTCAAATAAAGCTTAGAGAAGAGATAAAGACTATTTCTGTAAAGCTACTTCAATTAAAAAGACTAAGAAGTGAGGAAAAGGAACTAGAGTATAAGCTTTCTCTTTTGGATGATTTAGAAATGTTATTTAGGGGCAAAAGGTTTGTAGAGTATGTTGCAGCTAATCAGTTGAAGTATGTATCAATAGAGGCTAGTAAATGGTTAAAAGAAATCACTAGAGGAAACTACGGTCTCGAGGTTGACGAAAATGCTAGATTCCTTATTCGGGACTATAAAAATGGCGGAGCTGAACGGGATGCCTCCACTCTATCGGGAGGAGAAACCTTTGTTACATCTTTAGCACTAGCATTAGCATTATCTAATCAAATACAGTTAAAGGGCACTGCCCCTTTAGAATTATTCTTCTTAGATGAAGGTTTTGGCACCTTAGATGACAAACTACTGGAGGTTGTTATGGACTCCTTGGAGAGAATACATAATGATAAGCTTTCTATAGGCATAATAAGTCATGTCGAATCTATTAAAAATAGGGTGCCAGTTAAGCTTATTGTGACTGCAGCTGAAGCTGGAATTGGTGGTAGTAAAGTAAAGCTTGAACGAAGTTAATAAATATAATGATTATAAGCTGGTAAAAAACCAGCTTATTTTTTAATATGTCGAATATTATCGAATGATTGTAGCAGGATTTTGAAACTTTCGCTGGAAAATAATTATTATAATGTGAATCATGCTAGTAAAGGACAAGGTGTGTTGTATTTATCATAGTCCTCAGACTCATAGCTAATGAGTGTCATTGTTCTCATACAAATAAAATATTTTTATTTTAGCAGAAATCATATATGCCATCACTATATTTATCGGACATATTAAAAAGAAATGGATTAGATATAAAAAGAGTAAAGCTTATTAGACACTCATTGAACCATGATTTGTTTGCAAAGTGCTATCTAGATGGTTTTACAGAAGAGTATCAAAAAATTCAAAAACCAAACTTTTTTAAGAATTGTGACTATATACTAACCTTTATCAGTGAACCTGGGACAAGTGCCAAATTCCATGGTTGCTACGAGGTAGGTGTAAGCACTCCAGCAGAAAAGCACCTGATGAAAAAAGGGTTTCCTTCTCCAGAGATGTTCGATGGTAAATATCACTATTTTGATTTAAAAGAATCTAGTACACTTTCTGATTTGAAAAATCGTTTAATAATTGATTGGGGAAAATCAACTATGTCATGGCATCAATGGGCAACTAATGACAAAGAAGTTTTAGTAATACAAGAAAATCCCAAGCTGTCTTTTTGTGGATTTGAAAATGTTTTTTTAAGCTACTATGATCTTAAAGAAATTGTAGAAGACAGAGTATTATATGAAAATTGGCATACTGCATTAGAATCAATATATGCTATATACATAATTGTTGATGTTTCTAATGGTAAACAATACGTGGGCTCAGCCTATGGAGAGGGAGGATTACTAAAACGGTGGAAATGTTATATAAACACAAAACACGGAGGAAATGTACGGATGATTAAATTAATTAATGAAGACCCTGAAAGGTATAAATTCTTCCAGTTTAGCATCCTACAGATATTACCCAAAACAGTTAGAGAAGATGATGTTATAAAAATTGAAAATCTTTATAAGAAGAAGCTGCAAAGTAGAGAATTTGGTATGAATGAGAATTGAAAATTAAGCTTAATATGGGATGCAAAAAAGTGGTGCAAATTAAAACTGTCTATTGTTTAGATCCATCTTGATAGTATATCTGAGAAACTTAATACTCTGGAGAAGATATAAAATAGTAAGTACAGGAGAGGATTATATGCTAGGAAAATTAGAAAAAGCAGATGATCTAAGAACCATATGGAAACACGAAGCCCATGATTTTACTAAGTGGTTATCAAAAAATGAAAATCTTACTCTTTTAGGGGATGAAATAGGGATTGAAATTAATTTACTAGAGACAGAGGCATCTGTTGGTTGTTTTAGTGTAGATATCTTAGCGGAAGAAGAAAATACAGGCAGGAAAATCATTATTGAAAACCAACTTGAAACGACAGATCACGACCATTTGGGTAAAGTCATTACATATGCATCCGGCTATGATGCAGAAATCATCATATGGGTAGTGAAAGATATTCGTGAGGAGCATAGACAAGCTATTGATTGGTTGAACGAGCATACTGATGAGAAGTTAAACTTCTTTATTGCAAAGCTAGAATTGTGGAAGATTGGTGATTCCCCCTGTGCTGTAAAGTTTCAAGTTATTTCAAGACCAAATGATTGGGCAAAAAGTATTAGACAAACAACAGCTACTGTCAATTTAACTGATACAAAAGTTTTACAATTAGAATTCTGGAATGAATTTAAAAGATTTACTTCCAGCAAAGGGACTACACTAAAATTAAGAAAAGCACAACCACAGCACTGGTATGACATGACTTATGGGGTTGCTGGGTCCCATATTTCTCTTACTATAAATACTCAACAAAAACTACTGGGGTGCGAAATATATATATCGGACTCAAAAGAACTTTATTACACCTTCGAGCAATATAAAGAACAAATTGAAGAAGAACTAGGTTTGGAGTTGGAATGGATGGAATTACCTAATAAGAAAGCCAGTAGGATAAAGGCCGCTACTGTGGCTGATATCAATAATCGTTCCAAATGGGAAAGTAACTTTGAATGGCTCAAAGTTACAGCAGAGAAATTTCAAAAGATATTTTACAAATATGGAAATAATTAATACAAACGAGGGAGCACAAGGGGACAGTTCCTGTGCACTGTATTATTTTATAATTCTATAATGCTTAGAAATGATCTCCCATTTAGCAAATTGCAAAACTACACCTTTAGGGGGGTCACTCCAAACCGTCCTTTGCACCTTTGTAAGTGTGAACATGGCCATTTTTAGGCGTACATGCGCAAATACAAGGATTTCAATCTATTGTTTAAAGTACCTACTATTTAGGTTTTAGGGAGGAGATGATTTACGATGAAGAATGGGGGCAATTTATTTTTGCCTAATGGATTGAACTACGAGGTTTTGTGGCACACTGGTTCTCGAAGGTTAGCTTTTGATATCTGCGCTGATGAAAGCTTGGTGGCGTGGATTTGGTAATTTATATTTTGTACAATATTCCATATAGAAAGAAAGATGTTAATAATGCAAATAGAACGGTTGTTTAAGATTATTTATTACTTACTTGACAAAAAGAGTGCCACCGCAAATGAACTTGCCGGACTATTGGGAGTATCTAAGCGTACTGTTTTTCGGGATATAGACACATTAAGCCTTTCGGGGATTCCTATTTATTCGGAAAAGGGGAGCAAAGGCGGTTATAAATTGACGGATAGCTTTGTGCTGAATAAATCTGTCATTACCGAGCATGAACAAAACGAGATTTTATCTGCTTTGCAAGGTCTTTCAGCGGTAAAAACAGAAGAAACAGAGCAAGTGTTGCAAAAACTAAGCACCTTCTTTAAAAAATCTCCGCCTAACTGGTTTAGTGTTGATTTTACCAGTTGGGGAGACGGTGGCGGAGTTCGTGACTTTTCCGATATTAAAAATGCGATTTTCGAAAAACACATTATAGAGTTTGACTATTATAATTCAAAAGGCGAAAAAACTCACAGGCGTGTAGAACCGCTTCACATGTGGTTTAAAGCACATTCTTGGTATATCAACGGCTTCTGCCTTGTAAAACAAGGTGTCAGATTGTTCAAACTCTCAAGGACAAGAAATTTTACTGTTACCGATGAAAAATTCATGGAACGGGATTTACTCACTGAAAGCGAATGTCACGAGAAAACCGACACATTTCCTGACAGAGTAACGCTTGTTATGAACATTGCACCTGAGATGGCATATCGGGCATATGACTTTTACGGCGAAGAAGATATAGTAAAGAATGATGACGGCAGTTTAACGGTAACGCAAAGAGGAGAACCCGAAGATAATGGAATGTACGGATTTATTCTTTCTTTCGGAGAACATGCCGAAGTGTTGGAGCCAAAACATATACGGGATATTATTAATGAAAAAGCTCTCCTAATTTCAAAAAAATATTTAAAATAACTTTTCTAAGATGACACACAGTTGTCATCTTTATTATTGTATTATTAATAACAGGTAATAAAAATTACAACAATAAATTTTTGAGAATTCGAATGAGTAAATAACAAAGCGCAATTAATGTTAATGACCGAACGGTTCAGCAAGGACAGCCTTATTTCAATCGCGACATTGGACGACGGACACCCTTCCGTCCGTATGGTTCACGGATATTATGAAGACGACAGGGATGTTTCATATAAGACATAGAATAGGGGCTTGGTTATTATCAAACGCAAAGATATTTCCCTATAAAGCTGAAAAATGATGTTTAAGGAGGTGAACTAAATGCGGAAGACACTGGCGGATATGGCAAAACATATAAAAAGTATTATTTTGCCGGAACCACTTGAAGCATACGGAATTAAACCTGTTTTTGAAGATATTTCAAATGAGGAAAACATCCGGGAAGGAGTTCTTGCCTTCAGAGCCTTTTTGCATCAGCTTTGCGACGTTTTAATTGAAGAAGGTGATATGTATGACAATTATAAGAAAATTGCTCATCCATTTGAAAACCGCATTACTATTTCGCTAAGCTATCCATTTCTTAACAATATAAAGTATTTATTGAGAAATATAGGCTTTTATGGAGTGTTGACAGAGGACGGTGAGGCTCTCATTGCCGGAAACAGTATTTTTTATGAAAAAGTATCTGATTCTAAAAATATTGAATGTTTGAGGTTCTTAACTGATTGTGGTATATGTGTTGATGGAATAGATCTAAGCAAAAGGAGGCAAAGATTATCAGAAGTTGAAACTATAAAAATTACGTATCCTGATAATCCTGCCATGCTGACTGGCTTGAAAGCTATGGCAATAGCCGAGATTGAATTTGACACAGATGGGGTTCGTGATACCCTTGATATTTTATTACGATGCGATTATAGAGTATTGAAAAAGGTTGAAACAGATGTTGGTTCCATCTTAAAAGAAACTATAAGGCATTTATCCGAGAATGTGCAGGATTTTATAATGCGGCTACATCAACTTCATATAGATAAAGGGCTTAAATGTGATGTAATAATAAAGGATTTTTGGATAAAGATTATGTATTCTCATGGGAGAAAAGAGATATGGGGAATTAATACATCTCTTAATAATGGTTTTGAAATAACCGTCAAAGCGAGAAATACGCATGAATACCCTGACACAATAAAAAAATTACCCTTGCCTGTGCAGGAGATAATTGCGAAGGGATATGGTTGTGGAAAAAGAAGAGGTGTTAGCGCGGTTTGTGATAGAGGTTGCAAAGGGCTTTGTATTCCGCTCGATGATTCTGTTTTAGATATAAGCGATGGCATCGAAGTGTGGCTTGATCAAGAGTTGTCATGTTTGAGAAAGAAATAACTAAATTTGCTCAACAGCAAAATAAATATTACTGGAGGAGTTAAAATGAACAAGTACGAAAATGCAATGAAAATTATGGAGGAACGTTGCGGAAATGGTAAAGAGGAAGTTATTGCCCTTGCGACAATCTCACTATCCACCAACGCTGCCGGTAAACCTCGTCCTGCTGTCCGTATGGTATGCGCTTATTATGAATACGGCGTATTCTATGTTTCTACGGATGCAACAAAAAATAAAATGCTGCAAATTGAGAAGAACAGTGAGGTTTCTGTTGCTGGGTTAGGTTGGTACACTTTCCAAGGCAGGGCTGAAAATCTTGGTTGGATCAAGGACGAGAAGAATGCAGAAATCAGAGCTAAATTTAAAAAAATCTTTAACTGGTTCGATGAAGTTGGCGACGAAGACAATCCGAACTCAATCGTTCTGCGTATATCCCTCACAGAGGGTACGATTATTGACCACGAAAAAAAATACGGTGAACATCAGTATGAAATTGATATTATCAATAAAACGGCTCAATAAAGTCGAACAACACAAGTGGACCAACACAAAACAACACAAGGGGACGGTTCCTGTGTGTTCTTTATCTTCTTATTGTGCCAGAAAGGAATTAGTTCTTTTTCTTAAGCACAGATTTATTTACAGCTATAAAAATGACTTGATATACCCCAAATAGGGACAGTGCCCCTGTCCCCTTGTCCCTTCTTTGTTGTGTAACTCTTGATTATTTGGACACACATATACATCTTTTGCTTGATCATATATAAATCGATCCTTTGCGAAGCCATCATTCCCAGTTTTTGTAGAACTCTTTTGCTTTGGTACAATGGTTTTGATCTTGTCTTCTTTGCATTTTTCTAGTTCCTCACCACAGTAGTATCCTTTGTCTGCTAGTACGGTTATGACCCCATCCTCTTCGTCTTTAAGTGTTGCAGCTTTATCTTTTAATCCTAATTCTTCCACCGTTTTAACTGCCATATTGTGGAGTTGATGTTGATCGGCAGGAGTATTCACCACGTCTATGGCAACCACTAAATGTTTTTTCGAATCTACTGAAATTTGAACGTTATGAGATATATCTGTCCCATTATTACTGACGCTCATGTGTCTAGCATCGGGATCTGTAATCGATATTTCTCCATTTTTTTCGATTTCTTCTGCCATCTCCTTAAGCTCTTTGATTCTTTTTTTTACTGCCTGTAGTTTCTCTTCTATGTCTTCTTTTGTTTCCTTTATTTTCAGCTCTAGTTCTTCATTTTTATCACTTTCCTTGAGGAGTTTAATATATTCCTCTGCACACTTTTCAAAGTATTCCAGCATCTTCTTTACTTTTCGCTTTGTAAAGCTTTTATGCCTTGAATTGCTAGCTCTAAACTTGCTCCCATCAATAGCAATCATCTGTTTTCCATAAAGTCCTAATTCGCTACATATCATACTGAACTCTTTAAAAACTCCTATTAGCGATTTTTGATTGTCTGTTCTAAAGTTTGAAATAGTCTTATCATCTGGTTTCAGTTGGTCAATCAACCACATCACTTCAATGTTTCGATGGGTTTCTTTTTCGAGTTTTCTTGTAGATCGTACACCGTTTAAATAGCCGTAAATATATAGTTTCAGAAGATGTTTAGGATTATAGGGTTTTCTTCCTTTTATCTTTGTATTTGCATATTTAAAACCTAATTTTTCCATGTCAAGTGTATCAACAAAAGCATCAACCACCCTTACTGGATGATTATCTGGTATCATTTCATCAAATGACATTAGCACCATACTCAATTGGCCTTTATCTTCGCCTTTTACATATCTTGACATAGAAACACCTCTTTTTCTTTTAATTATATCATTAAAACGTTGATTTTTAAAGGTTTATAGGTGTTTTTATATATGTTCTTATTGTTTGTTTTTGCGCAGTCTGACGGTTCCCTTGTGTTGTTACTTACTTAGCTCTAGCAATCAAATGCAAGTTAATAGGCGATGCCCCTTGTTATCTACTCTACTGACAATTCCCATAAATAGAGGGATGCCACAGAGCCATAGGGGGAATATCTTGTTCTATATCTTTCGAATTGCTCCTTGGAAAGATCCTTTAAGTCATACAGTTTCATCATACCTCTACGGATTGCCAAATCTCCATAGCTCACTATATCTAACCTATTTAGAGAGTGAATTAAGAGCATCTCTGCTGTCCAAATTCCAACTCCATTAAGGCAGGATAATACTTTTATTATATCTTTATCAGGAAGTAAATGAAGCTTATGGAATTCAATTGCTCCGCCCATTGCAGCCTCAGCAATACCAAGAATATACCCAGCCTTCCTGGTTGTCATACCACATTCTTGAATAGCCTCCTTTTTAGTCTTTAAAATATTCTCAGGTGTAACCGATTCAATAAGAATACAAAATCTATTCCATACTGTTGCTGCTGCCTTATTTGATATTTGCTGCCCAATTATACTAAAAATCAATGCTTCAAAAGGGTTAGGAATAACAACTCTCTTAATCATGCCAATTCTATCAATAGCAGCTGAAAGATTTTTATCCTTCTTCTTTAAATATTCAATTTCTTTTTGCCCATATTGAAAATAGCTATTCATAATTTATCCCACCTTACTTTTACATGTTATCTTTTTTATTATAGAGGTGTCAATCAAAGATGATTCATTTTTAGCCTACTTTTCTTAAATCATGGTGGGTTTTATGGGAATAGGAGAAGATTTTCATAAATGGGAATATAAAGGAAATAATAAGGAAGGTTTTTACTGGCCCATTAAAGGTTTATATATAAATATGGGGACAGTGTCCCTGTCCCCTTGTCCCTGTCCCCTTGTCCCTCTTGTGTTATATTTTTTTTCGTACTTTACCTACAATGAACAACAGCACAGGTATGGCAAGCCCCAGTATAAGATTAACTGGTAATGCTATTTTTGTTGAAAACTCTGCCAGCTCAAAGCTGCTTTCTGTTAAATAAAGGGATAATATAAACAAAAACAGACATAAAACATTGATGAAGGGCTTGGTATCTTGAAAATTAAATACTGATTTCACCATGTTTAATATGACATATAGTAATATTGAGATTAAAGTAAAATCCGACGCTATCCAGGTTACTACTAGAATGGACTCGATTTTTTCAAGAGTATCCAAAAAGGATATTTGCTTTACAGCTGAAAGAAAGGGTAAAGGCATTCTGGCACTAACTGTGTGACCAAGGGTTCCAACAGTTACAGCAATGATTAATACATTAATAACTAATAAAAAAAATGAGGCTTGAATACCAAATTTTTTTATGTTTTCCTTATCGTTTATCTGATCCGATAGCATGAAAAGAAATATAGCATACACCCATACAGCTATAATAACAAGACTTCCCTTTAGTACTGGCATAATATCTAAATAGCTTATGGGGGTAAGGTTCTGAATTTCAAGCTTTGGACTTAAGAACAAGACAAATATAACAAAAATAGCTGCAATTATTGTAAATATTATCTCATTCATTCGTGCCAGAACAACCACCCCATATCTACTTGTGTAGGCTACAAAAACAAGCATCACTATTATAAATAACCTTATATCTACATTTGGGAAGATAGAGGTAACGATTCTCTGACTATAATAGCGGACATAAAGGGCTGCTAATAATGTAATCCATACGATGTAAGCTGACACAATAATTTTTCCAGTAAAAGTGCCTATAATATCATATATAACCTCCATTAAAGAAGCATCCTTGTATTTTTGAAAGGTTTTTTGTAGCCCATAAAAAATAATCAGTAAACCAAGGAAGGCTATAAGGGGAGTAATCCAGGCTGCCTGTTTGGCCTGCTCTGAAGTATAAGCTGGAATAACCCTTATGGCAGGAGAATAAACCATAACAATAAATATTATTATTATTTGTCTGGTAGATATCTTTTTTTTGTCTGAAAGCATGGTATTCTTCTCCTTAAACTAGGTTAAAAAATGATAAAATAATATATGAAAGGCTACTTCTAAAAGGATTGCTAAGGTAAAAGTAACCAAAGGATAATACAATGATAGAAAAGCAACAAAAAGCAACAAGCTCTTTTTTAAGTTTTCTCTTTACCAAACTTAAAATTTCAAAGCAGCTTACTACTAAAACTAATAGAATGAATGTAATTAACATTTAATTATCTCCTTCTATACTTACTTGGTTTAGAAATATTATAGGTTCTACTGATACGAGACTCAACTATAATTTTAAAGGGAATACTAGGAAACAGCTGTTCCCATTCACTCTCTATGCTTTTCCATTTTATTGGGTACTTATGCTGTATAGTATTACCTACGTCAAAAATATCAGCCTTTGCTGTTTGGGCATAGTCAATAATTGAGTTAATTTCAGACCTTACAACCTGACTCTGCTGATTTTCGAGAAAGGTAAGTTTTTTTTCATTAAAAACATCTTCCCCACTGTCTATTTCAACAATGTTGGTGGACATCCTAACCCTTATAGTGACACTTAAGTCTTCATTATCTAAATAGGGGAGTATTTCTGCATGGGAATTAATTATCTCCATTGTAACGTTATTGCCTTCTTCAGTTTTCGTATGTATGTATCCTGACTCTACTTCATTTATTATCCAGTTTAATCCCCTTGCTAAATCATTCATAATATAGCCATAAAGCCTTGCATCCTTGAAAATACCGTAGCCCTCCAGGTAAATATTTTTTCCCTCTGACCTTAACTCAGGATAGGAGGTATTCATGTCACTTGTAATATAGGGAATGTAGTGGACAGACCAAACATTATCAATAGATTTCATTAATTCAATAAGCTCCACCCTTCCTGACTTAGATACCCCAGTTATATTAGCCTGAATATTTTCCAATTGCTCAAAAAGCAGTTCCTTATCCCCTCGCATTGACTTTATTAACTCCTCAGCAGTTTGCCCTTTCACCACTAATACTTCAGAGTTTAATCTAATCTCATGATCACGGGCGAAGAAGTCCAATAGATTTGCAATATCCTTTTTAGCTGCATCCTCCCCAATAATTATATAGCCAACATGACCTAAGAAAACTCTTTTATCTGTGAAAAAGCGTGTATTTCTAATTGCTTGAAATACCGATTTTCCCTGTGAAGTTATTACATGAAAGTTTGTATTTCCCTGGCTCCCTTCTTCCTGTGCCTGGGTAACCACGGGAGAAGTAAGGGTAATTTTAACACTATCATTATCGCTGGCGATGCTATCAATTCCAAAAACAGTCACAAACATTATTTTATCTATCTCTGAACGGCCATCAATAGGATTTTTACATCCATTAAATAAGCCGACCAGCAATATAATGCTACATAACATCATAAATTTTTTCATGTAGCTTCCCCCTAGCCTTGTCTTTTTTTATTGGTTGCTTGTAAGGAAATTGAACGCTTTTGAAAATATTTAAGTGGCAATCGTACTATTGAATCCTGCATCTGCTTACCCTCCTGTGCAACGAAGGGGGTAAGGTAGGGAACCCCAAAGCTCTCGAGCTTTGCCAAGTGAAACAGCAGTAAAAGGACTCCTATACTAACTCCAAATAAACCTATAATACTAGCAAAAACAGTTAGAATAAACCTCCAAATCCTCAAGGCATTACTTAGATCTTGGTCTGGCATTGCAAAGCCTGATATAGCTGTTGCTGCTATTACAATCACCACCACTGGGGAAATGAGCTTTGCGTTTACTGCTGCTTCTCCTACTATTAAAGCACCAACTATAGATACAGTCTGTCCAATACTTCTGGGTAGCCGTATACCTGCTTCAACCAACACCTCAAAGGCAATTAGCATTACTAGTATTTCAATAAAGGCAGGAATAGGCACTCCCTCCTTTGAAACTTCAATAGCTATAGCCAATTCAGTCGGAAGCATTTCTTGATGAAAAGCAGTTATTGCAACATAAAATGCTGGTAGTAATAAGGTTAATACAAGGAGTACGTATCGAAGTAGACGCTTAGAAGAGCTTACCCAAAAATTTTGAGAATAATCCTCCTGTGCGTGTAAAAACATATTAAGGGTTCCAGGTATAGCACAGGTTACAGGTAATCCATCGATAAGCAATCCAACTCTACCAGAAACGATATGGGAACACAGCTTATCTGATCTTTCGGTACATATAACCTGTGGAAATAGAGAGTAATTATTATCTATAATAAACTCTTCAATGAATCCCGTAGCTAAAACCTCGTCAATATCAATGCTATCCAGTCTTTTCTTTACTTCATCTACAATGTGTCTGTTGGTAATACCGTCGATATATACTATTGCAATTGTTGTGAGGGTTTGCTTGCCTACTACGGTTTCCTCAATAACAAGCCTGGGTGTTTTTATCTTTCTACGTATGATTGCTGTATTTACCTTTAGGGTTTCTACAAATGCATCCTTAGATCCCTTAACAACATTTTCACCTGTTGGCTCTGTAATGGCTCTTTTATCATAACTCTCAATATCAAAAGTAATGGCAATTTTTTTATTATCGAATATTAAAGCAACACTTCCACTGATGATATCATTTAGACATTCCTCAATTTTTTCTGTAGTTTTAGGGTAAGAGCAATATATATTGCCCTTTTCTATATGCTTTATAATATCCTCTTCATAATTTGCCACAGCAATAATAGAGTCATGAAGCAGTGGTTTTAAAATATCATTATTTAATATTTTTTTATCTATTAACCCCTCTATATATACTATTGTTAGGGAAACATTATTCTTTTCACCAATGTCTACACTTGTGAATATAACATCCTTGCTTAACCCTAGAATATTCATTAAATTATGGGATGAAACTTCACCATCTGTCTTTATAGATATTTCCTCATCTTGAGGCTTAGAATTTGGTATTCTAGATTTTTTTTTAATTATTCGCAAAGCAATCACCTCTTAATGTAGAGTAACCAGTTTTAGCAATTCTATGAGCTATATAGTAAATAATTAAGATTAGCTATAAAGAAAACTAAGTTCAGATGAGAACACAAGGAACACAAGGGGACGGTTCCTGTGTGTCGTATGCACCTAAAGTTGTTAAAATAGGGTTCCTGTGAAGCTTATTGTAACAGCAGCTGAAGCTGGGGTAGGTGGTAGTAGAGTAAAACTCGAAATAAGTTAATAAAATAATGAAAATAAGCTAGTTGCTGAACTAGCTTGTTTTTTATATATGTCGAAGCTTATCGAATAATAATAGAAGGATTTTGTCCATTTATACTGTAAAATATTTATGATAGCTATACTTATAACTTTTACAAATATGAAGGTGAAATGCAATTTATGCAGTATATTAAGATATAGAGTACTAACTGTAAAGGAGAATGAAAAAATGTATTGTGCTATCATAGGAGATATTGTTAGTTCAAGGAAGTATAAGGATAGACAAAAACTTCAGCATAAGTTCCAACAAGCCATGGATCAAATTAATCATCATTATAATGACCATATTGCTTCAAATTTTACTATTACTTTAGGGGATGAATTTCAAGGATTATTATTTACTCCATCTATAAGCTATAATATTATTCAAGAGATTAGAGAAGCATTATCGCCCGTTCAACTGGTATTTGGAGTGGGTGTAGGAGATATAGAAACCAATTTTTCGAAGGAAATATCTATTGGTTCTGATGGACCAGTCTACCATAGGGCAAGGGATATGGTAATGAAGGCAAAGTTGAAAGGCCCATCTCTACAATACTCATTGGGTTCTGAAGAAGATAGTCTTATTAATGGCTTATTATACTTTATTGAGTCATGTACAAAAAAAAGAACTAAGAGGCAAAAGGAAGTAATTTATCACTACAATAAAAACAAAAATCAATATGAGACTGCAAAGCAATTAAATATTGATCAATCAACAGTGAGCAGAATATTAAGAGATGCACTATATTATGAAGTATTAAATGCAGAAGAAGTTATAATAGGATTCTTGCATGAAAAATATGAGAGCAATACTTAAATCAAATCAAATATTAAACAATGGCAGTACTATGTCATCAATTAAAAGATGTTAATACAATACCATTAATTTATTGATGGCAATACAATACCATCAACAAAAGGATGGCAATACAGCACCATTAATAATAAGCAACAAGCACTTGGAACATCTTTTATTATTATTGGTAATATTCATATAGGGGGTAGAAAATGTATACATCTCTTATAATAGGCTTGCTATTTTTAAGTCATATAATAGCAGATTTTTATCTGCAGACGGATGAAATGGCAAAAGAAAAAATTTTTAATAAAAAAGTTTTATTACAACATGCAGTTCATCATTGTTTAACTACTTTTATACTTACTATAATATTTTTTAGTTTTAATTTTTTCTTCTTCATTGTTATTTTATCTATACTACATTATTGGATTGATAGACTTAAAACACATCTACAAAAGAAATACAATAAATTCTCAATTAGATTTTTTCTATTTGACCAACTATTTCATATAACTACATTATTTTTAATAATTCCCTATAATGAACTTGTTAAAAATATAGATTTTAATGAATATTACTTAAATATATTAGAATGGTTTATAAAGTATGTACCAGCTCTAGGTAAATTCAATAATGATAAATGGACAATAGTTTTGTTGTTAATAGCATTTTACTTATTTTGTATAAATGGTGGAACTGTTGTAACGAATTTATTTTTAAAGAAGTCTCCAACACGACAAGAATTACTAGCTGAAAAGATTAATCAAATAGAAAAAGAAAGAGAAGAAGAAATATATCTAGACGCCAGGTTGGAACAAGCAGCTACAATAACTGATAATAGTAAATCTAATATTCTAGACATGAGTAAATTAACAAGTGTAATACGTGAAACACTATCTAGCATGAGAGAAGGTCTCTTTAATAGTAAAACCTATACTGGTGGAGAAATGATAGGGATTATCGAGAGATTACTAATTTTTTCATTTATAATCTTAGGAACTTATGTTTCTATTACATTCGTTTTAGCTGCTAAATCTATAGCAAGGTTAAAAAAAATAGAACAAGATTCTGAGTTTAGTGATAAATTTTTAATTGGAACATTATCTAGTGCGATGGTAGCAATCTTCTGTGGTGTTATGTTTAATCTAATTAAAGGCCTCCTGTAACAGATCATTGGCGTACTGTTGGGCTTTATGAGTAATCATATCGAATTATTGATTAAAGAAGGTGTAGAACGGAACACAAGGGGACGGTTCCTGTGTGTTCTTTATCTTCTTATTATTTATAGTATTACCCTCTATTGCCCCATAAAATATGTGCCAGAAAGGAACTAGTTTTTTCACTTAAGCACCGATGTATTTACATTACTATTTCAGCTATAAAAATGACTTGATATACCCCAAAATAGGGACAGTGTCCCTGTCCCCTTGTCCCTTATGCTATGCAATTAGATAATTGAGCCTAGACCTATAGTATTTTGGGATACCCATTAGCTATAGGTTTTAATTTTATTAGACAGGGGATTACAAACAAACTTCGATGCATATTATTTATTTTTAAATCGCAAATTTCATGATTATCAATTACTGAAAAACACTTGATATTTAATTTTGTCACAAATACTTATGGACTAATAATAATGTCTTTTGTTTGAAAGTCTGATATTGCTAATATATAACTTGAGTTTTACACCT
>NZ_WBZB01000057.1 GCF_009017255.1 Alkaliphilus serpentinus | reverse complement strand
CCTAGCTTAGCTGGTTTATATGATGATGGCACCTCATTCAATATTCTCAAGTTGTTCTAGAATTTTAAGCACCCAGTCTTTATGCCTAGATGGATGATAATAAAGTTCCTTTTTATTAGTGGTATTTATACCAAAACAATTAAAGCTATGAACTTGTTCCAACGCCATCTTAGCGTATTTCTTTCGAAAATCGTTTCTACCCCAGGCCAAAATTACAGGTGTTCTTTTGTTTATATTAAGTGCAAACTGTAGTTCATTACGTCTTTCTAACGAGAAAATACTGTGCACCTTATTTTTAGTATACTTTTCGAAGTTTCTAATCCTTTTGTTTAATTGATTACTATTCACCAAACGAATATCTGATAGGTTCAGAATTCTTGAATGTTTAAACTTCCTTTCTAACATAATTTGCTGAATAAAGTACTGAGTATCGTCAGGCTCAGCCTTAACAAGTACTTTCTTTTTAAAATCCATTTTAAAACTGTCAGCTTTAATTTCTTCACCATGATAGTTTAATTCTTCTGGCTTTGAAGAACCAGGATTCATCATTATCACTAAAAGATCAGGTTTCCTTATAGACAAATCAGCTAAATCCATAAACTTTGTTGTTTTGGTGACGATTTCTAAAACGCTTCTGCAACATTCAAGCTTTGAATCATTGACCATAATACGGTAGAAATGACCATAACAATCAAACTTTTCATTCAAAACTCTTCGACTCAATTTAGAGCTCATTTTCTCCTACTCCTTTATTTTAAGGCTTGCATGCTACTCCGATATGCCAATTTCATATAACGTTCCAGTGTTTACGACGCCTTCGAGCTGGACCCTAAAGATAGACCGTCTTGGCGGTGCTTGCACCCAGTGAGAAGGTGTGGTGCCTGATCCTACTTCCCTATGGCTATGGATTAAGTTTCGGTGAACTCTCCTCCTGCACCCTTGTGTAAACACTATGTTATGTAAAGTCGCGCGCCCCTCAAATTCAGAGGATGACAGGACGTCAGCCCCTTTTATTTATCTTATTTTCCTAAATTTACAGATAAATGCTTTCTCCACTCATCTCCATATTGTGAATATACACCTATATTCCCTGCTTTCAAAGATAAAGGAACATCGCTAAACCTCTCAAAAAATTCATCAGTAATTTTTTTTGATTCCTCAATTGGATTTCCAAGTCCTATAGTCATATGAAATACTGGGAATCCATATTTTATGTTAATAAAATTAGGAAAAACTTGATTTAATTTTGTAACAAGCGCTTCAATAGGTGTTACTGGTGAAGGAGTTAGATATAGAACCTTTGTAGTTGGAAAACATGATAATGGTTTTGCCCAAAAATCAAATTTCGGTGTACTCTTTGCAATTTCAGTTAACTTGCTTATTTCACCCTCATTGAACTCATGAGGTAATAGGAAATTATGAAAAAGTGTTATATGAAACGGTACGCTTTTACCTGGATGAAAAATATACTTTTGTCTGAAATCTTCCATCCCATCAATTTTATTCTCAGGAAATAAACACAAAACACTTCTTTGGGCATTTTTGTTCATCAATATTCTCCCCTTTGTTTAATCTTCTTTTGCACTACCTACCGCCACATGATAGATATTTATACTATCTTATAAATCCTAAACCAGTTCTATCTATTCCCGACGCAGGACGCGGAGGCCTATTAGCGCGCGATTTTATATAACGTTCCAGTGTTTACGACGCCTTCGAACTGGACCCTAAAGATAGACCGTCTTGGCGGTGCTTGCCACCCAGTGAGAAGGTGTGGTGCCTGACCCTACTTCCCTATGGCTATGGATTAAGTTTCGGTGAACTCTCCTCCTGCACCCTTGTGTAAACACTATGTTATGTAAAGTCGCGCGCCCCTCAAATTCAGAGGATGACAGGACGTCAGCCCCTTGAACCATTTTATTTCCAATATATCTATTTAGACTTCGTTGACTATTGGGCACGTTCCCATCCTACTAGCACATGAATAAAATCTCTTTTCCCTTCTTTTTCTAACTAACTTTCTCATAGCACTAGCTTTAGTTATAGCAATAATCTACTACATCAACCAAGCTCACCCTTCAAACTAAATAACCTACCTCATGTAAATTTATAAAGGTCAACATCATTATGGGCTACATCAAGAGGTTCCCCTTTTCTCCTAATTCTTTACCTAATGCATATTTTTAATTAATCACCTTTTTATGGTCCTCATCAATAGTTAAATCGCTTTTTTTCTTTTTACGTCATTTAATCTCTTTTCTTTTTTTGATTTCTTTTGATAATGTGTTGACCACACCATTAAAATGTGACTATTATGCCATACCTATATATATCTTCTACTTAATAAACATTCCTTATTAAGGCTAAGCCAATAGTTAATTGAAATACTCCCAAACTTCTTTTTTTCTTTTCCGAGCATGGACGCTCGGCCTATTTAGCGCGATTTTATATAACGTTTCTGTATTTACGACGCCTTCGAGCTGGACCCTAAAGATAGACCGTCTTGGCGGTGCTTGCCACCCAGTGAGAAGGTGTGGTGCCTGATCCCACTTCACTTTGGCTATGGATAAGTTTAGGTGAACTTACCTCAGCACCCCTGCGTAAAAACAGTGTTGTGCGATGTACCGACCGTCTTTTCCAGCCGCACGGCGGAGTCAAGGCTGGTCATCTACTTATGAATCAGCAGGATTTCCTATAATGAATAAAACATGAATATAATTATTTGTTCATTAATGAATACTCCATATTAAAGTGAGTATCCGTTGTTGCTATCACCTTAAATCCTAGTTTAGTATATAATTCTTTTGCACGAAGATTATCTTTAAAACATCCAATTGTAATTGTCTTATTATCTTTGGCTGCTTGTTCAATAATGCTTTTTATTATACTGCTACCGATACCATGTCCTTGATACTCTTGAATAACATGAATTTCAATAATGTTGATCATTATTTCGCTTTCATTAGTTTGAATAAAACCAATATCTTTTTTATTTAAAGCAATTATCTTAAAGTCGGTTAAATTAAAATCCGAATGAAAGTCCCTCATTTGATACGCCTCATCCCAACCCCAAGTCTTTTTCACAAAATCATAAATCGAACTCTTTTTTGTACAATAAATAAATTCTTTGTCCTCAATAGAAATATCTCTTAAATAATATTTCATAACGCACCCCTTTGAAATACTGAGTATGATTAATATAGTTTCTTAGCACCCGACGGCCGGAGCCCGGGTGCACTAAGGTCGGAATGTCGTACAACTATTATGTTTACGACTGTCGTAAATACACCCATATAGGTTATGTATCTGAAGGGTTGTCGTAAATATTTCTTTATGTCTGTACTTATCTTTTATTGAATAAAAGTGTTCCATGATAATATTATATAAATAATTCCCCATATTTTAACAATATCCTTTAAGAATAAATCGAGGAATTTCGACAATTGGCTGTCTTATCGAAATAAAAGAAGCCACAAATATATGGGGTTTACTTCTTACAATAAATATAAAGGCTGATCCTTTGCAGTGATAGCCATAATTAAAGAATCTTTGGGTATATCATCCAGCAGTTCTCTGTTTTTAGCTACCATTAATGGATTAAAACCGCTCTTTTCGTAACATCGTATTGCACGCTTATTCCATGTCTGGGGGTCTATGAAAATAATATCTGCATTTTCATTTTCAAACAGAAATCTAATCATCATTTGTATAACATTAGTGCCTATTCCCTTATTCCAAAACTGTGTTTCACCAATAATTATATCTGCTCCATGGGTATTTTTATACTTCGTCATGTCAACAACTTTAGATTCATCATATTCATCAGGATGGGCTTTATAATATTGAATATATCCGATAGGAGTATTTTGATATTCAATAATACATGGGATAACCCGTTCCTCACCCCTGGCGTAAGGACCAAATTTCATCAAAACTTTTTCCATATCATAGAGTTTACTCTTACCTTCATAGTATTGGGCTACAGAAGGGTCTGAAAGCCATTTTGTTAAAAGGCTGTAGTCCTCTAAGCAATCCTTCATTCTACGAAGTGTAATTAATTCGTCTCTATATATACCTTCCATAATTAAACATCCCTTAATATAATTAATCCTTCCTTCGGTTATTGTTCATTTCTAATTTGGCTTACATTCTCAATATATAAATAGATTTCACCACATACGGTATTTTATAAATTTATTCCCTATTTCTTACCAATATCCTTTTAAAGATTTTCGGGAATATTCGACAATAATCTATTGATAATATTAATTATAATAATACAAAGATAAAGTCCTAGATTTAATCCAGGACTTTTTATAGAGAGGTGTTAAAAGTAACTATTAATGTTTTATTTAATAATGTTAAATTGTACCGAAGCCGCCTAATAGATAAGGGCCACCAAACAGAACAACTAATAGTAAGAAGAAGAATAATAAGCTATCGCCTGTTTCATAGAATAATTTACAGTTGCAGAATATAATCACTAGTAATAAGAAAAAGAATAATAAGCTAGTGTTGGTACCAAATAAACCTCCTCCACAATTCTTTTTTGCTATTTCTGCCATATAGTTCACCTACCTTCAAATTTCTTTTTTAATACATATACCTGAGTAAAGTACTATAAATAGGTATTAGCATTTTAGAATACTGTTTTTTCGATTCACAGCTTAAGACTATCTCTTAGTCTTGATATACTATATTCATTAGGAGAAGAAATTGTTATAATTTAATAGTTAATTTCTTTATAAGTGAAGATTTCCTAATAAAAAATGGTTTACAAATAGAAAAAGATAAGGCTCCATCACATTTTTATAGATGCCACCTTATCTTTAGAATTTCATAAATTTTTATATTCTTTTGTTGGTAGTTTTACTCTAATCGAATAATTGATACACTCCTTAAATAATCACCCTTAGATATTCTTATGCTTTAAATATACTTGGTCTGTTTAATTGCAGCTTCTTTGACGTAATTTGAATAATCAATTCTTCAAATGCAGAAATGGTTGCAATTAATAATGTTATGTTTACCAATGTTCCTGTATCAATATAAGGAATCAATAAAGGTACTATAAATAGAGTTAAACCAGTGATTTTGTTTCCGTAGGTATGCAAAATTACAAATGTCTTATATTTCATTAGGGCTACCAGTATAGATAGTAATCTAATAGAGGCAACTGATATTATCCAAAGGATGTTTCCTCTTGAAGGATTGATTATTGGATAAAGCAGGATTAATAATACCGTTAACATGATTAAATCAGCTATAGAATCAAGCTTCGCCCCAAATTTACTGGTTCCTCCTAACTTTCTTGCAATATATCCATCAATAACATCACTGAAGCCACAAGCTAGATATATTAGGTAAAAGCTTAAGCTTAATGGCTTAACAATTAACAGCACTATTGAAAGAAGTATTCTGCTGGTAGTTATATAATTTGGTATGGCCTTCATCATACAATCTCACCTCAATGGTAGTACCCTACCTTCCATTTATTCTAATAATAAGGTCCTTACAATGGGGAAACATGTTACAGAGCTCTTCTGCACCATACAAGGTAAAATCTCGATAATCAAATCCTGGAGAAACCATGCAGCTTACTAAAGAAAAGGAATCTTCATTCAATGGCTCCGCTCCAAAAACTACGTTAGCAGGAACTAATATTTGTGGATTTTGTCCTTTTTCAAAGTCTAAACCTAAATGAAGGGCCTTATATATTCCATTCTCATCAATTGTATGAATTACCATAGGGGATCCGTATTGATAAAACCACATCTCATCAGAATTTAGCTTATGAAGCTTTGAAACTTGGCCTGATTCTAGTAAATAGTAAATAGTTGTTGACAGGGCCCTCTCTCCCCTCTCATCCTTAAAGGGAAAGGGGTTTCTATAGGTTTCCTTATAATATCCTCCTTCTACATGCCCCTCCAAATCTAAATTTTTGATAAAATACTCAGCAGTATACAATTTCATCTTCCTTTCTTACAACAGAGTGTTATTATATTTTCTTCATATAATCTATTAAAGTTAATTTCTCCGAAATCTTGTGTTCTCCAACCTTTTTATAACCCAGTTTTTCATATAAATGCTGATTGCTAAAGCTCAGATGGGGTGTATCAAGATCCCATATAGATGCATTAGGGAGGCTTTCTTCAATGAATTTAATAGCGTTAAACCCATAGCCCTTATTTTGATAAGTGGGATCAATATAGATTCTATTTAGACGATAATGAGTTTGGCTCTTTTTTCTTATATCAGCACCGCCAATTATTAATTCATCAATATATATAGTATAGTAAATAAAATCATGGATTTTTTCTTTAAGCCTCTCTAATGTTTCATTATAAGGATTCATAGGATCTTGATACTTTTTAAAATCATCTAAAAAAGCCCTTCTTTGAATCTTCCAAAGTTTTTCTGCATCCTTTGGATTTGTTCTTTCGATAAAGAGTCTCAAAAGGTCCACTCCCTTCATAACAGATTTTCACAATAATATTACAGTTATAGAACTGAATAGATCATTTAATATGTAATAAGCTTTCAGTTAAAGCATCATTGTTTTCACTTACCTCTATATCGGGCAAAGTACCCCTTGCCTCATTTCCTGTTCCATCGTTATTTAAACCATAAAGCATACTAAAACGAATAATAAGACCGCTATTCGGTAGTGAGAACAAAATAGGATCGACACCCCCATCGCCACCTGTGGGTTTTCCAACCAGTGTTGCAAATTCGGTGTTTTTAGTAAAGATTAGAAAGTTTTCAGCTGAAGAGTAATTACTTTCATCAATCAATACCCAGATGTCACCATTAAACAGAATCTCTCCCATTGGTTTTACTCTACTTTCCTGAACAATATAATGATCAAAATAATCTAATACTTCATTACTCAAATTTTCGAATTTGGGTAGGGTTTCAATACTATGAATTTGGGATTTATCAAAACGAGCTTCTAGGTATGGCGATATAAAATTGTTGTTATTTATCAGATAATATCTATCAAAGTATAATGGTTTTTCAATATTGGGGGCTACAATAAGGTCCTCCCAATAGCTATCACTACCTCCAGTATTTCCTTGGATATCTATTATAAGGTGTTGATAATTAGCTACTTCTTTATAAAAATCTATTAACATTTGACGATCCTTTTCGATATTAGACCATTCGAATGTATTAATTTTAATATAAGCAATTTTTCCATCTTCAATAATTTCAAAGCTCAAGTTGTTGTCATCTTTCGAAGGTAGTTGTTCCCCTACATCTTCATTAGTAATTTCTTTGTTATATTTATCCTTCAAACCTTTTTTACTCCTGAAGCCAAGACGACTTTGATCAAGCATCGAATAGGTTTTTATACTAGTTGGATTAAACAACGCAGCAAAGCTAGTATCTATCCATCTTCTTGACGATTCAGTTAGTGTTCCTCGGGAAGAATTTATAGTGTTTACATAATACTGATACTGATAGCCATCTAAAACAGATAAGTGTCCATAACCTTGAAATTCTTTTAAGAAGCTTTTAATTTCTTTCATAAACTCAATATCTGTGTTAGATTTATGAATGGTTTCTCTATAGTAGTCAAATACTTCTTCTATATCTATTCCATCAGCCTCTACTTCCATCCAAAAGGGGTAAGATTTATTTAAAATATCACATAAATATTCATAATCAGCAATCTTTTCTTCAGTAGTTAAATTTATAATGGTTTCAACATTCTTTTTAACAGTCTTTAATATGAAAAAAGATGTAACTACAGTTGCTATCAAGATCAGAAATATAATTTTAGTCTTTTTCATATCTTTTCCTCCTCGTATACTCAAGATATGATTATTAATTAAAACCCTCATTCAATCATAGAGAAAGGATGACACTTATCATTGTTGAATAGGGGTTACCCTTTCCCCTTTTTTTATATATCCTTCTTCTTTATATTCACCATTAATTATCACATTACTAAATTTAATAGGCAGACCTTTACCTTGATAAAAATTAGGATGATCTTGAAAATGAAAATGCAAATGGGGTTCTGTAGAATGTCCTGAGTTACCACATTTTCCAATTACTTGTCCCCTTTTTACAAAGTCTCCTTTATTCACTTCAAAGGTTCCTGGTATAAAGTGAGCCATAAAAGAATACTCATTCTCCTGATGTTTGATTACAACAAAATTTCCCCTAAAATCCTTGGCTAAAAAGTCTACCATCATAGTCCCTGGTTTTGGATAGTCTCTAATATGATCCCTAACCTCTATAACTTCTCCGTCTCCAGGGGACAAAATATTTTGACCATAACAGTAATAATCTTTTAGAGTATCTCCATCATTGGCATGACTACAACCATTGGAATTAGCTATGATAAAATCATAAGCATAGCGTTGATTTACGATTTCCCATGAATGAGAGTCTTTTTTATCAATCCCACCATTTGCAATGAACCATTCATCCGTAAAAGGCAGAGTGTATTTCCCCTTTTGTTGAAAATCAATTAGTTCAGAAGTGTTTTTCTGGGAAATTATTTGCTTAATCATTTGAACAAATTGAAAGGGATTGAATAGAGATAAAATCATCGAAGTATAGTATTTAATGCTGGTTGTTATCATACCAGATCTTTTACTGGGGCCTGGCATTTGGTAATGTTCATGATCATTACTTTCCTCCTTCGTACCATTAAATAAAAGGTTAATAAAAACCATGATAACACCAATAATAATAGCGATGCCTAATAAAATAGACATCGTCGGGAAAATGATGCCAATAATATAAAGAAACATCCCTATTAATCCCAGAGCTTTAAGCCACGAGCTAGAAGGTCTCACTAATGGAAGGGCAAAGGAACTAAAGATAAATCCAGTAAGAAGTACAAATCTGATTACATGTACCAAATCTTCTGATGGCGAGAAAAGTTTTTCGACTGCTATTAGTAATGCTATAAGGTACCCCGAGATATGTAATGTCTTTGTCAATACTGAATCCAAATATTGTCTGCTCATTTATCTATCCTCCAAACAAGATAAAATTCTAAAAATAATGTAGAAGCATCCCTTAAGAATTGTTAGATGATTACTAATTAATCCTAAGACTTTTATTTATTATCTCTGTAATATTCTTCAAATTAAATAATGCTGTTCTCTATTGGGCTTTCTTTCTAAAGAGAATCATGAACTCTTCCTCTTCAAGTTTAAAATCGGCATTATTTATTCTAGTAAAGTGTTTGTGTTTGAGAAATTATTGAATTAATAATCTCACCTCGGTTCCTATAACTATAAATTTCCTCAAAATATCGAATTTTCCTCTAAATACAATTCGAGTTATTTCGACAAAATTATTTTCCTGAGTTTAAATCAAATGAGTAGTAATTTACTCAAAAATAAAACAGTTGAGTTCACACATTCAACCATTTCAAGTATTAGAATTCGAATCCTATTCTGATTTTCCTTCTGCTATCAATTTAATGGTACAGTAATCTATTTCATCATCCACTCTTGTTGCTAATTGAATCAAAATGCTTTTATCGGAAGCAAAGGGTTTAATATATTCAACAGGTATTGTCACTACTTTCAATCCAGTAGGTTTAGGACTAGATACTATAACGATTTGATTTTCATAGGAGTATATATTGTGTATTTCTGATTGCATAATGGCTACTTCTATTTGGCTATAGGGGTCATCCTTAGGATAGTCTTTAAAGCTAATGGATACATCAGCAATGCCTAAATCGTGTATAAAATCATAATATATTGATGCCGTTGGATATGTTGCAAAAATCCTGTGCATAGCATAATGAATTCTGTTAGGGGCATAGCTCCAACGATGATATGAGCTATGCCAATAAGATTTATAGGCTTGCCTTTTCCAATAATCATCGTTATAAATATAAAAAATGGGAATTTCTATCCCCTCCTCTATAACTGTTCTGATAGGATAAAGTGTTTCTGGAAGGGGATCTTGATAAAAGGGTGGATCATCTAAATTGATTGCTTCATTGGGCTCTAAAAATCTTTGATAATTACTAAAACTACTTATTGCATCTTCTTCATTTTTTACTCGTAAAGAGGTAATACTGATGATTAAAAAATAAACGATCACAATTAAGCACAAATAAATAGCAATAGCTAGAACTAAGCTTTTAACAGTGTTCAAACTAAAATCACCCCTAAAAAATAGTCATTATATTCTCTATATATATCCTTTGCGACTATTAGATAGAATTAATCAGTAATTTTAATTGAGATATATAATCTAATATATGAGGTCTATCCATAAAAAATCCATTTTCAATGAGTGGATTTTGATATATTAAGGATATTCTATTTATGAAGCAGCATCCTTAGAGCAAGATAGGGAAATGGGATGTGCAGGCGGCTTAGTCATTAATGTGATGATAGAACCAATAATAGCAAGAACTGCGGCAATTATAAAGGTTGATTTTAGACCACCGGCATTTGCTACAATATATGGACCAACCAGAGCAGCTATACCATAGGCCTGATAAACAATTCCGTAATTTGCACCTAGATTCTTTAATCCATAAAATTCACCCGTAACTGTCGGGAAAACTGCTAAGAATCCTCCAAAACAGAAGGCAATTCCACCCAGACAGATAAAATAAGTTACGATATTTAAGGATATAACGCTTAAGGCTACCATTGCAAAGGCGGTGATAATAAACATTAAAAATATTACTTTAATTCTTCCGATTTTATCTGATAAAGTACCCCATGTAAGTCTACCAGAAGCATTAAATAGAGCAATCAAGGCTACTGAGTTGGCTGCAACATTGGGCTCTATATTAGCCAGCTGAACACCGATATCCTTTGCTAGACCTATAACCAAGAGGCCACTCATTGATCCAAACAAAAACATAATCCAAAGAAGATAAAAGGAGGAAGTACTTAACATTTCCTTTACTGTAAAGTTACCCCCATTGCCAGAAACTGACTTGTTTTGTTGATGATTATTGGGAAGTCTTAGGATTTGAGCACCTATAATAACAAGTATAAAGTAAATAACTCCTAAATAAAAGAAGGTGGCAGAAACCCCTTTTGTAGCAATAAAAAACTCTATAACAGATTTAAATATTAAACTGCCTAATCCAAAGGCACCCACTGCAATACCCGTTATCATTCCCTTTTTGTCGGGGAACCATTTTACACAGGTGGACAACGGGCAAACATAAGCAAAGCCTACTCCTGCTCCGGCAATAACTCCATAATATATGTATAGTTGAAACAGGGATGTGGCAGTGGAGGATAACATTAGTCCAACCCCATACAATATCCCGCCAATGGTGGCTACAATCCGTGGACCAATTTTATCTTGGAGCTTGCCAGAAAAAATGGTTGAAAATGCAAATACGAAAATAGCTATTGAGAAGGTAAAAACCACTTGACTATTTTCCCAACCGAATTTGTTCATTAGGGGTTTATTGAATAAACTCCAAGAATAAATAGCCCCGATACAAACTTGTAATAATACAGCACCTAATACTACTAACCATCGGTTCATTTCTTTTTTGTTGTTCGTCATAAAAGACCTCCTTGATTATGTCTGTTAAATTGTTTGTTGTCATATATCTTGATCATTGAAATAATGCAAGGAGACAACAACATTTCTATTATATAAGCTTAACTAATATAAGGCAATAGTTAGATTTTTGTGGGCAATAACTTTTAAGCGTTCCCCTTTAAAAACCTTCATTTCATAGGTAACAAAGAGAATTTTCTAACTAAATAAAAAAATACTCAACGGAGTACTTTTTATAAATTATAGAATTTGATTACTTATATAATATGAGTCCTATTAAACCAGCAATTATTACGATGATTGCTGGACTAATCTTCAATACAACTAATGCAAGAAAGGCAAGAATACCAATTAAAAGGTTTTTATAGGCTAATTGAGTTTTTAATAGAGCTTGCACTCCAAAGCCTAGAACCAAGCCCCATGTAGCGCTCTTAATTGCCTTTAAGGATCTATCAGCAACGGGGAAGCGATCTACCTTATTAAGTATATTAAAAAGTATAAGTATAGCAGCCATAGGTACAATAATGCTTGCAGTAATGGAAACTATGGCACCTATAATCCCTGCTTCCTTGTAGCCTACATAGGAGGCAAACTTAATAGAGATAGCCCCTGGTATAGCTTGAGAAGCTCCTAGAATTCTCATAAATTCATCATGGCCTATCCATTGATAAACATCGACCACCTGCTGTTCTATAATTGGTATAAGTGTGTACCCACCACCAAAGGAAAGAAGGCCTACCTTAAAGAAGGCTATAAACAGCTGTAGAAGTTTAAAAACCATAAATTGATCCTCCGTTTCTATTTTTACAAATAGTTCTACATTCTTACATCAATAAGTATAATCACTTACTATAATTTAGATTTAAAAGTAATAACTAAATCCTATCATATAGGATAAAACCTTTCAATTAGAATATCTACAAATGGTCAAATCCAATTAATAGATCATAAAAATTTGCTCTGATAATAAAAACAGAGCAAACTCTACAGTGCTATTTTACTTTAATAAATTTTGACCTATTGATCAGTCTACAAGAATGCTTCCTTTATAAAGGTTTTAGTGGCTTCTTTTGTAGGGTTATAGATTACTTCATCACTTGTACCAGATTCCTCAATCACTCCACCATTCATGAAAGCAACAGTATTACATAGCCTTTTGGCTTGTTTGATGTTATGGGTTACCATGATGATTGTTGCATGATTGTTTTCGTAATAACATTTTATAGCATCTTCCATAGCATAGATTGATGATGGGTCAATATTGGCAGTAGCCTCATCTAAGATTAGCAAGGAGGGATTAAAAATTAAAGCTCTAGCTAAGGCAACTTTTTGGCCTTCACCACCGGATAAGGTCCAGGCCTTCTGATGCTGCAACCCAGCTATACCCATCTCTCCTATAATTTTCTGTACCCTGGTATGAATCTCTTCCTTGTTTATATTCCGTAGTTTTAATGGATAGGCAATATTATTATAGACAGTGGTCCTTAAAAGATAGGGTTTTTGAAAAACCATGGTCATATTTCGATTAATCCGTTGATTTAAGCCCTCATGGTTGTATAATATACAACCAGTTGAAGGAGTATCTAATCCAGCAATGATTTTCACTAAAGTACTTTTACCCGCACCGTTGGGGCCTATAATTCCTAAAAAGGATTTACTTGGTATATGAAAACCATCGATTGCTAGAATTTTTCGATTATTGTAGGTTTTCGTTAGATTTTTTATCTGAATATCCATAGTTATTCTCCCTGTTGAAATCGGTATAGTAGTGAATTTACAATGAAGGATAAAATCAATAGCACGATGCCGATGGCAATGGCCATATCGGTTTGCCCCATACTATGATTCATAGCAATGGTGGTGGTCATCACTCTCGTATGATGTCTAATATTGCCTCCAACGATCATAACTGCTCCAACCTCAGAAACTGCCCTTCCATAACCTGAAACCATTGCTGCAAATATACTAATTCTAAGCTCTTTAATTAGTAAAATCATGGTTTGAGTTTTATTGGCACCAAGGGTTTTAGCCAGATTCTTAATTTTTTCTCCCCCTTCCTTGGTTCCATTATAAACTAATCCTGTTATTATAGGAGTAACCAGCAGTGTTTGAGCAATTATCATAGCTGCAGATGTGAAAATCAATTCTAAGTTCCCTAAAGGACCGCTTCTTCGAATAAATAGGTATACTACTAAGCCTACAATAACTGGGGGTAGCCCCATAAAAGTATATAAAACCCTTATCATCCCCTGCTTAAAGGGAAACTTCTTGATTCCCATTACGATTCCCACAGGTATTGCAATTAGGGCTGAGATCAAGGTAGAGGTAAGGGAAACATAAAGGGATAATAAAATAATCCTATAGATCTCACCATCTAAGGAAAGTAATAGCTCTATTGATTTTATTATACCCTCATATATTTCCCTCATTTTTATGCCCTCCTACTTTGCATTTGGAATGAATAAGGATTGTCCGTATTTATCCTTACCAAACTCTCCTATAAGCTTCTGTCCTTTCTCTGAAAGGATCCATTCTATTAATAAATTAGCTGCCTCATTATTGATTTTATCATTTTTGCTAGGATCTACGGCAATTATTCCATATTGGTTAAATAACCTTTCATCCCCTTCTACAACAATAACTGCTTCAATTTCTTCCATCATGGATAAATAGGTTGCTCTATCTGTTAAGGTATAGCCCTTCATTTCATCCGTCATTTGAATAACTGCTCCCATTCCCTGCCCTGCAGAGATGTAGTTGTCACCCTCTGGTTCTATTCCTAACTCCCTCCAAAGGGAAAGCTCTTTTTTATGGGTTCCAGAATCATCACCCCTAGAAACAAAGGTTCCATTATTTTCAAAGATTAGCTTCATTGCTTCAGTAATGTTTTTACCAGCGGCTTCCTTTACCTTCAATGGATCCTCCTTAGGACCAATAAGGATAAAATCATTATACATTACATCATAGCGTTCCACTCCATGGCCATTTGCAACAAATTCCTCCTCAGAAGCTTTAGCGTGAACCAATAAAACATCCGCTTCACCGTCTTCTCCCATCTTTAAAGCCTGTCCAGTTCCAACGGCGACAACCTTTACTTCAATTCCTGTTTCCTCTTGGAATACTGGAAGTATGTAGTCTAATAAACCGCTGTTTTCTGTACTGGTTGTGGTTGATAGAATAAGATCTTTATTTTCAACGGCTATTTCTTTATTATCTGGATTCTCATTAAATTCATTTTTTTCATCATTGGGATTTGTACATCCTATAGCTAATGATAAAATTAAAAGAGTGGATAGCATAATGAATAAAAGTGATTTTGCTTTTTTTCTACTAAACATATGATTCCTCCTGTTCTATAGTTTAACATAACTGATAATACTAAAAAAAGCTATATCCTCCCTCCTTCCACAATAATATAAGTTACCATGCTAGGAAGGGATCATAAAAAAAGCACCTAAAGAGGTGCACTAGATACAAGGTCTAGTTATTTCACCCTCCTTTCCACACTGGGAGGCATTCAGGTTTCCCCAAATACCCTATAGGCTATGATTCCATTGATTTTTTTTCGTTAGGAATAATAGCTCGGAGTTATTCACTTATTATAAGCTTAAAGGATTGTATAAAGCATGTCAATATTTATTAAGTTTATAACACTAAGGAAAATAACCTATTTTACTTATTGAATATATTAAAGCTTGTAATATACAGCCTGTCTTATTACAATTATGTTAGAGGTGATTTTATGGCTAAGAAGAAGCAAATAACAGTGCATAATAAATCCGATAGACCCAATAATATTGTATTAACAGAACATCAAATAATTGAAGATTGCTTAAATATTGAGGGACAGCTTCCTCCCTTTATGAGGGACTTCTTTATCTACTTAAAAAATGCAGTAGCCTTATCTACTAGGCATGCCTATCTTAACGATATTCATTTTTTTTGTAAATATCTTATAAATGAAACCAATTTAACAACGGCAAAGGAGATATCCCAAATTACGGTAGACGACTTCAACAATATTTCAGCAAGGGAGATTAATCGCTTTATAGGGGATTACTGTACTAGATATATCATTAAAGAAGAGGATCAAATAAAAGTAGTTGAAAATCATAATAGATCTCTAGCCAGGAAAAAGTCCTCTTTATCTGTTCTTTTTAAGTTTTTATTTAGGGATGAGAGAATGAAGGTGAATATCACCGACGGCTTTAACCCCATTAGATTACCGAAGCCTCAACCTGATGCAATTAAGCGTTTAGAAATTGATGAGGTTGCTAAATTGTTGGATATTTTACAGGCTGGTGAAAGCTTTACTGAAAAGGAAAAGGTTTATTGGGAGAAAACCAAACTAAGAGATAGAGCCATCATTATTTTATTTGTTACCTATGGCCTTCGTTTAAGTGAGCTTCAACAGTTGAATATTTCTTCCTTTAACTTCAATAGAGGAGAGTTTAGGATATTTAGAAAAAGAGGTAAAGAGGTTTTAATGCCTATTAATAAAAGCTGCGAAATGGTGGTTAAAGAATACATAGAGGGTGAAAGGCCTAAAGCTGAGGAATTAGATGATGAGAATAAAGACGCTCTATTCCTATCTCTACAGAAAAAAAGAATGACAGCCCGGGCAATTAGAAATTTAACTAAAAAATATACTGCCTTTGTTTTAGGATCAGCAAATGGTGAAGGCTACAGCCCCCATAAGCTAAGGGCTACAGCTGCAACATCCTTAATACAACAGGGCTTTTCTATATATGATGTTCAAAATCTACTAGACCATGACAATGTAACCACAACCCAGCTCTATGCTGCCCATAAGAAGAATATTAAGCGAGAGATTGTGAAGAATTTTGAATGGATAGATGAGGAAGATAATTAAGAATTGAGAATTGAGGAAATTGCATAATTTCTAACAGTTAGGGATAAATGCAGAAAAAATTTCAATGAAAATACTGATTTTTTGAACTTTATCTAAGTTATATTTGAAAAATTATTTCACAAAATAATTATCATTATAAACTTTAAAAGAGCACCTACGATATTGAGTAGATGCTCTTTTTTTAAAAGTCTATGTTAAATAATTTAGTATAAAACCTAATCATCCCTAAATGATTTTAAGAGAGAAGGTTTTCAAGTAAGATTATAATAAGTAGTCGGGGATACGTTAAGCTCTAGTTACCTATTTTAATAGTTTTCGCAACAATTTGTTAGGTTATATTTTATGTCGTTAGCACTTGAGTGATAATATGGGTAAGCTGGTGGATATCCTCCCCTATTCAAAGCATCCGCAGCTGCTTGCTTAAGTTCAGTATTATCCATAAAGATATCTTGGTATTTCATACGAGCAAGTTTTGAATCACCTTGCTCGTTTTCTTTTATTAATTCTCCTGCATCATTATAAATATCAACCTCAGACCTATCATATCTCCTCCAAATATCAGCGTAAGCGTATGAATTGGCAGAAAGAGATCCGTCGCTTAATTTTAATTTAACTCTTTTTGCAGAAACTGATTCTTTTTTCAAAATATAAGCTGCAATGTTTGATGTAAAATAAACATTATCATCAGTGAAGTATCCTACAGCAGAATAAACAGCACCCGCAACAGGTGTATAGTATCCAACGCCTATTGATAGTAAATCATCCATTATCTTATTAAAGACTCCGCTACTTTCATCAACCTCTACCCCAGCTTCAGAATATGCTAGTTTTTGTACAACTTCAAAATCAGAAGCTGTATAATCAGAAGATGTAGCACCTATCGTCTGTATTGCAGGTTCTGTTTTATTTGTTGTAGACTTGTTATCGCTCTCTATATCTATAGGAACATCAAAAATAAAGTACTCATCATACTTGTCAATAAACTCCTGCATTTTCCCCGTTTCTATCGCTTTTGCCATATCTTTTTCGTACTTTTCTGTATCTAGAATTTTATTCTATCTTTTGGCCTTCTCACCAAGAAATTCAATAAAGCTATCATCATCACTCTTATATGCTTCAATTAATTTTTGTTCAAGTTCTTCGTTAGATAATTTTGACACATCAATTTTATTGAATTTTTCGTTAGAATTAGCAAAAGATGAAGTGATGGTCAAAACTACTATTGTCATTATTAAAATAGTTGATAAAAATTTTTTCATAAATATCCTCCTATCTCTTTCTTTGAAATCTATTCTTTATATATCTCCGTTTTTCTTAGAAATACGAAGAATTTGAATTTATTATATCTGGAGCCGCTTTGTTAATTCATCCTAAGCTCGGTTATCGTGAGCCAGGTCGAAAAAGTGGCTG
>NZ_WBZB01000056.1 GCF_009017255.1 Alkaliphilus serpentinus | reverse complement strand
TGAAAAAAGGGGGTCATTGTTTTTGTTTGCAAAAAAACTTTGAAAACCTTTGAAAATAAAGATAAATAATCAAAAAGGAGTCTCAAAACTTGACACTACCTAATAGCATTAGGGGGTTTACTAAATGAAAAGAATTACTCTTGATTATTCAAAATCGTTGAATTTTATAGGCCAACATGAAATGGAAAATCTACAGCCTGCTGTTGAGATGGCCCATAAGATCCTACATAATTACGAAGGAGCTGGTAAAGAATATACAGGATGGTTAGAGCTACCCCATTCAATTGATAACAAGCTTATAAGGGATATAAAAAATACAGCATTAGATGTTCAAAATAAATGTGATGTGTTTATTATAGTAGGCATAGGCGGCTCTTATTTAGGGGCAAAGGCTGCTATTGAAATGCTTACCCATCATTTTCACAATCAACTAGCCAGCCAAGATCGAAAAGCACCGGAAATTTATTTTGCTGGACACCATATAAGCTCCACCTATCTAAAGCAGTTATTAGATCTAATAGAAAAGAAAGAGGTTTGCATCAATGTAATTTCAAAATCCGGAACCACAACGGAACCAGCCATAGCCTTTAGAATTCTGAAGAGGTTTATGGAGAATAAATACGGTAAAGAGGGAGCCAGCAAGAGAACTATTGCTACTACAGATAAAGAAAAGGGGGCACTAAAGGAGCTGGCAAATGAGGAAGGCTATAAAACCTATGTAATTCCTGATGACGTAGGTGGTAGATACTCAGTATTGACTCCAGTAGGGCTGCTGCCAATGGCTGTAGCTGGAATTGATGTAGAGGAAATATTGGAGGGGGCTAAAGAGGCCTTAAAGGACACCAACAATCCTAATATTAAAGAAAATCATTGCTACCAGTATGCCGCCATTAGAAATATTTTGTATCGAAAAAATAAGACTATAGAAATGCTGGTAGGATATGAGCCATCTCTACAGTATTTTGGAGAATGGTGGAAGCAGCTGTTTGGTGAGAGTGAGGGTAAGGATTCAAAGGGGATTTTCCCAGCCACAGGAAGCTTCTCAACAGATCTACATTCAATGGGCCAATATATTCAACAGGGTATTAGAAACCTATTCGAAACGGTAATACAGGTTGAAGAATCTATAGAGGAAATAGTGATAGAGGCAGAGGCCAATGATTTAGATGGATTAAATTATCTTGCAGGCAAAACCATGACCTTTGTAAATCAAAAGGCCTTCGAAGGAACAACCTTAGCTCATATTGATGGTGGAGTGCCGAATTTAATTATAAATGTTCCCAAATTAACTCCCTATTATTTTGGTTATTTGGTGTATTTTTTTGAAAAGGCCTGCGGCATAAGCGGCTACATTCTAGGGGTGAATCCATTTAATCAGCCAGGAGTAGAGGATTACAAGAAAAATATGTTTGCCCTCCTGGGTAAAAAGGGCTACGAAGAAGAAAGAAAGGCTTTAGAGGAAAGATTAAAATAGACAAAAAACTCCAGTTTAACTGGAGTTTTTGAGGTTGTTGAAACCCCCTATATTTTAAAACAGAGAAATCGGTTCCCGGACAAAAGGCAGGATGAACTCAAAGATGTCAGGTATTTTCAAAACTCACCTTTGGCTCAAACATTGAAAATACTGATCTTCCATCTTATCGTTCTTTTATTATTAACTCCACATATTTCTCTTTATTTAAAACATAGTTGGTTCCGATTTGAAATTTTAATTTTTCAACAGTCTGGCTCCAGTTTAACTGGAGTTTTTTTATTTTGTATTCATCATATATGCTATAATATTAATTAGCTTGATAGAAACATGTTTTTGGAGGTTATTATGAAAAAGCTTAAAGGCTTTAAACTTATATTGATGGTTCTGATCATTGTTACTGTAGCCACAGGTTGTAGCAGGGGTAAAGATGCTGAAAAGCTTCTAGGGCAATGGTTACTCCTTAGCGATTTTCAGGAGACCCTAACCATTGAGAAGCTTGATAAAGGTTTTCTGTGGACTGATAAAGATGGAGAATTTTCAGCTGCCTTTAAAGACGGTAAACTAAGCCTTGAAACAGGTCAGACTTATGCTCAGTATAATGATGAGAAAGAAAACCTAGTGGTCCTTCGATTAAATGATGAAGGGTATTTTATCGGAAAGAAGAACTTTACCAATAAAATACGTTTATTAATCAATCAGTTCTTTAACAAATCTAAGTATAATCTTTTAGTGGAAAATGCAGAAGCCTTTAAAGAATTCATGACTGAATCCTTTTATCAGTCGGTTCAGGAGGTTAAGAAAGAGCGGATGGACAATGGTCTGATTCTTAGAGAAAAGATTGAATCCAATCATACCCTAACCTTTGGTGATGTGGAAATAATCAGTGGAAACGGAGTTATGATAACAGTAACGGTTCATTATCATAGTCTTATGAGGTCAATGGCTGAAGATCATGTTTTTGAAAATGGTAAAACTGAAATTGAATATAAAGGATCCGAGACTTTAGAATTTTACTTATTATATGAAGAAGAATCCTTTAAAATTGATAATATAGAAAGTACCTACTTTGATGAAGAATTTCTAGACTCAGATGGCAATTGGGTAAAGAAGTAAAAAGCTTAAATAGGATAGTCATGTATCATGAAATAACAAACGCCTTCAGGTTAGAAAAAGAAAATATGTAAACAATACTTTATGGAGGCACTCTCGTAGCCTCTTTTTGGGTTAACTAATTAAATTGACGAATTCAATTTAATTCTGATAATATTATTATATTGATTAGCTAAAGGAATGGTGGAATGAATGAAGAATCAATCAATTTTACCAATAGGACTATTCGATTCAGGGGTTGGAGGAATTAGTGTATTGGCTGAGCTTATGAACCTTTTGCCTAATGAGGATTATGTTTATTTTGGGGACTCCCATCATGCACCCTATGGCATAAAGGATACGAAGGATATAAAGGAAAGATCTCTACAGGTGGCTGATATTCTAATGAATATCGGAGTTAAGCTATTGGTGGTGGCCTGCAACACAGCCACCAGTGCCGCAATAAAGGACCTTAGAGAAAGATTAGATATCCCTGTAATCGGAATGGAACCAGCCATTAAGCCTGCCATTACTCAAACCCACTGGGGTAAAATCGTAGTAATGGCTACTCCAGTTACTTTAAAGGAAAAGAAGTTTGGCGATTTAATACAACAGTTTAAAGACGGAGAAGCGGAAATCATCAAGCTACCATGCCCTGGCCTTGTGGAAATCATAGAGGGAAATGGCAAATCTTCAGATACTTTGGAGGAGTATCTGAGGAACCTTTATAAGGATATCGATTTAAATCAGGTAAGCACAATCGTTTTAGGCTGTACCCACTATGTTTTTATCAAGGAAGCGGTAAAAGGGGTGGTTGGCCTAGAAAAAACCCTTATTGATGGGAATTTGGGAACAGCCCTCCATGCTAAAAGGATGTTAGAAAACTATAATGTATTAAATAATCATAGGGATGAATTTAAAACTCAGGTTCAATTGTTAAATTCAAGCCCCAATATGGATATGATTCATCTCAGTAAAAGGCTTTTAGAGACTCAATTAATGGAGCTACAGTACAAAGGATCCATTAAGTATATTTAAAGCTAAATTAAAGGAAGAAGGGCTTATTTTGGAAAAAAGCAATAATAAGATAATAATTCTCTTAATGCTGATTTCATCGATATTCTGGGCAGGGGCCTTTATCGGCGGGAAGGTGGCTGTGGTGGAATTTCCACCGGTATCCTTAACCTTTCTGCGATTTTTTATTGCTTCTATACTGATTTTTATTACTATGGTAAAGTTTGAAAAAAAGAACTGGAGATTGAAGAAGGAAGATTTACCTGTAATGATTTTCTTAGGACTGGTAGGGATGGTAGGTTATCATATACTATTTTTTATGGCTTTAAAGTATACAACAGCAATAAATGCCAGTATGATTGCAGCCATCAATCCCCTTATTACAACTCTTCTTTCAGCAATTTTTTTAAATGAGGTTTTAAATATTAAACGAGTGGGGGCTGTTTTGATTGCCTTAAGTGGTGTTCTTTTAACCATTACAAAGGGTGATTTATCCATCATAATGAGTTTGAGCTTCAATAGAGGTGATGTTTTGATGATCTTTGCGGTTTCCTGCTGGGCCATTTACTCTATTGTCAGCAGACGGGTTATGAATCGATACTCACCCCTTATACTAACAACCTACAGCTTTGTATTATGTGCTCTATTTACCTTACCCTTTGCATTCATGGAAAAACCTTTGGAATTTTTACCTCGAACCACCTATAAGGGTTGGCTGGGAGTAGTTTATATGGCTATTTTCCCCTCCTTTATAGGATATTTGGTACAACAGACATCTATCAAAAAATTAGGGGCCAGTAAAACTGCTATATTTATTAATCTGGTGCCAGCCTTTTCTATGATCTTATCTGCACTGATATTGAAGGAAGAAATTACCCTTTTTACAATATTTAGTGGCAGCTTAATAGTAGTTGGTGTTTATTTAACCTCTAGGCTAAAGATCATTGTTAAGGAAAAAGATCTGGCTGAGGGAATAAATAAAGGGATGGTAAAATAAATAAAGCATAAAATCCTTCCTAAGTTATCATACTAAAAAAGAAAAAAGAAGAAGGAGGATTTTATGAGTAGAATTCACGCAGAAGTTGCATTATATCCGTTAAAAACCTCAAATGCTACTGAGGTAATCAATAATTCTATAAACAGTCTTCAAAATCATAGAATAACCTATAATGTAGGCTCCATGGACACCCATATACAAGGTAATGATGATGAAGTATGGAGAAGCTTAAGAACTTTATTTGATGAGGCTAAAAATAAAGGAGAAGTAAGCATGGTAATTACCGTTACCAATGCCGCTGACTAAAGTTTATAATATTAAAAGTATTAAGGATGAATCTTTCACTAGACTCATCCTTTTGTTTTTTATCATTAGTAAAAAGTTTTTAGTTGCTTGAAGCTACAATCATTTAACATTCAACATTTAACATTCGACATAGATCTAATCATTTACCCAACATCTCGATAGCCCTTGCATAGATGGCTACATTTTTTAATAATAAATCCACCTCTATATACTCGTCCATCTGATGGGCTGTTTTAATCTGACCTGGAAGAACTGGCCCATAGGCAACGAAGTTATCAAAGGCCCTTGCATAGGTTGCCCCCCCTGTGAATAAAGGCTTCGCATCTAAACCCGTCTCCTTCTGAAAAACATCTTGAAGGGTTTTTACTATAAAGTGATTCTCATCCACATATAAGGTGGGGAGGGAATCCTCCTCAGATACTTGAATATTATAGGGTTTACAGCTTTCTGTCAATAGCTTAAGAATCTCTTCCTTATTCTTTGAAACAGGGAATCTAATGTCGATATATAAGTCTTGTTGTTTTTCATTAATATCAACTTTAGCTACATTAAAGGTCAGCTTTCCAGAGGCCTTATCCTCAAAACCTTTAAAAATCTTTTCTACATAGGGGTCATTTCCTATTTCCTTATTAAGATATTCAATCATTCCACAGTTTACCTTTTCTTCATACATCCTTGTTACAGCTTTAAGTATAGCATTATCACCTTCATAGCACTTAGCTGAGTGGACGGCCTTACCATGAAACTCCTTGGTAGCACCTGAGGAATCTTTATAAATACAATAGTCAGGCACACTATTTAATGCATTTCCACCCTGTAAAGAAAAGGAAGCACCCTTCGTAATAGATAATTTTAATTGTAGAAGGCCCTTCTCGGCATTTATTAGTGGATACTCTGCGTCGGGGGTGAAGCCAAAGCTAGGAAGCTCCTCCTGCTGCTTATATCGATTAATACATTCCCATCTTGTTTCCTCATTGGTACCTAGAATTAATCTGATTCGTTTATTTAAGGGGGTACCTAGATCCTTAACAGCCTTCATTGCATATAGTGCCGACATTACAGGTCCTTTATCGTCTATTGCTCCCCGACCATAAATCTTATTGTCATGGATTTCTCCACCAAAGGGTGGGTATTTCCATTCTTTGGGTTTCTCAGCAGGTACCACATCTAAATGACCTAATATCCCTACTAACTCCTTCCCTTCACCCATTTCAATATAACCATAGTAGCCATCTTTGTATACACCTTTAAAGCCCAAAGCTTCAGCTTTATCTATTACATATCTTAAAGCTTTATCAACACCTTCACCAAAGGGCATGTCAAGAAGAGGAGCATCCTCGACGCTATCTATTTGAATGAGCTCTTGAGTAGACTTAATTAAATCCTCCTTTAAGCCATCGATAATTTTCTTTAGTTCATCCATGTTTATACCTCCAATAATAGGACAAAGTTTTTCAGTAGTTTTTGTATCCTTTGTTAAAATGATTCTATTTAAGTATAGCAAATATAGGAATAAAAAACCAATAAGTAATCATGTAATTATGAAGGAGAATTAGCGTGAGAGTCTAGATGATGTTGATTATTAAATGTGGAATGTTAATGTTAAGTGTTGAATGTTGAATGTTGAATTGATGTGGAAATTTGCGTGCAAATTTCATAGTCCATCTACAGTTTAAAATGATAGAATTGAAGATTTTTCTTATAGTTTAAATAAACATAATCCCCCTAATCCTAGGAATATATTAATAATAAATGCCTTAACGGAGGAGTTTTTTTATGTCCAGTAAAAAATTAATTAAGGGGGCTTTTATCCTGGCCATAGCGGGGTTAATGGCTAAATTTTTAGGGATATTCTTTAAAATTCCCCTACAGAGGCTCATACACGATGAAGGAATGGGGATTTTTGGATTACCATACCCCGTTTATACATTACTGTTGGCGGTTTCGATTATAGGATTCCCAGCTGCAATATCAAAGCTTATATCAGAGAAGCTTGCAGTTGGGAATATTAAGGGAGCCAGAAAGGTTTTTAAAATCTCCTTTTTACTATTGTTCTTTACGGGTCTAACAACCTCCATTATGTTATACAAGGGTGCTCCGATAATCATTAAAGTGTTAGACTGGCCAGAGGAAACCTACTATGCAATCATTGGCTTATCCTTTGCACCCTTTTTTGTATCCATTATGTCAGCCTTTAGAGGGTATTTTCAGGGCTTTCAGCTGATGACCCCCACGGCAATATCACAAATTATTGAGCAGATGGGGAGAGTTACTGTTGGTGTGGGTTTAGCTTATTTTCTAGTGAAAAAAGGAACAGGGGTAGCAGCCGGTGGTGCCTCCTTTGGAGCAACAGCTGGAGCCTTTCTGGGGGCTATAGTTCTTTGTATATACTATTTAAAGTATAGAAGGACTTTAAATGTATGTAACTACCAGAAGGGGCAATGGTTTATGGAGGTGGACAGCACTTGGGTGATTGTCAAGAGGGTTGTATGGTTGGCCCTGCCGATTACTGTAGGAGCAATATTGGCTTCTGTTATGGGGCTTATCGACTCCATTATTGTTCACTCTAGTCTGTTGGATAATGGATATACAGTTGAAGGAGCAACAATTCTCTATGGTAGACTGACTGGAAAGGCAGTAACTCTAATGAATGTACCCCTAACCTTTAGTATGGCAATGGCGGCAAGCATCGTTCCAGCAATCTCAGAATCCTTTAGTAAAAAAAGACTTCAGGAGGTACGAGAAAAGGCGGCTATGGGAATCAGAATTACAATAATCATTGCATTGCCAGCAGCTGTAGGCTTATCCATTCTATCCCATCAGATTATACACCTTCTTTGGGGACCCACAGAAATGGGTGGAGAGATTTTGAAGATCTTAGCATTAAATGTTTTGTTTATATCCTTAGCTCAAACCATGACAGGAATCCTTCAAGGCCTTAGTAGGGTCTTTACTCCTGTTGGAAACCTATTAATTGGTGTGGTGGTAAAATGGGGAATAAGCACCTATTTGTTGGCCACCCATCTAAATATCATCGGAACAGTCATAGGCACTATTGTGGGTTATTTTATAATAATGACCCTTAATTACCTAGCAATAAAAAGAAGAATTGGTCTTAAGCTTAGGATCATGGATACCATTGTTAAGCCCATTGTATCTTCAGCAATAATGGCGGCAATGGTAATAGCTACCTTTAGAATAGTTATGAATCATCTTAATATAGAAGCTGTAGCTACCATGATTTCTATTTTCGTAGGGATGGGCTTTTACTTGTTGGCTTTATTCCTTTTAGGAGGCATTAATTTAAAAGAGGATCGATTTTTCTTAAAGTAAGAATAATATTAATATTATTTTATTTATATATATAGTATCATTAATATAAAGACATTTTCCTAACTCAATAGAAAATGAAGCAATAGGAAGAAGGAGGGTTCTAATGATAGACATAAGAAATATTCAAGAGCTAGAAGAAAGGCTACAGCAGTTGGTTAATAAACCAATAAATTCAGTAGAAGAGTTGGAAGGTTGGATTCAGGAAGAGGGGCAGATTGACAAAGAAATCAAGCAACAAATTGGCAAGTGCTATATTGATTTCCATTGTTATAGCGATAACGAGGAAATAAAAAAAGCTTACCAGTTTAGCCAACAAAAGGCTACACCCTTAGTTAAAAAATATAAAGCTCAGTTGGATGAAAAGTTCTATAATAACCCCTTTAAAAGTGACCTTAATCAAGAACTTTATGGAAGCTACATCAAAAGCAAATTAAACTCTATAGAGCTTTTTAAAGAAGAAAACATAAAGCTTGAGGCGGAGGAAGATGCATTAATCAGTAAATATAGCTCCATAATGGGGAATATGACAGTTATGTGGGAGGGAGAAGAAAAAACCCTACTACAAATGAGTGTTTACTTAATGGGCTCTGATAGAAGTATTCGAGAGAAGGCCTGGAGGCTGGTACAAGAAAGAAGACTAGAGGATAGCAAAGATTTAGATGAAATAATGGATCAGATGGTGAAAATAAGACATCAAATAGCTATAAATGCAGGCTTTAGTAATTATAGAGATTATATGTTTAAAAAATACGAGCGCTTTGACTATACCCCTGAGGAATGTAAAACCTTCCATCAAGCAGTGGAGAAAACAATAGTACCCATAAAGGATGGTTTAGAAAGGGAGCTACAGCAAAAGCTTGGAGTAGACACCTTAAGACCTTGGGATAGCAATGCCACACCCCAGGGAACTAAGGCAATAAGCTTATTGGAAACCTCAAAGGATATGGTGGAGGTCACCATCAAAATGTTCTATAGTGTGAAAAAGGAATATGGTGATCTTTTAAGAAAAATGCAGGAGGAGGGAATGCTTGACCTAGATAGCAGAAAAGCTAAAGCCAATGGTGGGTTTTGTTATTACCTACCTGTAAAGGAGTTATCCTTTATTTTTATGAACTTTAGTGGTAGCTATCACGGATTCGTAACAATGGTCCATGAGATGGGTCATTCTATCCATAACCTATTGAAAAAGAATTTACCAATCTATCACTACCATACTACCCCAATGGAATCCTCAGAGCTGGCCAGTATGTCTATGGAGTTAATCACTATGGATAAATGGAATTGCTTATATCCTGATAAGGAGGATTTTAAAAAGCTTAGAATTGACCATCTGGAAAACATTATTAAATTTGTTTCCTGGGCTATGACGGTGGATAAATTCCAGCATTGGATCTACGAAAACCCAAACCATACAGCCAAGGAAAGGAATATGATGTTTAAGGAAATAGCCAAATCCTTAAGTCAACACTATGAGGATTGGAGTGGCCTCCAAGAGGAGCTAGAGAATAGATGGAAGGCCCAGATACACATGTATGAAGTTCCCTTCTATTACATAGAATATGCCATCGCTCAGTTGGGAGCATTACAGGTATGGAAAAATTATTGTGAGAATCCTCAAAAGGCCCTTGCTGATTTTGAAAGTGCTTTAGCTTTAGGAAGATCTAAACCATTGACAGAGGTCTATGAAGCCGCTGGGATAAAATTTGACTTCTCAGAAGAGCTTATAGGGGAATTGATGGATTTTATAAAAGGAAAGCTGGAGGCAATAAAAAATCAGTAATAAGCAATATTAATGAAAAGTACAAAAAACCTTCTATTAAGGATTTCATGAATAGAGGGTTTTTTTTTGTGCAAAATAATTATAAGTCAATAATAACTTAACTAGGAGGTAGTGTAGATGAAAAAATTTAAGCTATTCTATATTGTAATAGCAGTTTTCTTAACCTTGGCCTTAGCCATTACAGGCTGTCAGCAAGAAACAGAACCTGATCCACAGCCAGATCCACCAGTTGAAGATCCTGTTGAAGATCCTCAGGATGAAGATGAGGAAGGTAAGCTTAAGGATGGAGAATATTCTGTTGAGCTTGATCCAGACGAAAGAGGATGGCGAGGAATACTTACTATGGTTGTTGAAGGTGGAGAAATTACTGAGGCAACCTTTGATGAACTAAACGAAGATGATGAATCAAAGCTTCAGGATGAAGACTATATAAAGAGGTGGGAGGAAGCTTCTAATGTTGATGCGTTAGCTGCTATTGAAGATTACCAGGAAGAATTAATAGAAACCCAGAATCCTGAGGAAATTAATGTAGTAAGCGGCGCAACCAGTAGCCATACAAAATTCGTTGAACTAGCAAAAAAAGCCCTTGAGGAGGCTGAATAAATTCATTTAGTGAAAAGAGGGATTTTATGAATAGATATGTGATTCGTACAGAAAATGGAACGTCAACAGAAATGACAAGGGAAGAAGCCATCCAAAGGGTTAAAGAATATGAGCAACAGGGAATTAATGCTTATATTATTTCCGTTGATGAGGAAAACAGAATTCAAGCCTTAGGAAATGAGTTTAACAAACCCAAATGGGGGTAAATACTGTTATTACAGAATTAGAGGCGCAATGGCGTCTCTTTTTTATGGAAATTTAAATCTTACAAATATCAAAGATATATGAAGAAATCGTAAGAATACTTTTAAAAAAACTATAATATAAGACCATGGTAACATTGTATATATGGGGGCAAATAATGTATGATATACAATATATAGTATAACGTGTCGAAAATAATGTAATAGGAGGGGTATAATTGGCTGTAACCAAGGTGCAAAAGAGAAACGGAGAAATCGTAGATTTCGACAGCAATAAGATTAAAGAGGCCATTTTCGCCGCTGCACAATCGGTGGGTGGAAAAGACGAAGTAAAATCAGCGAGGCTTACAAAAATCGTAACCGACATAATAAATGAAACTAGTAGAGCAAGTATACCTTCAGTTGAAGATATTCAAGATGTAGTGGAAAAGGTACTCATAGAAGAAGGACACGCAAAAACCGCTAAGGCATACATATTATATCGAAAAAGACATGAGGAAATCAGAGAAGTTAAAAATCTTTTTATGGACGCAGAAAAAATGGTTGAAGAATACGTCAATCTAGAGGATTGGCGTGTTAATGAGAATGCCAATATGGGCTTCTCTCTTCAAGGCTTAAACAACCATATTGTTGAAAGCATAACCACTAAGTATTGGCTCAATAAAATCTATCGTAAGGATTTAAGAGACGCCCATACTCGGGGTGATTTACATATACATGATTTAGGCCTCTTAGCCCCCTATTGCTGTGGATGGGATTTAGAAGCATTTTTAGTTAAGGGCTTTAAGGGAGCAAAGGGAAAAATCGAATCCAAGCCACCTAAGCATTTTGAATCTGCCCTAGGACAGCTGGTAAATCTTCTTTATACCCTTCAAGGAGAGTCAGCGGGAGCCCAGGCAGTATCAAGCTTAGATACATACCTAGCACCCTTTATCTATTATGATAATTTGGATTTTAAACAGGTAAAAAAGGCTATTCAACGCTTCGTGTTTAATTTAAATGTACCAACAAGGGTAGGCTTCCAAACCCCCTTTACCAATGTAACCTTAGATATCACACCCCACCAACTTCTTAAAAATCAGCCAGCTATCATTGGTGGAGAGATGATGGATAAAACCTATAGCGAATTCCAAAGGGAAATGGATATGTTTAATCAAGCCTTTTGTGAGGTAATGATGGAGGGAGATGGAGCTGGTAGAGCCTTCAGCTTCCCGATACCAACCATCAATATTACCGATGACTTTCCATGGAATTCTGATACAGTAAACTCCTTAATGGAAATGACAAGAAAGTTTGGAACACCATACTTTGCAAACTTTGTTAACTCCGATTTATCTCCTGAAGATATTCGATCTATGTGCTGTCGTTTAAGGCTTGATAATAGAGAGCTTAGAAAAAGAGGTGGAGGTCTGTTTGGAGCCAATCCCCTTACAGGATCCATTAATGTGGTAACCCTTAATATGGCTAGAATTGGTTATGTGGCCAACACCCCCGAAGATTTTAAAAAGAGGGTTAGAGAGTTAATGGAGTATGCCAAGGAAATTTGTGAAGCTAAGAGGGCTGTTCTAGAAAGCTATATGGAGGCAGGTTTATATCCCTATTCAAGACATTATCTTCAAGGGGTTAAGGATGGTACTGGGGAGTACTTCAAGAACCATTTTTCAACCATCGGCTTAAATGGCATGAATGAAGCCTGTATCAATCTTATTGGTAAGGACATTACCACAGAAGAGGGAAGAGATTTTGCCATTGAAATAATGGAATTTATGAATAGAGTCATTCAAATATATCAAGAGGAAACGGGAAGTCTGTGGAATTTAGAGGCCTCTCCAGCAGAGGGTACAGCTTATCGTTTTGCAAGAATTGACAAAAAGCTTTATCCCAGGATTTTTGCCCAGGGTAAGGATGAGCCCTTCTACACCAACTCTACTCAGCTACCTGTAGACCATACAAAGGACATCTTTGAGGCCATAGATTTACAAGAGAATTTACAAACCCTATACACTGGCGGAACTGTGTTACATGGCTTTATCGGAGAAGAAATTGATAATATTGAAACCTGCAAGGAGCTTATTAAGAAGGTTATGGAAAAGAGCAGTATTCCCTATATCACCATAACACCAACCTTCTCCATCTGTCCTGATCATGGCTATCTTTCTGGAGAGCATTTCACCTGTCCCCATTGTGAGAAGGAGGCAGAGGTATGGACTCGGGTAGTAGGCTTCCATAGACCCGTTCAAGCCTGGAACAAAGGTAAACAAGCGGAATATGAGATGCGGGAAGAGTTTTCCCCAGAGGTGAGCTTAAAGAATAGAAATGAAATACTTAAGGATGAAAAGGCAATATAAAAAGCAAATGCAATGTTAAATGTTAAATGTTGAATGTTGAATTGTGGAAGCTTCGACACATCGAAGCAAACGTAAATTTAAGAACAGAAACATTTAGCATAAAAGATCAAAATGAAGAAAGACCTAAAGAAGAGGGATTGACTATGAAGATCTTAGGTATGATTAAATCTTCCTTTATTGACTATCCTGGCAAAATTTCAACTGTTGTTTTTACTGGGGGCTGTAATTTTAACTGCCCCTTTTGCCATAATGGCCCCTTGGTAAAGGGTGAAGGGGAGGAAATGTCAGACGAGGAAGTAATCAAGTACTTAATCAGTAGAAAAAAATATGTTGAGGCGGTTTGTATCTCTGGTGGAGAGCCCACCCTACAGCCTGATTTAAAGGATTTTCTTCGATCTTTAAAGCATGAGGGCTTTAGTGTAAAGCTGGATACCAACGGATCAAACCCCCATATGTTAAAGGAATTATTGGAGGCGGGTCTTTTGGATTATGTGGCAATGGATCTAAAGGCTCCCCTTCATAAATATAATCAGGTAACAAAGGTAGCTGTAAACACTGAGGATATTTTAGAAAGCTTACAGATATTAAAAGCCAGCTCGATAGAGTATCAGCTTAGAACCACTGTGTGTAAGGAGTTGATTTCTAAAGAGGACATTTTGGAAATTGCTGAACTTGTAGCAGGGGTTCCAGCCTTTACCCTACAAAACTTTAGGGATAATGAGGGGGTTTTAGGTGGGGTAGGGGTTTTCACACCCTATGATAAAGAAACCCTGCAGGAGCTGAAGGATAGGCTACAGGGAAAATTTAAAACCTTAGAGGTTAAAGGGAATTAGAAAATGAAAGGCTAGGGGCATTTCAACAACCTTAGGGTCCTAAATAATAGGACCCCTTGTTATGCGACTTCCCATCGCACAAATAAGGGCTCGGAATTGAATTCCGAGCCCTTAAGTATTATTTAAACTATATTGAACCCCAAATCCATCTTCCTCCAAATAGAACTACCAACAATAGGAAGAAGAATAATAACTCATCTCCTGATGTGAAGAATCTGCAATTACAGAATATGATCACTAGTAATAGAAAGAAGAATAATAGGCTGCTTTGATTGCTAAATATTCCGCCTACGCCTCCTGCAGGTATACCCATATATTTCACCACCTTAAATGTATTTTTTAAGATTGATTAATCTTAGTATAAATTATGATTTTGCATCTAAAAGTGCTACTATTATTATTTAATACTTTCCATGGCTTTTTCAGCAAATTTGGTTATAACAATGCTATCGTATTCAACTGGTTTATCCAGCTCGCCAGCCTCCATCATAACCTCTTGTAATCTATCTAATCCATCTTTAGTAAGGACTGGATTAGGTGCCCAGGCCCCTATTGATCTATAACGTTCAACAACAGATATCAAAATATCTAGATTGGCATCAGGAAAATGGGGTTGGATAGATTTTGCCACTTCTTCAGCACTATGGCTTTCAACCCATAGCATTCCTTTGTAAACGGCATTGGTGAAGCCCTGAATAATGTCAGGGTTCTTTTCTATATAGCTTTTTCTTGCACTATAGGCAGTGTAGGGTATATAACCGCTCTCTTTTCCTACTGAAGCAACAACAAAGCCCTTACCTTCCATTTCTAGCATGGAGGCCGTTGGCTCAAATAGTGTTGTATGGGAATCCTCATGATACCACCTTAATAAAAAAAGGAGTTGATTAGCCCTTATCAGCCCCTTTTTTTATTAATTCCTCCTTAAGTTCATCGATAAATCTACTTAGTATCTCATCAAGCTCCCTTATAACCGCTTCTTTTGCTGCCTTTCCAGTATAGATGATTTTATCCATATTAAACACCCCTAGTAATATATATGAGGTGGGCATGGATGGAAGAAGAAAATAAGACATAAGACAACTTCCCTTCCTCATAAAGATTAGCAAATAATAGGAAACCACCAAATGGAAGGTGAATAGCATGAAGGTTTGTATCTATTTGCGGAAATCTAGAAGTGAAGAAAATGCACCTATTGAAGAAGTTTTAAATAGGCATAGGGCTACTTTATTGGCCTATGCAAAAAAACACAAGTTGAAGGTGGTGGAAATTAAATCAGAGGTCCAGTCTGGTGAATCCATTGTCAGAAGACAGAAGATGTTGGAGCTATTGCAAGAGGTTGAAGAAAACAAATATGATGCAGTACTTGTTATGGATATTGATCGACTTGGAAGGGGTAATATGCGGGAGCAGGGGTTAATCCTGGAGACCTTTAAAAGGCATAATACGAAAATTATTACCCCCAACAAAACCTATGACCTTGATAATGAATTTGACGAGGAATATTCTGAGTTTGAGGCCTTTATGTCTAGAAGAGAGCTGAAGATTATTAAGAAGCGTTTAATGAGGGGACGTATGAAAAGCTTAGAGGAGGGTAATTATATTGCTTCAATTGCTCCCTATGGATATGAAAAGAAGGACAAAACCCTAATGATTAATGAGAAGGAAGCCGAGGTAGTAAAGCTTATTTTTCACTTATATACAAAGGAGGGCTATGGAGACAGTAAAATCGCCAATTATCTAATAGACCATAAAATTCCTACTGCCAAGGGAAACCTCAATTGGGATAAAACCACCATTAGGTCTATTCTAAAGAATCCAGTTTATACTGGTAGGGTGGTTTGGGGAAAAAAGAAAACAAGCTATGATATAAGGGGATACAAACAGGCTAAATTACAGGCTAAAAACAAGTGGCTGATATACCAAGGAAAGCATGCTGCCATCATTAAAGATGAAGTTTTTAAAGAAGCGGAAGAAATTGCTCACAAAAGAATTAGTCCAAGAAACCATAGCAACAGGAATTTAAGAAACCCTCTAGCCGGGTTAATAAAGTGTGGTTGTTGCGGCAGTACAATGACCATAAGAACTGATAAGAATAAACCCGATAGTTTAAGGTGCTATAGAAACTGCGGAGGAGTAAAGTCCAGCTATATAAAGCTTATAGAAGAAAGATTGTTAGAAGCTATTTTAAAGGAATTGGCTAAATTCAAATATTCATTTAAGTATCAGAAGGAGACTTCAAAGAATGCTGAAATTCAAGTAATAGAAGATCATATTGAAAAAATCATTAAAAATAGAGAAACATTAGTAGATCAGAAGGAAAAGCTCTATGATCTTCTTGAACAAGGGTTATATGACAATGAAACCTTTCAGGAAAGAATGAAAACCATTAATAATAGAATTGATGAAGGAGACAAGGATATTAAAAACCTTCAGAAAAAGCTTTCAAATAAAAAGAGTTCTAAAGAAAATAAGAGTTATCTTATCTCCCCCATCGCTGATTCAAATGAGTTTATTAAAGAATTATACCCTAGATTAGATGCTGAAAAAAGAAATAGGTTTCTAAAAATCCTTATAGAAAAGGTGGTTTATGATAAGGATAAGACGGCTGATAAGGAGGGTTTTAATCTAGAAATACATATGTGGTTATAAGGAAATTAATACATTATTAAGCTTCTATTTTTCATAGAGGCTTTTTTAGTCCTTTATTATCCTAGCTTATTTAGTAGAAAGAAATTGAGAAGCCCTTGCTACATTATAGAAACCCATTATTGCTGTCTTGATATAATTTAGTAGGGATTAAGCAATAATAGTAGAGATAATTTCTCTATAAAGGCGGTGAAAAACTACTATATGAAATTCCCTAGAAGGCTAGTGATTATTTATGAAACTTGTATAGCACTTTTAGCCCTGGCTTTGGTGACCCTGGCGTTGCTAGATTTAATAGGAAGGATAACCATCTATAGATCAGATAGATTGATATTTATTGAAAATAGCATCTTATTTATATTTGCAGTTGATTATTTTACAAGATTATTTTTTTCAAAGGATAAAAGAAAATTTGCTATCTCACATATTTTTGATTTAATTGCCATTATTCCATTTAATTATTTTTTTAGAGGTATTCGAGTATTTAGGCTACTTAGATTGATAAAGCTGACAGAGGCTTTGCAAATAATGAGAATTATAAGGCTATTGGCCCTTATGAGTAAGCTAAGGCATGAAATTAGCCTGTTTTTTCGAACCAGCGGCTTCTTGTATATTACTCTGATTAATACAGTAGCCATATTATTTGGTGCCATTGGTATCTACTATGCAGAATTTAAATACTCTATAAATAGATTTGGTGAAGCATTATGGTGGAGTGTTGTAACTGCCACAACGGTGGGCTACGGAGATATTGTACCGATAACGATTTTAGGACGAATAATTGGTTCTATAGTGATGTTTGCAGGGATAACCTTTATGGGTATTTACACAGGAATGATCACCATTTATTTCATTAACAACAAAAGTCGCTATAAAACCAGTAAGAGTAAAAAGGTTGACTTATCTCAGCTAAACCCAGAAGAAATTGAAGAGGTTATAAAATTTATTGATTTTATAAAAAGTAAAAGGCTGTGAAGCTATTTACTTTTCTATTTAATAGGAAAGTTCTCATTTTTCCTATTAAATGGGGGAT
>NZ_WBZB01000055.1 GCF_009017255.1 Alkaliphilus serpentinus | reverse complement strand
GTAAATCCATTGCAGATTTATATAGAAATAGCGGCATACATCTGGGTTTTAGGCATAATAGCATTGCTTGTTTATAGCTTTGTATCTATTTTTATGTTAAAAAGACAGCTTAAAAGTGCACAATTAATAGAGCAGAATATCTACGAAGCTAAGAATTTGAAAACACCATTCGTTCTTGGGTTTATAAAACCAAAGATATATTTACCGGTTGGGCTTAACGCTACTGAAAGAAGCTATATTTTGCTACATGAACAGACCCATATCCACCGAAAAGACCACATTATTAAGGTGTTAGCTTTTCTAACATTGTCTGTACACTGGTTCAATCCCCTTGTATGGATTGCGTTTATGTTAATGAGTAAGGATATGGAACTATCTTGTGACGAAAGAGTTCTGAAACAGATGAATAATGAAGATATTAAAAAGACATATGCTAATTCGTTATTGTCGCTTGCTACCGGAAAACATATTATAAGCGGCAGTCCCCTTGCTTTTGGAGAGGGGAATGTAAGAGGGAGGATTAAAAACGTGTTGAACTATAAAAGACCAAGGTTTTGGGTAGTGTTTGCTTCGATCATTGTTCTAATAGTTTCTGGCATTACATTGATATCAAATCCAGCGGATAGTGAACAGGATTTATCGATGCTTAACATACAAAATCTTGTAAACATAACATACCAAAAGAATGAACTATTTGTTTCCCGTGCACCGGAAAGGGATGAAGGCTTTAATATCTCAGCACGGGCTATAGCGGAGTTTCTGGATGGTGTTAGATGGACTGAAAAGAAAATGGACTCACCACTGGAGCTTTCAGCTACTATACAAATAGAATGGAATGAGGATCAGGAACTACGGTTTTACGAATCAGAACCCCTTCTTGCGATGGTTCGCATGAATGAACAGTGGAGATATTACACAATAGGCCAAAACGACTATGAAACAATGCTTTCTATTATTGAAACCGCATCCAGTCCTTCGGGCACAACGGATGTGGCGTATCATACCGAGTATGATAGGGTAAGGATTGAGTTTTTATCCGACATGATGGGTTTTAAGTCAGCAAACCAGTTTGAAACAACCCATTCCCAAATAGTTGCATACATCGATTCAACCCTCAGAACCAGCCTAACACCTGTGCAGGAGGATGACTTAGAGAACAATCATACAAATCAGTATTCGATAAAATTGTCTAATGATATTGGCGGATATAGCTGCAAGCTTTACTACGATACCCTGTATAATAAAGCCTATATTGTAAAGATGGCGGACTTTATGAGTCAGGGACAGATTTTGCACGTTATATTGATTCATTTTTTTATATAGATGACGCCGATGTGGTGGCTCTGTTTCAGACGTATGGATGGACGCTGGATTACCAAATTAGCGCTATGAATAACAAACTTAACAACATCAATGTCTTAACTGGTTTTAATCCAAATGCATATTATTTTGCGTATAATAATGAGTTGTCAAAGGATGTAGGTTTGGATATGAGCGGATATTCCAATAGTGCCAACATTGACGTTAAAATTTATAGAATCCATGAGAGTATGCCTCAGGTGTTTTATCCAATACAGGATTCCAGAGGAATTGTTGTAAAGAAAGATGACAAAGTAATTGGCGCCTTCATTAGTGCTGGTCGTCATAGTGCTTTTAACGCTTGTAGTCTAAGAGGGAATAGTTTTGAAAAAGTGACAGGCAAAACAATTTACGGATGGCTTAATGGTATGGTCAGAGCGGATAATATCGAAGAAAGACTCTCCAAATTAGAGCCGGAACAGGTAATCCAGGAATATTTCACAGCACTGGATAATAAAGATGCAAAGTTAGCTGGATACTGTATTTCGAAAAAAGCTCTACTTGGGAATTTAACATTAAACATTCAGAACGAAGAATTATTTAACGAGGGGATTTGGTTACCGTTAACCGATAGTGGTATTGGAGCAAGATCAAGTCTTGAGAATCTAAAATCCACAAAACTATTGAATACCGAACTGATTGATGAACCCGATAAAAACACTAAAATCTTTAGAGTGACAGTGAATCTTCAATACAAAAAGGAGTTCACCATCGGTAGCGGAGAGCAGTTTTGGGATTGCCGTATGGTTTATGAGACTCCTCAGACGGGATGGAAAATAGAGGGCTTTGGACATTAGAGGTTATTGCTCTATGCAACAGTGTTAAGGATAATTTATAATCAAAGGTTTTCAAAATTTCGGTGGCAAGAACCGATTGCTGGAAACCTTATTTTTATCCTTCAAAAGTATCACTTTATCTGTGAATCGATTACTCATTAATTGTTGCATGAGAGGCATCAATTTCTCCATGGGCATATTCTTTCCACTGTCATACCAATGCTTAACTACCGATATGGTGGCACCAGTAAAAAACTCAAGGGCATAATCAAGCTCCAATTCATCAATCACATCACCTTTATTAAGCAAATCCTTCATAGATTCTTTCATCATGTCCTTAAATAAATTTTTCATCCTCACTGTAAACGCAGGATCTCCCTTTTCACTAAGTAGCACCGAAAAATACTCACTGTTCTTTTCATATATTGTTATTAAATCACCCATAAAATCTGGTGATGGTGACTGCACTTGGCCTGTAGGTGGAATATGCTCCATCCCAGGCATTACATCTTCTTCAATCTGATTCAGCACATCATATACATCAATAAAATATACATAAAAGGTTGACCGGTTAAATCCAGCTTTCATCGTAATATCTTTTACCGTAATTTTCTCAATCTTTTTCTCTTTGTATAGCTCCCAAAAAGCATCTTTAATAATCTGCTTGGTACGTTCTGTTGTTTCCGGTTGTTTTTTATTCATAATAATCCTTTCATTAATCCAACACATTCATGAACATTGTTGATTGAATGTCTAGGAACTCTCATTTATACTTTTATCATACAACAAATTGTCGGATTAATCAAACATCAAAAAATAACGAAGGAGACTATACCATGATTACTATTTTATGCGCAGGTTCAAGAGGAGATTTCCAACCATATATTGCACTAGCCCAGCAACTAATAAAACAGGGAAAAAACGTCAGAATAGCGGGACCTGATAACTTTAAAGGCTTCATTGAAGGCTACAACATTAACTTCTATCCAATAAACGTGAATATGGATGAGTTAGACATTGACCCCAAACTACTTGAAGATGCAGGCTCATCAGATAATCCACTAAAAATGCTGCTCACCTTTAACAAAATGAAACGCTATGGCCTATACACCAACACAGGCTACTACAAGGCATGTAAAGACAGTGAACTTATCATTTATCACCCAGGTTGTACCATCGGGTATTTTGCAGCGCAGCAACTTAACATACCAGCAGTCCTTGCTTCGCCATTCCCAATACACAGAACCAATGAATATCTATCTGTTGTGATGTACGGTAAATCAAAACCAAGCACCTTTAAGAAAAAATTAAGCTACAAGCTAATCCAAGGTATGTTATGGATGGCTGGAAAGAACTCAGTAAAGACATTCTGGAAAAAAGAATTCGGACAGTTACCTAAAAACTTTGGAGCTCCATATGAATTGCATAATAATCCAAAAAATCCAGCCATCATTTCATGTAGTAACCAAATTTTCAACCGACCATCTGACTGGAATCCTCATATACACCAAAAAGGATATTGGTTCGTAGAAGAAGCCCATGATTACACTCCGGATCAGACATTAGTCGATTTTCTTAATACAGGAGAAAAACCGATTTACATTGGATTTGGATCTATGTCCATGATAAAAAAACATAAGACCTTAAAAGAGACTATCATAGAGGGTATTAAAAAAAGTGGTAGGCGTGCTGTTATTCTAGGCTTCGGACATCCAGATAACTTACCGGACAATATTTACGCCTTAGATAGCGTTCCACATACATGGTTATTCAAACATGTATCAGCTGTATGTCACCACGGTGGAGCAGGAACCTCTGCTGCAGGCTTTAGCGCCGGAGTTCCAAGCATCATTGTACCTTTCTCCAATGACCAGTTTGCTTGGGCACACCGCTCCTATGATCTTGGCATCGGTGTTAAACCAATATATATCAATGACTTAAATTCAGATAACCTGAGCCAAACAATTATTGATGCACACGAACCAACACTCATTGCAAAAGCCAAATCTGTAGGTAGTGCCATCCAATTAGAAAACGGTGCAAAAGAATGCGCAGACATTATCGTCCACCTATTAGAAAACTAATATTTACCTATTTATACTTAACAAGGAGATTCCTAATGACGAAAACAGTAAAAAGCTCAAATAAATCATGGAAGAAAACTTTCTTTCAAATATATATTGGTCAAACTTTTTCACTATTAAGCTCAAGTGTTGTCCAGTTCTCTATAATCTGGTGGATTACCATAACAACTGGTTCACCGATAGCCATCACCATTGCAAGTGTTGTTGGCTTACTACCACAGGCGATTCTTGGATTGTTTGCTGGAGTATGGATTGACCGTTACAACCGAAAACTCATTATGATTACAGCAGATATTCTTGTTGCCACTTCAAGTTTAGCCTTATTTATTCTATTTATACTCGGTTACGAATCCATTATCATTGTGTATGTTACTCTGTTTTTAAGAGCTATTGGTGAAACGTTCCACAAGCCTGCATTACAAGCTATCATTCCAAGCTTAGTGCCTAAAGCAGAACTAACAAAAGCTGGGGGTATGGGACAGATGGTTAACTCTGCCACCAACATTCTTGGTCCCATGTTAGGTGCTCTTATTATGAGTATTACCACCCTACCTTTTGCCATGTTATTAGATGTTATTGGTGCATTCATGGCTGTGCTCACTTTAGCTGGTATATCTGTTCCTACAAGCAAATCAAAGTCAGAACACCCACCTATCCTCAAAGATATTAAAGAAGGGTTTCAAGCCTTTAGATCAAATAAGGTCCTAATACGCCTCGCACTGCCAATGCTTATTACAACCATTATATTTGTTCCTATCGGAACATTTTTTCCAATAATGGTTCAATCCTTTTTTAACGGAACCGCTTGGCATAACGGATTGGTTCAAACACTATTTGGAGTGGGTATGTTAATATCTGCTATGATTATTGGCATAACTGGTGGTTTAAAGAAACAATTTCTTATGATTGGTTTAAGCTCCTCCATCCTTGGTCTATGTGCCTTTATTATAGGCTTTTTAACAAGTAACTTATTTTTTGTGTTTTGTATTGTAATCTTTATCATTGGTTGTATGGGTATGGGCTTTAGCATCCCCTTCACGGCCTACGTACAAAAATCAATCGACGATAAGCACCTTGGTAAAGTACTTTCTCTCATCACAAGTGTTATGAGTTTTGCTGCTCCTGTAAGTATGTTTATCGCAGGTCCAGTATCTGAAATAATCGGTATTGATAATTGGATGAAAATTGCAGGGATCACCATGATTATCTGTGGCTTAATCAGCTACCTATTAGCAAAACCGTACGAAAAAAAGGAGACTACCCATGAAAAACAAGCCTATTAAACTTGTAATAATTACAATAGCATTACTCATCTCACCACTAATCATAGCTTCCATCTTTGGTGGACTTTATGTTCTGGTATTGTTGTTCATCGGACAATCCTTAAACGAAAGTTTCGAGTCATTGTTAACCCTCATAGAAATGGTAAAACCATATATTCATTTTTTGACTGTGATTCCAATTATAATATTATTTTTAGTCAAACTCCTTAGAAAAAAGCTCCTAAAACAGTGAGCTCTAAATATGCTGTATGCAAATATCAGGCTACTGAAGGGGAAGAAGGAGCAGTTGCACTGTACAGGGATCTTTCATGGAATATGGGTAAAAACATAAAAGCAGAAGAAATGGTTGCGATAGAACATTATGAAATGCTTTATATTGGACTTTATAGTTTGTACCGTGTTAAAATATTATTAAATATTCTACTGAAAGTCAGCCAGAAAAAAGTAATAAAGATGGAACACAGAGAACACAAGGGGACGGTTCCTGTGTGTTACACATACTGTCATTTCATTGGGGAATGTAGTGGTATTGATTAGGGCAACAATAAAGATGATGGTTCAAGGCACACAGATAAGGTGGATGATATGTCTTTCCAAAAGATGATGATACTGAAGAGTTACCCTTTTAGAAGAAGTGAGGTGCTATAGATGAATATAAATAATTTTGAGTCCCAAATAAACAAGACAATTTTAGAAGAGGATATGACTATTACATTGAAGGAAATATCGTTGAAACATATAATCAGGGAGATAATGAATATGTTTTTCAAGTTCAAGGAAGTGAAGATTACGAGGTTGTAGTAAATATAGATGACAATGGAGAAATATTGTATTCTGAGTGTGATTGTCCTTATGATTTTGGCCCTATATGCAAGCATCAAGTGGCAGCTTATTTTGAGCTATTTGTGATCTTGAATAGTAAGGATAGCGGAACAAGTGGGAAAAAAGATGTAGTAAAGCAGCCAGAGATAAAAGAAGTTTTAAACAATCTTTCTAAAGAAGAACTGATCAGAATAATAATAGACATAGCTAAAAAGGATATAACTTTAAAGAATAGCCTCATTGTTAAATATTCAAATGCTGATGATGGGCAGGAACTTGAAAAATGTAAAAAGCTTATAGATTCTATCGTGAGGAAATATACAGGTAGAGAAGGCTTTATTACATACAGACAAAACTCTGCTTTTGTCAGTGAGATGGAAGATTTATTAGATAAAGTAAGAGACACCGATGATATACTATTAGCTTTAGATATCGCATTTTTACTGCTGCAGGAGGCGGTTGAAGCTTTTCAATATGCAGATGATTCTAATGGAAATATAGGCTTTTTAGTAACAGAAACCATAGAACTGATAGGAGAAATTGTAACTGATAGTGCTGATCTATATATTGATTTAAGAGAAAAGATATTTAATAAGCTGGTGCTACAAAGCGATAACAAGGTTTTTGATGGATGGGAAGATTATAGAATTGATATCCTCAGACTATGTGCAGAATTTGCTGATGTAGAAGAGTTAAGGAATAAGCTAAGAATGAAAATAGAATATTCGGTGAATACAAACCTCGGTGATGAGTATAAAAGATACAGCAATGAAAGAATGCTCAAAATATTATTTGAGTTGATAGCAGAGTATGGAACTCAAGAAGAAGCTGAAGAATTTATAAAAGCTAATCTCAACTTTACATCTTTTAGAGAACTACTTATAGATAAATACATGAAAGATAAGAACTACCATAAAGTTATAGAATTAGCTCTTGCGGGGGAAAAGAAAGATAAACAATCTGCAGGATTAGTATCAAAATGGAAAAAAATAAGATATGAAGCCTATAAGGAACTTTGCCAAAAAGAAGAGCAGGAGAAATTAGGAAAAGAGCTTTTATTTGATGGAAATTTTGAATATTATAGGGAATTGAAAGAATTAGTAACCGGGCATAAGTTAGTATTTTATAATAACATAAAGCAAGAGCTGAAAAAGGATAAGGGTTGGCATGGTAGGAATATGTATCTTAAACTCATAGTAGAAGAAAATGATTTAGATGAGTTAATGGAGTTTGTAAGGGAAAACCCAAGAATCATAGAAGAATATGCTGGGATGCTAGAGAATAAGTTTAAGGACGAGGTTATTGAGATTTATAAAAAATACATTAAAGCAGCAGCAAATTCTTCATCTAATAGAAGGGCCTATCAAGGTGTATGCGGAATACTTAAGAGATTTAAAAAGATAGCCGGAAAGAAAAATCAGGAAGATGTAATTAATGAGCTAATTTGCTTATATAGAAAAAGACCAGCCTTTGTGGATGAATTGACAAAGTTAAATAAATAATATATAAGACTAGTTAAAGTGGGATCAGACTTTGGAAATTTTAATTGATAAGAATATGAGTTAGTTAGTATTTTGGATGCTATTAATATTTTACTAGCTGCACTTACTAAATGGAGATTGCTGCAGAGATTTTGAGTACGAGATACTATTAAGGGGTTAGAGATGGAAAAGGATGCAACGATTCTAATTGTAGATGATGAACTGAAAGTAATAAATGCCCAAAGGCGTATATTTGATAGAAATAAATATGAAGTGTTAAGCACAACAACACCGGAGAAGGCATTGGATATAATGGCCCATCATATAATAGACATTATTATTTGTGATCATAATATGCCTAATATGTCAGGAATTGATGTATTTAAAATTGCCAAGAAAAATACTCCTGATACCATTAGAATTTTAATAACCGGCTATACAGACACTAACATTGCCATTTCTGCAATAAATGAAGGCAGTATTTATTACTACTTTTCTAAACCATGGAAAAATCAAGAGGTCATTGAGGTAGTTGAAAAAGCCCTAGCAAGCAAACGAGAACAGGAAAAAAAAGCTTCACTATATGAAATTATAAATGACAGCAGAGATCATATCGTTGAGGTGTCTAACCGATTAAAATCCTTTGAACAAATCCTGGAGTCCCCCATGTCTGCTAAAAAAGAGGCATCAAAAGCCAAAGCTATTAGAAAATATCCGGTTCGAGACGATGAAAACATTATACTGATTGATCCTTCGGAGATCATTTATTTGATGGCAATGGAGGGAGATGTTTTTGTTATAACAGAAATGGGAAAATACAAAAGTACTGATTCATTAAACTCATGGGAAAATAATTTGGATAAAGATCATTTCTTTCGATGCCACAGAGGTTATATTGTAAATATCGAGAGGGTAGAAAAAATAGTGCCATGGTTTAACTCTGCTTATAACCTTAAGTTAAAGGAAGGAAAAGAAAGTATACCAGTCAGCAGAGGTGCTATGAAGAGGTTAAAAAAATTACTAAGGTTTTGATTGTGAATAGGGGTGAGTATGTATGCAAAGCCATAGATCTAATGAGGAGATGAAAACGTCAAAGTCTCACCTAAAATGGCCATTAAATTTAGAAAAACTACTGGATAAAAACCAATTGAAGACATTTTCTAAGCTATTTCAAAACACAAATGATTTTATCTTTTTCTCTATCATGGGGGATGAAGGTCTTCCTGGTTCAGTCATTGAAGTAAACGATACTACTTGTAGTAAGCTTGGCTATACACGGGAAGAATTTCTTGCACTTCCTCCTGAAAAATTAGGAAGTCATATGGATAACAGCAGTGCAGAAAAAGTAAAAAATCAATTGCTTCAAGAAGAGCCTGTATTCTTTGAAATGATTTTCTTTGCCAAATCTGGAATGCCAATACCCGTTGAAGTCAATGCAAGCATTTTTATATTAGAGGGACAAAACCTTGTATTATCTGTTGCAAGGGACATTACAGAGTGTAAAAAAATTGAAAAAAAGCTGATGGAAAATAACAAGGAATTAACGAAGGCGATGGACGAATTAAAACATACCCAACAGCAGCTTCTACAGCAAGAGAAGCTGGCGGCAATTGGACAGCTGGCTGCGGGGGTGGCCCATGAAGTTAATAATCCTTTAGGGTATATATACAGTAACTTTGAAACCTCAAGAAATTATTTTGATAGCTATAAGAAAGTCCTTGATGCCTATAGAAGCTGTATAAGTAGCTTTCATCATGCCCCAAGAGAAAAATTAAAAACAGAAATTGATCAAATTAAAAACTTGGAGGAAAAAATAGATCTGGACTTTATTGGTAGGGATCTTGAAGAGCTATTTGAGGATATTGAGGACGGATTAGAAAGAATTAGCGAAATTGTAATGAGTCTAAAAACTTTTTCAAGGGTTGATCAAAATACCCGACTAGAAGCATATAGCTTAAATGAAGGAATAAAAAATGTATTGCTGGTGGCTAGAAATGAAATCAAACATCATGCCCGGGTTGTAGAAGTTTTGAGTGATATTCCAGTAATCCAAGTATTAGGAAACCAAATTAACCAGGTATTGCTTAACGTGACTCTAAATGCCTTATACGCAATAAAAGAAAAAAAATCTGATGCTTTAGGTTTGATAACTGTCAGCAGTAGATGGTCAAAGGAATATATTATCTGCCAAATAGAAGATAATGGGATAGGCATAGAAGATGTATACAAAAATAGAATTTTTGATCCTTTTTTTACAACTAAACCCACAGGACAGGGGACTGGACTAGGGCTTAGTATTGCATATGATATTATTGTCAACAAGAATGGCGGTGAGATCATAGTTGATAGTACCCCTGGTGTGGGCACAAAATTTACCATTAAGCTACCGATTGAACCCATGAAGCGTAAGTTAGTAAAAAAATAATAACTTGGAGTCTGAGAGTGTTAGGTGATAAATAGTGAACAAAAATATACTATTTGTAGATGATGAAGAGCAGATATTGAAGTCATTAAGGAGAGTATTTAATAATAGCAAATACAATATTTTTACTGCAAATGGTGGAGAAGAAGCCTTAATTATATTAAACAGTGAAAAGATAGACTTGTTGGTAACTGATGTAATTATGTCGGGAATAAGCGGGTATCAACTCCTAGAAAAAGCAAAAGACCGTTTTCCTTCCACCATAAGGCTTGTGCTAAGTGGACACATGGATGAAGGTACCCTATTAAAAATAAAACGAAGTAGCTTGGCAAAGCTTTATCTTCTTAAGCCTTGGAAAAATCAAGAGCTGGTAAATACCATAGAGCAAATTTTCAAAGTAGAAGATTTACTAAAAAATAAAAAGCTTCTTGAGCTCATCAATAAAATAGATTGTCTACCTACACCAGAAAAAATATATGATAAGGTGAATAGCTTAATTAAGCAGGATGCTGATATGAAGGTAATTGCAGAGGTAATAGAAAGGGATCCTTCAATAGCTGCAAAAATACTTGAGATAGTAAACTCTTCCTTTTATGGAATACAAACAGGCTCCATCAAGCAGGCAATTATTTACTTGGGACTTACAAATGTACAAAACATCATTTTAAGCACCAGCACTTTTAAAGCCTTAGAGGGTATAAAAAATATGCAGTTTCATAGAGATATTAAGATGATTTGGACGCATTCGGCCATAACCAATAAAATTTTATCTTTTCTCTACAGTCGACTGCTACATAAAAAAATACCCGATACTTGTGCAGTGGCAGGTTTGCTTCATGATATCGGAAAGGTCATTTTACTCAATAACTTTACTGATGAGTATTTGAAAGTAACATCAGGTATTAAGAATAATCAAGATGCATTTTATTATTTTGAGGAAATGGAATTTTTAGAGCCTTCTCACCAGGAGATAGGCGGATTTTTATTAAACTGGTGGGAGCTTCCCCATCCCATAGTAGAATCTGCCTTGTTTCATCACAATCCATTTGATGAACTGGTAATAAATAAAGAATTGGTTTCCCTGGTACATATTGCAGATATTTACTCTTGGAGTATTATTTGCAAATGCCATCAAAAAGAAATAGATGAAAAGGTATTAAAGCTTTTTAATATTACTATGGAGAGCTGTGACCAATTAATAAAAGAGATTAAATTTGATACTTATAGATAAATGATCGCTTAAATTCTATTCATAGTTTTAAAACAACCATTCAGATTTTTTTTTTGCATTTTACGACAAAATACAACAAAAGACTACTAAAATGCAGTATATTTTATTCATAATAGTGTGGTATTAAAATCCTTATAGAGACAAAGAATTGTACAATTATGGGAGTGATAATAAATGGACAAACAAAGGACATATACCGTAACAGTCTACTTAGAAGAATGTATAGGGATGGAAAACATAAAAGCCTTTGAAGTTATCCATCATCTAAAAAAGATTGCTGATGTAATTGAGATTTTTCCTAAGGACATTTTGGAATACAGTCAAAGTGCAGAAGTGATTAGACAGGAAGGATTTAAATTAGAAATTACCACAGAATTCAATATTGAAGAAATACAGGCTTTTTTTTCAGAGTCAATGAATAAGGAAAGAAAGCTTAAGCTTTTAATTAAAAATAAAGCTATGAAGGAAGGAGGAAGTACCAATGACAGAAAGGCAATATGTGATATGCAAAATCAATGAAGAAGAATATGGAATTGGAATTGAGTATGTAAAAGAAATAGGCGAGTACCAAAACCCCACTAGACTACCAGATGCCCCTAATTTTGTAGAAGGTATCATCAATGTACGAGGTGTCATCACCCCATTGATTGTTCTTCGTAAGAAATTTAATAAACAAAACAAAGAGCTAGGTAAAAGTTGCCGCATTATCATCATTTATTTTAAAGGAAAACAACTGGGTTTAATTGTAGACGATGCATCTCAAGTATTAAGAATTAATGAGGAAGATGTAATGCCGCCACCGCATGTGGTTGAAGGCATGGAGAAGCAATATGTTTCAGGAATTGCAACTTTAAAGGAAAGGATGATCATACTTTTAGACCTTAAAGGAATTTTATCAATGTCCAAAGATAATACACAGACTCAGTCTGCTTAAGAGAATTAATTAAACTGGAGGGATTTAATGATGAAACTAACCATAGGCAAGAAATTATATTTTGGATTTTTTATACTTTTGATCTTAACCATAGCTGTGGGGGTAACAGGTCTAACGGATTTGAACAGCTTTAATGATTCGCTAGATACCATAACAGAAGGAGAAATTCCATCTATAGAGGCGGCAATGGAGATGCAACATATTATGGCAAAGAATTTTGGAGTAGTGCTAGAACACATCACTACTAATGATGATGCCAGGATGAGAAAAAAGGAAGATGAGTATAATTTGAACAAAGAAGAAATCGATTTGCTTTTAGCGAGCTACGCTTTCCATGGAGAAGAGGAACAGATGCTTTATGACACCGTTGTAGAAGATTTTAAAGAATATAGAAACATGATCCAAAGGGTTTTTGTACTAAGCAAAAATAACAAGAAAGACGAAGCCTCAGACGCTCTAATAGATGGAGGGCAATATACCAGAGCAGTTGAAAAAAGTTTGGATCAGCTGGTAGAGCACAATATAGCAACAAGCGATAATGCTAGTAAAAATGCCGATATATTATTTAAAGAGAGTACTATTAAAATATGGGCTGCTATAGCAATAGCTATCTTGCTGGGTATGACCATAGCACTTACAATAACCAGGAGTATCACTAAACCAATTAATTTAGTCTCTGATATTCTCCAAAAAATTGCTGAGGGAGATTTAACAGTGGATCAGGTAAAGGTGAAGAATAAAGATGAAGTAGGGATTCTTGCAGAGTCAACAAATAAAATGACAGAAAGCTTAAAAAGCATTTTAATGAATACCACAGAAGCCTCTAGAAAAATAAATACCCAAAGTAGAGATTTAAATGATGTAAGCTTAAGGGCACGACAAAGTAATGAACAAGTAGCCGCCACCATGCAGGAAATGGCAGCTGGTGCAGAAGAGCAAGCCAGCTCCTCCAGTCAAATTGCAGCTTCAATTGATAACTTAAATAGATTAATTGAAGGGGCAAACCAAGAGGGAAAAAGACTAAGTGAATCCTCAAGACTAGTTTTAGCATCAGCCCAAAGCGGGTTAGTTGAAATGAATAAATCGGTAAACCATATGGTAACTACCAATAGCATGGTTAATGAATCTGTAGACAAGCTTAAAAGATTAAATGAAGACTCTCAAAAGATCTCTAAATTGCTAGAAGTGATCAATAATATATCAGACCAAACCAATCTCCTTGCTCTTAATGCGGCAATAGAAGCAGCAAGGGCTGGGGAAGCCGGTCGGGGATTTGCAGTGGTAGCTGATGAGATAAGAAAGCTGGCAGAGCAGGTGGGAGTATCAGCCGTTGAAATATCGGATATTATCAGTAATGTTCAACACCAATCAAGTGCAGTAACATTATCTTTGGGAAATGCCTATACTGAAGTTGAAGAAGGTACCAACCAAATTAAAATTTCTGGAAAAACCTTTGAAAATATAAGCAAAGAAATCAGTGACATGATTGGAAAAATAGAAAAAGTATCAAACAATCTAAATGAAATAGCCGATGGTAGTAAAGAAATCAATGTTGGCATTGATCAGATTGCTTCTATATCACAAGAAAACTCAGCAGCCATAGAAGAGACAGCAGCTTCCACAGAAGAGCAAAATAAATCTATGGAAAATCTTTCTCTTAGTGCAGGTACACTATCTGGATTAGCTGAGGATCTTAGTACAATGGTGCAAAAGTTTAAGCTTTAAAAATAAACTTTAATCAACCCACTTCAGAGGTGGAGGCATAAATTGAGCCAATGGAAAACTTATAGACTTAGAATAGTTGCAGATGTAAGGAGTTTATTCTTATAAAATAAGAGTCTAGACGGAAATCTGGAATTGTCTGAATGAATGGTTAATAGGTATGGTTTTACATTTTTGCTGTAAAGAAGATAGAGACCGCTCCCAAAACATAGGGAGGTCCCTGTCCAGTATGTGCACGAAATTTCTGCTGACAGGCCAATACTGGGTCTGCTAGGTCAACCAGTAGCTAAGAGGAAGGTATAAACAATTGAGGAAATAAATACATAAGAATTGCTTGACAAAATGCAAAATATATATTACATTATAATGGAATATATATTTTGCATTTTTTTTTAAACTGGAGGGATTAGTATTGTAAGGAATAATATTAAATTAAGCCGTATGGATAAACAACTCACCCAAGAAGAGCTTGCTGAAAAAGTAGGGGTAACGAGGCAAACTATAGGGCTTTTGGAGAAGGAGAAATATAATCCTACCATAGCCTTAGGGCTTAAGTTATGCAAAGTTCTAAATAAGTCTCTTGATCAATTATTTTGGTTAGAGGAGGATGAAAATGAAAAATGATGAGAGAGTAAGTGCAGATGTTAAAATAGCCAAAAGCATTGGCTATACGATTTTTTGGTTTGGAATATTTGCAGTGCTATTGTATCGGTGGTTTATCTTGAATCAAACTCTTATGGATACCCTCGACTTCTTTTTAGTTTGGTTTATTGCATCATTAGCTCAATTTTTTGCATTAGCGATAAAAGGTATTCCCATGACGTACCCTGTTCCAATGAGCAAAAAAGATCAGAGGTACTTTGTTTACTTAGTTCCATTACTGACAGGTATTCTATCAGCAATTATTGTTTTTTTAAGAATAGGGATGGATATTAGAGGTATATTGGGGGGCTTTACTGTGAGTTCTTTTGGCACATTATTTCTATTTTTTCTATATAAGCTCATTCTACAATTGTGGGAAAAAAGAAATATGTAGAGTACCATCAATAAGAAAGAAAGTTCATAAAGTAATCCTGATAAAAAATAGAAATTAATGGAAGGAGCTGTGTTTATGTTAGAGGTGAATAATCTTGTAAAAAACTATGGAAAAAAGGAAGCGGTTAAAAATATTAGTTTTAAAATAAACCCGGGAGAGATATATGGTTTTTTAGGGCACAACGGAGCAGGTAAGACGACAACAATAAAAGCATGTACTGGACTTCTAAAGCCCACTTCAGGAGTTATTAAAATATGTGGTTATGATATTGTAAGTCAGCCACTAGAAGCCAAGAAAAATTTTGGCTATGTCCCAGAAAATCCATATTTATATGATAAGCTCACGGGTAGAGAATTTCTAAATGTGGTTTCAGATGTTTACATGAAAAGAAAAAGTAATGATACAGTAAGAAAGATTAATTCTTTACTAGATGAACTACAAATGACGAATGATGCTGATAAGCTAATGGGAACATATTCCCAGGGTATGCGAAGGAAGATTACTCTTTGTGCTGCGCTTCTACACAATCCTTCAGTTATTTTTCTTGATGAACCTACAAATGGTCTAGATGCTTCAAGTGCAAGAGCTGCCAAAGATTTGTTTAGAAAGTATGCTGATGAAGGTTCGGCAGTTTTATTCACAACTCATGTACTAGAAATTGCTGAAAAACTATGTGATAGAATTGGTATAATAGATCAGGGTGAATTGTTAGCAGAAGGTTCATTTGAGGAGCTGAAAGAAAAATATAAAGCCTTTGGGTCGACACTTGAGGATATTTTCTTGAATATAACTGACAGTAGGAAGGAGGGTTAAAGTAATATGAGTTATATTAAGTGGTTTATAAAATTGCGTTTTTTAGCATTGAAAAATACTTTGTGGAAAGATAAAAAAGCAATTATGAGAACACTATCAATCACTGCGGCAATAATATTGGGACAGATTTTATTAACTAATATACTTTACAAAAATATTTTTAGTAATATTGCCATTTCCCATGAACTGGTTAATGGAATGCTAATTGCATTCTTTTTTGTGGCTGTTATCTGGATATACCTAATATCATTTGTACAGAGTATCAGTACCTTTATTCGGAATTTCTATAAATCGCCTGATATGAATTACTTAATCACAATTCCCGTTCCATTAAATTATGTTTTTTTATTTAAGTTTTTTGAACACATAATTAGCAGTGTTAAATCTATGCTGTTTCTGTTTTTCCCTTTTCTTGCAGCATTAGGAATGTGGGTAAATGCCCCATTGATTTATTTTATTATGATCATACCTTTATATATTATTATCTCGATTATACCTTGTGCAATTGGTGTTATGGTTGCCATGGTAGGATCAAGAATTGTATCAGTAAAAGTATTCAACATCATAACATCAATTTTTACTTTTGCTATAAATGTATCTTTTGCGGTGGTTTTTACTCGAACACAGGATATATCCACTACTTATATACTTAAGCTTATTGATTTGTTAGAAAAACCATGGATGTCTGACATAATTCCTGTAACAGCCAGTGTAAGACTTTTTTATGCTATGGTTATTGGTGGGTGGAGTTCATATGCTGGGCTGTTTTTATTGATAACATCCATATTATTCATATTGATTGCATTTATGGTATCAAAGAAATTGTTTTTTGAAGGGTGGGCAAAAAATCAGTTTATTGAAACCCCAGATAGTAAGAAAAAAGTAATTGAATCTAGTAATTTCAAAGACTTAAAGATTAATGAAACAATCCAGTGGATTAAGATTGAGTGGAAGATGGCAATTAGAAATATTGAAATGCTTATGGCTTCGGCTTTTATGCTTATGTTCTATTTGTTCTCGATATTTATCTTTATCTATGGAGGTCTATTTTCGACGAATCCCTTAATAGGAATTTCTTTACTAATAACCATCGCATCTATATTTAATATTATTGCTGTCTCGATCCTGTTTATCCCAGCTGACATAACGAAGGATAAAAGTCTTTGGAAGAAACGTTACTGGCTTCTCAAGGTTATGCCTTTAGAAGGGGGAAAGGTATTTAACATACAGTGTAATATGTTTTTCATCCCTGCTTATATCATAAGTATTGTGGGTATTATTGCATATTCAGTAGTTAATGGCTTAAGCATACAATTGATATTACTATCAATCTTGGGCATGTTTTTTATACTTTATGGAAGTTCAGCAATATATATATCAGGTGAACTATTAGCATTAACTGATTTTTTTGAGAATAATGCTTTTATAGGGAACATCATTACTATAGTACTACCTGTACTTTATGGCATTTTATCTGCTGGAAGTATAGCTTTATTTCTAGCTAAAGATTTTGTGTCTGACATTATTATTCTATCGAATATTAGTGCTATCATCAACCTTCCTATAGTGATTATACTTTCAGTTACAACAGTAGTCGCAACATTTTTGTTATCAAGAACAGTCTTTATAAGGGTGTGGAAACAGTTGGAAATCTAAAGCAGAAGATATAAATCACCTATATGTACATGGGTTTAGATGTTGATCAATGCATTCGCATTATGCTTATATTAACGAGAATAAAAAGTCAAAGATTAGATGCTACAAGAGCAATAAGAAGTTAGCTATTATTAAGAAATGGGAGCAGAGATTTCTGCTCTTATTTTTTGCTATTGATTATTTAACGTTAATAGAAAAAAATAATTTCTATTCATGAAATAAATGCTTGACAAAGTAATTCTACAGGTGTAGAATGAATGTGTACTACGATTGTAGAAAGAGGTGATTAGATGAATTTAACAGATGCTGAATTAGTAATTATGAACTTGTTATGGGAAAAAGGAGAATTGAAAGCAAATCAAATTTCGGATTATATGATTTCTGAAAAAGATTGGAAAAAGAATACCACTTACACATTGATCAATCGATTGATTAAGAAACAGGCTATTGAAAGAAGTGATCCAGGATTTGTTTGTAAGCCTTTGATTGAAGTTGAAGAAGTAAGAATCAAAGAGACAAAATTACTATTAGAAAAGATATATCAAGGATCATTTAAATTACTCGTACAGAATTTCATTCAGAGCGAAGAAATAAGTAATGCAGAAATTAATGAAATTAAAAAAATGATTGAAGAGGTGAAACACAATGAATGATATATTTCTTAAAGTATTAGAGTTAAGTTTGCTAGGAAGTATATTGGCATCACTTGTGGTGGTGTTTCGTTTTGTAACAAATCATAAACTGAAAAAAGGTTTGTTTTATTTTCTTTGGATTATTGTTTTCTAAAGTTTGTCTTTCCTCTAGAAATAGATATGCCATTGAAAGTAGAGCTAATCAAATTCGAACAAGCTTCGACAGTAACCACGAATGATAAAGATAAAATCGTTTCTGAAGAGATTAAGTGTATCCCTACAGATGTCAGTAGTGATTCAAATGTCGATATGGAGGTCTCTGATGGAAAAACTTATACAAGAAATGACGAAATGATACTTGATAATGAATACATTCCTACGTACTCTGTTAATCAAATCAATAACGATGAGATAAAATTTGAATGGATAGATATTGGGACAGTCGTATGGTTAAGTGGATTGATATTACTGTTGAGTATTGTTGTATCATCATATCTAAGAACTTACTCAAAACTAAAACTAAAGCTAATAGGAAAAGAGAATACTCTTTATAGGTATCTCAATGATTCTAAATTGTCGATTTATCAAGGTAATGTCGAGGGACCTATGGTAATAGGTTTCATTAAGCCCAAAATCGTATTACCTGAGAAAAAAGCAATTGATGCTGAGATGATGGAATATGTTTTACTTCATGAAAAACAGCATATTAAGTTTTTTGATGGTACATTAAATGCTGCAGTTTTGCTGGTTGCTTTGGTTCATTGGTTTAACCCTTTAGTATGGCTATGCTATCACTATTTCAAACAAGATATGGAAGGCTTTTGTGATGAGAGAGTTATTTCTGAAATTGGAGTAGATAAGAAAGTCAATTATGCTGAAGTAATTGTCAGATTTGCAAATAAAGGCTATAAAGTTTGGCCTAACTATTCTCTGACATTTGGAGAAAAGAAAACCAAAAGACGCATTAGAAATGTATTGAACTTTGAACCTTGGAAAGTAAAGACCTTTATTGTGGCTATATGTGTTGTTGCAGCAACCATAATTGGATTCATGACACAAAGTGAGATTAGCAAATCAGACGATAAAAGTTTGCTCAGTTCTGACATTCAGAATGAAACGAATATACCAGTGAACAACCCTCAAGAAGAGAAAGTAGAGCTCGTGATGTCTGATCAATATGCATATGAATACTTTTCTGCACTAATGAGAGTGCATATGCCTGATGTAACATTCTCGTATTTACCTCTTCAAGAAATCGAAGATTCTTTTGAACTAGAAGAGGTCGCACCACTTCTTTTATCGGGCGATAGTAGTTTTGATGTATATGTGATCCCATTCAAGTCAGAGTTTGCAGTGAGTCTTTTAAGTAAGGGATATTATGTTGACCTTTCAACCTATCCTGAGATGAATGAGGTTTTTGATCACATGTTCCCTGCCTTAGTAGAAGGTAGTACATTCAACGATGAAGTCTTCGGTTTCCCTTTATCAGTTCAGACATATGGTAATCTTATGTACCCAAGACCGGATATGGAAAAAATCGGCTGGTCCCCCGAACGATTAAAAACTATCGATGACTTATTAGATTTTGACAAGGAATGGGGACAGTCTAATCAAGGCAAAGAATCAATTGCGATTCATAGAGATTTTGTGATGGATCAGATTGTTTTCCGTTACATTTATAATCATTATGATTACGACCGATATCATGTGGATTTAGATAATGTAGCGTTTTATGACGTTTTAGTCAGTGCAAAGAGATTGTATGAGTCACATATAATTCGTGATGATTACTCATATAGACATAATGATGGTTATGTATTACAAGGCGTTATGGGACCGTATAGTAGATATTCAGAATATTTCCCAATGCCTCAGGTCAAAGACCAAAATGATAAGAACCGTATGCGTGCAAATTGGTTTGTCATCAATCCAAATAGTGAAAATATTGATACAGCAGTTGAAATGTTACGCACACTGGCAGAGGTATATAAATTAAACGAGGTAAATGGGGATCTTTATCGTGACGCTGAGTATTATTTAAATTGCAGCCTGGATCTACAGAATATACAGAGCAAGGTCAAGAAATTACCATCAGAGTATTTAGAACGTGTAAATAAGTTATATCAACAACATCAAATCTTCCTTCCAATTCCTGGGGAATCTCAATTAAGGGAAATATTCACCGCATATCTTAATGGTGATTTAGAAATGGAAGAAGCTATTGCAGAAGCACAACAAATAATAGACATGGTGTCTAGAGAGCATAGAAAAGAAGCTGAATAGGGATGCAGTGAATAATGCTATTCTAGGCAAAGTGCTGTAATTTGACTTATTCAAATGAACAATCAATAACCTATAGTAAATGAGGAGGATAAAATGTCTAGAGGCTTTTGGTCAAGGATTATTACTGATTTAGATGAAAAAGGAACATTATTTAAAAAAAGAACTTCATCAATCTCAAATCTAAGTGTTATTGCAGGTGTTATTATTGTCATTGTATTCTTCATAGTATATATGTTTTTTATTTAATGCTCTATAAGTCTTCATTGTGGTAGTATTTCTACAACTACTGATATCACTACTAGAGCAATATAAACCTCGTTGTCTACATCATTATTTGAAAGAAAATATGAGATTGGTTTGTATAGGTCAATAGGATATAACAAAAGCAATATTACTAAAATACTAGGATTAGAGATGTTCTTTATTTCTTTCATAGTATATACAGTTAATAGAACAATTCTTAAGAATTCTATATTATCTAATGTTAATGATTTGTAAGAAAAATCAAAGACCTATTAAACAGTTATATTTACTAGGGTTATAGACGATATAATAGCCACTTGAGACGATTTGAGTTTTAAGTGGTTTTATTTTTTTTAAATAGTTGTGGGTGTTACGACGGCGAAAAGACGGCGTGGGCTTCTGTGACTACGTAACTCTCTGCCATCTCTTTTCTACATGTTTTTAAGCACTATGCAAACTTACATAATATTTGAAATTGTATGAAAATATCTTAATATCTTAAGACGTTTTTTTAAGGTATAATAGAATAAATAGGAATTTAGACCAGATTTAAGGGGCGATGGATATAAGAAAAACACTAGTAATCCAGTTAATAGCACTACCGTAGAGGACTCTAATATTGATTTAATTAAGGACATAAAGCAATATTTATTTGAACGACACAAAGGAACCGTCCCCTTGTGTTGCTTGCATGGGGAGTGACCATATTGTAGCTCTCCGTCAATAAAGGAGAGAATTATGACTTATAATGAAGTATTAAAAATCAGTGATCAATATTTAATTCCTGTGATATTAGAATTGTACGGGTTGGAAGGTTATGAAATCCTCCCTATTAAGGCACATGAAGGAGGAAGAAATCTTGCTTATACCTGTGAAAAAGAAGGTGCTGGTGCAAAAATTATCAGAATTTCCTTCTTGGATGACAGGAGTCGTGAGGACTTCCAAGGTGAAGTTGAATATATCCAGTATCTATTTGAACATGGTGCAAGTGTCTCGAATGTAGTCATTTCTCAGAAGGGAAATCTGCTAGAGGAGATAACCTATAATGATCAAGGCTTTTATGTCTGTGTATTTAACAAGGCCAGAGGGAAAATGCTTGCGGAAAATAATTATCGGTATCGGGAAGGTGTCTCTATTACCGAATACTTTTATAACTGCGGGAAAGTACTGGGGAAGATGCACCAACTGTCGAAGGGATATACTCCCCTTCATCGTCGATATAGTTTTTTTGATAAATACAATACTGCATATATCAATAAACTAATACCCAATACACTACCCCTTTTAAAGGAGAAACTTTTAGAGTTGCTTAAAACTTTAGAGGGATTGGACAGAAATCATGAAAGCTTTGGTATGGTACATTTTGATTATAGCGATGGAAATTACATGATTGATTTTGATACAGGACAAATCACAGTTTTTGATTTCGATAATTCCTGTTTCTGTTGGTATATGTATGACCTAGCAAATATATGGACACACGGGGTAGGCTGGATACAATTTGAACAGGATGCAGATAAACGCAAAAGGTTTATGAAGGATTACTTTGATGAGGTTCTGGGGGGTTACCAATCAGAGACAGAAATTGATCATTCTATGCTGGAAAAGCTTCCACTTTTTATCAAAGTAGTTATCATGGAAAACATCATAGATGCTTTCGAGGTAATGAGGAACAATGGTGAGGATTTAGAGTGTGATGAAGAACTGTCTTATCTCATTAAGTGTATGGAAGATGATATTCCATTTAAAGGATTTTTTCATGAAATTTACTCTGTCGAAGAACCCTTTGAGTATGAAGAAAGAAGCATTTAATCTAATATTATAGTTTTTGATACTTTTAATGCAAGGCACTCTACAATGTAATTTAGTAGAGTGCCTTTTTTAATTAATAACATATTATTTTGACTTTGCCCTTATTTGAACCAAACGGATTACATCTTCCAAAATTTCTGGTTCAGTAACATTTATCATCAGCCAGCGGCCTCCAGCAGAATTAGTTGTACATTGCAATAAACTCTGTGTGTATTTGCTAAAGGAATGCAACATCAGTTCGATTTCAAAACTTTCTTTGTTACCAATCACTACAAGGGCAATGAAAAACCCCTCCATCGGGTAGAGTCTACACAGAGACTTCCCGCTTTTTTCATATTTCACATTCCAACCAGGCTGCATGGAGCATCTGCTATAAGAAAATTTAGGCTGAATCTTATAGGTACCTTCCAAAAAGGAATTCAGTTCCTCCCATAGTTCACTACTCACATATTTGATGATACTGTCCATGCTGGGAGGGGTGCTTTCATTGTAGAGTAAATTCCAGTCCATATGAGTTCCACCTCCGAAAAAATGTTTATTCTCTTATTCCAAGACTTCTGGCAAAACCCATATTTCCATTGATGTTGTATCGGGGCTATGACTGGTATAGCGCTCTGCTGCAAAGGGCTTGACATGGAGTTTATGATTGGGAAGCCATGTTTCAAACAGGTATTTGTGGGCCTTATACACCGTATCCATTATAAGATGATGGAAATCCTCCCCTTCGAAAGAACAGACGATATATTCTCCTTTGGGTAGCTCCCAAAAAGAATAACCTTCCAGCGTTTTGTTTGACATAGCTTCTGCTCCCGCAAAATATCGATAATAGCCTTCCTTTGTTCCGGTATAAGCAACGCCCAGTTCATCGCCCTCCCCTTTTAATTCAGGTATAGTGGATTTCCTTTGGTGGAAAGTATCCCACAATTTTCCCAGTGTGTCTACGCCGGTTTCACCACCTCCCGGCATCCCATTAATGGGTTCTTCTACTGTAAGTCCTATGAAAAATTGAGAGGATGAAACTTGTCGTCGTGTGATCTCCAGTACAATCCCATCGGCAATCAATGGTACATTTTCATCGACTAAGGTGTAATTTAAAAGCAGTTGCGGTTTTACAAAGTTATTCAACCAAACTGGATTGGCCCGATACTCCTCCGGTGTCATTCCATAAGCATCCTTAAATGTTCGTGTTAGAGTTTCGTGGGAGGAAAATCCAGAATTCAAAGCGACATCCAGAATTCGTTTTCTTTTGTCTAGTAAATCAACTGATGCTTTTGCAAGACGGCGCAGTTTAACATACTCCATTACAGGCTTCTTAACCAATCGGGTAAATAGTCTCTGATAATAAAACTGCGATAGTGATGCAAGTTTAGCCAGGTTTTCAATTCTTATTTCCTCTGAAATATGTTCCTCAATATAGTCTACGGTTATTTGTATTTGTTCCCATGCGTGCATTCTTAGCACCTCCTTATAAAAAGAATAACATGTGAGTAAACAGTTTAGCTTGACGGTCAATGCCCTTTTTGGAGTTTATACCAATCAAAAAAATCCTTATAAATGATTATACCATTGGCGCAGGAGTTTTTCTTAAGTGGTCATATAAAATTTGGAAGTTTAGCGCAGTGTAACCTTACACCAAGGATTTACACTTCAAAATATCTGATTTAAATAACAAAAAAAGCCAATATCATTGTCTATTTATGATATAATATGGTAGTCATGCCAGTAAATAAAACTATACGTAGCATGTTCACCATCTTGGAATTTTATATATTCTCTTTGATTAACTGCCTTGAAAACATCATCACTGATAGTAATCAAGCCATCTTCATCAATAGAAGAATAATACTCAATTGATGGTGCATTTTCGTTAGAATTATTGCCTCTACTCTTTTCTTTACTTCCACATGCAGAAAAAAATATGGATAAAGCTACTATTAAAACGAGTAAAGTCATTTTGTTAAAAGTCACATGGGAATTTAAATATCCATAAGCCCGATATTGTGAACTTAAGCAAAACTTATATAGCCGGTTTTGAATGGGGGAAATATGCTGTATTCAAAATAAATGGTTCGGTTGAAACAGCTCAAAACACCTGGAGATATATCTACGGGACATGGCTGCCAAATTCCAATTATGAAAGGGAAGAGGGGCCGGACTTTGAGGTAACCGACGTATGCAAGTCGGTATACCCTGGGAACATGTCAATGGAAATATATATACCTATCAAATAAATCAAAAAAGGTGGAAGGAAAGATGAAGAATGATATATTGTTTGGGAAATTTCCTGTTTTAGAGTCTTCAAACTTAATATTAAAAGGAATTGAAAAAGAGGATGTAAAAGAAGTATTTTCGATCTATAATAATGACAAGGTATTTGAATTTTGTGGGATTTTACCAAAGCGCAATATTAATACAGTCGAAAACATGATTGGCCATTTTGAGAGAGACTACAATAAGAAGAGCAGGATTAAATGGGGTGTGTATTCAAAAAATGATAACAGCAGGCTGGTTGGAATTATTGAAGCAATGGATTTTAATCAAAAGGTTAATATGGTAACCATAGGATACTTCTTGGCGGAAGATCAATGGGGAAGGGGAATAGCATCTGAAGCTGTAAGGAGATTAATCACTTTTCTGTTTGAAGTGGCAGAAATTAATCGTATCCATGCCGAAGTTATGCCAGACAATGTTGCTTCGAAAAAGGTATTGCTAAAGAACGGATTCATCAAGGAAGGATTAGTAAGGCAAGCTAGATTGTGGTCAGGTAAAGGGCTAGTGGATTTAGAGATATATGGGATTCTCAGGGAAGATTATTATAAAGGTTAGTCGTGCTCATTTAAGGGATTCATTTAAGAAGTCATCCAGGATAGAGTATAGAAGAAAACCTCAATCCCTTTGCTAAGGGATTCACGGGGTTCTACTCCCTTAATTATACGCAATTTGGGTAAACAAAACAGTCAAGAGGTGAAATGTCATGGGAAAATACTCAAAAGAAGAATCATCAAAAGCATTACAAGTTGTATCATCTATTATTAGCAAATGTGAAAAGATACAGCCAAGAACACACAGAACACACAGGGACGGTTCCTGTGTGTCGTTGCCAATCACTATAAGAGCAATATTTTATGTCACCAATCCACCGTCGATGACAATGGGTGTACCATTAATATAGCTTGAGTCGTCGGAGGCTAAAAATACAGCAAGCTTCCCGATATCCTCAGGTTTACCAGTTCTTTGTAGAGGTATAGAATCAATCAACTGCTGAGTTTCCTCCGATGGATCCTCTAGTATATCCTTGGTCATACTGGTTTCTATCATACCAGGGCAAATTGCAATGGATCTAACACCATCCTTACCATAATTGGTAGCAGCGTCACCGGTTAGACCAATGATACCATGCTTAGATGCGGTATAGGCGGGGCTACCTAACCCTCCTCTAATACCTGCAACAGAAGCTATATTAATAATTACCCCCTTTTGGTTTTTAAGCATATTATCTAATACAAATTTTGTACCTAAAAACACTCCTTTAAGATTTACATTAATAATCTTTTCAAAGGTTTCTTCATCGGTTGTTTCATAATCCTGTCCATCAAAAATACCTGCATTATTAACCATTATGTCAATTCTTCCATAATATTCAAGGGCTTTATCAATGGCTTCTTTAAACTCCTTGGAGTTTGATACGTCGGCTTCTAAGGAAATACCTTCGCCCTTCATATCTTTAATTTTCATTAAGGTCTCATCACCATTTTCCCTAGTCCTATTAATAATTACAACCTTGGCACCTTCCTTAGCAAACTCCATAGCTATAGCACGTCCGTTTCCCGAGCCTGCCCCAGTAACAACAGCTACTTTGTCTCTAAGTTTCATAAATTTTCATCCTCCTTTTTAAACTATTTTATTAGGTTTTAAGAAAACCCATATAATCTCATTATTTAATTTATACCCTAAAAAATTAGTGAAGAATCAGCTCTTGTGAAATCGCTACCGAGAGGAAGCTATACGACACACAGGAACCGTCCCCTTGTGCTCTCTCGGAACCGTCCCCTTGTGCTCTCTGAAGGAATTTGAATCTAAAGAAGGGAAAAACTGTTATTTGTTGAATACTAAATCATGACAATAATCAGCACCACAAAGAGGAGGGAATCTATGCTAACTTTATATTTTTCTGGAACCGGAAACACTAAATATATAGCAGAATCCTTTTCAAAACTTATGAGAGCTCAACATTACTCAATAGAAGAAAGTGTTGATTTTGGCAATAAGATTTCTTCTGCTGAAACAGTTTGTTTTTGCTATCCGATATATGGTTCTTGCGTGCCATTGATTATGCGTGAATTTGTAACAAAGTATAAATATCATCTAAATGGCAAAAAAATTATTATACTTACCACTCAAAATCTCTTTTCTGGAGATGGAGCAAGGGTTTTCACTGAATTATTAAGGGATATAGATTATCGTGTTATTTATGCTGAACATTTTAATATGCCTAGTAATATATGCAATTTATTTTTCTATCCTATGTCCAATAAAGAAAAAATAGAGAAATATGTTATAAACGCAGATAAGAAAACCTATAAAATTTGTATTAACATAAAAAAAGGCATTATAAAAAGACGGGGGTTTAATGTTTTTTCAAGATACCTAGGTCTTATTGCACAAAGGGTTTATTTCTATAAAATTGAGGAAAAAGCAAAGAAAGACGTAAGAATAAATTCTGATTGTAATTCTTGTTTGTTATGTACTAGAATCTGTCCCATGAATAATCTAGAAACTAAAGACAATAAGGTGATTCAAAATGGCCAGTGCACCCTTTGTTATAGATGTGTAAATGCATGTCCAAGAAAGGCAATTACAGTTTTGCGGCATGAAAAAGTAAAAAAGCAGTATATCGGTATAAATGGCAATTAGATCCTACTACTGTACAAAAAGTGACAGTTATGATGACACCTTCGATTTGAATTAATATCCTTCAAATCGGAGGTGTTTTTTATGTCAAGACAATCAATAGAAAAGGTAGTAGCGGAATATGTCATGTTATTCTAAGGGGTATAAACAAACAAAATATTTAACGATGAAGAAAAAGCAAGATTGGGTAAATTAAAAGGGCCAGAATCAATATTACGATTAGCTTATTAAGCATCAACTTTTTTTAATTTTCATGATAATCTCACCTTCTGTATTTGTTAAAAGTCTTAGTAAAAACCTACCCCTTTAGAATAAGAATTAACATTCCTTTATACTCAAAACTGCTTTATTTGGAGTATACTTGCACATTAGAAGGAATTAAATTTTAGATTTTGTGGATAATAATCATGAAGCTTATTGAAAGCTTTTAAAGAAAAAACAGGAGGTGTTTCAATGAAAGTAAATAAGAGTATTGGATGTACAGTTAATGAATGTAAGTATCATGCAAAAAATGAATCATTCTGTAGCTTAGACCATATTAACGTAGTAAAGCATACAAACAGAGCTACAAATCCAGAAGCAACAGATTGCGGTAGCTTCGAAACAGAATAAAAATCAAACCTCCTTAAGGTCGAGTTTCTATAGATCTTAAGGAGGTTTCTCTTTGTAATAATATAAAACGACTTTATGAGGAGAAAAAAACCGCTTTAGTAAAATGTTATTATTGTATAAAATTTATTTTTTTACAAATCAAGTGGATACGTAAAAATAGCACAAAATATCAAGAATTTTATAGGAATTTCCTTATAATTATATACAATGATACAATATTTTTGATTAATCATAAGTAGAATTTACAAAAATAAAAGGATAAGAGAGGGTTTGAAAGTGATGAGAGTAAAGACTTTTTTAGTGATATTTTTGGTCCTTGCTTTAGGTGGGTGCAATAGTAATACTGTTACCAATAACTACATAGAGGATAAGAAGTTAGATGCTACAATTATTGTATCCTCTTTAAAAACTGGAGAAGAATTTATTATTAATAAAGAAAGATCCAATCAAAGATATTTACCTGCATCAGCATTTAAAATTCCAAACACATTGATAGTTTTACAAGAAGAAATCATTAAGGATGAAAATGATATTATCAGATGGGACGGTATAGACAAGGGTCTTTTCGAATGGAATCAAGACCAGAGCTTAAAAACAGCTTTACCTTCAAGTTGTGTATGGTTTTATCAGGAGCTAGCTAAAAAAGTTGGAATTGAAAAGTATTCAGAGTACTTAAATAAAATTAGTTACGGCAATAAAAAGGTGGGAGCAAGAGTTGATAGTTTTTGGCTTGAAGGCGATATTAGAATATCTGCAAAAGAACAGATCGATTTCTTGAAGAAAGTTTATCATAAAGAATATGATTTTGATGAGGATAATTATCAAATTCTAAATGATCTTATGATTGAGGAAAAAAATGCTGAATATATTCTAAGAGGGAAAACAGGATGGGCTCAGCGGGTAGATCCTCAGATTGGATGGTATGTTGGATATATAGAAACAGATAAAGATACTTGGTTTTTTGCATGTAATTTAGATATTCGACAAAACTCAGATGCTGGCTATAGAAAAGAATTAGTTTTTAAATATTTAAGAGAATTAAAGATTATTAAGGAACTCTAAGATAAAAGCTCAAGTGCTAGGGTATTATGTGATTGTAATTTATATTTCGAATACCATATTGATAATGAAAAAATCTTATGGTATTTTTATTTTTATACTGATAATATAAAACTATTATCAGATTAGTTTTGGGACTATGTAATCATAATAAGGGGTTCAAAATAATGAATTATTATAATAGAATTCAAAAATCAATTGATTTTATTGAAGAAAACTTATTGAAGGATATTACCTTATCTTTAGCAGCGAGCCAAGCCTATTGTTCATTATATCATTATCATAGGATTTTTCATTCAATGGTTGGATATACAGTAAAAGATTACATTAGAAAAAGAAGATTGTCTTGTGCTGCAGAAGAATTATTTAATTCAAATATCAAGGTTATTGACATTGCATTGAAATACCAATATAAAACACATGCATCTTTTACTCGAGCCTTTGTTGATGAAGTTGGCATTTCACCAAAAGAATATCGTAAGCATAAGAAAAAACCCTATAACTTTGATAGAGTGAACATATATAGCAATATTTATAAATCATTATTAAAGGAAAGTTTAGTTGGACCCCAAATAATAAGTAAAAGTGAATTTAATGTTATTGGTTTTGAGTTAAGGACAAGTAAGACTGATGAAATGGATTTTAAACGAATACCTATGTTTTGGAATAAGTTCTTTAACTCTAACCTTGGAAATAAAATACCTAATAAGATTTATCCAGATACTTATTTGGGATATAGTTGTGACTTTGATGAACAGGGTAATTACACATACTTAATTTGTAGTGAAGTAGAAGAATCTACTACACCACCAAGGGGATTGGTTAAAAAGATTATACCTGCTTCAAGATATGCAACTTTTAATGTAAAAGGTCCACTTCCTGAAAATCTGATAAGCACTTGGAGATATGTTTATAATACGTGGTTACCGAAATCCGGATTAGAGCTTATTGATAATACGGATTTTGAAGAACTAAATATGGAAAGAATAAACAAGGATATTCCCGAAGTAACTATTTACATTCCAATAAAGTAATGACACATGGTGAAACATGGCACAAGGAACACAACACAAGGGCAACACAAGGGGACGGTTCCTTTGTGTCGTTAGAACCTCTAGCTAAGGATAACCTTAACTAAAGGTTATTTTTATTCCTTGAACCTTAGAGATATACTATCCCATTCAAAAAATATATACTCCTTCAGACTACTATTTAGAAGATGTTTCTGTTTTAGGGTTATATCTAATTAAGAAGTATTATAAAGGACAAGTCTATTGTAGCAAGTGTGGTATAAGTTAACATTGCCTTTACATTGTTTTTATTATACCATATTAAGTAGCAGCATAATTTGTCGAATTTATAATTATAGTGTTGTCGAAGGATATATTGATAGTTGCATGAAAGCCAATGGGGAAAAGATGTACTTGAGTTAGTAATACATAAGAAATGGGGTACAAAATGACAAAGAAAAAATCTGTATTAATAGTAGTATTATTAGTATTATTAGTATTGGTAATTAGCTTCACAGGATGTACAAAGCTCCAAGCTTCACCACAGGAGGAACAACCTCCAAATCAACAAGAAAACACAGACACAGCTGATGAGGCTACTGAAGAAGAAGGAACTGAAGAAAAGGAAAACCAAGAAGAAGTAGATGAAAATGAAAATACTGGCGAAAAAACACCTGTCGAAAGCAGCAATAATGTTATAGGAAGCAAAGTTTATATTAGTATTGACAAGTTGAATGTCAGAGCCGAAGGCAATGGTCAAAGTAAAGTGATTGGAAGCTTAGTCAAGGGGAAAGAAGTCCAAGTTATTGAAGAGGTTACAAGGGAAGAAGCAACCTGGTATAAGATTGAGTTTAATAACTCGGAGTATAATAATGAAGGCTGGATTTTTTCCCAGCATACAGTTAGTGATATAAATGATCTTTTTTCATCACCCAAACTTTTTGATAATAAAGAGATGAATGATTATTTTACATCCCCTACCCTTTTTGATGACAATACAGTTGTTGCCTATTACGGTCACCCCAATTCGAAAATAATGGGAATTGTAGGACGTCATCCAAAGGAAGAGCTTATATCCCTAGTACAAAAGACTTCTGAAAAATATGATGCCATAAACGGAGATAAAAGTGTGATCCCAGCAATATACCTTGTCTACGGAACAGTCCAGCCTAAGGGCGAAATTGGTATCATGAACTTTGACCTAGTGATGTCATATATTGAAGAAGCCTATAATAATGGTGTGTTAATATACCTTGATCATCAAATGGGAAAAAATGCTCCCACTGATGCACTGAAAGAGCTCCTGCCCTTTTTGAAATATCCCAACGTCCATTTGGCTCTTGATCCAGAATGGCGTACTGATAAGCCAATGAAGGAGGTAGGTCATCTAACTGGTGGCGAAATTAATGAAGTTCAAAAAATTATGAGTGAGTATATGATTTCTAATGGAATCCAGGGTAAAAGGCAATTTGTTTTTCATCAGTTTGTGGATAAGATGATACATGATATTGAAGCAGTATCTAGCAATTATGATCCAGTGCTGCCGGTTCATAATACATCTGGGTGGGGTTCTCCCGAAGGAAAGATCGCTACCCATACCAGAAATTCTAAGGCAACAAATATACCCTATAAAGGCTTCAAGTTATGGTATTTCTATTCCAATGAGCCAGGGGTTCACTTTGATAATCCCCTAATGACTCCAGAAGAGGTTTTGAACCTCGACCCCAAACCAGGACTGATTATTTACCAATAACAAGTATGCTGATTGGTATGACATTTAACACACATAGAAATATATAGATACAGTTCTCTTGTCTGTACCCACCTCTAGTTTTTTGATATACCTAACTAGAGGTGTTTTTTATTATAGCCAAGGAAACCTATAGAAAAAGCAGCAATAGGTACCTCTGTGTCAATTACTCACTAGTGTAGTGAAAACACTATCGATGAAATGACTCCTACGTACGACACAGAGGAACCGTCCCCTTGTGTTCTGTGTTCTGTTCGACACAGAGGAACCGTCCCCTTGTGTTCTCGAGGAACCGTCCCCTTGTGTCTCTTGTGTTCTTGTGTTCTTGTGTTCTATCATTTACTTCTATATCCCTTTAATAGCTCACTTACTGAATTTTTCACCGATATATATAAATTATCTATAGAAGGCTCACATACTAAGGAGCCAATAAGACAAATGTTACTAACCCTTTGTCTTTCACTTATATCCTGATAAAAATTTGAAGTAAGATTATGGATCTTTAAGTGAGGGAATATATACCATTGCTTAGCGGTTATTAAATGTTTTACAGCGATTCTCGATCTTTGAAGATCCTCTGTTATTCCACTGATTAAATCCTTTTGGAGATTTCCATACGCATAGGCCACAAGTATGGTTCTATTGTTTTGCTTGTAAGTATGGAAAAACTGCATTTTGCCTATTTTACCTAAATTTCCTTTATAATAGGTTGTAACGATGTTTTTGTTGGTTACTTCATAGGCACATGTGATAAATGGATTTGTATCAATTTTCTTCATTAAATGATTATATAAATCATCTTTAATCACATCTCTTGGTAGCTTTGTAGTAATCAGTACCTTATCATAATGGTGAGAACCATAAATAGTTTCAACCTTTACTTTGTTACCGATAACTTCTACATTATGAACTTCTATAGAATATCTTATATCTGATATGTTTTGACTAAGCTTTTGGATGATCTGAGAGGTACCTTTATTTATGAATAAGAGCTTATCTCCCCGAATAAAAGAGTATATGATCTCTAGGGTAAAGACCTTAAATACATAATAAGCCTGAGTATTGGATATATCTCCAAAGCCATAAGATGAGAGGTAAGGGGCAATGACGTCACGAAAAATCTTTAGATCATGTTTTCTGAGAAATTGGCATAATGGTATTAATAAATCATTATGGATAAATCCGTAATTAACAGCATTAAGAGGCTCATCATACTTTTTTAAAATCCCTTCCAGCTTAACCAGTTCATTCATTAGTAAAGTAGCATCTTCCCTTGAAATGTGCTCTACATCATGAAAGTTTTCATCAACAAAGTTTCTATAGGTAAACCGTTCTGTATAGTCAACCTGCAATTCAATTAGCAACTCTTTAATATGCTTAGAGAAGGAGAATACTGTGCCCAGCTCAGCATACAGCTCTTTACTTGAAAATGTTCTGCAATGACCCCCTATATGTTCTTGCTTCTCATAAACTGTAACACCTATACCTTCCTTTTCCAGCAAATATGCTGCAAGCATTCCGCTAAATCCCGCTCCAATTATTGCAACTCTCATATAATCACCCTTAGTAGTGCCTATCTATGTATGCCCATAAAGGCAAGATAAGCTTAGTATTTGTTAATTTATTATGGTAGTCGATAGGAGTATAGATCTCCTTACCAAAGGTTGTCTTATGGCTTATATTGTATGCTCGAATGTGTTTTTGAAATTGAATCTTGAGGTTGCTGAAGGAAGCTCCTCCATGAATGAAGGGGAGTAGAAAGGACAGACAACCTTCTGTATATTGTTTTTTAATTTCATCGATCTTCCCTAAGGCATCACTTGATTGTAGAATATGGATTTTTATGTCATATCCATGATCCCGAAGGATTTCATCAATCCTTGAGTGGAAGCTGCTTCTAGTTTGTCTTATGATTCTTGAATCTTGAAAGAAGCATAAATATCTCAGGCTTAAGTTCAGGGTTTGGGCCACTGGTATAGCTACAGCAGTTAAAAGATTTTCAAAATTATTAAGGGATAAGTCATTATACAAACGTGAACAGGCGATTCTACTCTTAAAATCAAATAGGGTATATTCATAGATGTTCCCAATGCCTTCAAATTTTCCATAATCTATTATCCATGATATCCAGCATTCTCCACTCTTTAGCTCACTTAAAGGAGGAAGACTTTCGGTAATATTGTCCACCTTCTTTTTTGCAAATCTGATTCTGCTTTCCTTATTGGTTAGATTATTTCTTTTCATGACATTAAAAACTGCTGATTCACTTATATGATGACCCATTTCTTCCAAGAGGTATTTAATTGCTTTAGGGCCATACTGAGGATAGTTCTTGAAAAGGCCAAGCAAAGCATTTTCTATCTCAGCACTTGTTTTATTAATTGGTATATAATCTTTTTTAATATCGTCCAAACCTTCAATCCCTTGGGCTTTATATCTTTTTAACCAACGATAATAAATAGTCCTAGAAATGTTATATTTTTGGCAAGTGGCACTTACGCCGTTGATTTGTCCCTCTGATAGGATATTAAACTTAAGATTTTTGTTCATAGCAGTCACCATTTTTCTAAAATTACCTATTTTTATGGAAAAATAAGCTATATATATTTTATCATTCTAAGGAACTTCATTACAATAATCAAAAAAATAACAATGTACCAAAAATCAGAAGGAAATACTGACTATAAAGAAAAATTTTACTTTGGTTAACTGTTAACAATTCCCTCCATAAGAATGTCAACAATAATCATATTATTAGTGAGCTGCAAATATTCATGGATTGTAAACACATAGGTAAAGTAATTAATTCAAAAACTCCGACAAAATTCCTCATTGTTGAGTTGTTCTCCTCTTGTTATAATCTAGGTAAAATCAGGTGTTGGAGGTTTGGAAATGGATGAGTTAAAAGTATTCACAATCAAGAAAAATATCCAAGAAGATAATGCTAAAGTTGCAGAAATCACCAGGAGTCAACTAAGGAAACAGGGGACTTATCTTGTTAACATCATGTCATCCCCAGGCAGTGGGAAAACATCCACCATTGTGAGAACCATTAAAGCATTAAAGGATGAAATGAAAATCGGGGTTATGGAGGCAGATATCGATTCGGATGTAGATGCTAAAGCAGTTCAAGAGGCAGGAGCAAAAGCCATTCAATTGCATACAGGTGGGATGTGTCATTTAGATGCCACCATGACAAGGCAGGGGATTGAAGAATTAGGTGTGGAAGAATTAGATCTTGTTTTTTTAGAGAATATTGGAAACTTAATCTGTCCTGCAGGATATGATACGGGAGCCATGAAAAATGTAGCAATTTTAAGCGTTCCTGAAGGTGATGATAAACCTCTAAAATATCCTAAGATATTTGGAAAAGTAGATGTATTGATAGTCAATAAAATTGACGCTATAGAGCATTTCGATTTTAGGATGGACTTACTAGAAGAAAGAGTAAGAAGGCTAAATGAGGATATCATCATCTTCCCTATATCAGCTAAAACTGGAGAAGGCTTAGATGAATGGTTAAATTGGATTAGAAAAGAAGTAAGAAAGAGGGGATAGAGTCAATGGCCAAAAACCAAACAAAAACCAATTTCAACAAGTCAAAAAGATTCAATTTTGCTTTAACCTGGGGGGATGTGGATGGTAGAGAGTATAGGAAAGAAATTGTGGATCTTGCAAACAAAATCGGAAGAACCAAGGCAGGGTCAAGCAGAGAGGCGATCCCCTTTGGGCCTGAGTACTATGCCCTTGCCCCTATCCTTAATGATTATCAAGCAAAGATGGCAATGTATTTGGAGTTTCGCAAAAAGCTTAGTGCAGAGGATGTTGTAAAAGCTTCAGGGGAGCCCTACGAAAAGGTAAAAGAAGCATTGGATTATTTAGCTTGGGCTGGGGTTGCCTTCGTAAACACAGTAGATGGAGTAGATAGATATTGGCAAGATATCTTTGTGCCCGGACACTTGGAAATGATCAATAACAACAAAGAGCTAGTTGCTAAGCATCCTGAAGTAGCAGAGGCCTTCTATCACTTTGCAAGTAAAAGAGGCCCTATGGCTGTAGGGATTATGCCAATTGGTTCAGGACCTATGCGGGTATTGCCAATTGAAAGGTCCATTGATGGGAACTCTAGAAAAGCTTCCTATGAAGAACTGTCTAAACACCTAATGGAAGCAAAGGTATTCTCTGTATCCGATTGCTCCTGTAGAACCTCCAGAGAAGCGATGGGAGAGGGTTGTGGACACTTAAAAGAAGATATGTGTATTCAATTAGACCATGCTGCTGAGTATTACATCAAGACAGGGCGAGGAAGGGAAATCACAAGAGAAGAAGCCATTGAGATTATTAAAAGAGCAGAAGACAATGGTTTGATGCACTCTATTCCAAACTTAGATGAGCCAGGGCACACCCACGCTATTTGCAACTGTTGTGGTTGTGGTTGCTATGCTATGAGACTTGCCAATGAGTATGTCAACAATGATATTGTAAGATCCAATTATAAATCAGTGGTTGATGAATCCAAATGTGTGGCATGTGGTGAGTGTGTGGATGTTTGTCCTACCAATGCCTTAAGACTTGGACAAAAGCTATGCACTAAAGAAGCCATTGATGAAAGGATAATTAAAGAAACACCAAGGGATACAGAATGGATGGAAGACAAATGGAACAGTCATTACAGAATTAACAGAAGGAACACCTTAGACTCAGGAACAGCCCCTTGTATTACCAATTGTCCTGCCCACATTCCCGTTCAGGGATATATTAAGCTGGCCTCTCAGGGCAGATATACAGAGGCTCTAGAATTGATTAAGAAGCATAATCCCCTTCCAGCAGTTTGTGGACGTGTTTGCCCAAGATTATGTGAGGAAGACTGTACCCGGGGGGATGTTGATGATGCTGTAGCCATCGATGATATCAAGAAGTTTATCGCAGAGCAGGATTTAAATAAAGATCTTCGCTACTTACCTAAAAAAAGGCATGATTATAGTGATAAGAAAATTGCTGTTATTGGAGGGGGCCCCTCTGGGCTAACCTGTGCTTACGATTTGTCCATTGATGGATACGATGTTACTGTATTCGAAAGAGAGAAAAGGCTAGGTGGCATGCTGACCTTTGGCATTCCCTCCTACAGGCTGGAAAAGAATGTTATAGAGGCGGAGATTGCTGTACTAAGGGAAATGGGCATTAAGTTTGAAATCGGTGTTGAGGTTGGAAAAGCTGTATCAATCCAAGAGCTTAGAGATAGGGGTTTTAACGCTTTTTATATTGCCATAGGTGCGCAGTTAGGCAGAAAACTTGGGTTAGATGGGGAAGACTCCAACGAAGTGCTGAGTGGAGTAGATTTCCTTCGAAGAATCAACCTATCTCAACCAACTAATGTCCAAGGCAAGGTAGTTGTCATAGGGGGAGGTAACGTTGCCATGGATGTTGCCAGATCAGCTATAAGGCTAAATAGTGTTGAACAAACAGACATTTTCTGCTTAGAAGCAAGAGAGAATATGACTGCCCATCCTGAAGAAGTAGAAGAGGCCCTAGCGGAAGGTGTAAACATCCACAATTCCTGGGGGCCAACAAGAATTTTAACAGACAATGGTAAGGTCACTGGGGTTGAATTCAAAGGTTGTCTTTCTGTACTGGACTCAGATGGCAGATTCAATCCACAGTATGATGAATCAAATAAAAGGATTGTTGAATGTGACTACGTTATATTATCAATAGGTCAAACCTTCAATTATGGAAATCTGTTAGAAGGTGAAGATGTAATGCTAACCAACTGGAATACCATTGAAATTGATCCTGTCACCCTTCAGACTTCAAAAACCGATATTTTTGCCGGTGGCGATGTTACCAGTGGTCCAAGATTTGCTATTGATGCAATAGCAGCAGGTAAAGAGGCAGCTGTCTCCATACACAGATTTGTTCAAAAGGGTCAGTCATTGGTCTTCGGTAGAGATACTCATTCCTACAATCCTTTAGATAAAAATAACCTGGCTGAAATTCAAGGATATGATGGTACTGTAAGACAAAAAATTAATCCTGTAGATGGAAGGATCTCTAAAACGACTTTTAAAGACTTAAGAGGCATCTTCACAGAAGAACAGATAAAGAAGGAAACTGAAAGATGTCTAGGCTGTGGTGCCACTAAAATAGATGAATACCTATGTGTTGGATGTGGCGCATGTACATTAAGGTGTAAATTTGAAGCCATTAAGCTTGAAAGGGTTTATGATGTAAAGGGCTATAAAATTGAGGACTTGCCAAAGGCTGTCATCAAGAAGGCTCTGGCTAGAAAAGTTAAAATAATGGCAAAGAAAATGAATCCTTTTACCCAAACAAATAAAAGAAATTGAGGGAAAGAATCATGCATGAACTAGGTATCGTTTACGAAGTTGTTAGAATAGTGGATGGGTTTGTACAAGAAAATCAATTGACAAAGGTGGAGAAGATTGTATTAGAGGTTGGTCAGTTATCCCAAGCAATTCCCAGATTTTTGGAAGAATGCTATCCAGCAGCTGTTAGTGAAACCGCTTATGAAGACACAAAATTAGAAATCATTGTGCTACCCGCCAATGGAAAATGTAAGTCCTGTAATGAAGTCTACAATATTATTGAGCACAGAAGAATATGTCCCAAATGTCATAGAGATGAATATGCCTTAATCTCAGGAGAGGAATTTAATATTAAAGAAATTGTAGCAGGTTAACAAAATTACTACCTACTAAAAAAGCCATTAAAGGAGGAGATTTTGTAATGGGTTGGTTATTTGAGGGCGTAACAATAGAAAATTTTATAGTATTTATTTTGTTTGTAGCTGTATTGCTGGCACTGAACGAAGCTACAAGAAGATCAAAAGCTTTGTCCATAGCAGTGTACTGTGGACTGCCAGTAGTTTTAGGGGTATTGGTATACTTAGGAGTATTGGGCTCTCCTACAGGAAACACATGGTTTGGATGGGTTAAGGTAGTATCTGCATTAACAGGGGTTTATGGCTTTATGCTGATTAGATTCACCAAATTAGGAGAAAGAAGATTTGCTGCTATATTCCCTGTAACTATTTTAGCATTAAATATTGCAGAAGCGGTTTACAGAGAATTCGAGGTATTTGCAACCTATAAAGTGTTGGAGGTGGATCCAGGAGGAATTCTTATACTTGGTGGCCTCTGGAATATTATGAATGCAGTAGCAGGAATACTATGTATAGTAACCCTAACGGGATTTGCTGGTATCAAAGTATCAAGAGACAAAACAAGAGATATGATTTGGCCAGATATGACGTGGGGCTACATCATCGGCTATACATTATGGAATTTTACCTATGTATACAATTGTATTTCGACAAGGTCAATGTATGCTGGATTTGGTATTTTATTAGCTGCCCTCATAGCAGAATATTTTTTTAAACGAGGTGCGTGGCTTCAACACAGAGCTCAGATTTTATCCTTATACGCAATGTTCTCCCTATCCATTGATTTTCAGCAAAGTAACTATTTTCAAATACTACCTACCTATAACCAAAGTGGTCTGTTGACCATCAGTGCTATATCACTGATATTTAATGTAGGGGTATTTGCTTATATGGTGTATATCATGATAAGGGACAAAAGGAACCCACTAAAGGAAGAGATATATACCCATACCAGCTATTATAAGAAAAGCTTGAAAGCCAATAATCTATAAATTAATTTAAATCCATATATAGGATATGTTCCCCTAAATAATAGCTTTAGGGGATTTTTCTTTAGGACATAAGGACACAAGGGGACGGTTCCTCTGTGTTGTTTTCATCTCAAACTGAGGATAATCCTTACTAAAATAAGAGATGAAATCAAACATATACAAGTAATTGGCGTAAAAACGGGGTTGCGAAATACACCTAAGGGAGTCACCTATATAAGTGTAGATAATCTTCTCTTATATTCTTAATGGCTGCTTAAATTATTAACCTCTAGGCTCAAAGTGAATATAATGTATTGCAATTAGTATCTTATTGTTTAGAAGACATAGCAACATATTATACTGGAATGGAAACAGAAAAGCAATAAAGGTGGTGAGTTAAAGTTTATGATGAGATTAGATCCTGAGAAACTTTCTGTGGAATTTAGACCGGGTGTAACAACGACAGAACCAATACTGGGAAGAAAATATACATTGACACACTCAGATATAACAGCTGAGTTATTTCTGACTATAGGTCTACAATTCGCATATGACAAAATTACTAGTATGAGGGATGAGGTTTTGGCAGAGTGGAGAAATTCTAACATAGGTCTATTTCTTTATGTATATGTTTATGTAGGTAACTATGGTCCCATAATGAACTCTATACGTAATGCTATCTTTAGACGTGAACTACCATTGGCACTTGAAGCTATCGTCTATGGAGATAATGGATTTTTTATAGCACATCCACAATTAAATCATGCCCCCATATGGATATATTTTGATTCAACAGATCCAGCTTTTAACCAGTACGAATACTGGGGAACTCCTATGAACTATAAGTAGGTAAATAGTACAGATTCACTAATGATTTAATTGCCCTATCTACTCAGGTGGTTCTTATTTAGCTCATGAAAGAACTTTCATTGCTTGGATAAGAACTGACTTAGCATTATATGGAGCTGGAATTGGGATTATTACATTTTTAGATGAGGAAGGTCCCACGTGGTTTATAAGAACTATGGGTACGATTTTAGTCATTACAGCATTAACCAGTTATGCATATGCCTATTGGAGGTATAGCAATATCAGAATTAAACTGGAGGAAGAGGGTATGGATGTTACACCATTCTGGCTTTTAATCATGCTGACCATCGTAATAGTTGAATTAACATTAGTTAGCTCTGTTTTAATCTTACGAATTCCCTCCAAAAAAATAAGACCCGATCTGAAAAATTGGTTGTTCAGACCGGGTTTATTTGTTAATTAGATAGGTTTATAATGAATATTTTACAATAATATTGGAGTCCAGTACTCTGAAGGTGAAGGATTCTGTTATGAAAAGCTTTACCTTTTTAGAATCATGGCTTTCATATCCAATACTAAAGTCTTGTCCGATGGTGAATTCTAAGTCTTCATGGTCGTAGGGGATTAACAATGCATCTTTTACAATGGGTGAATAAAGGATGGGTGAGCCTAAAAGAGCCTCAATGGTTTTCTTTAAGGGATATCCATTCACAACCATGTTGATTAAGTTCCAGCCTTTATCACCAACAATTAAAGTGTAAGGACCATTAGAATATGCATGCTGTAAAATTAACATTCCCTTAGACAAAGCTTCCATAATACTGTTGGCATCCCTCCCTAAAAGAATATTGTGGCTAGTGGCTTCAATCAATCCTTGGATTTGCCCCTGTTGATATCCATTGTACACAGCGTTTTCTTCAAACATGGCAATTTTATGGGCGGCTTCTTCTAAAGGCTCTAAGTCGATGTCCTTTGCTCCACGAATAACATTATCCATTTCCCAGCGGTCCAGTTCAAAAGAAATTCGGGTCTCTATAAGGGGCTGGACACTATACAAACCACTGCATACTCCTCCCTCTTCTTCTTCAATTAAATCAAGTCTTCCCTTAGGTAGTGCACTATAATCCCAGCCCTTTGGCCCATTTACTTTAATTACTTTTCTAGCAGATAAATGACTTTTTAATACATCTGCTGCTCTAGAATCAATTTCCTCCCAAGCTTCTTGGGAAAGGGGCGCTAAATCTCTTTTCAAAATTTCCATAATTTCTTCCTCCCATCCTACTATTTTAAGCTTCCGATTTCTAATTTACCGGTTATTTTCTTTGGGGGAGATATGTGTTCTTCTTCTCCTCCATGCTGTCCAACTATTGGACCCTCTTGAAACAACGTATTTTTCAACTCTTCGTCCCAACCAGACATATTTCTTCTCAACCATTCCAATGTCATACAGGCATGTTCAATTTCTTCATCTCGGTTATGGGCCATTATTGCCTTTAAGGTCTCATCTTGAGTGACTGCCACCCTTTGGTTATACCAGTCTACCGCTTCAAGCTCTTCTTTAAGGCTGGTTATTGCCCTTGAAATGTTTTTGGTTTTTTCGTCCAGTTGTTCTACTGGTTCATGGTAATTTGACATATACGATACCTCCTTATAAATATATCCACAATAATATTTACCCAATATAGCATAAAAAAATAGTTTTTTTTCAAATTTTTATATATAAATGATCTATTATTGAAATTCTAAACTCCAGCTGTAATTGGAACTCCCCCAGACATTTGTAGCAAAACGTATATGTGGGAGACCTAGTAAATAAAGTTTACCTTATTGATAGAAGGGTATCAAAAATAATAAATGTAAAGGAGGAGGAGATTTAATGAAAATATTGGTTCTGTTCTATTCGTCCTATGGTCATGTCAAAAGAATGGCTGATGCGGTAGTTGAAGGTGTAAAGCAGGTGGAAGGTGCTGAAGTAATTCTAAGAAGAATACCCGAAACTCTTCCTGAAACTGTTTTAGAGAAGATGGGAGCCCTTGAAATGCAAAAATCTTTTAAGGATATTCCAGTGGTAGAGCTTAGTGATCTCGAAAATGCAGATGCTATCATTTTTGGAACTCCAACAAGATTTGGAAATATGACTGGTCAAATGAAACAGTTTTTAGACTCAACAGGTGGTTTATGGGCAAAGGGTGCTTTAATTGGAAAGGTAGCCAGCGTATTTACGAGTACTGGTACACAGCATGGAGGTCAAGAATCAACAATATTAAGTACACATATACCCCTTTTACATCACGGAATGATCATTGTAGGCTTACCTTATAGCTTCCAAGGTCAATCTCGAATTGATGAAATAACCGGTTGCTCTCCATATGGAGCTTCTACCATTGCAGGAGGAGAGGGTGAAAGATTACCCAGTACAAATGAGTTAGAAGGTGCAAAGTTCTTAGGAAATCATGTAGCAACCATTACCTCAAAATTAACAAGATAAGATTATATTTGTCTGAGAGCTTCTTTCTATTGAAGGAAGCTTTTTTATATGACTGTAAGAAAGGTATTTTTATTAATAAGATTGAGAATTTAATTTTAGATGTATATATAATAATCGGTAAAAAAAGTAACCATATTATCTTGACATAACCACTATTGCGTGGTACTATATAGTAGTAGTAAGTAATACTAATTACCAGTAATACTAGATAGTGAAGAGGTGATTTATGGAAAATATTACAGAAATGCTTAAAGGCGTCCTGGAGGGGTGTGTTTTAGAAATTATAAGCCGTGAAGAAACATACGGCTACGATATTACAAGGAAATTGAATTCTCTCGGTTTTACAGATGTTGTAGATGGAACTGTATATACTATTTTAGTTCGCCTAGAGAAAAACAAACTTGTGGATACGATAAAGAAACCCTCGGATATGGGGCCACCGCGAAAGTTTTTCACCCTTAACGATACAGGTTTTGTAGAACTAAGGAAGTTCTGGGAAAGATGGGAGTTTGTATCATCAAAAATTAATGAGTTGAAGGAGCAAAAATAATGAATTTATGGGAAAAGATTACTGGAAGGGACATGACTAAAGAACTTAAGGATTTCGAATCGCGAGCTAAAAAGCTACCGTCTGATTATCAAGGGGCATGGGAAGAAATTAACGCTAATATTTGGGAGTACTCAGATTTCACAGGTCGGAACCTCATGCCAATTCTTGATGGTATCCTTGGTCTATTGGAAGAAGCGGTTGCGGAAGGGCAAAGTGTCCAAGAGGCTTTAGGTGATGATGTCAAAGGGTTCTGTTTAGCGCTGGCAGGCGAAGAAGGGTCAAAATCTTCTCGCGACAAATGGAGAGAGGAGCTCAACAATAATATTGCTAAAAAACTAGGTAGATTGGAGGATGAACATGAGAATACAAGAGATCATCGAAGGTAAAAAAGAGTGGCGAGCCCATGTGGCCCGGGTCAAAGCCCTCCCGAAGGATTATCAAATTGTATATAATGAGCTTCAAAAATATCTCTATAAGGTGGGGCCTGTTGAGTTATCCAACGGGATCGGTTTGCTCTCGGGAATTATAGATCTTTTTGAAGAGGGGGCGGCTTTTGGGAAAGGGGTGCTGCAAGTGACAGGCAGTGATGTAGCGGCTTTCTGCGACGATTTAATCAAAGATTCAAAAACTTATGCTGACATTTATCAAGAATCTGTTAACAAAGATGTTAACAAGGCCATTAAAAAGGTTACGGATAAAAGGAAATAATTAATGTTTCCAAATAATAACAACCGTCAACAAAGTAAGGTAAGGGGGTTGCAAAGTGTGTAAATACGAGTGGATATTATGCCCAGTCTGTGGCAACAAAACACGGGTCAAAATAGGTGCAGATACGGTACTTAAGAACTTTCCACTATTTTGTCCTAAGTGTAAACAGGAAAGAATAATCAATGTACAACAATTGAATATATCAGTTATTAAAGAGCCAGACGCCATGACGCAGAGCCGATAAATTGTGAATGAGATCACAGTTGTCGGCTCTTTTTTTATGATAACTACTCAAGCTCTATCACAAGGATTAGATAAAGGATTGAGAGGTTTACTATATTCCAGAGGAGGAAAAGAAAATGAATAAGGATATCATTCAGATTAAAGGATTAAAGAAGGACTACAAAAACGTAGAAGTACTCAAAGGTGTAGACTTAGAAGTAGAGAAGGGAAGTATCTTTGCATTACTAGGTTCTAATGGAGCAGGAAAAACAACAATAATTAGAATCATGGCTACTTTACTAAAGGCAGATGCTGGAAGTGTTGTGATTAATGGTTTTGATATTGAAGAAAATCCATCGAGGATTAGAGGTTCAATCAGTCTAACTGGTCAGTTTGCTGCCATTGATGAGATTTTGACCGGGCGGGAAAATCTTCAAATGATGGCAAAATTAAGGCATCTTAAAAATCCCAATACAGTAGCAGAGGAGTTAATTAATCGATTTGGCATGTCAGAGGCTGCAGGACGTAGAGTAGGTACTTATTCCGGAGGTATGAAAAGGAGAATTGATATAGCAATGAGCCTTGTGGGTAATCCAAAGATTATTTTCTTAGATGAGCCAACCACTGGCCTTGACCCGGAAGCACGTTTAGAAGTTTGGGAAATTATTAAAGAATTAAAGGCTGCAGGAAGGACCGTATTCTTAACTACTCAATACTTAGAAGAAGCAGAACAACTTGCAGATAAAATTGCTATTCTTCATGGAGGGAAAATCATTGCCTTAAATACATTAGAGGGATTGAAAAAACTATTCCCACCTACAAAAGTAGAGTATGTAGAAAAACAACCGACATTGGAAGAAATATTCTTAACAATCATTGGGAAAAAGGGGGAGAGATAAATGGAATCAACAAATAAATATTTCTTCAAAGATATGAGTGTTATGTTTGGGCGTTCTATGCGTCATGTCTTCAGAAGTATGGATACAATTATTACAGTTAGTATTACACCAATAACAATTATGTTCTTATTCGTTTATGTATTTGGTGGTGCAATCGAAACAGGTGCAGAAAACTATATTGATTATCTATTACCGGGTATATTCTTAATGACCATTGGCAGTGGTATTGCCTATGTAGCTTACCGCTTATTTATAGATAAAGCCCGTGGCATCTTTGAACGTTTTCACTCTATGCCAATTGCTCGTTCTACAGTATTATGGGGTCACGTCTTAACCTCATTAATTTCAAATGGAATTTCTGTAATAGTAATTATACTTGTTGCATTATTAATGGGCTTCCGTTCTTCAGCAGGAATCTTAGGGTGGTTAGCTGTATTTGGAATTCTAGGGATTTTTACGCTTGCTTTAACATGGGTTGCTGTAATTGCCGGTCTTGTTGCAAAAACACCTGATGGTGCAGGTGCATTCGCTTAGCCGATTATCTTCTTACCCTTTATCAGTTCTGCCTTTGTACCAACAGATACGATGCCTTCAGCAGTAGGTGCTTTTGCGAAAAATCAACCTGTAACTCCTATAGTTGAAGCTATTCGTGACTTATTAGCAAACCAGCCAGTAGGAAATGAGATTTGGTCCGCTTTGGCATGGTGTATGGCAATAATAGTTATTGCATATATCATTGCAATGAGGATCTACAAAAAACTATAATCAACAAAAATCCTTTAGATTAAATTCTAAGGGGTTTTTAATTTGCTAAGTATTGACAAAAAAGAGGTAATATCATAATATATTACCATTCTTAAACAATTACATAATTTGCAAATGATAGGAAATAAAAAGGTATAAAATTATCAGAAAACAAGGAGAGAGGTTATATGGAATCAATTCTATTAATCTATAAATCAAAGACGGGGTTTACAAAAAAATATGTAGACTGGATCACCGAAGCTATTACTTGTCGTGTAATACCACTGGATGAAATGAATAATGCTGATATGAATACTTATGATATTATTATTTATGGTGCTGGTATCCACGCTGGTCGTATCCAAGGACTGAAGGAATTTAAAATGAAAGTATTAAGTTTAGTTAGCAAAAAGATCGTTGTTTTTGTAACAGGGGGAGCGCCTTATAGTGAGGAGATTTTTACAAATATTAAAATGAATAATTATTCGCCAGATGAGCTAAATCGTTTCAAATTATTCTATTTTCAAAGTGGATTGAATTATGAAAAAATGGGATTATCTGATAAAGCTATGATGAAAATTTATCATAAGATTTTGGAATTGAAAAAAAATAGATCTGATATAGAAGATGGAACCAATAAGGCGATATCTGGCTCCTATGATCATTCTAGTAGAGAATATATAGAGCCTTTGATTACCTATTTAAAACAGTTACTTATTAAATCATAGAGAATCTATGCTCCCCATATATTTGAAGAAAACAGTATGCTTTTTGGTTTCTTCATCCTTTTCCCTTTTGGAAATGAAGTTGTACAAGTAAATCCCCCTAGCCATCATAATGGAATGGTTATAGAAATGGATTTTGATTTTTCTATATATTAAGTTATAGTATTTATATTGAGATCATAAAAAGGGTATTGAAGGAGAGATATAAATGAAGACTTTATTTGATTTAAGAGGAGAAAAGGATGATGAAGTAGTTGAGGCGATTCAAAATCTTTATGATGAACACCTAAAGGTTGTTAGATTCGGAGAGGAATCTATAGCTGCATGTATTGGTTGTTGGAGCTGTTGGCTAAAGACCCCTGGTAGATGTGTAATGAAGGACCAAATGGCAGAAATTTATCCTGACTATGTAAACAGTGACACCGTGATTTTACTAATGGATACAGCTCAAGGATTTATTAACCATCAAGCTAAAGCCTTTTTAGACAGGACAATCCCCCACTACCACCCGTATATAGAATTGGTAGATGGCGAATGTCATCATGTTGCTAGATACCATCGATACCCTAATATGGTATTCTACTATGATACTGTAGGTTTAACCAATGAAGAAGAACAGGTTATTGAGGATTATTTGTTTCGTACCGCCTACCACTTTAAATCTAATGCCTATCGAATCATAAAGGATGGTGGTGTTAAAATACGCCAACTGAAATCAAGGAAGGCTAAAAATCAGACAGTGACCTTTGGGTCAATTGAACCTATGGATAAACTGGTAATTTATAACGGTTCCCCAAGAAGGAATAGCAGCAATTCTGCCCTTATTCTAAAGAAGGTTGTTGAAGCCCTTGGCGATAGGGTTGAGATTCGTGATTTAAAGGAAATAGATCAATGGCAGGAGTGGGCTGATGCTTTTTTAATTGATAAGCATGTAATGTTATTCATGCCGCTATATGTACATGCAATGCCTTCCCATGTAATGGGATTTATGGAGAAGCTTCAAGCCTCAAAAGGGAGTATAAGCTTTTTTGTCCAATCGGGCTTTCCTGAAAGTAGCCAATCTCATTTTCTTGAGGCATATCTTCAGCAATTGGCCCTCAGGCTAGAAAGAACCTATGTTGGTACAGCTATTAAGGGTGGGACAGAAGGTTTACAGATGCGGCCCCCTAAGAGCCAGGAGAAATTTATGGAGCCAATGGTAAAGGTAATTGAGGAGTTGGTTTATCAAGGGTGCTTCAACCCAACAAGTATCGGGAAATTGGCAGCACCAATCCGATTTGGAGTTGGTGTGAAAATTATGTTCAAGCTACTGGGTAAAGGAATCATAAACTTTTTTTGGGATAGACAGCTTAAAGCAAATGATGCATATGAAAAGAGATTTGATGGTCCCTACCTATTTTAACCAGTGGGAATAATAGCATCCTTAGAAAAGAGAATTCCAATTGTTGATGGTGATATGGAAGCTTTCTTTGCATAATAAAAAGTACCAGATAGAGTGATTAGAGAGATAGCAACTTAAAATAGGGGGTCTCATCTTAGATTATTTTTTCTAATTTGAGGCCCCTTTTTGATTTATTTTATACCATTAATTCCTTTGACAAGAAGGCAAGGAAATCGGCCCATTCATCTATTAACTTAGATATAGGTTTACCCAAACCATGACCAGCATCCTTCTCAATCCGAAGGAGTATTGGAGAGTCACCTTTAGATTTTTCCTTCAAAGTTGCAGCAAATTTTTTAGCATGGGCAGGAACAACTCTGTCATCGGTGTCGGCTGTAGCTATTAGTATTGGAGGAAAGTTTTCACCTTCTTGAACATTGTGAAGAGGAGAATAGGCATACATAAACTTAAAGTGATCCGCATTTGCTTCGGCATTTCCGTATTCACCTATCCAGTAGCGGCCGATGGTAAACCGATGGTATCTTAGCATATCTATTACAGGAACATTGCAAATAACTGCTCCATATAGATCTGGCCTTTGCACCATACAGGTAGCTACAAGAAGTCCTCCATTACTGCGACCCATAATAGATAATTTAGATCTTTTAGTGTAGTTGTTTTCGATTAGAAACTCTGCTGCAGAGATAAAATCATCAAAAACATTTTGCTTTTTATCAAGCATTCCTCCTTGATGCCACTCTTCTCCGTATTCATTTCCACCCCTAAGATTTGCTACTGCAAATATCCCTCCATCCTCTAATAGAGGTAGGATTGCCGGATTAAAGGAGGGAGTTAAGCTGATCTTGAATCCACCATATCCAAATAGCAACGTTTGATTATTTCCATCTAATTCTATACCCCTTTTGTGGGTTAAGAACATTGGTACCCTTGTTCCATCCTTTGAGTTGAAAAATACTTGGGTTGTTTGATACTGTGACGAATCGAAATCCATGTGGGGTTTTGAAACAAGATAAAGCTGTCGATTATTAAAATCAAATCTATAAATACTTGTAGGAAAGAGATAAGATGTAATTCCCAAAGACATCTCGGTGCTTTCGCCATCACCCTTAATTTCGGTTATGGAACCTATGATTGGTAAATCGATATTATACAAAAAGGAACCATCTAAATTGAAAACCTTAACTTGGTGCAGAGCATTGTATAGATACACAACTACAAAGCTGTTGTTTATCCATTGAATAGAATCAATTGTATCATTGGACTGAGGAATGATTTTCTTCCAATTATTTCTATCAGGGTTATGAATATCTATGGCTATTACCCTGCCTCTGGGGGCATCAAGGTCCGTTTTAAAATAAAAAATAGGGCCTTTGTTATGGATAAAAGTAAACTGAGCTTCCTCTTCATCAATTAGCCTAATAAAATCATCATTGCTATCAATAGCTCTGTAATAGAATCTGTTATTAGAAGAAGTGCCATTTCTAGCATGTATAAGAATGTATTCTCCATCCTCCGTTACAGAGGGAGAATGGCTGAGCTCTTTATGAATTCTATCTTGATAAACAATGGGGTCCATTTCCTGAGGAGTACCTACTTTGTGGAAGTATATACTGTTGTAATAGCTTTCTTCACCTGGATCTACTGTCCCAGTCTCTGGAAAACGGCTGTAATAAAAGCCTGAGTCATTGGGAGCCCATGCTATGTTTGTGAACTTACACCATTTAATCAAATCCTTTAATTCTTTATTTGTGTTGATATCCTTAAGCCTTATTTGTTGCCAATCACTACCACTTTTGGACGTTGCATAGGCAAGAAGGTTACCCTCCTTGCTAATGGAGTAGTTAGTTAGGGCGATAGTACCATCATCACTAAAGGTATTTGGGTCTATCAAAACCATTGGTTTTTCATCATGGGTTTGCATATAGAGTATTTCTTGGTTTTGAAGACCATCATTTTTAAGAAAGAAAGTACGATTTTTAACCTTCTGGGGAGTAAAATATTTCGAGTAGTTCCATAGCTTAGTTAATCGATTTCGATACTTATCTCTAGATGGGATCCTATTAAAGTATTCATGGCTTAATTGATTTTGATAGTCGCTCCAAGCCCTTGTTTCCAATGAGTCTGCATCTTCAAGCCATCGATATGGGTCCGAAACCTTAACACCATGATAATCTTCAACGATAGAATCCTTTTTAGTTACAAACATTTTAAACACCTCCAAGTCATAAAAAAAGATTTCAGCCTTAAAAAGCATGTTGATATTATGATGATATTTCTACAAAAATTCTGTAAAACCTTTTAGAATTACGAAATAAATTTTTTAAAGAGTATAAGAGTTAAGATTTTTCAGACACAGGAGAATGAAAGCATGAAGCCTTACGGTATTTTTAGTCGCCACAGAAAGGGTTTCAATGCTAAACTTGACATAACAAAGGATTTATATTACGATTTGGACGTAAGAGTTATAGTAGAGTTTTTATATACATTGAAGTGTCTATCCAATATTGTCGTGGAGGTTAATATGAAGAAATTACTATCGGTTAAGGGGTTTAAATTGAAGAAAGAATATTCATTAGAAATTCTAAAAAATGTAGGGGTTTTACTGATTATTTGTAGTGTTTCTTGGTTAATCATATATATTATGGGGCATTTCATTACACTACACCCTAATGCCTATAGAGATATTACTAAGAGTATTCTTATAGTTTACGGAATCTTTCTTATAGCCAGTGGTTTTTATACCATAATTGTCAAGAAAATGTCATTCAAAAAAGGTTTTCAAAAATTCTCTGTTTGGTGGGAAGATGAAACACCTATAGAAGGTATTTGTGAGGCTTTCACTATTGTGACTGTAATCAATAGTCTCATGATGATAATGGGCTATGATACACCTAAAGAAGGAGTTTTTGCTTATATTCATATGATGACCCGGCTTCTAATCATTGCGTTTATTGTTAGCATCTGGATGTGGAAGGATGTTTTACAATGGATAAAAAAAGCAGAGATTAAAAGTAATTTTAGAGACTTTTTTCAGAAAAAACCTAAGAATCTCTACACATGGGCTTCCCAATTATTTACCTTCATAACGGCCGTATATTGTATATTGATGATTCTTCTTTACAGAGCCATTAATCCTAAAGGTGGTGTGTTTTTTTATTGGTCACTATTAGGAATTCTGGCAATGGTAATAATCTATCTCTTCCTGCTTCGATATAAAAGGAAGTCGATATAAATGCGTAAATATAAAATCTCTCTTATTTTAAGGTTGGAGGCTTGATAGATGAGGAAAAACACTAGAAAAACTAAATTGTTAAGATGGATTGGTATAATTATTGTTTTAGTGGGATTTTGTACTTGGCAAAACAATAGTATAGTTGTCTCAAATTATATATATCATAATTCAAAGATCCCTTCTAACTTCAACAATTATAAAATTGTACATATATCTGATTTACATAATAAAATCTTCGGAGAAGAGCAATCTAAACTACTGAAAGAAATTGAAAACCTATCTCCGGATATGATTATTGTTACTGGAGATTTGATAGATAGACGTAAATTTCATCTGGAGACAGCAATGGATTTTATTAAGGGTGCAGTGGAAATTGCCCCCACTTTTTACGTATCAGGAAATCATGAAGCATGGTTGGGTCAGTATGATAAAATTAAGCAGCAGTTAAAAGAATCGGGAGTTTATATCATGGATGATACTGCCTATGATCTTACAAAAGGAAGGAGCACTATTCAACTTCTGGGACTCTCAGACCCAGATTTCTATACAGAGAGCTACCAGGAGGGTACGAATACCAGTAATTTAGAGGAGCAGCTGAAGAAATTACCTGACAGTAATAAATTTACCCTTTTACTTTCCCATCGACCTGAACTATTCGATTTGTATTGGGAACATAATATCGACTTGATTTTTACAGGACACGCCCATGGCGGCCAGATTAGATTGCCATTTATAGGTGGATTGGTTGCACCAGATCAGGGCCTATTTCCGAAATACACAAAGGGTAGATATCATAAAGGGTCATCCACAATGTATGTAAGCAGGGGCTTAGGAAATAGTATTATACCTGTCAGAATCTTTAATCGTCCTGAAATTGTGACAGTGACGTTGAAAAACACTGAATGAAGGAGTTTGTTGAATGATATTAGAGGAATTGTGTAAAATTATACGGTGAAGTAATAGATCTAACAAGAATGTATTAATTATCCACCTAAGGTAACAGGATTTTAATAAAATACATAAAGGAGAGATTTGATGAGTGTGGTATATCTTATTAAAAATTCAGATTCAAACTATGAAGAATTAGGTAAAGATGCTTTAAAACTATTAAGAAAAATTGTATCAGAAACTGGACATAAATTTGAAAAGGAAGTGCCAATAAAGGTTCACTTTGGCGAAAAAGGGAACACTACCTTCATTCCAGCTGCCTGTTATGATGAAACCATAGAATATCTAAAGGAAAATGGAGTGTCTCCATCATATATCGAAACCAATGTATTATATAGGGGTGCAAGAACCACTTCTGAAAGTCATATTGAAACAGCACAAAACCACGGCTTTACCCAGATTCCTATTATTATAGCTGATGGGGAAATTGGAACAGAATATGATGAAATAGAAATTAATAAAGAATACATAACAAAATGCAAAATCGGTAAGGAATTTAAAAATTATTCACAATTCATCGTTATGAGTCACTTTAAAGGACATATTCAAGCGGGATTTGGAGGGGCTCTTAAGCAGTTGGCCATGGGCTTTGCAGCACGAGGAGGAAAGCTAGAACAGCATTCAGGAATATCCCCTGTTGTAAATGCCGAAATATGTAGTGCTTGTGGCCTCTGTGTAGGCAAATGTGACTTCGATGCCATATATAGAACGGATACTGCTGTCATTGATGAGAGTAAGTGTATTGGCTGTGCGGGATGTATTGCTGTGTGTCCTCATGGTGCAATCAGAAACACATGGGGAGGTTCTCACTTTTTAGAGAAGCTTTCTGAATATGCCTATGGAGCAGCACAAGATAAAGATATCATATACATAACCTTTCTTCATAATATTACTAAAGATTGTGATTGTATGGGTAAATCCATGAAGCCAATTACAGATAACATCGGTATTCTAGCTGGAAAGGATCCTGTAGCTTTAGATGCTGCATGTTTAGATTTAGTACAGGAAAACAGCAGAGATAAGCTTTTTGAAAATGGAAGATTATCGCTAGAGCATGCTGAAAAAATAGGATTAGGTACAACGAAGTATCAGTTATTCCAAATAAAATAATATGTAGAATTATAATAAAAATCTCTCTAAATTACGGAGAGATTTTTTATTTAATAGTAAAGTTCTCTTTTTTCCTATTAAATGGGGGATTTTAAGGGGCCCCTCCCCCTTATAAAAATAAGGAGAGGTGAGTTGTGTCACGAAAAAGTGACACTATGCTACGAACGGCGTCGAGACGGTGAGACGACCGAAAACGAAGTGTCCTAGAGAACGCATGGGTTCTCTGGAAAACAAAAGCATTTTAACCATAGAAAATTAACGCATGAAATGCTTTTGTTCTGTT
>NZ_WBZB01000054.1 GCF_009017255.1 Alkaliphilus serpentinus | reverse complement strand
ACCAGTTTTTCACTGGTCCCGAACCGTCCCTGTGGTTCCTTGGTTCTGCCTGTGGTTCTGTGGTTCCTACCTAGAAGCTCTTATAGAAGTTGGTGTCAAACTCGCATTCACAACGCAAGGTGGTTACACAACTGCTAATTCAAATCCTTATGAGTTGAATAGATATGCCGTCTTTCCATGGATCACGTTGTCACAATTTAAAGCTTACTTAAATAATTAAGTTCAGTAATGAACTCAAGAACACAATGGGACGCAAGACCTTTATTACGCAGTCTGCCGTCCCATTGTGTTCTTGAATAAATACTAAATATCCACACATAATAGTTAAAAAGGAGGTTTTGACGATGACAGGTAATATAGAACTACTAAACTATATACATCAGAATTCGGAAATGGGTCAGGATGCAATAAAACAATTAATTCCAATAGTAAAGGATGATACCTTTAAGCAGAATTTAGAATCACAGTTTAATGAGTATAAAAAGATTTATAATAAGGCAAAAACAAAGATTCAAGAAATGGATAAAGATGCAAAGGGTATAAATCCACTCTCAAAGGCTTCTTCCTATATTATGATTAATCTAAAAACCTTATTAAATAAGAGCCCATCCCATATCTCGGAGATACTAATACAAGGCAGCACCATGGGGACGGTAGATATAACGAAAAAATTACAGGAATATAATGATGCAGATAAAGAAATACTTGATCTTGGAAACCAGCTGTTACAATTTGAACAGAGAAATATAGAAGAATTAAAAAGATTTCTGCACTAATGATAGTGGCAAGACCTTTAGTTTGCCATGCTTTAGAAAGGATAGAGGGATAGGTACTTTGATTAACTCAAAGAGCCTGTTCCAAGACAATGGGGGCGCTTCACTTGTAAAGATTAAAATACAAGCTCACACTTGTAAAGGTGTGGGCTCTTTAACGTTTACGAACATTATAATTTTTTACATGTTTAAAATCTGTTTTCTAAGCTCATTAGGTGTGTGGCCGTATGCTTTTTTGAATGATTTACTCAGCGGTGCTACTAACACTCCCGCTTCATAAGCATGATAATCCTCCATTCAATTTCATTTATTATATCATGTCCGAGTTTTTACTGTCTAATTAAGTGTAACCTATCCAAAGTTCTAGAAGACTAAGAAGTAGTTTTAATGAAAATCAATCGAGAGTTGCTGCATTTCAGAAGAACTTATCTAAAATCTCGTATCTAGCTCATAATGTGAATTTTTTGATTCTTCTCTATTGACACTCTTTCTACTTTGTGTTACTATGTAGTGGTACTATTTGACACAAAGTAGAAAGGAGAGCATCAATGGAAAACCTCACGGAGATATTAAAAGGTATTCTGGAAGGCTGTGTTCTTGAAATCATAAGCCGTGAAGAAACTTACGGTTATGAGATTGTGAAAAAGCTCAATGCCCTTGGATTTGAAGATATTGTTGAAGGAACGGTGTACACGATTGTATTCCGGCTTGAAAAAAACAAGCTTGTAGATATACAGAAAAAATCGTCGGAAATCGGGCCGCCGAGAAAGTTTTACTCACTCAATGAAGCAGGGCAAAAAGAACTTTCAGCCTTTTGGAGCAAATGGGACTTTGTTTCATCAAAACTAACTGAGTTAAGGAGGAACAGTCATGTATGATAAGATTACTGGAACTATGAAGAAAGATCTTGATAGGCGTATTAAGGTGCTGCCAAAGGAATATCAGGTAGTGTTTTACGAAATGTCTAAATATCTTTATCAGTTCGGAACATGCGATGCAGGCATACCCAATATACAGGTCGATATTCTTAATATGTTTGAAGCAGGAGCAAGGGAAGGAAAGGATGTACTTGATATCGTGGGAGAGGATGTTATCGGTTTTTGTGACAGCCTTCTTGAAGCCATCCCCCATCATTCATGGTTGGATAAAATGAAATCTGCATTAAATCAAAACATTTACAAAAAACTTGACAGAAAAATGAACGACGGAAAATGAATATAGGAGGTGAGTTTAATGAATAACGTGATTCAGGTTGACCACCTGATTAAACAGTATAAAAAATCGCAAAAAGCGGCAGTCGATGATATTAGTTTTAATGTGCGTGAAGGTGAATTTTTTGCTTTTTTAGGCCCGAACGGGGCTGGAAAGACGACCACTATATCGATTTTGACAACATTACTTTCAAAGACAAACGGCACAGTATCCATAGCTGGTTATGATCTGGACAAGGAAGCAAAAAAGATTAGGTACAATACAGGCATAATTTTTCAGAATCCAAGCCTTGATTTGGAATTGACTGCCGAAGAAAACATCCGGCTGCATGTAAGTATTTACGGCACATACAGGTTTAGGCCATTCTATGGAATGATGCCCAAGGCGTACAAGCAGCGAATTGAGGAACTGGCTGAGATTGTCGGCCTGCAAGAGAGCCTCTTTAAGAATCTCAAAACATTCTCCGGCGGGATGAAACGGAAGCTGGAAATAATCCGCAGTCTGATGCACAATCCTAAAATACTGTTTTTGGATGAACCAACACAGGGTTTGGATGCTGCCAGCCGCCATTCCCTGTGGGAATATTTAAATAGGGTGAGAACCGAGGAAAATATCACGATTTTTCTGACAACGCATTACTTGGAAGAAGCTGAAGGCGCAGACCGGATTTGTATAATTAACAACGGTAAAATTGCAATGTCAGGAACACCGGGTCAGCTTAAAGAAAGGCTGATTCAGAAATATATGTACGTGGATGCAACTGACCAAAACACGCTTAAAACAGAATTATGTAGGCTTGGAGCAGCTTTCATGGAAACAGGCCAGGGGTTGAAGGTTGCATACAAAGATAAGACACCTCAAAAACTGCTGTCAGGCTTGGATATACCCCTAACAAAATTGGAGATTCATCAGCCAAGCATTGAAGAAGCCTATTTGGATTTAATAAAAGAAGGGAGTGTGCTTTCATGACTTTAACTTTAGGGCGAGAAATTAACGCATTATTCGCTATTGCCTCAAGAGAAATTATGCGGCTTATCAAAAGTCCGGGCGCTATGATTACAAACATGATTTTTCCTATGTTTTTTCTCGGCATTATGGGGGGAAGCCTTTCACAAAACTTAGGAGGCAACATAGGATATAACTTTCTGCAATTCGTTATGGTGGGGATGATTGTCTTTAACATGTTTATGGGTGCAACCAGCGGTATGACATCCTTGATTGCAGAACGTGACTTGAATTTGACACAGGAGTTGTTTGTATCCCCAATTTCCAGATATACAATCATTTTAGGCAAGATGATCGGTACCAGTTTCGCCAGTTTAACTTCATTGATAGGTGTTCTATTGATAGCCTTACTCATGCAAATACCCTTGGGTGGCATGCAAATCGTCAGACTACTTCTGGTCATACCTGTTTTCTGCCTTGTTGGCGCTTCCTTGGGCATCTTGTTCATAGGCTTGGTTCAAGATTCAAAAGTCGCACAAATGGGCGCTTTGCTGATTTGTATGCCACAAATGTTCTTGGCGGGTACGATTATCCCAATATCTAATTCCACCGGCATTATAGCTTTTCTGGCAAAAATTATGCCGTTGACTTACCTGACTGATTTAGCAAGAGGTTTTTTTTACTGGGGAAAGCCAGAATATCATAGCGTTGTTATATACAACCCCGCAATCAACATTATTGCATCAATTGCCTTCTTTGCATTTTTTACAGTGATGGGCACTATTCTATTTACCCGAAATGAGAGAAATAAGTAAAAATGTTTCTTCAAATATGATGGAGTAAGCCATTTATTCCAAGATAGATATAAAAGTGAAGTAGTAGAGGATGATCAGTATTTATTTACAGTGTTAAGGTATATACGTCAAAATCCATTAATCCATTAAGTGCTGGTATAGTGGAGCATATAAAAGACTATAAATGGAGTAGCTACTGTGAGTATACTGATAAAGCTAGAATTATAGATAGTGATTTTATATTTAAGATATTTAATACTAACAGAAAAAAGCTATAAGTGAACTTGTTAAGTTCCACGAAGAAAAGTGATATAGTGTGTTTAGACATAAATGAGAGAAAGGGAATTAAAGATAAGAAGGCAATCGAAATCATAGTATATACTTTATAAGAAAAATTAACCGCAAACCTTCCCTGTGGTTACTTGAAAGAGAGGATTAAAAACGTGTTAAACTATAAAAAACCAAGATTTTGGGTGGTTGTATTAGCAGCCATTATTGCACTAGCCATTGGTATTGGGCTTTTGGCAAATCCCAGTCAAAATTCATACGTGCCAAGAATAATAACAGGATACATGGTGATAGAAGATGACTTATTATATATCGATGAAGTTGAAATAATTTACAGGGAAGATACAGAACGACTAGAAGAACTGGAAGAATTGGGGGAAAGCATCACTACACCCAGTGGTTATTACATTTATAATCCCAACACAGATAAGCAAACTTATAAATTAACAAAGGAAACAACATATTCATTTGTTGATTATAGTTTCCTGTTTCTTGAAGATGGGGTTGCGGACAGATTATATACAACAACAAATATAGAGGAGTTTATGCTACATTTAAATGAATCATATTCTGATTCACCACCTGCTCAAAAAGTTCCATTCTTTATAGAAGTTAAAGATGGTAAGGTAATAACTATTACGGAGAAAATCGAATTTACCATTTAGAATGTGGAAGCTTTGATATCATTATAGTGTTGGGTTCAAATATTTGTCATAAAATGAAACATAGATCATCAAATAGTACATTGCTTTTTAGTAGCGCTCTTTTTAACAATCCTGAAAGAACCAACTTCTAATGGTTTTTCTCAGATTAATTAAAGGGCGTTATTCTCTAATGAATATGTAAAAATAAAATCTTCCATGATGTAATTATATAATCATGTTAAAACAAAGTGAATGGAGCATAAGTATTAGGGTATAAAGATTTATTATCGGTTTAAATAAGCTATGATTAAGGTAATATACTATAAATTAAAATGAGGAGATGATTAAAGTGGCAAACATAGAATTAAACAAAAAAGCACCAGATTTTGAAATTACAGATTTTAAAGGGGGTAAATTTAAGCTTTCTAATTTTAAAAAGGAGAGTAACATATTGATCGTATTAAATAGAGGATTTGTTTGACCCTTTTGCAGAGAGCATATGATGCAGTTGCATCAAGATTATGATAAGTTTTTAGAAAAAGATACCAAAATAGTTGTAATTGGACCTGAAAAAGCCAAGAAATTTAACGATTATTGGGAAGAGCATAATCTTAGATTCTATGGTATTCCTGATGAGGAAAAATCTATACTTAAACTATACGGACAGGAAGTCAATTTATTTAAGTTAGGGAGAATGCCAGCCCAGATGTTAGTAGATAAAGAAGGAGTTCTCAGATATGTACATTATGGGCATTCTATGAAGGATATCCCTAAAAATTCTGAAATATTTGAACTTATAGATAAACTGTAATCACCTATAACACAAGGGGACGGTTCCTATGTGTTGTACTCACCTCTAGTTTATGATATTCTTAACTAGAGGTGATTTTTATGCCAAGAAAAGCAAGGCAAAAAAGCAGCACAGGAGTATACCATGTAATGCTTAGAGGAATAAATGGACAGACCATATTTAAAGATGATGAAGACTTTGAAATGCTTATTAATATTCTAAAGGAATCTAAAGAATTGAGTAAGTATGAGGTATATGCATATTGCATCATGGGGAATCACATACATTTATTAATGAAAGAAGGCATAGAGGACTTGGGAGTTTCTTTCAGGAGAATAGGGGCTAAATATGTATACTGGTATAATTCTAAACACAAAAGAACAGGGCATTTGTTTCAAGATAGATTTAAAAGCGAAGTAGTTGAAAATGATAAATATCTATTAACTGTACTTAGATACATACACCAAAACCCAATAAAAGCTGGTATTGTCAACGATATAGCTAAGTATCCATGGAGTAGCTATAACGAGTATTTTGGAAAGAAAGAATTATGTGATACTAAATTTCCATTAAGTTTATTTGCAGATGATAAAGGAGTGGCTTTGGAGTTATTTAAGAAGTTCAATAAAGAAGAGACTAAGGAGCAATGCCTTGAATATGAAGAAGTTACTAGAATACACGATATTGAAGCAATAGAAATTATTAAAGATCTATCTGGAGTTATGGTTACTACCCAGTTGCAGGATTTTGAAAAGGAGAAAAGAGATAAAATAATCATAGAAGCTAAAAAAGAGGGATTATCAATAAGACAAATAGAGAGATTAACAGGTATTAGCTTTGGAGTTATACGAAAAATACAGAACACATAGGAACCGTCCCCTTGTGTCTCCCCTTGTGTCCTTGTGTCTGTGTTTTGTTTGATTTTACTTATTTAAGAAAAGACAACAGTAAAGGATTTGAACATTGGTTATGAAAAAATTAGTGATTGGAATATTAGCCCATGTGGATGCGGGCAAAACAACTTTGTCAGAGAGTATGCTCTATCTGAGTGGTAAAATTAGAAAACTGGGAAGGGTAGACAAAAAGGATGCCTATTTAGATACCTATGAACTAGAAAAGGAACGGGGAATCACCATTTTTTCGAAACAGGCCATATTTGAGGTAGAGGAAAGACAGATAACCTTACTTGATACCCCTGGCCATGTTGATTTTTCTGCTGAAATGGAGAGAGCACTTCGGGTCCTTGACTATGGTATTTTAGTTATTAGCGGTGCTGATGGGGTGCAGGGACACACCAAAACATTATGGAGGCTTCTAGAACTATATCAGGTTCCCATCTTTCTATTCATAAACAAAATGGATCAGAATGGGATAGATAAAGATCAAATATTGAAAGAAATGAGAAAGCAACTGGATGATAGATGCATTGAATTTGGACAAGATGAGACAGCCGAGTTTTATGATCAGTTGGCAATGTGCGATGAAAAGATGATGGAAGCTTATCTAGAAGAAGAGAATATAGAGCTCTCTAAGATTAAGAGGGCTATCAAGGAACGCGTGGTATTTCCATGCTTTTTTGGGTCAGCTTTAAAATTGGAAGGAATTGAGGAGTTTATGAAAGGGATTGTAAAGTATGCCAGCATTCCTTCTTATCCGAAAGAATTCGGAGCTAAAGTGTTTAAAATAGCAAGAGATCAGCAGGGCAATCGCCTTACCTTTATGAAGCTTACTGGTGGAAGCCTGAAGGTGAAGGATGTTATAAACAATGGAGTATGGCAAGAGAAAGTCAATCAAATCCGTATCTATTCCGGGGAGAAATTCGAGGCCGTGAATGAGATCAAGGCAGGTTCTGTGTGTGCAGTAATAGGACTCAGCAAAACTAAACCAGGAGAAGGCTTAGGGATTGAGGAAAACATAGAAGGAGCTATATTGGAGCCTGTACTATCCTACCAAATTATTCTACCCCCCGACTGTGCTCCAAGAATGATGCTTCCTAAATTACGAGAAATTGAGGAAGAGATACCAGAGCTTTGTATTGTATGGGATGACGAGCTTCAGGAAATTAAAGCCCAGTTCATGGGAGAGGTGCAGATTGAAATTCTGCAGAGTCTAATAGAAAGCCGATATGGTGTCAAGGTGGACTTAGATGCTGCAAGAATTTTATATAAAGAGACTATTGGCAATATAGTAGAAGGGGTAGGACATTTTGAACCCCTTCGGCATTATGCAGAGGTCCACCTATTATTGGAGCCAGGTGAAGTTGGCAGTGGCTTGGTTTTTGAGATGGAATGCAGTGAAGACATATTAGCAAAAAGCTGGCAGAGGTTAGTTTTATCCCATCTGAAAGAGAAGACCCATAAAGGAGTTTTAACAGGCTCTCCAATTACCGATATGAAGATTACCTTAGTCTCAGGGCGGGCCCACAATGAGCATACAGATGGCGGAGATTTCAGGGAGGCCACCTACCGAGGAGTACGTCAGGGATTAAAGGAGGCAGAATCCATATTATTGGAGCCTTATTATTCCTTTCAATTGGAGCTACCTGAAAAATTGGTAGGAAGAGCAATGACAGACATTGAGAAAATGCATGGAACCTATGAAATCACTAAATCGAATGGAGAGATGGTAGTTCTTGTGGGGAAGGCCCCTGTTATAACTATGAGGAACTATCAGAAGGAGGTTGTTGCCTATACCAAGGGTGAGGGTAGGTTCTTTTGCAGTCTGAAAGGATATGAGCCATGTCATAATCCAGAAGAAGTAATAGAGAGAATGGGATACGACTCTGAAAGAGATATAGCAAACCCAACTAGCTCAGTATTTTGTCAAAATGGCACCGGTTTTACAGTAAATTGGGATAAAGTTAAGGACTATATGCATATTGAAAGCTATCTAAAGGAGATAGATGACTCTTTGGAAGAAATAATACAAAATCAAATCCCTACTACGGAAGAGAAGTGGATTGACTTAGAAGAGATTGATAGAATTTTTGATAAAACCTTCTATGCCAACAAGGGAAAGAAGTCTTCCTGGAAAAGAAACAGAAGCGCGTCGGAATCTTATTATAAGTCAGAACCTTATATAGGTAGACCACAAGAAACTAAGGAAAAGTATCTCATTGTAGATGGGTACAATATAATCTTTGCATGGCCCGAGTTAAAAGATCTGGCAGATGTCAACATGGAAAGTGCTAGAATGAAATTGCTTGATTATCTTAGTAATTATCAGGGGATTGAAAAATGTCAAATCATTGTTGCTTTTGATGCCTATCGCCTTCAGGGGCATCTTCAGGAAGAAATCAAATATCGTAATATTCATATGGTATATACAAAGGAAGCACAGACTGCAGACCAGTATATTGAAAGGTTTGTCCATGAAAAACAGAAAGAATATAGTATAGTGGTAGCAACATCCGATGCTCTACAGCAGATTATTATTAGAGGGGCTGGATGCAGCTTATTGTCTGCCAGAGAACTGAAGGAAGAGATAGAAAGAGTTAATGAGATAATTAATCAGTCGTTTGAGAAAATGAAAGGAACTGGAGGGTATTATCTAGAGGATACATTATCGTCAGAAACTAAACAACAGATTAATGATATGATAAGTACAGAAGATGATTAACACGATGGTCCGGTTTATTTAAAAGGTCAATACCTCAAGTTTGGAACACACAGGAACCGTCCCCTTGTGTTGGGAACCGTCCCCTTGTGTTGTGTGTTGCTTGTGTCTGTCTTGAAGATTTGTAAGCAAATAGAAAATCCATGGAATGCCTCAAAAGCAAACCATGGATTTTTTGTTTTTAAATAGAGTACTAAGCCCTCTTAGAAGCTGGTATGATCATGTTAAGAGTTCCATTTAATACCACTCCAACTATGGCAGCCAAGCTTAAACCTGTAATTGAAACAGTTTCATTGATCTTTATACCAATATTAATACCGGTTATATTTTGGAAATAGGATCCCCATAAGCCTAATACTAATACTACAAGCATCACAATAACATTTATTACATTAAATTGTACCTTATTATTTTTGATGGTTTGCACACCAACAAGAGCGATCATTGAGAATAGCATCATGCTTATTCCACCCATAACTGGAGTAGGTATAGTTCCAAGGAAGCCACCGATCTTGGCTACAAACCCAAGAACTATAGCGAATACTGCTGCTAATCTTAATATAGAAGGATCATAATTCTTTGTAATGGCTAGAACTCCAGTGTTCTCACCATATGTTGTATTGGCAGGTCCTCCTATAAAACCAGCTAATAGTGTAGCAAGTCCATCACCAAGAAGTGTTCTATTTAATCCAGGATCTGTTATAAAATCTTGGCCAACAACTTGTCCGTTTGTAGTTATATCACCAACATGCTCCATAAAAACTGCCAGAACCACTGGGGCTAGCACTGCTATTGCAGAGACACTGAACTTTGGCAGTGTGAATGCTGGAATTGCAAACATAGGTGCATTTACAAAGGAAGATGGGTCTACTTGTCCAATAATCTGTGCTACAACGTAACCTACTACTACTGCAATTAGTATTGAAAGCTGCTTTATAAAGCCTTTACCAAAGAAGCTTATAACCAGGGCAGTTCCCAGGGTTATTATGGCAAGTAGGAAGTTACCACTGGCCATATTAAATGCTACAGGAACAAGATTTAATCCGATAACAATGATCATTGCTCCTATTACGTGAGATGGCAAATATCTTCTTATAAAATCCATTCCTATTTTCTTAATTAAAAATGACATTAACACATATATGAGACCTGCAACTAATATTCCACCTTGAGCATAGGATAAATCTCCACTATGTGCTTCTTTAACGGCTATGATTCCACCAATGAAGGCAAAGGAAGAACCTAGGAAAACAGGTACTTTTCTCTTTGTAACTGCGTGAAATATAAGGGTACCTAGCCCTGCTGAAACCAATGCAACAGATGGATTTAACCCTGTAAGAATAGGCACCAATACAGTAGCTCCAAACATTGCAATAAGATGTTGAAGTGCTAGAATCACTCTCTTTGATAAAGATAGCCAATTGTTGATTTCTGCGCTTTTGACTCCAAGTTTTGATGACACATTTTCTGACATAAAAAAACCTCCTTAATTTTTAAAATTGAGGAGAAGAGTATGCACTATTCTCCTTTTTAGCCTCACAGGACTAATTTAAAGGTGTTGCTATTCAGGATAATTAAAAACCAATAAAAAATGACTTCCTGCGTCAGCAAGAAGTCACACGAATTCCATCACTATGTGAAAATACTTTCCATGATTATCTTGCCAGCCTCACAGGACTGATTTAAAGATATTTAATTATGCTGCTTATGAAATATTAACACGTTTATAAGATAATTGCAATAAAAATAAATATTAAATAAAGTAGTCATAAAAAATTATCAGAGCAAAAGAATTCTGTATTTATATTGTATTGGATTATTGAAAATACTAACCTCTACTATTAATTTTGAAAATGTAATTTCCATATCATACTCTTATCAGAGTGGAATTTAGTTTTTCATTCAAAGATAGTAATAAATTAATAAAAAAAACCATTGTCTAGGCAAAATATAGATGATATAATAAAGAAGGCAATGAGAATCATTGTCAAATGTTAAATTAAATCAGTAATTGTTTAACAAAGTTTTCATAAAGGTAAAGCGAAAGTTAAACGGAGTGATATAATGAGTAATAGTGAATCGATGGAATTGTATTTAGAAACCATTCATATATTAGAGAAAAGCCATGGTCATGCCCATGGGGTTGAAATAGCAAAACGCTTGGGAGTATCAAAGCCAAGTGTATCGAGGGCGATGAATTATCTAAAAGAAAAGGGATTGGTGAATAAAGAAGCCTATGGCACTATCACTTTAACAACTAAGGGTAAGGAGCTCTCCCGACAAGTATATACCAATCATAAATTAATATCACTATTTCTTGAGGATTCCCTTGGATTAACAGTAAATGAAGCCGATGAAAATGCATGTAAAATGGAGCATGTTCTAAGTGATAGAATGCTGGAAGCTATTGAAGTATACTTACACAAAAAGAAAATTAAAATAAATAGGTAAAAGCTTGGAGGTATATATATGGAGAGTATTATAAGTAATAAAGGTATATCTAGAATTTTAGACAAAACCAAAGGATTGGGTGGTCCGGCAATGAATCTAGCACAAGGAAGGATTAATACGGAGTATGTTATAAAGGAAATAAAGACAAATGACGAAGAACTTAAGAGCTTTTTATTTACCTTAGGCTGTTATGAAGGAGAACTAGTAACTGTAATCTCTATACTAGCCGAGAACTATGTTATTTCAGTTAAGGATGCAAGATATAGTATAGATCAAGATTTGGCTGAAGCTATTATTGTATAGCTTTTGTTTTGGCAACAAAGTTAACTGAGGTTAACATTTTTATATAACTTAAGAATTACATAATGTTTTTATCTCAAAAAAGTTAGCCAAAGCTAACAATCCCACAAGAATTTAGGAGGTTAATATTCATGAGTATGAAAGAACAGATAAAAGTAGCCCTAACGGGGAATCCCAATAGCGGAAAAACTACTTTGTTTAATGCAATTACCGGTAGAATTGAACAGGTAGGTAACTGGGCAGGCGTAACCATTGAGAAGAAGGAAGGAGATATAAAGAAAGGGCTTAATAAATCAAATGTCCAAATAACAGCTGTAGACCTTCCAGGTGCCTATTCAATGTCTCCCTTTACTTCTGAGGAAAGCATTACAAGCGGTTTTGTTAGAAATGAAAATCCAGATGTAATTATTAATATCGTTGATTCAACCAACCTGAGCAGGAGCTTATTCTTTACAACCCAACTTCTTGAATTAGAGATCCCAGTAGTGGTTGCTTTAAACAAGTGTGATTTGTCCAAGAAGAAAGCTACTAATATAGATGTGGATAGCTTATCTAAATTATTAGGTTGCCCTGTTGTGGAAACTGTATCAACAAAGGGAAATAATAATGGTTTAGAGGATCTAATTTCTACAGTAGTAGAGGTAACTGGTAAAACCCAAACTGCACCCTTTGATAGTAAAGGTGTAAATATGGCAGATCAAAAATCAGTAGAAGCTTCAGACAAAAAACGATATGAGTTCGTCAAGGAAATTGTATCAAAGGTAGAGGAAAGAAAAGTAATTAGTAGCAAACAAACTAAACAGGATGCCGTTGATAGAGTTTTAGCCCATAAATGGCTTGGAATTCCTATTTTTGCATTGGTTATGTGGGTGGTTTTTTCCATATCCCAAGCCCATTTAGGGCCCCTTCTAGCAGATACATTTGTTGGCTGGATTGATTCATTCTATGCTTGGGTAGAAGGATCCCTTGGTGATGGTGTATCACCTGTACTTTCTTCAATTTTATTAGATGGTATTATTGGTGGAGTTGGAGCTGTTGTAGGTTTCTTACCACTGATCATGGTATTATTCTTCTTATTAGCATTACTGGAAGACTGTGGTTATATGGCTCGTGTAGCTGTTGTTATGGATCGATTCTTCAAGAAGGTTGGGTTATCAGGAAAATCAATTATCCCAATGATTGTTGGTATAGGTTGCTCTATACCTGGTGTTATGTCGACAAGGACCATTAAGAATGAAAGACAAAGAAGAACCACAGCAATGTTAACACCCTTCATGCCTTGTGGAGCCAAACTTCCAGTTATCGCATTATTTGCGGGTGTCTTCTTTAATGATGCAGCATGGGTGGGAGTCACCATGTACTTCGTAGGGATTGCAATCATCATTTTAGGAGCGCTATTGGTAGTAAGAATTACTGGCGAAAAAAATGCAAGGTCTTTCTTTATTATGGAACTACCAGAGTATAGATTTCCAAGTATTAAGAGAGCTGCAGTTTCTATGCTTTCAAGAGGTAAAGCATTTATAATTAAAGCGGGGACTATTATATTACTTTGTAACGCAGCTGTACACATCATGCAAACCTTCAACTGGCAATTCCAAGCGGTTGCTGAAGGTGCAGAAAACACAAGTATTTTAGCCAGTATGGCATCACCCTTCGCCATTATACTAGTGCCCTTAGGCTTTGGTGCATGGCAGTTGGCAGCAGCAGCAATTACAGGCTTTATAGCAAAAGAGAATGTTGTTGGAACCTTGGCTGTAGTATACGGTATTACAAACTTCATTGATACAGAGGAATTAGCTCTTGTTTCAGGTAGTGCAGACGTTGCTCAAATAATGGGCTTAACATCGGTGGCAGCATTAGCCTACTTAATGTTTAATTTATTTACACCCCCTTGTTTTGCAGCTATTGGTGCTATGAACTCTGAGATGGAGAATAAGAAGTGGCTATGGGGTGGTATTGCCTTCCAATTTGGTATGGGTTATGTTGTGGCCTTTATGACTTATCAAATAGGTACTATGATAACAACTGGGGCTTTAGGCAGTGGTTTCATACCAGGTTTAGTGGCAGTGGCATTGATGATTGGCTATGTTGTATATCTTGTGAGAAAAGGTGATGAAGTAGCCAAGAGAAAAGTAGCCTTAAGTTCTTAAGGAGGGAATTATGTCAGATATAATTGTTATTCTAGTTATCCTAGCAATAGTAAGTGCTTCTATTACTAAGATTGTTATTGAAAAGAAAAAAGGGACCAAATGTATTGGTTGTCCAGCAGGCGGAACAAGTAAAAATACTTGTGGTTGTAACACCCACAAGTAGCATACTGATTGAAGCAATAATGCACCCGAGGGAGTTTATCCTCGGGTTTTTTACGTAACCTAAGAAGGTTCCAGTAACCTCTAGAGTATAAACTGATAAATAGGTATGAATACATAGAGGGTTGCTTTATTACAGAGGCTAGTGCAGTTGGAAATTCTAATAAAGTAGTTTAATAAATGATGTATGGATTAAAATTACTTCAAGTATTACAGTATATGGATCTGTTATTGGATACCATTTCTATATTTTACTATTGCATTTTCAAGAATATCAAGTATAATAGTTATGATAGAATAATTATTACAACATAACTAAATAGTGCTACGATAATATCCTCTTTTATAATATATGGATAGTGATAGCTATAGTAAAGAAATGGGAGGGCTTCTATGTTAAGTCAAAGTGAAAAACTGGGAAAAGAAAAAGTATCTACACTACTACTAAAAATGTCATTACCCGCTATTATTGGGATGATGGTAAACAGTCTATACAATGTTGTAGACACCATCTTTATAGGACGTGGAGTAGGTCCTATGGCCATTGGTGGATTAGCCATTGCCTTCCCCATCCAGATGCTAACGATGGGTTTTGCTCAGCTGGTTGGAATAGGTAGTGCTTCAGCTGTTTCAAGAAACTTGGGTGCCAACAATACAGAAAGAGCAGATCATGTTGCAGGTAATGCCTATGTGTTAATCATTGGTATTAGCCTAATATTTGCTACAATCGGTTTATTGTTTACAGATACATTTTTAAAGGTTTTTGGAGCTACACCTGGACTGATGCCCTTTGCAAGAGACTATATTAGAGTGATATTTTTAGGAAGTGTTTTCTTCTCTTTTACAATGGCAACACAGTATCTCATACAAGCAGAGGGTAACGCTAAGATAGCCATGACTTCAACATTAATAGGAGCTCTACTAAATATAGCCCTTGATCCGCTATTTATATTTGGACTGAAGGCTGGCATTAAAGGAGCTGCCTATGCTACCATTATTTCTCAGTTTGCTTCTTTTGTATTCATTATCAGCTATTTATATAGTGGTAAGAGTTCCCTTAAAGTAAGGCTGCATCACCTAAAACCAAGGCTAGAAATCATACGTGAAATTTTTGCTGTCGGGGCTTCAGCTTTTACAAGAAGCACCACCAATACCATATTCTCAATAGTTATAAACAATTCCTTAAGGATTTATGGTGGCGATATAGCCATCACAATATTTGGAATTGTAAATAGAATTATTGCCTTCCTCTTCTTACCGATTATGGGTGTTGTTCAAGGAATGCAGCCTATTGCTGGTTATAATTATGGGGCAAAAAAAATAGATCGGGTTAAGGAGGTTGTAAAGCTATCCATTATAGCCTCTACAGTTATAGCTATTTTGGGTTGGATTATGGGCCAATCTTTCCCACAAGTAATTATTATGGCATTTACTGACGATGATAGCATTATCACCAAGGGGGCCTTTGTTTTTCGGATGGTTATAGCAATGATTCCATTCTTGGGTCTCCAGTTTGTTGGGGCTACTTTATTTCAGGCCTTAGGGAAGGCAGTGCCAGCTTTGGTGTTATCCTTGCTAAGACAATTTACACTTCTAACACCTCTCATTCTTCTACTTCCTAGGCTGTTTAACCTTGGTCTTATGGGGGTATGGGTATCCTTCCCAGTAGCAGATATACTAGCTGTTATTATAACGGGGTTTCTCCTTAAACATGAAATGAGGAAAATAAATAAAGAGATGGCTTTATAAGAGAATGCAGATCTACCGTAGCAAGGTAAAGAAAATAACGAATATGGAGGTTTTTATTATGGATATTTTGGTGAAGCCCTTAGGGGCTCTGCTAAAAATGATTTTTGATCTTATTGGTAATTATGGCTTGTCGATTATTGTATTTACAGTAATTGTTAAACTGGCAATGTTGCCTTTAACAATGAAACAAACAAAATCAATGAAGAAAATACAAGAAATACAGCCACAGCTCAAAGTTCTACAAGAAAAATATAAAAATGATCAAGAAAAATTAAATATTAAATCAGTGGAACTATATAAAGAAAATAATGTGAGTCTCTATGGAGGCTGTTTACCTTTATTAATACAATTGCCTATTATCATCGCCTTGTTCACTGTTTTAAGAAATCCTATAGATTACGGATTTACTCAAGAAGCTATAGAAGGGGGATTCTTATGGATAGCTAATTTATCATTAGCTGATCCATGGATATTACCCTTTATAGCAGGCTTTACCACCTATTTAACAAGCACCACAACATCAGATACAAGTAATCAGCAGAGCTCGACCCAAATTGTAACAAAATATATTATGCCAGCTATGATATTTTGGTGGGGTAGAAGCTTTCCAGCCGGGTTAACTTTATATTGGGGCATAAGTAACCTATTCCAACTAGCTCAACAATTATTTATCAATCAATACTTTTTAAATCAAAAGGAAATATCAACTAATTAGCATAACGTTCTAAAGTGGATGTAGAGGCGCAATAACCATCTTAACCTCAAAGGAATAGTATATTAGAAAAGATATTTTGGAGCTGATTAAATGTTATTGGCTAATAGCTTTGCAAATTTAGTTCTTAATATTTGGACTTTTGTGATATTGACATTTATGTTTACCTTTATAATAATCCTTGCTCCCCAGCTAAGGGATTATTCATTATCATTTCTGGCGAGATTAAAAAGGAAATTTAAGAAATCTGATGTTAAAGAAAACAAAGAGACAGGGTTAGAGGAGATCATAAAGGCTGCGGGCTAATCTTTCTTTCCAGTGTTGAAGTTATTAATTTATGAAATATAGAATATATTTCAATATAAAGAAATTCAACCTTGTAGGGGGAAAGATGGATAAATTAGATCGCTTGTCTAAGATTTTTTATTCAGCTGAAGAAATACCCTTTGATGATTCATCGAGAATCATCTTCATGAGCGATTGCCATAGGGGTAATGGAGATTGGGCAGATACCTTTTCAAAAAATCGAAATATTTTCTTTGCTGCACTAAGTCACTATTATAGGTAGAATTACACATATATCGAGTTAGGTGATGGGGATGAGTTGTGGCAAAATAGTAGACTTTCTGACATCATCTATGAGTATACCGATATCTTTCAGCTATTTTCAAAGTTTTACCATGAAGACAGGCTCTATTTTATTTATGGAAACCATGATATCGAGAAAAGATACTATAAATTCAAAAGAAAAATGATTAACAAATATATAAGTGAAAGGCAAAAAAGGTACAATAAACTATATAGACAAATAAAGGTTCATGAAGGCTTAATTTTAAAACATAGATTAACAGAAGATAAAATTTTTCTAATTCATGGTCATCAAGTTGATTTTTTAAATTATGAATTATGGAGTTTAAGTAAATTTTTAGTAAGATTCCTATGGAGACCTTTAGAGGCCTTTGGGGTAAATGATACTACTCGAACTGCCAAAAACTACAAGAAAAAAGAGGCAGTGGCCAGAAGACTGACCCAATGGGTAATAAAAGAGAAGCATATGCTGATTGCAGGCCACAATCATAGACCCATGTTTCCTGAAATTGATGAACCACCCTATTTTAATGATGGTAGCTGTGTACATCCCCAAGGCATTACCGGTATAGAAATTACTGATGGGAGTATTTGTCTAGTAAAATGGAGTGTTAAAACTAAGGATGATGGGATATTGTACATTGGTAGAGACCTGCTTGCAGGGCCTAGAAAGCTAAAAGAGTACTTCTCTTCTAACTGTATAAAAAAAGAGGAAAAAGAGCAAATAAAACAGAAAAATCCTTAACCAATCAATGATGTAATAATAAAAAAGAACAATCTATGGTAATTATCTATAGATAGTTCTTTATTTTGTTTATTTACATTGGTATTAGCCTATTATTTAGCCTGAGATTCTTGATATATGGATTTGTTTTTAAGAATCTCTTTTTTAAAGATGGTAAAGAAGATAGATGTACCAATAAGATAAAATAGAATTGTGAAAATATAGGGAGTGTTATAGGTGAAGATCCCCATAATTCGGCCACCCAGAAAAATTCCTAAAGCCCGTGACAAATTATTCAGCATAGCTCGCATAGCGCTCATCAAAGGTCGATGGTGGTCATCCACTATATGCATAGAGATATTCCGAATAAGGGGTTGTCCCATATTCATCAACGAACTTCTCAGGAAGAAAGCTATGGCTACAATAACGATGCCTTGAGGAAGTCCAATGGCAATCAGTAAAGGAATACTTAAAAGCTGTGTTGCAACAATGGTTTTATAATTTCCTATACGACGACTTAAGAAGGGCACACTAAGGCCTCCAAAGACTGTTCCTAGCTGAGCGAAACTAAGGATTAACCCCACTATACTATCGGTGGTATCCAACATATATTTTAGATACACACCAAAGAAAGGAACCACAAGGCCAGCTCCTAAACCAATGAAACCAGTATAGGATAGAAATAGGACATTAACTTTGGTAAAAAACCCATTGAATTCTCGAAGGTTCAATTTCTTAGTCACTACAACAGGCTTTGGCTTTAACCTACTAAGTGGAAATATAGCAATAAGACTGATAATACTTATAACAATAAGGGCATATCGTATAGAAATGGCACCAGCACCTACTTTTTCTGAGAAGTAATCTGCTAAAAATCCTGTAAGTAAAGAACCCGTCATGAAAGCAGCATTCCTTGTGGCGAAGGTCAAACTGAAGGCGTGAACTCTCTCCTCTATGTCAGTTTGATTGTAGATAAAAGGCGACTCTACAGTCATCATGGCGGCCTGGCCAAATCCAAAGACCACAGCCATTACCTTCATCAGATTAACATTCTCCACTAGAACAATGAAAATACTGCTAAGGCCGACGGTAATAAGCCCCAGCAAAAGGGTTTTTTTATGGTCGATTTTCTCTGCAAGAATGGCAATAACAAAAGCCATTATACCTACTGAAAATCTTCTTAAAGAAAGGATTGTACCAACAATGCTTTCGGAATAGCCCAGCTCCTTTACATATATACCGAAAAAGCCATTAAAGGAGGCAGAGGTAAGGCCATATAGAAAAACAACGAATATGAATTTTTTTATGATTGGGTTTAAATTTCGATAGCTCATAGATAAATTATATAATTTATAAGACAGAAAAGCAAAAGAAAATTCAGCTTTACTAAATATTTGATTACAGAAATTAATTCTGTTATAATCAGCTCTTAAACATTAAAGGAGGAAAAAGAAAAAACTTCCTTGCCAGCTAGAGTTCAAAGGAAATATCCAACGACTGATAAATATGTTATAATAATGATTTGTGAGGTGAGAACATGAAAAACAAAGGAATTTTATATATGATCATATCAGCATTTTTCTTCTCAGTGATGGCAGCTTCCGTTAAGAGTGTGCCTAATTTACCATTGACAGAAAAGATGTTCTTTAGAAACTTTATAGGCCTTTTGGCTGTTTCTATAACTCTGATTAGAACAAAAACCAGCATAAAAGTACATCAGCCCTTGTGGATGCTTTTACGGGCAATTCTAGGCCTTTCAGGTGTGGGGTTATACTATGCTGCCCTTGAAAGGCTACCCCTGGCAGATGCTGTTATTTTAAATAAACTATCTCCCTTCTTCGTTATGATTTTTGCAGTGGCCTTCTTAAAAGAAAGAATTAAGACTGGGCAGAAGCTAGCCATTTTGGTGAGTCTATTGGGGGCGGTAATTATCATTAAACCAACCTTCGACATAACCATCATCCCAGGGCTACTCGCCCTTTTATCTGCTGTTTTTGCAGGTGCAGCCTACACCATTATTAGAAAGCTGTCCGCAACCGACAAACCCATTGTCATCATTTTTTACTTTTGTTTGGTATCCAGCATCCTGCTCATACCCTTTATGATGATTGAAGGGGTGGTTATGCCATCTCTAACAGAATCTTTAGGCTTATTAAGTATTGGTATTTCAGCATTTCTGGCCCAGTTTTTCATGACAACGGCCTACAAGCTTGCCCCTGCTTCAGAGCTTTCTGTATACACCTATATTAATATCCTATTCTCAAGCCTATGGGGTATTGTTTTATGGTCAGAAATACCTGATTTTTTATCCTTTTTAGGAGGGGCCTTAATTATAGTAGCTGGTATCATCAACTATTATGTTACAGCTAAAGCAAAAGCCGTAAGCAGCCTTTCGGAATAGATAGCTAGGTTTTCTTTTCATATATATAGGAGTAAAAAAGTCAGCACTACCCCCTAAAAGGATATTAATATAACTAAAAAGGGATGAGTGAATAAGAATGGAAACAAGATTATTTCAAGAGGATAAAATAACTGAATTTCAAAGAAAACTTCTCCAATGGTATAAAAACCATCAAAGGAAAATGCCTTGGAGGGGAAGTTCTTCACCCTATGAGATATGGGTATCTGAAATCATGCTACAACAAACTAGGGTAGATACTGTGATTCCCTATTACAAACGCTTTATCGATAGGCTCCCCAACCTAAAGGCATTGGCTGAGGTAGAAGACCATCAACTATTAAAGCTTTGGGAGGGTTTGGGGTATTATAGCAGAGTTAGAAATATGAAGGAAACAGCAAAATTCCTGATGGAAAAGCATGCAGGGGCTTTCCCCAAGAGGGCAAAGGAGCTTATGGAATTAAAGGGAATTGGAGAGTATACTGCTGGGGCAATTGCTTCCATATGTTTTGGAGAAAGGGTGGCTGCAGTAGATGGAAATGTCTTAAGGGTGATGGCTAGACTAACTGGCAGTACAATGGATATTAAGGATGCTAAAGTGAAAAGGGAGATTATCCATCAGGTTAAGAGTCTACTTCCAGCAGTTGATATTGGAAATTTTAATCAAGCTCTAATCGAGGTTGGAGCTATCATTTGCAAACCCAACTCTAAGCCAGATTGTTTTAACTGCCCCATAATAGCTGAATGCATAGCCTATGAAAAGGGATTGCAAAATGAAATACCCATTAAATCACCAAGGGCTGAAAAAAAACAACAGGAAATAACGGTATTACTGATGGAGCATAAGGGTAGATTTGCCATCAAGAAAAGAACACATTCCAAGCTGTTAAAGGATCTATGGGAATTTCCCAATATAGAAGGAAAAAAATCAAGTGTAGAGTTAACCAAGCTGTTAAAGGAGTGGGGCTTGAAGGTTATTGAGTGCCAACCATTAAAAAACTCAAAGGCCATCTTCACCCATATACAATGGATTTTATCTGGATATTATTTAGCTGTTGAAGAAGTACAAGATATGGAAAGAGACTTGATGTGGGTTACCAAAGAGGAACTCCTTAGAGAGTACTCTATGGCTTCGGCCTTCAAGGAATTTCGAAGGCAATTAATTGATGGATTTGATCCAACTACAAATGAATCTATATAAACCAATATTCATGACCAGCTCTCTAATAAGCTGGTCATTATGCTTTTACCTCAATAGATTCTAGTTTAAGGGTTGTTGTATAATAAATCAGTGTACTATAATAGAGGTAGGCTTAAAAAACATAAAAAAGATAAAACAAAAAGGATGAATCTAATGATTGAAGAGTTGTTTAGAAATATTTTCCGCTGTGAGGTTCCCCTTCCCAATAATCCCCTTAGGGCTTTAAACAGTTATGTAATCAAGGGGGAGGATGAGAACTTAATTATTGATACGGGTTTTAATTGTAAAGAAAGTCAAGAAGCCTTTATAAAGAACTTAATAGAGTTGCAAGTGGATATTCCAAAATCTAAGGTGGTAATTACTCATCTTCATTCCGATCATTCTGGCCTTGCCCATTTGGTTTTTAAAAGGGGAGGGCAAATCTATATGAGTAGGGGAGATGGAGCAGCCACCAAAGGATTGATGAAGGAGGACAATTGGATTGCTATGAAGAAACAATTGGAGGCCTTTGGGCAAAGGGTAGAAGGTGGCTTTTTTGATAAACACCCCGGGAGACTCTATGCCCCTAATGAAGATTTTGATTATACCCCAATAGAAGAGGGAGAAACTATTTCAATAGGGGATTACAAGCTGGAGATTATTGCAGTACCAGGCCATACCCCCCATATGATTAATTTATACGAGCCTCAACACAAAATCTACTTTTCAGGAGACCATATTTTAAACCCTATTACTCCTAATATTGGCTTTTGGGGGTTTCAGTACCCAGTAATTCTTAACCAGTATATCCATAGCCTTAAAAAGATTTCCTCTTTAGATATAAATCTCACTCTCCCATCCCATAGAAATGTTATTAGAGACCACAGAGGGAGAATTGATGAATTAATTGCCCATCATGAGATTAGACTTCAAGAGGTAGAAAATATTTTGAGGGAGGCAGAAAGATCTATGACAGTGGTGGAAGTAGCAGAAGGAATGAGTTGGAAAATTCCCTTTGATTCATGGGCCAGCTTTCCCCCACCTCAAAAATCCTTTGCCCTAGGGGAAGCCATGAGTCATTTAGAGTTTTTAGTTTATAAAAATAGAGCTACTTTGAAGAAGGAAAAAGGATTACTCCTTTTTAGTGTTTAAACTAAACAAGAAGAAAATTGCCTATAATAGGAAACGGATACCTATTATAGGCAATTTTATGTTTTATAAGCTTCACCTGGCTTTTATTGAAGCAATAAAGGAGCTTAGGGGAATTGTTGATATTAAACCAATACTTCCGCATAAGGAACGAAGAATTTCTTCTGAGATAAATTCTAGGTTTATGGCATCTATAAAAGAAACCTCCATAGTGGTAAAAAGTAAAAAAATCGGTAATGAAGCACCTGCATATGCTAGAATTAGTGTATTAGCCATTGTTGCCATCATGTCCTTTCCCACATTAAGTCCTGATTTAAAAAGGGATTGTGGAGTAGTTGTGGGGTATTTATCCTTCATTTCAAATATGAAGGAGATAATAGACATGCTCACATCCATAATGGCCCCTATTGCTCCAATAATAATTCCACTAAACAAGAGGCCACGGTAATCTATTTTAATATTTGAATAGCTTATAAAGGTTTGAATAGTATCCTCAGAAACACCTGTTAAGGCCATAAGATTGCCAAAGTGATATGCAAATAAACCGGCAATTACTGTCCCACCTATCGTACTAATTATTGCACAAAAGCTTTTTCTGCTAAATCCACCAATAAGAATAAAGTTGATAAGGATAGCTAAGGATGCAGTCAAAATTGAGGCCAATAAAGGATTAAATCCTTTTAATATCAAGGGAACTAAGCAGAATAGAATTAGTATTAATGTTAATGTCAATGAAACTGCTGCTCGTATCCCCTTAAATCCTCCAAAGATAATCAATAAGGAGATGAAGATAACGGCTAGTACTTTTAACACTCCTCTTCTTTCTACATCATACAAACTCACAGAATCTATTCTGTCATCCAACAATTGAACGCTAACAATGATAGTCATCTCTTTTCTTAATGAAACATCAGAGCTTGTTCCTTCTATAGGTAAATGATTAAAATCAATAGTTTTATTTTCATAAGGACCATCAATAAATCTCGCCTCGATTGTATAAATTCTACTCCTATTTTCAATTCTTTCTTTAATATCCGTGATTACTGCTTTATACTTCTCATATTGTCTTACTTCTTCACCATAGCTGTAGTAAACATTAAATCCAAATATTATCATGATCATTAAAAGAATTATGATTGATTTCTTTTCCATTTTATCCTCCTTATAGCTTGTCTTCTTAAAGATAGATATGCTGCATTTGATTAAGTTATGATTCAAATCCACCACAAAATTATCGTATAAATATCCTTTATTGCTTAAAATATATTTTACTTAGTTACTAAGCTGAAGGAGGTCAGATGGCTAAATAAATACAAAATCAAACACTTTACTCTGATTATTTGAGCAAAGTGTTTTTAGTTAAATTAGTTAAATATATTTAAGATACTAGTTAGTAGCTCTATAAAATCTACAAAGTTTTTTTGAAATTATATCAGTCCCAATAATTTTACCCCTTGAGCTACTATAAAGCATACTACAATACCTGTGATAGTTGGAACTAAGAAGGAAACTCCCGTCCATTTCCAGCTTTGGGTTTCTTTACGGATGGTCCAAAGAGTAGTACCACAGGGCCAATGATTTAATGAGAATAGCATTGTACAAACTGCTGTAAGCCAAGTCCAACCATTATCTATGAATAATTGTCTCATTTCAGCTAGGCTGTCTAACTCTAGCATAGATCCCTTTGACATGTAACTCATAATCAAAATGGGAATCACAATTTCATTAGCAGGCAGACCTAATATAAATGCCATCATGATATATCCATCTAAGCCTAATAATCTGCTAAAGGGATCTAAAAATTGTGCGCAAAGAGTAAGTATGCTAGCATCACCAATAGTAATATTGGCCATAACCCAGATAACCAAGCCAGCAGGAGCTGCAATCACAACTGCACGACCTAGTACGAATAAAGTACGATCAAAAACCGAACGAACAATAATTCTTCCTACCTGGGGTTTCCTATAGGGGGGTAACTCTAAAGTAAAGGAAGAAGGTAATCCCTTTAATATGGTTTTAGACAATAATTTTGAGATGAAAAGGGTTATTATAACTCCTAATATGATGGTTGCTAAAACTGCCAAGGTAGCTGCAAATGAACTAAAGGCTCCAGCTGAAGCAGCGATAAATATACTGGCTAAAGCAATTAAGGTTGGAAACCTCCCATTACAAGGAACAAAATTGTTGGTAATGGTGGCGATTAATCGCTCCCGTGGAGAATCGATGATTCTACAGGCTATTATTCCAGCGGCATTACAGCCAAAGCCCATACACATGGTTAGAGCCTGTTTTCCATGGGCACAAGCCTTTTTGAAATAATAATCTAGGTTAAAAGCCACTCTAGGTAGATAACCTAGGTCCTCTAGTAGGGTAAACAATGGAAAGAAAATTGCCATTGGGGGAAGCATTACAGAAACAACCCAGGCTAATGTACGATAAATCCCTAATACAAGAATGTCATGTATCCATACAGGGGTACCAAGCCAACTAAAGAATGAAGTTAGATGACCCTCAATCCAAAATAAGCCATCCGCCAACATAGCTGAAGGAACATTGGCTCCAGCTATTGTAAGCCAAAAAACCAAGCCTAAAAGAGAAACCATAATGGGTATACCAAATAGCCTAGAAGTTAATACACTATCAATTTTACGATCCAACTGATTATAGGCTTCATTTTCTATAGAAACAACTTCCTTACTAATATTTTCTGCAGTCTTAACAATACTTGAAACAATAATATCTCGTAAATCTGCTAGCATAATATTTTCTGCCTTTAGCTTGGTGCCAGCATCCTCTAATTTCATGTGTAACATATTATCCTCCGATAAGTTGTATTTCAGAAAGCTATTGATAGAATCTAAAAGGGTGGTATCTCCATCTATAAGACGAAGAGATACCCATTTACTATTAATCTGATGGCCAACTAACTTATGAATATGAGGATCTACTTCTTCTATGGCCTTTTCAAGGACTTCATCATAGCTTATTTTCGTGGGTGTAGGATTTACTTCGCCACAAGCAACCTTTTCTACCATGTCCTTCAGTTCTTTTAACCCTTTTCCGTTTCTGGCTGTTGTGCCCACTACAGGCACTCCCAGTAATTTAGATAGTTTTTCGAGATCAATCTTAATTTTTTTTCTCTTGGCTTCATCCATCAGATTTACACACACCACAACTTTATTGGTGATTTCTGTAATTTGAAGGACTAAATTGAGATTTCTCTCTAAACAGGTGGCATCTGTAACCACTACCGTTGCATGGGGATTGCCAAAACAGATAAAGTCCCTAGCAACTTCCTCTTCTACAGAATTAGCTAATAAAGAGTAGGTTCCAGGTAAATCAACCAATATATATTTCTGGTTTTGATGCACGTACCTACCTTGGGCATTGGTAACAGTTTTACCAGGCCAATTTCCGGTGTGCTGATTAAGTCCAGTAAGGCTATTAAATACTGTGCTTTTACCGGTATTAGGGTTGCCTGCTAGGGCAATGACTTTGTCATCTGGTGATTCCAATTGAACTTCAAACATTTCCTTTAATGCGCCTGTACCAGTAGATTGTTTCGTTAGACCCATTTAAGATACCTCCTATCTTATTGTTGAATTGACTCAACAAGGATTTTTGATGCTTCTTCGGAGCGTAAAGCAATGACAGCTCCCCTGATTTCATAGGCAATGGGGTCCCCCGCTGGGCTTTTTCTCAAGGATTCTACCGTTGTATCATCAATTAATCCTAAATCTAACATTCTTCTACGAGTAATTCCATTTGCAATAAGCTTTTTTACCTTGCCTAGACAACCCACAGGTAATTTATCAAGTGATATTAAATTCTTATTCATGTAAAAAACCCCTTTCTCATAATTTTTTATAAGGTTATATCATAAATTAGTTGTAGGAAACTTTATTCGCTATACCTAATAACTAAGATATGAAGAATTCGTTAAACTTGTTACATAGAAAATTCTAAAACAGGGGGAATGTAATTTTGAAAAAGAATAAAGAATTTCATACAGTTCGAGGCTATCAAATCCTCAATTCAGAGAATAAGCTCTTAACCTCAAGTATGGAGGATTATTTAGAGATGATTTATAGGACCTGTATAAAGGATGGCTATATTCGAGTCAACCAATTGGCGAGGAAACTAAATGTTAGGCCTTCATCTGCAACCAAGATTGTACAAAAGCTAAGTGAACTGGAATTGATAGTCTATCAAAGATATGGAATTATCCAACTAACCCAAGAGGGGAAAACCATAGGAGAGTTTCTGTTAAAAAGGCATGAAATTATACAAAGGTTTTTGAGGAATTTAGGCATAGAAGAAACTTTGCTGAAGGATACAGAACTAATAGAGCACGATGTAAGCACCCGTACTTTAGAAGTCATAGACTTATTTAATAATTTTCTACAACTAAATCCGGAAATTCAAAAACAGTATGAGGCTTTTAGAATAAAGTCTGACGAATAGAAGGGTATATTATGTTAGAAAGCAATTTAGTAATTAACGGTGTTTATGAAGTATTGAAATGGGTAATTTATAATAGCAATAGAATATACATTTAAAAGGGGAATGGATTATGGATATAACGACAGAAAGATTGTTATTTGCCTTCGGACTTACCTTATTTGCAGGGTTATCTACAGGTATTGGAAGTGCTTTGGCTTTTTACACCAAGCAAACAAACAAGAAGTTTTTATCGGCAGCTTTAGGGTTTTCTGCAGGAGTCATGATTTATGTTTCTATGGTAGAAATTTTTGTAAAGGCAAGGGCCTCTTTGGAAGTAGTTTACGGCTCAACAAAAGGATATTGGGTAACTACCGTTGCTTTCTTTGGAGGGATTGCCTTAATTGCCATCATAGATAAATTTGTTCCTAGTGCAGAAAATCCCCATGAAATCCGGGATGTAAAGGATATGAAGAAAGAAAAGATCAATGACTCTGCTTTGTTAAGAATGGGAATGTTCTCAGCCTTAGCCATTGCAATTCATAATTTTCCTGAAGGATTAGCCACCTTCACCAGTGCTATTCAGGATCCAGCCTTGGGAATCAGTATAGCAGTTGCTATTGCCATTCATAACATTCCTGAGGGGATTGCCGTTTCTGTACCAATATTCTTTGCCACTGGCAATAAGAAAAAGGCATTCTTTTATTCCTTTCTTTCAGGACTGTCTGAGCCCTTAGGAGCTATAGTAGGGTACTTTTTATTGATGAGATTTTTCAATGATGCCATGTTTGGAATTATTTTTGCTGGGGTTGCTGGAATTATGGTCTATATCTCATTGGATGAATTGCTTCCAACGGCTGAAAAATATGGAGAGCATCACATAGCCATTTATGGTCTCATTTCAGGAATGGTTGTAATGGCCTTAAGCCTTTTATTATTTGCGTAAGAATCATAACTTTATCTATACCCCCTGATATTAGGGGGTATTGTTTTGCGTATCTTTAATCCAGCTATGAAAAAACCCTTGCAGATGATCATATAATGGGCCTTCATAAAGGATGTAGTATAATTTGGGGTAAAACTTCTAAAAAAACCTATAAAACTAATTGCAAAATATTGCTGTAGAGAATATAATATAAGTGAACATATGAATATGTGTTCATATATTGAAGGGAAGGTGGTTATATGGGAGATAAGAAGCAGGGGATAGAAACTTGTAGTTGTACAATTATCCATGAGGATGTTGTTCATAATGTAAAGGAATCAATGCCACGGGAAGAAAAGCTCTACGACTTGGCTGAACTATTTAAGGTATTTGGAGATTCCACCAGAATAAAGATAATCTATGCCTTATTTGAATCAGAGATGTGTGTGTGTGATATTGCTGCAGTTTTGGGAATGAATCTATCGGCTATATCCCATCAGCTAAGAATCTTAAAACAATCAGGGTTAGCCAAGTTTCGTAGGGAAGGAAAGATAATGTATTATTCCTTAGATGATGAACATGTTATGAATATTTTTCAGCAAGGCTTTGATCATATCAACCATAAGTAACATAACATAATTTGGTTTGGAGGAAATGGCATGAGCAGAATCATAAAAAAAGAGCTAATTCTAGAAGGCTTAGACTGAGCTAGCTGTACTTCTAGGATAGAAGTAGGCATAAGGGAAATAGAAGGAGTTAAAGAAGTAGCTTTAAACTTCGTTACAAAAACATTAGCTATCGAAATAGTTGACGAGGGTAAGATTGAATCTATTGTTGCTGCTGTCAGAAATGTGGTTAATAGATTTGAACCCCATGTGATTGTCAAGGAAAAGTTCATTGATAAAGCAGCTAAGAAGACCCTAGTGCTGTTGGGGTTATCCTGTGGAAGCTGCGCCTCAAAAATTGAAGATCAATTAAACTCTCTAAAGGGCATTCATAAGGCTTACATTGGCTTTGCAACGGGCAAACTGATTATTGAGGGTAAAGGAAGAGATCTAGAAAGACTTGCAAAAGAAGCAACGGCCATCATAAAGGAAATAGAGCCTGATGTGGAGGTTATAGATGAAGATGAAAAAAACGATGGACATCACCATGACGGACATCATCATGGACATAGCCATGGAGGCGGAGATCATAAAAAAGAACTAATCCCTTTAAGTATTGGAGCCCTACTATTTGCCATTGGACTAATATTTGAAATGTCTACTCCAGTGGAGTTTGGTCTATACTTTATCAGCTATATACTTGTAGGTGGGGAAGTATTACTAAAATCGGGAAGAAATATACTGAGAGGTCAGGTTTTTGATGAGAACTTTCTAATGAGTGTAGCAACCATTGGTGCCTTTGCCATTGGAGAATTGGCAGAAGGGGTAGCGGTTATGTTGTTCTATCAGATAGGAGAGTTCTTTCAGGACCTAGCAATAAATCGTTCTAGAAAATCCATAGCAGATCTTATGGATATTCGTCCTGATTATGCAAATCTAAAGATTGAAAATGATATAAAGAAGGTAGACCCAGAAGAAGTGGCTGTAGGGGACTATATTATTGTTAAGGCTGGAGAAAGGGTGCCCTTAGATGGTGTTGTTGTAGAGGGTACTTCGATGGTGGATACATCGGCTTTAACTGGTGAATCTGTACCCAGGGAAGTGGAAGTGGATAGCAGTGTGCTGGGAGGATTTATTAATAAGAATGGATTATTAACCATCAAAGTGACTAAGGAGTTTGGAGAATCAACGGTGTCCAAAATACTAGAATTGGTACAGAATGCAAGTAGCAAAAAGGCCCCCACAGAGAACTTCATCACAAAGTTTGCAAGATACTATACGCCAGCAGTAGTATATACTGCTTTAGCCCTAGCGGTTATTCCGCCTTTGGTAATTGAAGGTGCCTCCTTCTCAGAATGGGTCTATAGGGCCTTGGTATTCCTTGTTATATCCTGTCCCTGTGCATTGGTTATATCCATTCCCTTAGGATTCTTTGGAGGTATTGGTGGAGCATCGAGAAATGGAGTTCTTGTAAAGGGAGGCAATTACCTAGAGGCATTAAACAATGTAGATACGGTGGTTTTTGATAAAACAGGCACCCTAACAAAGGGAGTATTTAAGGTAACAGAGATACATCCTATGAAGAATATTACCAAAGAAGAATTGTTAGGATACGCCGCTTTTGCAGAGGCTTATTCTAACCATCCCATTGCAACCTCCATCCTGAAGGCTTATGGGAAAGAAGTAAATAAGGAAATAATTGAAAAATATGATGAATTATCAGGTTACGGTATTAAAGTACAAGTGAAGGGTAAGGAAATATTAGCAGGTAACATAAAGCTTATGGATAAAGAAAAGATTTCCTATAAACAGGTTGAGGCCATTGGTACCATTGTATATCTTGCTATTGATGGAAGCTTTGCGGGCTACATCATCATTTCCGATGAAATTAAGGAAGATTCTCAAAATGCAATTAAAGGACTAAAGACTATCGGGGTTAAAAAGACTGTTATGCTAACGGGAGACAGCAAAGAGGTGGGAACGAAAGTGGCCCATCAGCTTGGTTTAGATGAAGTGTATGCAGAGCTGTTGCCAAATCAGAAGGTTGAAAAGGTGGAGCTATTAGAAAGACAGAAATCATCAAAGGGGAAGCTAGTCTTTGTAGGAGATGGCATTAATGATGCCCCTGTGTTGGCTAGAGCAGATATTGGTGTTGCCATGGGAGGCTTAGGCTCCGATGCAGCTATTGAAGCCGCCGATGTTGTATTAATGACGGATGAGCCCATGAAGCTGGTTAGTGCTATCAAAATTGCAAAAAGAACAAAGGCAATTGTGTGGCAAAACATTATATTGGCCTTTGGGGTAAAGGGAGTGGTATTGCTCCTTGGAGCTGGTGGTCTGGCAACCATGTGGGAAGCTGTATTTGCCGATGTGGGGGTAGCATTACTTGCCGTATTGAATGCCATGAGGGTACTGAATGTAAAGGATCTATAAAAGCAACTGTTATACTAAAAAACAACTAAGGACTGATATTGTTCATCGGACCATAGTTGTTTTTATTAGTGAATGATTAGTTCTAATTTCTATACATTAAATCTAAATAATATTACGTCTCCATCCTTAACAATATATTCCTTACCCTCTAGCCTTACAAGACCCTTTTCCTTGGCTGCAGCATTACTGCCACAGCTTACAAGGTCGTCATAAGCAACGACTTCAGCTCGAATAAAGCCCTTTTCAAAATCCGTATGGATTTTACCAGCAGCCTGAGGGGCTTTTGATCCCTTCTTAATAGTCCAAGCCCTTACTTCCTGAGGGCCGGCAGTTAAATAACTGATTAAGCCTAAAAGAGAATAAGAGGCCTTCACTAACCGGTCTAAACCTGATTGCTTTAAACCTAGCTCTTCAAGAAACATTGCCTTTTCTTCTTCCTCTAGCTCGGCAATCTCTGCTTCGATTTTTGCACAGATCACAACAACCTCTGCATGATCTGTTCTGGCAAACTCCCTTAGCTTTTGTACGTGGGGATTATTTTGTCCGTCATCAGCAACCTCATCCTCTGCCACATTGGCCACATAAATGATGGGCTTCATAGATAGAAGACCAAAATCCTTTACTAAATCTGCTTCTTCCTCAGAATATTCTAGGCTTCGGGCAGACAAGCCCTCCTCAAAGGCAGCCTGTAATCTTTTTAATAGGTCTAACTCAGTAAAAAGGCTTTTATCAGTCTTTGCTAATTTCTCAGTTTTTTGTATTCTTCTTTCTATCATTTCAAGATCTGAAAAGATTAATTCTAGATTAATGGTTTCGATGTCTCGTAAAGGATTAACGTTTCCGTCAACGTGGGTGATATTGTCATCTTCAAAGCATCGAATTACTTGAAGTATAGCAGCAACCTCACGGATATGGGATAAAAATTTATTTCCTAAGCCTTCACCCTTGCTAGCACCTCTAACCAAACCAGCTATATCATAGAACTCTATAGCAGCAGGTATAACCTTTTGAGATTGGTGTAAATCCCTTAGAAACTTTAAACGTTCATCTGGTACTGCAACCACCCCAATATTGGGTTCAATGGTACAGAAGGGATAGTTGGCAGATTCAGCTCCTGCCTGAGTAATTGCATTAAATAAAGTACTTTTACCTACATTAGGCAAACCAACGATACCTAGCTTCATGTATATCTTCCTCCTATGTGGCTTCAATTTGTCCATATACACATAGATAAAAGTATAACCTAAAGTAGAATTTTTAGCAACAGTTTATGGACAATCATCATATTTACATCATATTTATCAAGCCTTTATGAAGAGGTTAAGTAAAATAGAGAATATAAAACATCCAATCCATCATATTGCTTTGATGAAAAATGCTTCTAAAAATGATATAATAGATTAATTAATTTGTCTATTAATGTAGAAATTGAATATTAGATCAAGGGTTTATTTGAAAAGGAGATGAACAGATGGCTATAAAAGTAATTGTGGATAGTACCTCTTACATACCAAAGGAAATCATAAAGGAGTATGATATCACGGTTTTACCACTAAGTGTGGTTTTTGAAGATTGTGCTATTAAGGAAACTGAAATCACCAATGAGGAATTCTATAATAAGCTGGATAAGGTACAAACCATTCCAAAATCCTCTCAGCCATTGGTGGGAGAGGTATATGGCATTTTTGAGGAAATTATTAATAATGGGGATGAGATACTAGGAGTTTTTATTTCCTCGGAAATGAGTGGAACCTATAGCACTGCCCATATGGTAAAGGAAATGATTATGGATAAATATCCTGAAGCTAGTATAGAACTTATTGATTCTAGGTCCAACTGTATGCAGCTTGGCTATGCAGCCATAACAGGGGCTAAGGGGGCAAAGGAAGGAAGGGCTTTAAAGGATGTAGTTGTGATGGTTAAGGAAAATATCAAAAGAAGTAAGTTTATCTTTACCCCTCAAACCCTAGAATACTTGAAAAAGGGAGGAAGGATAGGGGCTGCCCAAGCATTATTAGGTTCTTTATTGCAGTTGAAGCCAATCTTAACTGTAGCTGATGGTAAAACCGATGTAATCACAAAGGTGAGGAGTACTAAGAAATCCATAGAAAAGATGATAGAGATATTTTCTGAAGATGTAAAGAAATATGGACTTGGTGAAGTGATTATTCATCACATCAATTGTGAGGAAGAAGCCCATAAGATTGCAACGAAGGTTAAGGATATAGTAGGAAGAGTTGTCGATATATGTCCCATAGGACCTGTTATTGGGGTTCATGTAGGCCCCGGTTCCTTAGGAATAGCCTATTATACAAAAGAAGAGATCAAATAAAATCAATAACTCTATTTTGAAGTTCTCAAGTGTTGCTTTGAGTCTTTAGTCTAGGAAGAGTAACGTCATAAAATTCTGGTATGTAAAAACCGTGTTCCCTAATGAACACGGTTTTTAACTAGTTTATTAGATTCTTATGGTTATACGATACAGAAGCAACCATTTAACAAGTGTTACATAATTCATCATACAAATTACAAAATACATTGACTTAAATATACAGGATGATTATAATGTATATAAATGCATTTAAATGTATAATAACACACATATAATGGTTAAAATTACGATTCATATAGTATATGATTAAAAGGAGAAGGAGGGATGTCAAATGGGTAGCTTCAAATTAAAATATGGGAATAGGGAAGTATTAGGGATGGTATCTGATATGAATTTTATGGGCTTAATTGAGAGTAAGGGGCTAAGCCACCATCAAACTGAAAAAGAGGTTGTACTCAATGCGTTAAAGAATCCCATTGGAAGTCAAAGGCTTAAGGAAATTGTTGTTGCTGGAGAAAAAATCTGTATTGTTATATCGGATATTACAAGGGCATGGCAAAAAATGAACTTCTATCTCCCTTATATCATAGAAGAGCTGTATAAAGGGGGAGTAAGGGATGAGGACATTACCTTTCTTTGTGCCACAGGATCCCATCGTCGTCAAAGCAGAGAAGAACACTCTAAGCTTCTGGGAGAGGAACTTTATCAACGCTTTAAGGTAATCGACCATGACTGTAGAGATCAGAAAAATATGATTCATGTGGGAAGGACAACCTATGGAACTCCAGTGTGGATTAATAAAATAGCAATGGAAAGTGATCATATAATATTGACAGGAGCCATTGTATATCATGACCTAGCAGGTTGGAGTGGTGGAAAAAAATCCATACTTCCTGGAATTGCCTCCTATGAAAGCATTATGGCAAACCATGGTCTCTCCCTTAGTAAAACCATAGGGGGAGGGATTCATTTGAAGGTAGGCTGTGGAATTGCAGCTGAAAACCCCATCCATATGGATATGCTGGAGGCAGCTGCTATGGTGAAGCCCTCCTTTATGTTTAATGTAATCATGGATGAGAAGGGTAATATTGGCCAAGCTGTGGCAGGCCATTATATAGAGGCCCATGAAATAGGGCGAGAAAATGTAAATGAAGTAGATGGGGTTTATATAAAGGGAAAAGCTGATTTAATCATAGTATCAGCTGGCGGATATCCAAAGGATATAAACCTATATCAAGCTTCAAAGGCCTTAAGTAATGCTAAGGAGGCTGTGAAAAAAGATGGAACCATTATTTTGTTGGCTCAATGTATTGAAGGCTTTGGAGATGCAGAGGTGCGAGACATTATACAGAACTATAAGGATAATTACTCACGAGAAGTAGCCTTAAGAGCTGATTATACAATTGCTAAATATACAGGATTTTTAATTTCAAAAATAGCTGAGGATTATAAAGTAATTCTCGTTTCGGAGCTTAATCCACAATCCTTAGAATCCATTAATATACAAATAACCACTACCTTAGAGGAGGCTCTTTCAATAGCTAAGGAAAAAACTAAAGAATCACTTAAAACTTATATTATGCCTTATGGTGCCAATACACTACCTAAACTTAATGATTTTTTGTAGGTTCTAGGGTTATATTGTATTTATACTTTTTGATGGTCTGAGCCCTTCTAAAGAAGGGCTTTTATTAAGAAAATTTTTAAAAAAATTATAAAAAAAGTATTGCATCATTATAAAGATGTATGTATAATGATACAATAAGATGAATAAATATAACTCATAAATATTAAGAGGAGGAAGAAGAATGAAAACAGGAAAAAAAATATTGGTAATGGTACTTATACTTACATTGGCAATTTCCGCTGTAGGATGTGGTGTTAAGGCTAATGATGGTGAGAAGGAAATGACAAAGCTTGAAAAAATTCAAGCCAAGGGAAAAATTGTTTTAGGTACCTGTGCCGACTATCCCCCCTATGAATTCCACAAGGAAATAAACGGTAAGGATGAAATAGTTGGATTTGATATTGAAATTGCAAAGGTTATAGCAGAAAACATAGGGGTTGAGCTGGAGATAAAGGATATGAAGTTTGACGGTTTATTGGCGGCTTTAGTGGCAGATGATATTGATTTCATTATTGCTGGTATGGTACCAAGAGAAGATAGAAAAGAGAGTGTTGATTTTTCTATCCCATATTATCAAGCAGAACAAAAAATACTAATAAAGGCAGAGGATGCAGAAGCTTTAAATTCAATAGAAAGCTTAAAGGGCTTAAAGATTGGTGCCCAGAAGTCAACAGTGCAGGAGGATATTGCCAAAGACAAACTAGAGGCAGGAGAGGTTAAAGCATTAGGCAAAATTACTGACCTAGTATTAGAGCTTATGAACAATAAGATCGATGGAATTGTTTTAGTAGCCCCTGTTGCAGAGGCCTATGCAAAGCAGAACACAGATTTAATGGTACCAGAGTTTACCTTAGGAAAAGAGGATGGGGTAGCGGTAGCAGTAAACAAAGGAAATGCAGACCTACTGGCAGAAATAGATAAAACCTTAGAAGAGCTTATTAATGATGGATCAATAGATAAATTCATTCAAGAAGCGACAGCTTTAGCAGAAGAAGAATAACAATAACAATTATCATTTTAGTTACAATAAATGGGCAAAGGGTAAATGAGTTGATTAGAAGTAAAGGAGATAACAACAATGGACTTTTCATTTATGAGTAAATATTATCAATTTTATATCGATGGTACAGCAGTTACCCTTTTTCTTTCCTTCTTTGGCGTGATCTGTGGAGTAGTGCTAGGGGTACTTATAGCCCTTATGAAGCTATCAAAGAATTCAATCATTAAGGGATTTGCATCTAGTTATATAGAATTGATTAGGGGAACCCCACTATTAGTGCAGTTATATATTGTTTATTATGGTCTTCCGAGATTGGTGGGATGGGATTTTGAAGACATCACTTTAGGTATAGCAGCGGTTTCTCTAAATAGTGCAGCCTATGTGGCTGAAATTATTCGAGCCGGGATACAATCTATTGATAAAGGCCAGATGGAGGCGGCAAGATCATTGGGAATGCCCCATGGTATGGCTATGAGATATATCATTATACCTCAAGCCTTTAAAAATATTCTGCCTGCCCTAGGAAATGAGTTCATTGTTCTTATTAAAGAGTCGGCTATTGTTTCCGTAGTTGGGATCCATGATTTAATGTATAAAGCTGATACTGTAAGGGGGAATACCTATATGCCCTTTGCCCCCCTACTGGTGGCAGCGGTAATTTATTTTACCATTACCTTTGGATTGTCTAAACTATTAGGTTCTGTAGAAAGGAGGATGAGGGCTGGTGATTCAAGTATCTAATTTAAATAAAGAATTTGGTAAGCTTCAAGTATTGAAGAATATTGACATAAATATTTCCCAAGGAGAAGTAGTGGTAATCATTGGACCCAGTGGATCGGGAAAGAGCACCTTTCTGAGATGCTTAAACCTCTTAGAGGAACCCACAGATGGAGAAATTGTTTTTGAAGGGATATCTATTACAGACAAGACCAACAATATCAACAAGCAAAGACAGAAGATGGGAATGGTTTTTCAGCAATTCAATCTATTTCCCCATATGACGGTAATGGAGAATATCACTCTATCCCCCATGAAGCTGAAAAAAATGGAGAAGAAGGAAGCAGAAAAAGGTGCTTTAACTCTACTAAAGAGAATTGGTCTAGAAGATAAAGCCTTCGTTTATCCCAATCAACTGTCAGGGGGTCAAAAACAGAGGATAGCCATTGCTAGAGCTCTGGCCATGTCTCCGGATATGATGCTCTTTGATGAGCCTACCTCTGCACTGGATCCTGAAATGGTGGGAGAAGTGCTGCAGGTTATGAGGGAATTAGTAGCTGAGGGGATGACGATGGTTGTTGTTACCCATGAAATGGGTTTTGCAAAGGAAGTGGGAAGTAGGGTGATTTTCATGGATGAAGGAAGGATTGTAGAAGAGGGCTGTCCTAAGGAGGTTTTTACTCACCCCAAGCATCCAAGAACAAAAGACTTTCTTGGTAAGGTTTTAAAGTAAGGAAGGAGTGGTGTGTAGATGAAGCATAAATTCCTATCAAAAAGATATTGGAATTCCATCACTACTCCTATGGTAGAAGTGGTAGACTTAGCATATAAATATCAAGATATCATTAAGCTCAGCTTAGGAGATCATGATTGGGTTACTGACAAATATGTTATTGATGCAGCCTACAAGGATGCCTGTGAAGGTCACACCAAGTATACAGATTCCCTAGGTGATCCTCAGTTAAGGGAGGAGATTATAAAATATTACCATGATGTCTACGGATATCCGTTGGAATTGTCAGAGGTGATGGCTGTAGTAGGGGCCTGTCATGGAATGTATCTTGTATTAGAAGGAATTTTAGATGATGGAGACGAGGTGATTGTTCCTGAGCCCTTCTTCACCCCCTATGAAAATCAGATTCAATTGGCTAGGGGAAAAATGGTGCCCTTAGAAACCTATGAAAAGGATGGTTTTCAAGTAGATGCTGAAGGACTAAGGAATCTGATTACCAATAGAACTAAGGCTATAATTATAAACACCCCCAATAATCCCACAGGAGCCTGCTATAGTAAAGAAACCCTAAAAGCAATTGCAAAAATTGCAATAGAGTATGATCTGATAATAATTGCCGATGACATCTATGGAGCCTTTAGTTTCGGCAAAGCCTTTTTGCCTATGACCACGATGGAGGGCATGAAGGAAAGAACCATTACAATAGGAAGCTTTTCTAAGGATTATGCCATGACAGGATGGCGGATCGGATATCTATTGGCACCGAAATATATGATTGAATGCTTCAGAGATATAAATGAGGGAATATGCTTTTCTGCACCCTCCATATCCCAAAGGGCGGCCCTCTATGCATTAAAAATTAGGGATAAGTTTCAACCCCAATTGATAGAATCCTATCATAAACGGATATTTTACGCCTATGAAAGAATCTGTAAAATCCCCAAAATGTCAGTGTTACCACCTCAGGGCAGCTTCTATCTGTTTGTTAATATCAAAGAAACAGGCTTAACATCTGAAGAGGTTAGTAAAAGGATATTAGAAGAGGCCCATGTGCTGGTGATACCGGGAAATGCCTTTGGTAAAAGCGGAGAAGGCTATATAAGGCTTGCCTGTACCGTCGACATGAATAAGCTAAAGGAAGCCTTCGATAGAATATCGGCAATGGAGATCTTTTCTTAGAAGATTTTGATGTGCTTAGTGAGACTAAAATTAACTTTTTGAAATTTTAACATCTCTAAAGACTGCTATTATTTAAATGATTTGAACCTATACCTATATACAGGTATGGGTTTTTTAAATGTAAATTAAAAGAAGGTAATATAATAGTAAATCATAAATTACTAAAGGATATGAATACTATAGTCTAAAAACTGAAGTTGACACCTTTCCTTCTTTAATGAAGTACTTTTCTAAAATGATAGAAATCTAAAAAAACACCTTAGCTCCTTTAGCATCATTGAATTTATTGAGATTTATATAATATTAATAAATTTATCAAATAAACAATTGAAGGTTTGGCAAATTCCATAGTAAAAAGCAGATAACAATGGAAAAATATTATTGACAGTTAAATTATAGCGTTGTATACTAAAGTTAGTTAAACGTTTAAGTAACGTGCAGTAATATATCTATTATATACTAATTTTAGATTTAAATATTTAACTAAACTAGTTTTATGCGGAGGGCTTTCATGAAATCCTATAGATATGCACTATTTGACATGGATGGGGTTATTGTAGATACTGCTAAATATCATTATGAAGCATGGAGGAGGCTGGCTGAAGGCTTGGGCTTTGAATTTACTATGGCTGATAATGAAAGGCTTAAAGGGGTAAGTCGTATGCGGTCTTTGGAAATACTATTGGAGGTTGGCAACGTAAAAAACCTTCCATCAGATAGGCTAGAAGAACTGTGTAGGATGAAAAACAGCTGGTACATTGACTATATTTCTAAAGTAGACAAGAGGGAGATATTAAAGGGTACAGTTGAAACTTTAACATTGTTGCGAAGGAATGGAATTAAAATAGCCTTAGCTACAGCAAGTAAAAATTCCCAAATCATTCTAGAAAGGCTAGAGCTTAAGGATTTATTTGATGCTATTATAGATGGAAATTTAGTTGAAAGGCCTAAGCCAGATCCAGAGGTGTTTTTAAAAGCAGCTGAAGCTTTAGGAGGAAACCCCGATGAATGCGTTGTATTTGAGGATGCCTATGCAGGTATTGAAGCTGCAAAAAAGGCAGGTATGTATGCTGTGGGGATAGGCGATAATTCCAATCTTATTGGGGCAGATATGGTTATTCCAGGACTATGTGAAACAGATCAGATATTGCAACTATTTAACTAAACAATAATAGAATTTAAATATACATAGTTAAACGTTTAAAGGAAGAAGGTGGAATATTGGATAAATACAATATATTTGCAACGGGCAATGAATTTATTTCATTACCGGAAATTAGAGAATCAGATGGCGCTATATTAAGCATGACTTTGTTATATATGAGATATAAAGGAATGATTTCTTTAAGGGGTAGGGAAGATTCACCTTTGCTTAGGCCCTTTGTAAAACAAGATAATATGAAATATGACATTAAAGATATTAAGTGGAATAGACAATATCATTGGGTTCCCTCCTTTAAAGGTATTGCTGGAGACATAAAAATAAATGCTACTATACTTGCGCCTATTAACGAAAGAGGCTTTGTATATTCCTTTGCTGTTGAAAACCCAACAGATAAGGAAGTGAGTATTGAACTAGGTCTAGAAGGAACTTGGTCTCGTGCTATACACGAAATTAATGAAAGCAAAGAGATTGAAGCAAAGCGGATATTCTACAAAAGCAACTGGAATAAGGGAAGTTACTGCTTTGACTTAAAGGATGCCTTTACAATCCTCTCCTTCGCACCTATGCCAGAGGAAGGCATGACAAGTGTTGCAAACTACAATAATAAAGAAATAGATTACTACTTTAGTAAAGAGGTAAATATAGCACCGGGGGAAGAAAAAAGAGTTAATTACTATTTTGGCATTGGCTATGAAGAAGTTGCTGCAATTACTTCTGCTAAGGAAATGTATAGGCGAGGCTTTGAATATGAATTTAAGGCAACCTATGAATGGCTTAAGAAAAGGATGAAAAGGGCTGAAGACGAGAACATCGAAAGAATTCTTAATGAAAATCTATTCTTTAATTTTTTCTTTGCAACAGGAAAAACCTTAGATACAGAAGATCTGGTACTTGTTACCTCTAGAAGCCCACGGTATTATGTAAGTGCAGCTTACTGGGACAGAGATAGCTTGTTATGGAGCTTTCCTTCTATACTAATAGCTGACTCCCAATATGCAAAAAAAATGCTGAATTATGTCTTTAAAACACAGATAAAAAATATAGGTATTCATAGTAGATATATTGATGGAACAGTTCTAGAGCCTGGCTTTGAACTTGATGAACTTTGTGCACCAGTAATTGCCCTGTATAATTATGTAGTCCATACTGGAGATTATGATATTATCAATATTCCTGAGTATAAAAAAGGTATAGAAAGCATACTGGAAATACTTGATGAGCATAGACATGAGAGTATTGAGCTTTATGATACTTTTCTACAGCCAACAGATGATATGATTGTTTATCCATATCTTACATATAACAACATATTAGTTTGGCGTATACTTAAAAACCTTGGAGAGATCAATGAAAAACTAGGAAATCTTGATAAAAAGGAAGAACTCTTTAAAAGGGCTGACAAAGTAAAGACGGCAATAAATGAGAACTGTATTGTAGAACACAAAGGCAAAAAAATATTTGCATGGTCTGTAGACCTACAAGGTAACTTTAACATATATGATGAGCCTCCTGGAAGCTTACTTCTATCTGCATATATGGGCTTTTGTAGCTATGAAGATGAGGTTTATGTAGATACAGTCAAAAATATTAAGGATCCATCATACGCCTATTCCTTCGCCAATTGTAATATTGCTGAAATAGGCTGTGAGCATGCACCCCACCCATGGATATTGAGTCTTTGCAATAGCTTGCTTTGTGGAGAGAAGGAGCATGCTAGAGAGATCCTTATGAAAACCAATATGGATAATGGGATAGCTTGTGAGAGTGTAAATGAACACACTGGCCAATGTGAAACAGGGGCTGCCTTTGCAACCTGTGCTGGTTTTCTAGCCTATGCTCTTTATGAAGGCTTTGGATTGAATAGTGGTAAGAAATAAGGGGGTGGCTGGTGTGAGCTATGGAAGCATTAATACTTGGAAGCTGATAGAAAAGGAATACAAACCTGAAAAGGCCTTATTATATGATAGTTTATTTTCTTTGGGCAACGGTTATATGGGCTCAAGGGGATTCCATCCAGAGGAAAATAAAGAGTCTTATGAAGCTATGGTGTTTATAGCTGGAGTGTATGATTATATTAAGGCAGGAATAACGGATTTTGTAAACACACCCAATATATTTTATATAAACTTATATATTGACGGACAGCTGCTTAATCCATTTGAATGTAATATAATCGACTATGATCGTGAGCTTGATATGAAAAATGGTGTCTTATACCGTAAATTGACGGTTAGAGATAGTAAAGAAAGAGATACCGTTATTGAGTATAGCAGATTTTTTAGTCTCAAAGAGAAGCATCTGGCGGTTACTAGATATAAGGTTACTCCCCTTAACTATAGTGGGGAGATAACAGTATTAAATGGAATCGATGCAGCCTCTTCAAATAATCCAATACCAGATGATCAGTTAAAAAGTGACAGTGAAGTGGTATCGCTATTTGATGTTACTAGTATTAATCACTATAAAAAAAATTCTGTATCTATAGGATTTAATACGAAAGGTACAAATATTCATATGTCTGAGGCCTTATGCGTGGTATCCCCAGAGGGTGGAGTAGAACATGACAGCATAAGTTTAGCAAAGATTGTAGGTATTAAGAGTACAAAAAAGGTTCTTAAAGGATCCTCTATAGAGTTAGATACCTATTCAGCAATATATACCTCTAGGGATGGTATAGCTGATATAGAAAAGGCTTCAAAGGAAATGATAGCAGATGCTTCCCTCAGGGGTTACCGAAGGGTTTTAAGGGATTCAGAAGAGGAATGGTCCCTTAAGTGGGATATATCCAGTATCGATATAAAGGGTGACGATTTACTGGAGCAGGGGCTTCGATATAATATTTTTCAGTTGATATCATCCAACTCTCAACATGATGGAACCGTAAGCATAGGGGCTAGAGGCCTTACCCACTCCAGATACAAGGGTTGTTATTTTTGGGATACTGAGATTTTTATGCTGCCCTTCTACATCTATACTTGTCCTGAGGCGGCAAAAAATCTATTAATGTTTAGATATAATACTTTAAAAGCAGCAGAAGAAAATGCTAGAAATCAGAATTTATCAGGTGCACGTTACCCATGGATGTGTAACACCGATGGTATAGAACAATGTGAGACTTGGGATATTGGATTTTCAGAGGTTCACATTACAGCCGACATTGCATACGCCATAGAGAACTATTACAACATAACCGGGGATATTGAATTTTATTTGGATTATGGTGCTGAAATTCTAATTCAAACTGCTAGATATTGGGCGAGTCGCTTTACCTATGATTTACGAAATGACCTATATAATATGCTGTTTGTAAAGGGACCCAATGAATATGGAGGAGTTACACTAAACAATACTTATACTACCCTTTTAGCCCTCTACAATCTTGAGTTAGGCAAAAAGGCAATTGAGATGTTGAAGTCCAATAGAAGGTCTAAATGGATAGATATGAAGTCTGAAATGGGCTTTGAAGAAAGTGAAATAAATCTTTGGAATGATATTATTACCAAGGCCAAGGTTAACTATGATGAAGCTAAAAATCTGTATATTGAGGATGATAACTTTTATAAGCTTGAAGTACTAGACATTTCAGCATATAAAAAGGGAGAAGAACCTTTATATAAGACAATCTGCTTTGATCGTTTGCAGCGCTATAGGGTTATAAAGCAGGCAGACGTTATACTTCTAATGTGTCTTTTGCCTGATAAATTTAGCAAGCTAGAGATGAAGGCAGCCTGGGATGAATATGAATCTATAACATTACATGATTCCTCCTTAAGCTATGGTACCCACGCACAGTTTGCTGCATGGCTAGATTATAAGGAAGAGGCCTATAGCTATTTAATGAAGAGCATTAGACTAGATATAGATAACATTATGAATAACACTGGCAAGGAAGGGATCCACTTTGCAGCAGCGGGAGCATCCTGGCAGGCCTTTATATTTGGTATATGTGGGATATACATTAGAGATCATACTCTATTGGCAAAACCCTGTTTGCCGGATCATATAAAGGATGTACAATTTAAATTAATTTATAACGATAGAAAATATGAGATTAAAATAGATAATAGCCATAAACCCCTAAAAACAAATATATCTACAGTTGATTAAACGTTTAATTAATATTAAAATAATATTAAAAAATTAGATTAGAGGTATTTATTATGAAGAAAATTACAATAAAAGATGTAGCTAGGGAATCAGGTGTATCTATTGCTGCTGTTTCTTATGTACTCAACGGAAAGTTTAATAAAGTGTCTGATGAGACCATAAGAGCCGTTAAAGAGGCAGCTGAAAATTTAAACTATGTGCCAGATTTCTCTGCAAGAAGCTTGGTAAAGAATAAATCCATGCTTATAGGTGTAATCATTCCCCAGACCGAAGAAAATAGCGACATTGTAATCGTAAACCCCTTTTACAGTGATGTACTGGGTGGTATAGAAACAAAAGCAAGGGAGAATGGTTATCATATTCTTCTATCAAGAGTGGAAAGAGGAAGAGGCTGCTTTGATGTTTCTATGCAGAGAAACCTGGATGGAGCAATAATATTAGGTGCTTATGAGGAAGATTACTGCAAGGAGCTAAGCAAAGTAAAGATGCCAGTAGTATTTCTCGACAGCTATGTAAATAATGAGAATTTCTACATGATAGGTATTGATGATTTATATGGTGGATATATCGCAACAAAGCACTTAATTGCAAATGGACATGAAGATATTGCTATAGTAACAGGAAAGATCAAGAATCATGGCGTTATGGAAAAACGTTTTCATGGATATAAAAAAGCTTTAGAAGAGGCTGGAATACCCTTTAGGCAAGAATATGTTTACAGTGGGTCAGTTAATTATGAATATGGTATTGCTGCAGGTAATGAAATAGTAAATAGTGGGCTTCCAGTGACAGCAATATTTGCTACAGCTGATATAATTGCCTTTGGAGCCATCAACAGTCTTAAAGCATGGGGAAAACAAATTCCTGAAGATTATTCCATAATTGGATTTGATGACCTTTCTATAACCAGAATGTTTACTCCTCCTCTTACCACTGTAAGGCAGGATATTGCACAAAAGGGAATGGTGGCTGCTGATCTTTTGATTGACATACTTGAAGGTAGAAATAAAAAAGGAATAAAAGAAATGACTCTATCTTTAAACATCGTTGAAAGGGCTACAGTCTGCCAATTAACGAAATAAGGAGGTTTAACATGGTTGGTGATAAAAAGGGTAAAAAACTTTTGGTAATAGGTGCTTTTTTACTCCCAAGTCTTTTAAGCATGGCACTATTCAATCTTTTGCCGATTTTAATATCAGCAGTTGTAAGCCTTACTGATTGGGATATGCTAGGAAAACCTAAATTTGTGGGTTTGTTGAACTATATAAATGTATTTACAGAAGAAAAATCCTATATCGCCATCTTTAACATTTTTAAGTTCCTGATAGGATATATACCCCTTGTTTTAGGGTTGGGCCTATTATTTGCCACCCTACTGAATAGGAACATAAAAGGAGCAAAGGTTTTTCGGGGAATGTTTTTTATACCTGTTATAACCTCTTGGGTGGCAGTTTCTATAATATGGAAATGGCTTCTTAATGGAAATACAGGTATTATAAATTATGTGTTATCTTTAGTAGGAGTTCAAGGGCCAGTTTGGCTCTCTGACTTCTTTTGGGCTATGCCTGCAATAATTATGGCCAGTGTCTGGAAGGACGTAGGTTTTGTCACAATTATATTACTATCTGGTTTGGCGGATATTTCTAATGACTATTATGAAGCTGCAAAAATTGATGGTGCAAATACAATAAATCAGTTCTTTAAAATAACTCTACCCCTATTAACACCAACAATTTACTTTATACTTGTGATATCTCTGATAAACTGCTTTCAATTATTTGATCAGGTTATGGTAATGACAGGAGGGGGGCCGGCTGGAAGCACCTCAACTATGGTTGAACAGATATTTAAGAATGCATTTAAGAACTATAGAATGGGTTTTGCTGCAGCCCAGTCATGGATATTATTTTCAATAATATTTATCATAACCCTTGTAATGAATAAACTACAAAAGAGGTGGGTCAATTATGAAGATAAATAAGAATATTCTAGTTCCTAACCTATTGACCTATACAATACTAACTGTAGCTGCAGTTACTTTGGTGTTTCCTTTTCTTTGGATGATATCCGGGGCTTTTAAAGATGCCCTTGAGGTGGTGAAAATGCCTCCACAGCTTTTGCCAAATAGATTTACTTTTGAAAATTTTATTGAAATAAAAAAATACTTTCCAATAGAAAAATTCTTCATAAACAGTGTAATCGTTTCTACAATAACAACAATTCTACAGCTTTTATTTTGTTCAATGGCAGCTTTTGTATTTGCAAAATTCCAATTTAGAGGCCGAGAGGTGCTTTTTATGTTATATCTTATAACCTTGATGATACCAAAACAAGTTACTTTAGTGCCTTTGTTTATAGTATTTTCAAAATTAAGATTGGCGGATACCTTCCTAGGACTTATTCTACCTGATATATTCAGCGCCTTTGGGACATTTTTACTGAGACAGCACATGCTAACAATACCAGATTCATTTCTTGAGGCCGCATATATAGATGGTGCTTCCTATTTAAAGGTATTCACAAAAATTATACTTCCTCTGTCGAAACCTGCAATGGCTACATTAGGTATATTTGCCTTCATGTACTCGTGGAATAGCTTTTTATGGCCATTGATTATTGTAAACAGCAAAGAACTTATGACACTTCCCTTGGGCCTAAGTAAACTTACAGGCAGGTGGGCAACGGAATGGAATATACTTATGGCTGGGAATACAGTAAGCTTTATACCTATATTTATTGTATATATCTTTGCTCAGAAATATTTCATTAAGGGACTTACGTTAGGTGGAAACAAAGGTTAAGAAACAAGAAGGGGGGATGTATAGATTAGATTTTTATTTGTTATTGAACTTGGAAAAAAAATAAAAAAATGAAGAGGTGGATGAAATGTTAAAAAAGACTCTAGTACTAGCACTAGCGATTATTATGGTTTTATCCCTTGTGGTAGGCTGTAGTAAAGATGTAGCAGAAACTACAGAACCACAGTCTGGACAACCAGCTGAAGTAGCAAAAGAGCCAGTAACCATTAAATTTATGCAGTATACAGCCAGTGGCTCTCAAGAGGAAACTCTAAAGGCAATGATCGACAAATTTATGGAATTGAACGAAGATATTAAGGTTGAGTATGAGGTTTTGGCTTGGGCTGACTACTATACGAAACTAAATGCTGCCATAGCAGGTAATGCAGCTCCTGACGTATTTGAGGTTGGGTATGAAAATTTTGCCACCTATGCAGCGAAGGACGTTATTAAAGATATGAACAGTGCAATAGCCAATGATGGAGAATTTAAGGAAAATGTATTCAAGAAGCTAGCTTATGATGCTTTTAAGTATAATGGTAAGCAATATGGACTTCCTGAAGGGTATTCTGCTGTAGTACTTTTCTATAATAAAGATTTATTTGATAAAAACAGTGTTGCATATCCTAATGAATCATGGACATGGAAGGAAGAACTTGAAGCAGCACAAAAGCTTACAGATGAGAAAAATGGTATTTGGGGAACTTATGCACCATTTCAGTTCTGGGAGTTCTATAAGACAATTGCACAAAATGGTGGATCTATTTGGAGTAGTGACAATAAGTCAGTTACCATAAACAGTCAAGCTAATATCGATGCTCTACAATGGATGATTGACAAATCATTGAAATATGGAGTATCACCAAAGCTTAATGATGACACCTTCAGCCAGCCAGATGCTGATTTAAATGCCTTTAAAGATGGTAAGCTGGCTATGCTTCGCACAGGTATTTGGAATTTTGGAAGATTTGCTGATGCCGATTTTGAATGGGATATTGCCTTAGAACCAGGGAATACACAAAAGGCCCATCATTTCTTTGCAGATGCCCTTGTAGTATCTAAGGATACTAAAAAGGAAGAAGCTGCCTGGAGATTTATGAAATTTATGACCAGTGACCCATATGCAGTTTCCTTAAGGATTGAAAAGGGTTGGAGTGTGCCAGCTATAGCAGATGAGAAGGTAATGGCAAGTTATTATGAACTAGACAAACCTGCTTCAAGAAAGGTTGTTAATGAAACTTTAGATTCATTGGTTCTTCCTCCTGTAGGCCCTATCCCAGAGAGATGGAATGAAATTACTGGCGCAGTAGGAGAAGAATTAGAGAAGGCTAAGCTTGGTAGAATAACAGCTAAAGAAGCCCTTGAAAATGCAGCAAAAAGACTGCAGGGGCTTATAAAATAAATGAGAAACTGCGCCAACAGTTTCTCATAGGGAGTATTGCATGCTTGTGTTGAGTCAGGAACAATCATGCAAAACCACAGTATTTCAATAATGATAGGGTAGTTGTTTTATGCAACTATCCTATCATTTATAGTATAGGGTGTCAAGTTTCAAGGATATCAAACATTTATCATTAGAGATTAGAGGTATGGATATGATTAAAACGAACAATTACAAAAGTCTATTTGAAAGTAGCGTAAGACTTTCTGATGATAAAATCAGAGACCTATGCTTTGCAACAAAATACTACTTATTATCAAAGGATTATAACACCGTCAACGAGTATGTTAAGTTAATAATTGATAACTTAGACACAAAAAATATTACAACCCATGCACTGGCCCTATGGATAATCAGTGATGCAATTAGGGAAGCTGATATTAAGGATATTGAGGGTAAATACATTGAAGAACTAGTATCTGTACAGCTAAGTACCAATGATTGTAATGCTCCCCACTGGCTTTACGGGGGTAAATCGGATTATTACTTATCCAATATTGCTGCATTACACTGTGGACTAAAGAGTGGGCTAAACATCATTGATAATGATGATGCCCGTAAAAAAATGATAGCCTTAAGGGAGTATGCATTAAAGAAATTCCTACAGGGTGGCTATTTAATTAGTATTGCTGAAGGCGATCTTCGACTGGGAGATCTATCTATGTGTGCAGTCCCCTTTTGTATGTTTGGTGCTGAAGATCGAATATTAGTTGAATCCATGGAAGAAGAATCTGAAAGGTTTTTTGGAAATCAAGGAATAGAATTTAGTTTAACAGAAAAAAGAAATAAAGAGCTGACTCTATTATTGTCCTGGTATTTTGCTGAGAAAGGTGATATTGAAAAAGGGGATTTAACCCGTGCAAAGGTCCTTTATAATAAAGCAGCAGAATTAACTGCTTCTATAGGGAAAGAGGCTCTTTCTACTATACTTATGGCCATAGTTGAGGAAGTTCTATATAAAAAAGAAAACATAAGTGGGGACCTGACAATTATCCATTGCCCTAAAGGAACCAGCGATCCATATTATACATCTTTACATGAAAGATCTCCAAGGATACCGACTGATACAGAGGAGGTAGTAATAAATGCAGAAATTAACCCTTCCTTTGGTGAATATACACTTCAACTGGAGTTTTCGAAAAATAATCAACCTCCAATGGAAGTAAAAATGATTAAAGAGGGTACAGATGCTGGAGGAGAGTATTATAGGGCTAATATCGGAAGGTTTGATTTTGGAGAAAAAGTCACCTATAAGATAACTGCAGAGGGAAGTGGGAAACTTACCTCAAGCGAAGAGTTCTCCTTCAATACTGCAAGGTGGTTTGACTGTAATGGCATAATAGGGGCAGAACAGCTACAGGAGAAGATAATAATATATTTCGAAAAGGCTGTAGATTCTGATGTATTACCTGTTTTAACCATTAGACCCAATGGCAAAGCTGCTTTATTTGAGTTTGTGTTCAGGCATAATTATAAGATTTATAATCTATTAAAGTTGGATACCTTTAAAGCAGAGGACTTAGATGTTGTCGTAACACAAAAGGGTATTTATATTTGCGATAAACATAATGGGAGGGTATTGACTACTTTAGAAGATAACATGGTATCCTTTCTTTACAACGGTGAGGACATCATAAAAGCAAGGTTAAATCTTAAAGCAGGCAAAGAAGAGAAGTACTTTGGTATGGGAGAGAGATATTCTTGTATTGAATACAAAGGCCTTAGAATAGATAATTATGTATATAACCAGTACAGGAGCCAAGGGATGAAGACCTATATGCCAAGTCCTTTTTATATAAGCTCAGAGGGCTATGGTTTGCATTTTAAGACTAATTCTTATAGTGTATTCGATTTCTGCTCCACAAATGAAAATGCAGTTACTATTGAAGGTTACTGTAGTAAAGACAGTTTTGACTTCGATTTATATTTTGGAGATCCTAAAGAAATTCTGAAAAACTATATAAATAGAATCGGACTACCTGAGCTTCCACCTATATGGGCCTTTGGACCATGGATGTCCAGTAATAATTGGGACAGTCAACAGGAAGTACTTTATCAGGTTGAAATGACAAAAAAATTTGATATACCGGCTACAGTGCTGGTTATTGAACAGTGGAGTGATGAGGCGACATTTTACATCTTCAATGATGCAAAATATAATCTGAAGGATGGAAAAGAACGCCATAGGGCCAGGGAGTTTGAGTTTTCTCAATGGGGTAGATGGAATGATCCCAAAAGCATGGTAGATAAGCTACACCAGGAAGGGATAAAGGTATTACTATGGCAAGTACCTATTCACAAGTATATGGGGGGAGTTTCCCATCCCCAAAGGGATGAGGATGAGAGATTGATGATTGAAAAAGGTTTTTGTGTTATGAATGAAGATTTAACCCCCTATAGAATTCCCTATGGATGGTTTGCAGGAAGTTTAGTTCTTGACTTTACTAACCCAGAAGCAAGGGAGTGGTGGCTTGATAAAAGAAGATATCTTCTTGAGGACATTGGAATAGATGGATTTAAAACTGATGGTGGAGAATGTATATTAGGAGATGAACTAAAGTTTTTTGATGGCACATCTGGAAGAGAGATGCATAATCGTTATGTATTAGATTATATAGGAGCTTATTATAGGTATGTAAAAGATTTAAAGGGGGAAGGCATAACCTTTAGTAGAGCTGGTTATTCAGGGTCCCATACAATGCCAATGCATTGGGCTGGAGATGAACGCTCTACCTGGGAAGCCTTTAGGTCCTCAATTCGAGCAGGAATTTCAGCCGGACTTTCGGGAATCATATTTTGGGGCTGGGACATTGCTGGCTTCCATGGAGAAATTCCTACTGCTGAGCTGTTTATAAGGTCAGCTCAGATGGCAGCTTTTTGTCCTGTAATGCAGTACCATGCAGAAACAAAGGGGGAGTATAATAGAGACCGTACTCCTTGGAATATTGCAGAAAGAACAAAGGATGTAAGGGTTATCTCTGTATATAGAAAGTTCGCTATACTGCGAATGAACTTATTGCCTTATATATATAGTGAAGCAAATGATTGTGTAAATAACTGTCAACCTCTGATGAGGGCCATGTTCTATGATTTCCCAGATGAAGATGAATGCATAAACCTGGATATGCAATATATGCTAGGAAAAAACATTTTGGTATCACCTGTTTCAGAGGAAGGCCAAACCGTAAAAAGAGTCTATTTTCCAAAGGGTAAATGGCATGGTTTCTTTGATAATAGGGTATATGATAAGTCGGGCTATTTTGAAGTTTTCTCTCCATTAGATACCATCCCGGTGTTTGTGAAGGCTAACTCAATCATACCCCTGAATTTGAATAGTAGCTTAGAACTTTTGAGAAATGTAGGGAATGATGTTGATAGCTTCAAAAATTTATGCCTTGATATACGATTAGAAGATCAGATAAAGAACGACTTTAAATTTGGGGCTTTGGGAGATATTAATATAGAAGTAGTTAGAATAGATAAAGGTATAACTGTTAGCACTAATAGTAATCAACCTATTTTCTTACGTTTTTGGAATGAAGTAAAACCTAATAAAGTAACTATTAATGATAAGTTAGCCACTGAATGTTGTAATAGAAATGAGAATCATAGCTTTTATTGGTGCTACAAAGAAAATCAAATTATAGTTAAGGTTGAAGAGGGTAGCAGCTATATTCAAATCGAAGTATAATGTAAAAATACTCTAAAAAGCTTTATTATGCCTTTGTTGACCCTTTCAATCATATCGACAATTTATATCTCCAGAAATAGTAGAAATGGGAAATACAGAGGAAGTCCTAAATAATCCTCAACATGAGTATACTCAAAAGCTAATTGCTGCAGTTTTGTATAATGGTAGCTACAAAGAAGATGAGGGTTTTTCAACAATCTAAGAGGAGGCCTTAGGGTCCTCCTCTTTTAATCCTTTATTTCCTTAAACAATTCATAGGCCTTCCGTCGCGCTTCCTCTAATACCCTGCTTCCAAGAGGGGTTATCCCATAATACTTTCTGATCTTACCATCAACATTTCTTTCTTCCTTTTCTAAAAGCCCCTTGGTCTCCATGCTATGGAGCAAGGGATAAAGGGTTCCAGCGCTGATATCATAGCCATGCTCCTTAAGCTCTTCCATCATCCAAACACCATAAAAGGGGTCTTTTTTTGCATGATGAAGGATATGGATTTGTATAAAACCTAAGAAAAATTTCCTTAAAATTTGGTCTTGCATTTCTTCTCACCCCTAGTATATAATCTTGATATAGGAATACGATATTGATATTTGATAATATAATATCATGAATTGTAAATGTGTTCAAGGGTATTGTATGTAAAAACTGATATACTATTAACAGTCAATCGATGATTGAAAGGATGATTACATGAAGAAGGACCACAATTTACAAAATAAGAAGAAATTGGTCTGGACTACCTTCTTAAAGGATGTATTTATTTGCTCTTTAGGGGCTTATGGAGGTCCAGAGGCCCATTACGGGGTATTTACCGACCAAATGGTGGTAATGAAGGATTATCTTAATGAAGAGGAGCTGGTGGAGCTGATTGCTTTGTGTAGTATTCTACCAGGGCCAACCAGCACTCAAACCATTGTATCCATAGGCTATAAAATGGGGGGACCCTTATTAGCCCTTTTAACTATGTTGGTATGGGCATTACCTGTTCTTACCGTCATGACCCTATTATCCTTTTTGTATCAATTTTTATCAACCATGAATCTTTCCCAAGAGGGTCTTAGATATATCGGACCCATGGCTGTAGGCTTTATTGTTGTAGCTGCATATAGAATTGGACGAAAGGTTGTAGTGGATAAAATCACAATAGCTTTGCTACTCTTTGGAGGCATAACCACTTACTTTATCCGTGACCCATGGATATTCCCCTTGGTTTTAATTATTGGCGGTATTGCTAGTGTTGTCACGTCAAAGGAAAAGGACCTATGGAATCGTGTAACCATCAATCCTCCTTGGAGTTACTTAATTGTCTTTGGATTTTTTGCTGGGGGTAGCATTCTCATAGCTTTTGTGTGGGACAATCATATTATCAGCCTTTTTGAAAGCTTCTATCGATATGGATATTTGGTTTTTGGTGGTGGGCAGGTTGTGGTTCCTGTTATGCACAGTGAGCTTGTTGAAGTAAATAGATTTATGACCAATCAAGAGTTTTTAACGGGTTATGGCTTGGTTCAGGGCTTGCCAGGGCCGATGTTCAGCTTTAGTGCCTATGCAGGAGGGATGGCGGCCCGTGGTGGTAGTGTACTAACCCAAGTCCTAGGCTCTGTGGCAGGGGGAGTAGGGATTTTTCTACCAGGTCTACTTTTAATTTATTTTATCTATCCAGTTTGGGATAGTTTAAAGAAGATAAGAGGAATAAAGGTATCCTTAAAGGGAATTAATGCAGTTGCTGGAGGATTGATTTCTGTAGCTGCTGTAATTTTAATGCAAAAGAGTGGATTTGGATTGGATAATATTTTGGTCACCCTTCTTACTATTGGGGTATTGCTGACGAAAAAAGTGCCAGCTCCCTTTCTGGTGTTGGTGGTTTTAGTGGTAGGATTCCTAATTTAAGTTTATGATAAAAAACCCCCAAGGGAAGCCTTTGGGGGTTTTTAAGCAGTCTGTTATTTAATGATGATGATCCTCTTCAGCATCTTCTTTGGTTTCGTGGATGGTGCCCCTAGGATGCTCCGGTGGTGCATAAATAGAGTATAGCTTAAGGGGTTTACAGCCAGTGTTAACTACATTATGCCATGTTCCAGCAGGAATAAGTATTGCATAATCATCATACACCTCTTTTTTAAAGCATAAGTTATCCTTGCTATCCCCCATCATGACAAGCCCTTGACCTTCTTCTATTCGTATAAATTGATCTACATCTGGGTGTTTTTCAAGACCTATATCCTCACCAACATCTATACTCATTAGAGTTAGCTGTAAATGACATCCAGTCCATAACGCGGTACGGAAATTTGTATTTTCCTTAGTAGCCTCTTCAATGTTAACTACAAAGGGTTCAGGTCCATAATCCTTTAACTCAATACATTGTCTCCCAGAGCCTGGAGAATACATAGGCATATTACCCCAATAGGGGTATGGTTGAAATCTGTAGCCCTGCATATTATATGGGTTATAAACAGGTGCATTATAGAAATAAGGATAGTAGCATGGGTTATAATAATAATTCACATAAATCATTCCTTTCATACTCTTTTATGAACATAATATGATTAATAGATATAGGATGTGATTTATCTATAAAAAGTTTAAATGTGTTTTAAAAAGATATAATAAACTTAGATGTATTTTTAAGCAATATTTTTAATAGCCATAAAAAAACCAACATAATAGCATATAAGAGAAAAGGAAAAGGTGATAATATGACAAGCACAAAGGCAATAAATTGGAACTTTAATAACAGCTATGTACAGCTACCTTCAATATTTTATTCTACCTTAAGGCCTACTCCAGTACCATCACCAAAGCTGGTTATTTTAAATCATAAACTGGCTACAGAGATAGGACTAGATGTACAAAACCTGCTAAATAAAGAAGGTATTGAAACACTAGCAGGAAATAGTATTCCTGATGGGGCTTTACCTTTGGCTCAAGCCTACGCAGGCCATCAGTTTGGACATTTTACAATGCTGGGGGATGGTCGGGCCCTTTTGCTTGGAGAGCAGATTACCCCAATGGGTCAGAGGGTAGATATTCAGCTTAAGGGTTCTGGCCCTACACCCTACTCCCGTGGCGGTGATGGCCGTGCAGCCCTTGGGCCCATGCTTAGAGAGTATATTATTAGTGAGGCAATGGCTGCCCTTCAAATTCCCACCACTCGAAGCCTTGCAGTGGTGACGACAGGAGAAGGGATTATTAGAGATGCCTATTTACCCGGGGCTATATTAACCCGTGTGGCTGCCAGTCATATAAGGGTAGGTACCTTCCAATACGTAGCAAGTTGGGGGACTATTGAGGACTTAAGGGCTTTGGCTGATTACACAATAGGTAGACACTTTCCCTATATTGATACCGATGATCACCCTTATATTTCTTTACTTAGGGAAGTGGTAAAGTCCCAAGCTTTCCTGATTGCTAAGTGGATGCTGGTGGGCTTTATCCACGGGGTTATGAATACAGATAATATGGCAATTAGTGGAGAAACCATTGATTATGGACCTTGTGCCTTTATGGATACCTATGATCCTGCTACGGTTTTCAGCTCAATTGATGGTAAGGGACGGTATGCTTATCAAAATCAGCCTTCTATAGCTGGGTGGAATCTGGCTAGACTTGCTGATGCTCTATTACCTCTTATACATGACAAGGAAGAGGAGGCTGTTAAATTGGCAGAGGATATCCTTTCAGATTTTTCAGCCCTATATCATGATAATTGGTTATCTGGTATGAGGGGAAAGTTAGGGATTTTTAATGATGAGCCACAGGATGAAGACCTTATTCAGGAGCTTTTAAGGATTATGCAAAAACATAAGGCTGACTTTACCAATACCTTTAGGGGATTAACCTTTGAAGAAGGAGATGACACCGGCTTCTTTGAAACCCCAGAATTTAAAGAATGGTATAAACTGTGGCAGGCTAGGCTAGATAGACAGCAGGAATCAAAAACTTCCTCCCATCAACTAATGAGGGGCTTCAATCCTTCTGTTATTCCCCGTAATCATCGAGTGGAAGAAGCCCTTGAAGCTACTGTAAAGGATGGAAACTATGGTGTTATGGATAGGCTTCTGAATGTCCTTTCAAGGCCCTATGGCTACTCACCTCAGCAGGAGGAGTATACAAAATTACCTGAGCCTTCAAACCGTCCCTATCGAACCTTCTGTGGAACTTAATAAAGCAAAAAGCCGGTAAAGTATTCTATTACTTTAATCGGCTTTTTTTATTCTATTCGAACTTTGATATGATCCCCTTAATAACATCAAGGGCAGCTGCTAGGTTTTCCAGTTCATCATCAGTAAAATTACTAAGCTTCTTCTTTAAATCATTAATAACAAGGGTTTTATGTTGATTCATAAAGTCCATTCCCTTTTCAGTTAGCTTAAGATGGGCATACCTTTTGTCTTTTTCACTACCGATTCTTTCTATAAGACCTTTCTTCGTTAGCTTTAAAACAAGGGGAGTAACATTGGGCTTTGATATATTGAGGTTTTTTGCTAAGGCAGATGCAGTAAGGGTACCCATATCATCCAATAAAAAAAGTATTTGAAAGTGGGATTGAAACAAATCCTGTTCCTCATCATAAAGATCCATTGTAACTAGCTTCTTCTTCAACAATGGCAAAAACAAAAACAGACTATCCACCACTGATTCAAACTTTTTTCTATCCATAATTTACCCCTCCAGTGTATTTTGCTATTGCATTTTTTATAATTTAAAGTATAATATAGTTATAACAATATAATTATTATAATATAACTATATAAATCCATAGTAAAATAGATTGCAAGGAATGTCAAGGGTTATAAAGTAATTGACACCATCGGTTAAAGATAAAAAAGAAGATCTATCATGGTAGTGTAAAGTAGGTTATGA
>NZ_WBZB01000053.1 GCF_009017255.1 Alkaliphilus serpentinus | reverse complement strand
GTAAGCGTCAAAATGCCCACACCTTGACAGATATGGGCATGATAATTAATTTTTAGATGACACTTTGCAAGATTGTGGTATGGATTCTGACCAAGGCAAAAGATCATCAATTTTATTAGAATCAGCATTATCTATGTTTGGCAGTCTTTCAAATAGATATTCAAGATAATGAAAAGGACTTAAGTTATTGGCTTTAGCTGTTTCAACGATACTGTAGATGATGGCACTGGCTGCAGCACCATTGGGAGATTTGCTAAAGAGCCAATTTTTTCTGCCAATAACAAAGGGTTTGATAGCTCTTTCCGCTCTGTTGTTACTAATTTCAATAGAACCATCCTTAAGGAAGGTCTCAAGCTTGTTCCACTGATTTAGGCAGTAGGTAATGGCTTTACCCAAACCACTTTTAGGAAGGACTTTTGGCTTATTGGTATTTAGCCATACCAAGAAAGCCTCAAGAACAGGCTTACTATGTTCTAGGCGTTTTATATAGCGTTCCTCAGGACTGAGTTCTAGGTAACCCCTTTCAAGATAGAAAAGTTGGTTACAGTAATCCCGCCCTTCCTTTGCTAGGGTGGCAGAGGCAGCTGCATTTTTAGGTAGTGCCTTTAGTGCATCTACAAAACCACGTCTTGCATGGGCAAAGCATCCCATGATGGCAACATCGTCTACGTCATTGTAGGCCTGATAACCATCGGTTTGTAAATATCCCTTAAAGCCTTGAAGAAAAGCTTTAGGATGCTTACTTGCCCTTGAAGGGGTATACTCATAAAGGAGAATCTGTGGGCCAAATTTCCCGCTGGCATACAACCACATGTAGGACTTACTGGTGGCAGATTTCTTATCTTCACTAAGGACTTGAAGAGTTGTCTCGTCTGCGTGGATGTAAGTCTCCTTAAGGAGTCTATCATGAAGTCTGTCATAAACGAACTTCAGCCAGTCTGCACCCTTTATCATCCAGTTGGCAAGGTTTTGTCTTGATAGCTCTATGCCAAAGTTAATAAATTGCTGCTCCTGGCGATAAAGGGGTATGGCCTCAGAATATTTTCTATTCATAACAAAGGCCATGAGGGATGGGGACACAAAGCTACCGGGTACTACGGGAGCTGGCGCCTTAGCAGTAATCACAGGTGTTTTAATGTTATCCTTCTCACATTGTCTACAGGAATAGACATGGCGAACATGTTCTACAATTTTCACTTGGGCAGGAATGATTTTAAGCTCCTTACGAATTTCCTTGCTCATTATATGAAGGGAATGGTTACATTCAGGACAAGACTCTTCTTCCTTAGGTAAATAGTACTCTATTACTTCAACAGGAAGATCAGCCCATTTATCATGATTAATTCCCTTTGCTTTACGTCTTTTGTAGGTGATTTCCTCAAGATCAGGCTCCTTTAGATTGGGACGCATGGCTTTTTCAGCCTCATTGAAAAAGGAAAGTTGGTCATCTGGGGTTTTCTCACTAGAAGCGCCGTATTTTTGTTGAGCCCCTTTACGAATTTGTTCTTCATACCAGGCCAATTTCACAGTAAGTTCCTCAATCTGTTGTTCCTGAAGAGCACATTTATTCTGTAGAGCTTCAATAGATTCTTCAGCAGAATTATCATTATTAAGTTGATTTTTAGTTGAATTTTCAATAGTTTTCATGTATTTATTATACCATTTTTGCTTCAACAAAAAAAGAGTTAAATTCATGAAAACCGTGAATTTTTCAATATGTACAGTTATATCATAACACGTTCTAAGACTTCCTTATGGGCATGCCGTTGATGAATGGATAAACCATCTAAAAGCCACCTTAGTTCTCGTTCCCCTATGGTTATAGCTGTACCATTAGCACCATCAGGCCAATCAAAGGTATCTTTTTCTAAACGTTTGTAGTGGAGCCAAAAACCATTGTGATCCCACTCAAGGATTTTAAGTTTATCTCGTTTACGATTAGAAAAGACAAAGAGACTTCTTGAGAAGGGATCCAGCTTAAAGCTTTGGCTGACAATTAACGCTAAGCCATCAATAGATTTTCTAAGGTCTGTTGGTCCTAAGGCAAGATGTACCTTATCAATATGATTTTGTCTTAGCAT
>NZ_WBZB01000052.1 GCF_009017255.1 Alkaliphilus serpentinus | reverse complement strand
CAATTTTGTTAAACCCTGATACCAATATTGTAGAATTGTATATGCGAAATGATGAGGAAATCTATAAATATTATGCTGAGGATATAGAAGAATATTACGAAAACTGGTTTACTGATTTTTTAAAGAGCCAACAGAGATTTCCATAGAACCACTGCAAAAACAACAAAACGAGCTATATCTGTTACCATAACAGACATAGTACGTTGGTTTTTAATTTTGCTATAGAATGGGACAATGTACCTGTCCCCATGTCCCTATTAAGCTATAAGATAATATTCCCAAGAATGGGACAATGTACCTGTCCCCAAGTCCCTACTATAGTTTTAAAAAGGGTTTAAAACTTATTCTAATGGATGGGGGACTTCCTCCCTAATGCCCTTAGCTTTCTCAACTAATGTTGTAATTTATGATCGTGTAGCTGTTTATGCAGCTGCAGGTAAGATATTAATTGAACCATTTAATATGAATACGGGAGAGCTGATTTGATACTAGAGAAGAATACGCTAGCTGCAGGGCCAGTTTATTATTGATGGGAATGTGTCAAAGAGATGGTGTGATTTGCGCTTATCAAGAAATATCTCGGGTATAAAAGAATTACTAGGAGGTGGAAACATGTATCAGTTAAAGACTAAGGAAAACAATGACCCAGTAATAGAATTCTTAAATAGCATTGATAATGATAAGCGCAGAGGGGATAGCTTTAAGGTTCTTGAAATTATGGAGATAATTACGAAGGAGTCACCTAAAATGTGGGGTGATAAAATAGTGGGCTTTGGAAAGTATCATTACCAGTATGCCAGTGGACAATCTGGTGATTGGATGAGGATTGCCTTTTCTCCAAGGAAGGGAAATCTATCAATTTATATAATGGATGGGTTTGATAAGCACAAGGAGCTCCTCAATAAACTAGGAAAACATAAAACGGGAAAGTCTTGCTTATATATTAATAAGCTGGAGGATATTGATTTAAAAACATTAGAGGATTTAATATCCGATTCATGGAAGAATATGAATATACTTTATCCAATGTAGAGAATAGAGTAGTAACCAATCTTAATTAATATACTAAAGGGTCGACATTGTCGACCCTTTATATTGAATACAAAAAATTCAAGTTGTAGACTGTTCAAAAACTGGCAGATGGGAGGCGTAAGAAAAGTTAGCGATTGCAGCGTATATTGAAATACGTAAGAGTGCTGACTTTTTACAACAACAATGCAGATGATAGTTTTTCAACAGTCTGAAGGGTCGACATCGTCGACCCTTTAATATTAATAAAACATACACTCGATAAATTCTTCTTTACTAATATGAGAAAAATATCGAGGGAAATCTACTCCATTTAAAAAATCAGAAACAGTCGCCTCATCATATTTTAATTCCAGTATCTTAGCCGTTAAGTCCTTCGCATCTAACTGACCAAAGAAGTCGCCATAAACATTACAAGCCTTAATGATGCCATCCTTTACATCCATGCGAATGTCTAAATTTCCACCGGGATAACGTCTAACCTTTTGTAGGGTAAAGGCTGGAGATTCTCCATAATTCCAATCCCATCTATTATACCTTTCCTCCATTAGGCTATTGATGGCTTCTATATCCTTTTCATTGAGATGATATTCCTTTGGTTGTTGGTTGTAATGCTGAAACATATTCTTTGCCAATAGCTTCTGAAATTCATCCAGGCTTATATCCTGCTTAAGGTAGGGCAATATATTGGTTACCCGACTTCGTACAGACTTTATACCCTTTGATTCGATTTTTTCGGTTTTTACATTAAGGGCTTCTTGAACCACTGATAAATCGGAGTTAAATAATATTGTACCATGGTGTAAAAGCCTTTCCTTATAGGCATATTGAGCATTTCCAGAGAACTTCTTGCCATCTATGGTGATGTCGTTTCTACCAGTAAATTCAGCAGGAACGTTAAATTGTTGTAGGGTTTCCACCACTGGCCTTGTGAACTTTTCAAAGTTTTTTACTCCTTCCTTGCCCTTTTTCGTGATAAAGGTAAAGTTCAAATTCCCAAGATCATGATAAACGGCTCCACCGCCCGAAAGTCTTCGTACTACATGGATATGATTTTCTTTTATAAACCTGCTATTGATTTCTTCTATGGTATTTTGATTTCGGCCAATAATTACAGAGGGCTCGTTTTGCCATAAAATAATGATTGAATCATCTATCTCTAAAAATTTCAGAGCATACTCCTCAAGGGCAAGATTAAATTGTGGCTTTGTTGATTTATTAATAATTTGTAGCATGGTATAACCTCCTTTAATTTTATATCATTGTAAGATATACCCATGGGGTGATAATTATAACGTTTGATTATAGAATTTATACAGTGCAGTCCCCTTTACTATTGTCACCATATTTATGATCGCTTAATAATATGTATCGAAGATATATCATTCTTTAGAAATGAATAAAGGAGATGAATATGCATATGAATCATGATTGTTGTCCATATCCCATGATGCCAAATGTTCCTTACATACCACCACAAGCAATGCCCATAGATCCTAATGCTATTATGAATTCCATAGAACCTCTAGTTCTGTATGGAATGCAGGAGGCACAGGTTACAGGAGTACACCATGCAATGAGGGAGGTTGCCTATATTGCTTATCTAATGGGTAAGGGATATGATGATCAAACTGCTAGAATGATTGTGGAATCATGGGAGGTTAATGAAGCATTTCCAATGGGCTAAGAGAAATAAACTATAGTTAATTAAATTGACGGGTAGCTCCCGTCTTTATTTTTTCCTTTGATATATTTGTAAAAAATAGGTACAATAGAAGCAATTAATAATGTTGAAGGGAGATTCTTTATGGAGGAGAAAAACATTAAGAAGTTGGTAATTTACTATTCCTTTGAAGGCAATACAAAGCTTGTGGCAGAGGCTATGGCAGAGGCCATTGGAGCTGATCTACTACAGCTAAGGCCTAAAAAAGAGCTGAAATCTACGGGGTTTTCTAAATATCTTTGGGGAGGAAGTCAGGTGGTTATGAAAAAGAAACCAGAGCTTTTGCCCTTTGAGGTAAATCCCCGAGATTACGATTTGATTCTTATTGGAACCCCAGTGTGGGCTTGGACCTATACCCCACCCATTGCCACTCTTTTGTCTACCGTTGATTTTAGTGGAAAAACCATTGGGCTTTTTAGCACCCATGGAGGACAAAATGCTAAAACCCTAATCAATATGAGGAATCAGCTTAAGAATAGCAATATAGCTGGTGAGATAGACTTTTTTGAGCCCTTGACAAAGGATACAGGCAATGCCATTAAAAGGGCCAAGGAATGGGCTAGTAGCTTATAAAATTAAATGCGACAGGGGGAGCATATCAACTCTCTCTTGTCCCATTTGGTTAAAAAGAATAGCTCAAAGATTACCGATTCTTTTCTGGTTCATAAGAATCCTCTTCATAGTCAAATTCCAAGGTCTTCATGGTGCCCTTAGTTGTAAAGCACTTATACTTGTTTTTGTTTTTAGAGGTATTCTTCAATTTATCATAATCGTCTTCTTCGTAGTTATAATTGGTTTTAAATAAGCTTGAAAGCTTTTTTTTCATGATCTTTCTCCTTTCCTTAGCTTCCTTTACAATCCAGAGGCTATAGATAAAATACCCATGGCAAGGATTAAGGTTAAGGTAAGCTTCTTAAAGAGGGATTCATTCACCCTATTGCCTAAGGTTATACCCGTAAAGGTACCAATGATTAGTCCAGGAAGTAAATAAGATGAATATCTTAGTACCTCGGAGGTTATTAAGCCACTGAAGAAATAGGTGGGTATTGTAACCACATTTAGTATTAAAAAATAAGTGGTGAGGTTGGCTCTAAATCTTTGCTTATCAACATCCTGATTAGATAAAAAGAGAACAACTGGCGGGCCCCCAAGGGACACACTACCATTTAATAGTCCACTCATAATCCCCACTGGAAAAAAAGCCACTTTTTCATTTTTAACCTTCACTCTAAAGCCATAAAGATTTAGGAGGGCTGAAATTACGATAATTACACCAATGACTATTTTCAGGGTACTCTCTTCAGCAGCCATTAAAATATAGGCTCCAAAGGGGGTGCTGATAATGCCCGCTATGGTTAATATTAAGATTTGTTTCAGATTAATACTCTTTCTGATATGATAAAGAATTGTACAATTTAACAACAAACTAAATAGGATCAGTACTGGAACCACCACCTTTAAGGGTAAAAGCATTCCTAAAAGGGGTAGGGCAACTAACGAGAATCCAAAGCTGGTTATCCCCTGTATGGTACTGGCGGTAAAAATGATTAGAAGAGCTAAGATTATTTGCAAAAGAAAGTTATCCATTGATGTCCTCCATGGCTGTTATATTTTATGTAATAAAGCCTTACTTTAAATATTATATAGGATGGGTTTGTATTATTCAATTATAGAGTTATGATAATATCCTGTTACATGATAAAAATAGGGGTATAATAATGTTATAATTTCCTTAATAGGATGTGATGAAATGCTGGATGTAGCAGCCATTATATTAGAAAATGAAAGCAAAGAAGTGCTTATCGCTAGAAGAAGAAAGGGAATAGCCATGGAGGGTCTTTGGGAGTTCCCCGGAGGAAAGATTGAAGAAGGGGAAAGTCCTCAGGATTGTTTAGTTAGAGAGCTAAAGGAAGAGATGGAGTTGGATATTGAGGTTCAGGATTATGTTGGGGAAAGCATCCATAGCTATGAGGATTTTGTTATTAGACTTATGGCTTACAGAGGGAGAATCTTAAGGGGTGAAATTAAGCTTGTAGATCATGATAAAATCCTTTGGGTAAAACCTTTGGAGCTTAAAGAAATCGCCTTAGCCCCCGCTGATATACCCTTTGCAGGGCTTTTGTTGGATGAAGGAGAGGAATAGAGTTAAGGAAGAAAGGGTGTGTTTAAATGAAGAAGGTAATTGTGTTCACCAGTAAAACCTGACCCCATTGCTACACTGCGAAGGAGTTTCTTTCGTCTAAGGGGATTTTATATGAAGAAATGGATGTTAATGATAACCCCATAGCTAGGACTGAGTTTGCAAGAAGGGGCTTACAGGGAGTTCCAGCCTTTGTTATTGGAGATCAAGTGGTGGTAGGACTAGATAAAGGAAGAATTGAAGCTTTGTTAGATTATATTGTAGTAGGCTGTAAAGGATGTAGCACTAAGCTAAGATTGCCTAAAAACAAGGGGAGGATAAGGGTCACCTGTCCAAGCTGTGGGGAGAAATCTGAAATATCAACATAGAAAAAAATTGAAAATTGAAAGTTGAAAATGGAAAATGGGGGGCTATAAATGGAAAGATGTCCTTGGTGTGAAGGAAATGATTTATACATAAAATATCATGATGAGGAATGGGGTGTTCCTCTTCATGATGAGCAAAAACATTTTGAGTTCTTGGTACTGGAATCTGCTCAAGCTGGCCTAAGCTGGATAACAATCCTGAAAAAAAGAGAGAATTATAGAGAGGCCTATGATGGCTTTGATCCTGTAAAGGTTTCTCGGTATGACGAGGATAAAATAGCTGACCTATTGAATAATTCTGGCATTATCAGAAATAGAAAAAAGATAGAAGCCTCTATTAATAATGCCAATAGATTTTTAGAGGTTCAAAGGGAGTTTGGAAGCTTTGATAAATACATTTGGGGCTTTGTAGACAATAAGCCCATCAAAAATAAATGGACAGCCATAGAGGAGGTCCCTGCTAAAACTGACCTTTCAGATAAAGTCAGCAAGGATTTAAAGAAAAGGGGCTTTAAATTTTTAGGCTCAACCATCATCTATGCCCATTTACAAGCCATTGGGGTCATTAACGATCACCTTGTAGGGTGCTTTAGATACAACGAGGTTTAAAGGGAGGCCCATACTGATGAAAAACTATCATAATTTTACTTGGAGAGTGGTGAAAAGGTGAAAATCATAGACGCCCATATGCATCTATCAAATATAAAAGAATTTAAAAGCATTGCTGTAGAAAAATCCACCGTTGATTATTCCTGCAATGGCTTAGTTCATGAGTACAAGGCTTCTAACGTAGTATTAGGCATTGCCATGGGTTTAACTGAAACCAATTCTGGCAGGTTGCCCGATCATAATACATCAACCCCTATGGGAATTGATTTAGAGGACAAAATTCCCTCAAATATTGTCTATTGTCTAGGGATTAATCCCTATAAGCTGGGAAGAGAAGAAATAAAGGAATTGGAATTAAGGCTACAAAGACCTGAGGTGGTTGGCTTAAAGGTTTATTTAGGCTATTATCCCTTCTATGGATATGATGAGGTATATAAGCCGGTATATGAGTTGGCTGAAAAATATAAGGTGCCAGTGGTCTTCCATACAGGAGATACTCTCTCCGATGAAGGACTTTTGAAATATTCCCATCCCTTAACCTTAGATGAGATTGCAGTAAAACATAGATGGGTGAACTTTGTAATGGCCCATTTTGGTGACCCCTGGTGCTTAGATGCTGCGGAGGTTGTATATAAAAACTCCAATATGTTTGCAGATCTATCGGGATTGATGGTTGGAAATGATAAAACTATAAAACGTTTAAAGGATTCTCCCTTATTTTTTCATCATTTGAGACATGGCCTGGCTTTTTGTGATAATTATTCTAAATTCTTGTTTGGAACTGATTGGCCTTTGGTGCCAATTGCCCCCTATATTGAATTTGTAAGGGAACTGATTCCAGAGGAATACCATCAGGAAGTTTTTTATGATACAGCCACCAAGGTATTTCCAAAAATTAAAAGACTCTTATAAATTATTGAGATTGAAGGTATCCTCAAAAACCCTTAAATCGATGATTCTATAGGCAGGCTGATAGTTTTATATTAAGTAAATTAGTCACAGTATGTTCCTCCCCTTTTATTCTTTATAAGATTGTTTGAATGTTGTTTAAATTATAATACAAGTACCAGGGTACTACTACTGCAAATCAAGATAATCCTTTAATCTTTTTAACAATCTTTTGCTGCTTTTATGGCTTCTTTCTTCATTAAAATAATTTTCCAAAACCTGTTATAATCTAGTGATTAAATGGTATTATATATAAGTAGATGTATAGTAAAGGAGGATGACGGATGATTAATACTGTTGCAATAAGTGAAGGGATACATTATGTTGGAGTCAATGATCGGGAAACCCATCTTTTTGAAAACCTTTGGCCCTTGGATAAAGGAGTTTCCTATAATGCCTATCTAATTAACGACGAAAAGGTTGCAATAATAGATACAGTAAAAAGCACTAAAATGGATGCCTTTATTGAGAAGGTGGGTAGTATAATAGGGGATAAAAAAGTGGACTATTTAATTATTAACCACATGGAACCCGACCATTCAGGGGCTATAAAGGCTGTAAAGGAAAGATATCCCGAGGTTACTATTGTAGGTAATAAGAAAACCTTTGATTTAATTGAGAGCTTCTATGGAGGTGTGAGGAATCTTCACATTATAAATGATGGCGATGAATTAGATTTGGGTAAGCACCAGCTAAAGTTTTATTTAACACCTATGGTTCATTGGCCAGAAACCATGATGACCTATGAGGTTAATGAGAAGGTGTTGTTCTCAGCTGATGCCTTTGGAGGCTTTGGTACTCTAGATGGGGGTATTTTTGATGATGAGGTTAATCTGGAATTTTATACTGACGAGATCAGGCGATATTATTCTAATATTGTTGGCAAGTATGGGATGATGGTTCAAAAAGCCTTAAATAAGCTTACAGACGCTGGAATAGATTTGAAGGTGATTGCCCCTGGTCATGGCCCCGTATGGAGAAATAATCCTTCTTGTATATTGGACTATTATGATCGATGGTCGAAGGCAGAAACAGAGGAGGGTGTGGTAATTGTTTATGGCTCCATGTATGGAAATACTCAAAAAATGGCAGACTTTATTGCCAGGAACCTCTCAGAAAAGGGAATTAAGAATATTAGGATCTACGATTCATCTAAAACTCATCCATCCTATATAATTAGTGATATTTGGAGATTTAAGGGGCTTATTTTAGGAAGCTGTGCCTATAACACTGGACTATTTCCTTCCATGGAAACCCTCATACATAAGATTCAAAACTCCCAATTGAAAAATCGGTATGTAGGTATTTTTGGTACAGCATCCTGGAGTGGTGGAGGGGTTTCCACCTTACAAAAATTTATTGAAGATATCAAATGGCAGCAGGTAGGTCCAACGATAGAGGCAAACTCTTCTCCTAAAGATAAAGATTTTAAAGGCTGTGAAGTGATTGCATGGGAAATGGCTGAAAAGCTAATAGGAGAAAGAACAGAAACTGAAGATGAAAATTGCTTGAAGAAATAATTGATTGATATAAAATAGCAACATAGGTATTCCCTCTTTAAAGAACTGAGAGTTTATACCGAAGGTTGCTTTTTTTTTGCTTTAAATAACCTGAAATACAAGGAATTAAAGGAATTATAGCGAATATATGTTTTATAGATATATTATAATTTGCTCCTAAGATTCAACACAAGGAGGAGTACCAATGGTTAAAGGTAAGAGAAGATATTCTGTAATATTTCTGCTATTAGGTATGATTGCTTTTTTTGGCCAGCAGACTAATTTTGCCACTGGTCAGATGGAGCCCCATACAGAAATCCATGAAAGGCTGAAAGAAATATCAGAGGAGGAGAGGCGAGTACTGGAAAGTCTATTTACCCTAACACAGGATATCGAAGCTATGGAGATGGAGGAAGAAGAAATTACCCAGGAAATAGATGAAATAAATAAAGAGATGAGGGAATTAGAAGAGCTGCTGAGCCGGCAAGAGGTAACTTATAGCAAAAAAAGAAAAGACTTAGAGCTGGTCCTCCAAAGCTATCAAAGACGGGGACCGGGTACCTACCTAGAAATCCTTTTGAATTCCCAATCTCTTGGGGATTTTTTAAGAAGATTAAATACATTGAGGGATCTAACCAAAAATACTGGAGACCTCTTAGAAGAAATGGAAGAAAGCAAAGCTCAAATACAAGCTGATAAGCTTAAGTTAGATTCTATGGGAGATTTCCTCCTTGAAAAACAACAAGACCTAAGGGAGACTTTGATCAGTAAGAATATTCTTAAGGAAGAGTTAAATCAACGTTTAGCTGCCCTAGAGGATGAAAGAGAGGTTTACCAAAGAAATTTAGAGAATGTTACTCTATTGTGGAATCAATTAAAACCATTGTTTATCCAGGTGACTGGTGAGTTTACCACCATGATTGAGGAGGGAAATCTACCTCCAGAGGCTTTAGAAACCACCTTTCAATTTCCCAGAATTAAAGGAACCATCAATGAGGATGCCTTTAATCATCTTATAGAGGATAACGCTAAGCTTCCTGAATTAGAGTTTAGCTTTAATGTTGGTGCTATTGAAATGAGCCTACCAAGTCATAGACTCCTTCTCCAAGGAAGCTTTCAAATAGTAGATGGAAATATTTTAAGATATGTGGTAAAGGAAGGAGCCTTTTATGGGCTTCCGCTGGAGGATGCTTCCCTAGAAGAGCTCTTTAAGGAAGGCTACCTAGAGATAAATCTCAAGCCCCTGCTGGGTAAGAATCGAATTACTTCAATAGAAATGAAGGATGGATATATAGAAATGTTGGTAGTTCCAGTGTTTTTTTAGAGTTGGAGGTGACGATATGATAGAAGCAAAAAATGTTTTTCTGAGATATCCCGATGGTACAGAGGCCTTAAAAAATATAAATTTGAGGATAAGCCCTGGGAATATCCTTTATATTACAGGGGCCAGTGGGTCGGGAAAAACCAGCTTATTAAAGTTATTTATGGGGATTGAGGCCCCCACTAAGGGAACATTAAATATACTTGGCGAATCAATTTCCCAATGCAGCTCTAAGGATATTCAGAAGATAAGAACCATGATGGGTCCTATTTTTCAAGATTTTAGGCTAATTAAAGGTCGAACGGCATTGGAAAATGTTCTAATGGGCATGCGGTTTTTGAGGTTTTCCACAAGAAGTATGGAAGAAATGGCCCATGATGCCTTAGCTAGGGTAGGACTAAATCACAAGGTTAACTCTATGGTGGAAAATTTATCTTGGGGAGAATCTCAAAGGGTGGCCATTGCAAGAGCGGTGGTAAGAAAACCTTCGTTGATATTGGCAGATGAACCAACTGGAAATTTAGATAAGGAGAATGCTGTAAAAATGCTGGAGCTTTTGTCCTCCTTTAGCTCAGATGAAACCGCTATTATCATTACTACCCATGCTACTCATCTAATAGAAGATTTTCTTGATTGTAGACACATTGTAATGGAGGCAGGGAATCTAATGGAGAAGGGTTGGGTGGAAGGAGTATGAAATACTTTTTCAAAAATATCGGGTACTTCTTAAAGGAAGTAGGAACTATATTAAGGCTTAACCCTCTGTCAAATCTTTTGTCTCTAGTAAGCACATCCCTAATGTTTTTTATTTTGGCAATGATGATTGCAGGCTGGTGGATAAGTAATGATGTTGTAGAGGTAATCCAAGGAGAGGCAGAAATCAATTTTTATTATCATGAGGATCTACAGGATGAAGAAATTGAGGAGTTAGTTAATAGAGTCATGACCGTCGATGGGGTGGAAACAGCCCTATTAATCAATGCTGATGAAGCCTATAATAGAATGGTGGATATTTTAGGTAAGGATGCGGAAGTTTTAAAGCATTTTGACGATAACCCTTTTAACTCTTTTGTTGAGGTAAAAATCGATATTCATGAAATAGATGCTGTTATTAGTACTCTGGAAAGCATACCAGAGATTGAGAATATTAGAGATAATCGAGAGATTCTTATAAGGCTAAGGGAGATGGGGGGTCTTATTAAGAGGATTGGACTTCTTGTTGTGGTTGCCGTTGGAGTCGCTACATTAGTTGCTATAGCTCATATTATTAGACAGGGGGTATACAATAATAAAGAGGAAATCAACACCCTTAGGCTTCTTGGTGCTCCAGAAGGCTTTATAGCTATGCCCTTTATTTTGGAGGGTTTGTTATTAAATCTAGCGGGGGGATTGTTGGCTGCCGTCATGACCTCCTTTGCTTTAATGGCACTATATTCTCAAATTCAGGGGCCCCTACCCTTTATCCCTATGCCACCAATAAATGGTTTAATTAAGGGTTTAGTTTTGATGTTGATCCTCTTCAGTGGAACCTTAGGTATTGCTGGTAGCTTCTTAGGTCTCATAAATAGTAGTAAAAAAGGAAAAATCAAAGTCATCAAAGCCATGGAGCAAAAAAAATAAAGATTCTTAATTGATTTCTTCAATGGAAAAAATATGATGAAATTTGCGTCTCGAAACTAAGGGCTTTTGATCAGTCTACATCTTGAATACTTTGTCTTCAATCTAGAAGGAGGTGCCTGGGCACCTCCTTCTTTTATTTTAATTTTTGAGTAAAATCATCAACGGATATTGCGATATTTTCTAATTCCTTCGTAAGGGTATGAACTACAGAAAGTTGCTCCTTAGAAGAATGGGTATAGCTTTCAATCTGGTCAGATGCAGTGGTAATCATATCTTGAATATTTTTTAATACCCTACTGATTTGATTTACAGAGGTGGCAGTGCTTTCAGCAAGCTTTCGCACTTCGTTGGCAACTATATTAAAGCCCTTGCCTTCAGCACCAATTCTTGCGGCTTCTATAGAGGCATTGATTCCCAAAATATTGGTTTGCTTTGATATGGAGTGAATCAAATCGATTATTTTGTTGGTTTCAAGAACCTGTTCCTTCGTGGCTTTAATCATTGAGTTTAATTCCATAATGGCTTCTGCTTGATGATCGGTGGTGGCTGAAAGCTCCTGAAGACCGGCTGATGATTCTTGTATACTTTCATTTATATCCTCTGCCATTGAATTCATTCGAGTAAGAAATTCCACACGCTCATACTCTAACGCTATTAGATTGCTTGCCAGTAAAGCAATGGGCTTCATTTGTTGGGGCTCTCCAGATATTCCTATAGCACCAATTCTTCTTCCATTGGTGTCTATTCCTATGCTAAATCCAGGTCTTGTACCACTCATAGTCTTAGTCATTTCCTCGGTTATTGCGATATAATCAAGCTTTCCTGCCATGATGTCTTTAGCCCCCTGGTGGACTGTCCCCAGACGTTCTGGTTGAGTTGTGGCTATAATCACACCTCCATCGCCGAAAAAGTGTGCATTTTGTTGAGTCTCCTTGTTAATTAATTCTACCAATCGTTGGGCGAAAACAGTACTTACTAAAGACATAAAACTACCCCCTTCTTATATATTTGCTATAAATTTATTTAGCATAAATTGGTTTATTATATTCAACATATTATTGGTTTTCCCTGCTAGATAACTGTTGAAATTTAAAAATTCAGATAAATGAATTTTAAATTGCACACTATTAGTTAAATAAATAACCACTAGCTTCTAGGTTATGTGGAGATTTGCACCAATAGAACAACGGAATGCCAACATTTACAGGAGATTAAAAGTTAAAAAAATAACAATAAAAAACTTTAGAAATTTTCAGAAAAAAGAAGGAATTAATATAAAAATATTGAATATTTATTTGGTAAGACCACCCGATGAGTGGGTGACCATATTTTTGAAGGGAGGGTTGATGAGATCAATCTGACATCGTGATCAGCTTGAAAACGTTTTCGGAAAAATTATAAGGAGGTTTTATTTAATGTTATTAGCATTGTTAGCTTCTTTACCTATTGTTTTAACGGTGGTTCTAATGGTTGCCTTCAACTGGCCAGCTAAGAAGGTTATGCCTTTAGCTTGGATTTTGGCAGCAATTTTAGCAGCCTTTGTTTGGAAAATGCCTTTCCAATGGCTGGCTGGAGCTACAGTTTTTGGTGGACTAAGTGCGTTTAATATTCTAATTATCGTTTTTGGTGCAATCCTATTAATGAATACTTTAAAGAATAGTGGTGCAATCAAGGCCATCAACAAAACCTTCTATGGAATTAGTCCAGATAGAAGAGTTCAAGCAATTATAATTGCCTTCCTATTTGGGGCCTTCATCGAGGGGGCAGCTGGATTCGGAACTCCTGCAGCTTTAGCAGGACCATTAATGGTTGGATTAGGCTTCCCGCCCCTTGCAGCAGCTATGCTGGCTTTAGTGGGTAACAGTACTCCTGTAAGCTTTGGTGCCGTTGGTACCCCAATTCTAGGTGGAGTATCCTCCATTCTGGGAACACCAGAAATCATGGCTCAGATCGAAGGTGCAGGCTTTACGAGAGATACTTTCTTGCAAAATGTTGGTATTTGGGCTTCTATACCCCATGCTGTAATGGGAATATTTTTACCTCTGATTATCGTCTGTATGATGACTAAGCTATTTGGCGAGAAGAAATCCTTTAAGGAAGGATTTGAAGTAGCTCCATTTGCAATCTTTGCTGGTTTATCCTTTACGGTTCCATATTTGCTAATTGCCAGATTTATAGGACCAGAATTGCCTTCATTAGCCAGTGGTTTAATTGCCATAGCTATAGTAGTTACAGCTACAAAGAAGGGCTTTCTACAGCCTAAAACCCCTTGGGACTTTGCCAATAAGTCAAAATGGGATAGCTCATGGGTAGGTATTGAAGAAGTAGCAGCAACTTCTGAAACTACAGAAAAGGAAATCAGCCCCTTTATGGCTTGGCTTCCATATATTTTGGTATCTGTAATACTGGTTGTTACAAGAATACCAGAACTTGGATTGAAGCCAATATTAACTAGTTCTACCTTTACTTTATCTATAAAGGGTATATTGGGTACGAAATTAAATTATGCCCTTCAATATTTATATTTACCTGGAACAGTTCCCTTCATCCTTGTAGCCATCCTAACAGCCTTTATGCACAAGATGAGTGGAGAAAAAGTCAAAGCAACCTGGAAGCTTTCTATTAAGCAGGTTATTCCAGCAGCAATTGCACTTGGTTTTGCAATAGCAATGGTACAAGTTATGCTTAACTCCGGAAACAATAGCTCTGGTGAGGTAGGTATGATGGTTGCCCTTTCTAAGGCAGCTGCGGATATATTCCGTGGAGTATGGCCTATTTTTGCTCCATTCATAGGTATACTAGGAGCCTTTATGTCAGGTAGTAACACAACCTCTAACATACTATTCTCTGGCTTCCAGTATGGAGTTGCAGATCAAATCGGTATGTCAAGGCTTGTAATCTTAGGTCTTCAGGTTGTTGGTGGTGCCGCAGGTAACATGATTTGTGTCCATAACGTAGTTGCAGCCTGTACAACAGTTGGTGTACTAGGTAAGGAAGGACGTGTTATTCGTACCAATGCAATTCCTGCCTTTGCCTATGCAATCGTGGTAGGTATCGTTGCATACATTTCAATGGCTCTAGTGCCAGGATTATTCTAAAACAAAAATCCAATAGGTTAGAGGATTCTAGGAGATGGAGAGATGTTTAAGCCTATAAAAACCAAAAGGGTCTACCAACAAATTGTAGATCAAATAAATCAATTAATGAGGCAGGGGGAACTAAAACCTGGAGATAAGCTTATGTCAGAAAAGGAACTGGCTGACAAGCTTAAGGTTAGCCGCACTTCAGTACGGGAGGCCCTGAGCGCATTGGATTTCCTTGGGGTACTGGAGAGTAAGCAGGGCGACGGAACCTTTATTTCAGAAGTATCTCAGCAATCATTAATAGAACCTCTAGCCCTATTTATGATGTTAGATAGAGAGGCCAGCATTGAGCTGCTGGAGGTTAGAAAAATTATGGAGGCCCAGGCGGCAGAGCTGGCAGCTATGCGATCGGATGATGATGATTTAAGTAAAATTAGCAAAGCAATAGAATTAATGGAAGTAGATTTGGAGAAAAAAATCTTGGGGGAAGAGAACGATGCAATGTTCCATTATGCTATTGCTGAAGCAACTAAGAATAAAACACTAGTAAAGCTAATGAATATGATCTCGGATTTGGTGGTACAAAATATGCGTACCAGTAGACAATATCTCTATAGCAAAAAAGGCAACCCAGAAAAATTATTTCAGCAGCATTACGATATTTATGTTGCTATTAAAGATGGAAATCCATCCTTGGCAAAGAAAGCCATGTTTAATCATCTAGATTTTGTTGAACGAGAATTAACCAACCATCAAGATTAATCATTCAATGCAGGATAGATTATTTGAGTTATCCTGCATTGATATCCATTTGTTAATGATTTACAATTATTACCTGTGTACAGAAATAAAAAAATAGGAGGGAATGAAATTGAACATAATTATTCCAATAAAGCAAGTTCCAGAAACCAGTAACGTTAAGATGGATAAAGAAACAGGAACGATGATTCGTGACGGAGTTGAAAGTGTTATCAATCCTCTAGATCTATATGCTATTGAGTTAGGGATTCAATTAAAGGAAATCCATGGTGGGAAGGTTACTGTTTGCACTATGGGCCCTCCATCTGCACAAAAAGCACTTAGAGAAGCAATCGCAATGGGCTGTGATGATGGAATACTGATTACAGATAGAAAATTTGCCGGAGCTGATACTTGGGCAACTTCATATACATTATCAGAAGCTATTAAGAATATGGGTAGCTTTGATTTAGTACTAGCTGGTGAACGGGCAACTGACGGAGATACCGGCCAGGTAGGACCTGGTATTGCAGCATGGTTAAATATTCCCCTGGCAACCTATGTAAGCCATGTGGATGAGGTTACCAATACCCATATAACCGTTGAGCGTCTGGTGGAGGAGGGTTATCAAATATTAAAAATGCCCCTACCTACCCTTTTAACAGTGGTTAAGGAGGTTAGTGATCCTAGACTTCCAACCCTAAGGGGTAAGAAGAAGGCGCGAGCTACAGAAATTCCTGTTTTTTCTACTGAGAATATGAACTTAAATGAAGGATCCTTAGGATTAAAGGGTTCTCCAACTAAGGTTGTAAAGATTGATTACCCTAAGGTTACAAGGGGCGGAAAAATGGTAAGTGCTAATGGTGAAGAGGGAATTAATGCAGCCATTGATGAGTTAATTAAATTTTTAGAAGAAAAAGAATTGATATAGGGAGGGATCTAGATGAGTTACGTTTGGACTATTGCAGAGCAAAGTAAGGGTAAACTCAGGGGTGTATCCTTTGAGCTTTTAAGTAGAGGTAGAAAGCTGGCTGATAAGATGAATACTCAGCTATGCTCAGTGTTACTAGGCAGCAATGTAAGTGATGAAGCCCTTCAAGAATTGATCTATAGAGGAGCCGATAACGTTTATTTTATCGATGATCCAAGATTAGAAAATTTTATAGTTGAAACCCACAGTAATGTTCTTTCTGATTTAATCAGAGAATACAAACCTCATACAATACTGGCTGCAGCCACCTCCAGTGGTCGAAGCTTAATGCCTTATGTAGCGATTCAGGTTAACACTGGATTAACTGCCGATTGTACAGAATTAGATATCGAAGAAGGAACCAAGCACTTGTTACAAACAAGACCTGCCATAGGTGGAAACATAATGGCTACTATAAAGACACCCAACCATGACCCACAAATGGCTACCGTTAGACCGAAATCCAGTAGACCTCTCCCTGAAGATACCGGTAGAGTAGGTAAAATCATTAGATTGAGTCTAAAGGATGAGCTGGTAGATAATCGTGTTGAAATGATTGGCTTTAGAAAGGACTTAGAGGAATTTGTAAATATCGAAGAGGCTGAGGTTGTAGTTGCTGGCGGTAAGGGTATGAAAAAGCAAGAGAATTTTGGTATGCTAAAAGAGCTGGCTAAACGTTTTGATGGCGTAGTAGGTGCCAGTAGAGATGCCGTAGATAGAGGATGGTTACCCTACCCCCATCAAATAGGACTAAGCGGTAAAACCATTTCTCCAAAGTTGTATATTTGTGCAGGTATATCTGGGTCAATTCAGCATTTAGCTGGTATAAAGACCTCAGAAACCATCATTGCAGTAAATACAGATCCCGATGCCAATATTTTTCAATTAGCAGACTTTGGTATTATAGGAAACCTATTTGAGGTAATTCCAAAGCTAAATCAAAGATTGGAAAATTATAAGAAGGAGGGAAAATAAATGAGATATAATCCCGTGACTAAAAAAATAGTTGATGAATTAGTAGAAATTTTAGGCCCTAAAAACGTTTTTTCTGACCAAGAAAAAATGGAAGCCTATTCTCATGATGAAACATCAGCCGAAGAATATGGTCATATGCCCGAAGTTGTAGTGACACCCTCAACAACTGAAGAAATTGCTAAAATCGTTAAACTGGCAAATAGAGAGCTGATACCTATAACTCCAAGGGGAGCAGGTAGTGGATTATCTGGGGGAGCAATACCTACCTTTGGTGGAATCCTTCTTTCAATAGAAAAAATGAATAAGGTGCTAGAAATAGATGATGGAAATATGATGATGGTTTTAGAGACTGGTATTGTTACCAATGAGGTTAATGCCCTTATTAAGGATAGAGGATTATTCTATGCAGGCTATCCCATGAGCTTAGAAACCTGTTTTCTAGGAGGCAATATTGCGGAAAATGCTGGAGGGGGTAAAGCTGTTAAGTATGGAGTTACTGGTCGGTACATTATGGGTATGGAATTGGTAACCCCCACCGGTGAAATTGTTGAGCTTGGTGGCAAGCTATCGAAGGATGTTAGTGGATATGATCTGAAACAGCTAATAGTTGGGTCTGAAGGTACCTTGGGTATTGTAACGAAGGCTACTATAAAGTTAACGGGTTTACCAACAGCTAAATCCAACCTATTGGTGCTATACAAAAATCCTAAGGATGCCATCGATTGTGTTCCAGTAATTATGGCGAAGGGTTTAATACCAACAGGAATTGAGTTTATGGATAAGTTATCGGTTAAAACCTCCTGTGAATATTTAAATGAAAGTCTTCCCTATCAGGATTGCGGCGCAATGCTGTTAATAGAGGTGGACGGAACCAATGCAGAGCAGGTTGAGAAGGATACTGAGTCAATAGGGGACCTTTGTATGGATAATGGAGCTATTGAGGTTTATGTTGCAGATAACTATACCACTCAAGAAAGAATATGGAGTGTAAGACGTAATATTGCAGAGGCCTTTAAGGTTGTAAGCCCTGTTCAAAGCTTAGAGGATATAGTTGTACCTATTGCAACCATTCCAGATATCATTCCTGAGTTAGACAGAATCTCAGAAAAGTATGATATAAAAATCCCTTGCTATGGTCACGCTGGTGATGGTAACCTCCATGCAACCTTAGTTAAAAATCCAAATCATACAATGGAGCATTGGCATGAAATAGAACCTAAAGCCCTTAGAGAACTTTATGAGGTAACTAAAAAGCTTGGAGGAAAGATTAGTGGTGAGCATGGTATAGGCTTAAAACGTAAAAATTACTTAAAAGAAGTAATCAATCCTGTGGAGCTAAACCTTATGAAGGCCATTAAAAAAGCATGGGATCCAAACCACATCATGAATCCAGGTAAAATATTTGATTTAGAATAAAGACATGGCAAGTAATTGGTTGCAGCCCTGTTATTAGCGCTGCAATCATTTGCTTGTATTTAATACAAGGAGGAGAAAAGGATGGCTATCATAAAAATACCCTATTCCAGGGGGTTTGTTGATCTAAAAGTCCCTGATCAAAATCTAAAGGGAATATTAGAGTCAAAGGCCCATCATTTTAAGACTGATGATCCAGAGGCAACAATTGTTAGAAAGGCTTTAGATAAGCCAATTGCTTCACCACCATTAAGGGACTTGGCTGTTGGGAAGAAAAAAGTTGTCATCATTACCAGTGACCATACAAGACCCGTTCCAAGTAGCATTACCCTGCCAATCGTGTTGAAAGAAATCCGGGAGGGTAATCCTGAAGCAGATATTACCATATTAATAGCTACAGGCTTTCATAGACCCACTACCGAAGCAGAAATGCTGAATAAATTCGGTGAAGAGCTTGTAAAAAATGAGAGGTTTATAAACCACAACTGCTTTGATGAAAGCACCCTAGTTAAAGTAGGGATATTACCCTCGGGTGGGGAGCTTTGGCTTAACCGAATGGCTATGGAGGCGGATCTGTTAATTTCTGAAGGCTTTATCGAGCCCCACTTCTTTGCTGGTTTCTCAGGGGGGAGAAAGAGTGTATTACCCGGGGTAGCTGGTAGAACAACGGTGTTGGCAAATCATTGCTCACAGTTTATATATCATGAGAAATCTCGTACAGGAGTTCTAGAAGGAAATCCTATTCATAAGGACATGTTATATGCTGCAGAAGCTGCCAATTTAGCTTTTATATTAAATGTTGTGATCGATGCTAACAAAAAGATTATAAGTGCTTATGCAGGTAATAGAGAGCTGGCCCATAAAGAGGGCTGTGAATTTGTTACAGGCTTAGCCAGTGTAGAGCCTGTTCCTGCCGATATTGTGGTTACTTCCAATGGAGGATATCCATTAGATCAGAATATCTATCAGACAGTAAAGGGAATGACGGCAGCTGAGGCCACAGCCAAGGAGGATGCAGTAATCATCATAGCCTCTGCATGTAATGATGGCCATGGTGGAGAAGCTTTCTACCAGACCTTTTTAGACCACAAAACAGCACAAGATGTTATGGATACCATAATGAAAATTCCGATGGAAAAAACCATTCCAGATCAATGGGAATCACAAATTTTAGCAAGATTATTAATTAAGCACAAAGTAATTCTTGTTACAGATCAATGTGATTCTAAGATGGTTACAGATATGCACATGTTACATGCCTATACATTGGAGGAGGCTATGAAAATGGCCTTTGAAATAAAGGGTAAGGATGCCAGCGTTACGGTAATACCAGATGGTGTATCAGTTATTGTAAAGCAATAGATGAGTAAATCAAAATAACAGATTCAGTAGTTTTATGGGATTGCTGAATCTGTTTTTGTATATTTTTTAATAGGCACTTAAAAAATCCTAGTGCTATAGATAAAAAACTTGCTATAATAATAAGGGTAACGAAACCTATGTAGCCTAAGGAGATGAATAAATCATGCTGATAAACTCCATTAAAACAGGATTCAAAAAGGGACTAGAAACAACCTGGATGCTAGGGAAAATCATTATTCCAGTATACTTTATTATTACAATTTTAAAACATACGGTTATCATAAATTGGATTGCAGATGCCTTTAGACCAATAATGGCCCTCTTTAATTTGTCTGGTGAAGCAGCAATAGTTCTTGTTTTAGGGAATGTACTAAACCTTTATGCTGCAATAGGCGCCATTAAAGCAATAGAACTAAGTCCTTTAGAGGTAACGGTAATAGCCATGATGCTGTCCTTTTCCCATTCTCTTTTAGTGGAGACAGCAGTAACGAAAAAGCTCGGCATAAGTGGATTTAAAGTCGTTGCAGTTAGGTTGATGCTGGCAATTGCTTCTGGTGTAATTTTGGGTAGGTTAGGGGGTTTAATATCATAATGGAAGTATTAAAGGAAGGATTTTTTGGAAGTATTCATTCAGTCTACTCAATAGCAATTATTATAATCCCAATAATGATTGCACTACAGGTATTAAAGGATTTTAAAATATTGGATAAAATTACGAAGCCCTTCAACTTTCTAAGCAGAATTTTTAAAACCTCTGATGAAGCTGTATTGCCATTATTGGTAGGAATTATATTTGGACTATCCTATGGTGCTGGTGTAATCATACAAAGTGCTAAAGAAGGGGAATTAACAAAACGAGATCTACTAATCATTACTATTTTTTTAGCCACCTGTCATGCAGTATTCGAAGATACTCTTTTGTTTGTTGCAGTAGGTGCTAATGGCTTTATAATAATTGGTACCCGTCTAGTGGCGGCCTTTATATTAACCTGTTTTATAGCTAAGAAGACTTCAGTCGTAATATCCCTAAATGCAAATAACAAATAAAAAAGATCCCTCTAGGCTAAAGCTTTTAGCACTGGGGATCAATTTGTCTAAAAGTCTTGATTAATCTAAAGGGATGTACCTTTGATTCCTCTTTTCCTTTGTTATCTGAAGGGTCCTTTGGGCATTCTTTATTAAATCTTCATCATTCTGATCTAAAGAAAACTTGGAAATATCCATGGTCACAGAAATCTTAATGGAGATGTTCCCATAAGTAAATTCAGTATTTAATACATTGATAATATCATGGGTTAGCTCATGAATATAGGAACTGGTATCTTCTTTGATTATTACAACAAATTCATCACTATTGACATGTGTAACATCTGCAGATATTTGATAACATTGGAATACAGACTGAATTCTTTCGGGAATCTCTTTAAGTACTTTGTCCCCGATACTATATCCGTAGTTTATATTAATGTCTTTAAAATCATCTATATCTAAACTTAAAATGTAACCATCGGTATCTTGAAGATGCTCCTCTATTAAGAAGTCTCTCTTAACATCCATATCTACCATATCATTACCCCCAGTATAATATCTGAATCGCAATGTTACTCTAGGATAAATGTTTGTGTATTCCCCATTCCTTCTATATTTGTTAGGGGATATTTTGTATACCTTTTTAAAGGCTCTAGAATAGGATTCGTAGCTGGAATATTGAAATTTAACTGCTATATCAAGAATCCGCATATCGGTAAATATTAAGTCATAAGCAGATAAGGATAATCTTCTGTTTCTAATATACTCCTTCACAGATGTGCCAGTAAGGCTAGAAAACATGTTGTATAGGGCGGATTGGGACATATAAGCTGCCTTTGCAACGTCTTCAATTTGTATGCTTTCATGTAGTCGATCTTCAATATAGTCTATTGCCCGCTGTATTCTTTGAATAAACTTTACTTCCATTAAATATTTCCTCCATAAAATCGTATTACAATTATTATACTACCTAAATCAACACAGTATATGATATTTTTTCCAAAAGTTAAAGAAGCTTATCGAGAAAAACTTTATTTTTTTGCCAAAAAAATGTTAAAATGAATATTGTAAGGGTAATTCTTTTATGTGACAAAAATAGAAGGGAGAGGTATTATGGGTAAAAGAGGAGTAAATATTCTAAATCTTGATGTTGAAAAGTTAATCGAAATGCTGAATGCTGCCTTAAGTGAGGAATGGTTAGCCTACTATCAATATTGGATTGGTGCTAGACTAATGGAGGGGCCTATGAGAAGCGATATAGAGAAGGAGCTTCTATTACATGCAGACCAAGAACTAAATCATGCTACTTTAGTTGTTGATAGAATTATTCAACTTGGAGGAACTCCAGTATTGAATCCATCTGACTGGACAAAGCTAAGTCGCTGTGCATATGAAGAACCAACGGATCCATACATAATTGCCATCCTAGAGCAAAATCTTGATGGAGAGCGATGTGCAATTGATAGATATCAAGAAATAGCTGAGTTCACCAATGGTAAGGATTTTACCACCCACCAAATGGCCATTAACATCCTAAATGAGGAATTAGAGCATGAACAGGACATTGAAGATTGGATAACGGATATTAATAGAATTAAAGAAGATATGAAAAATATTAAATAGAAGACTAAAAGATCAAGCTGGAAAAGCTTGATCTTTTGCTGTTTAAGAACTTGTGCCATAGGTTGAAAACAAAAGCAATAGGCTTATTTTTAAGTAATTTACGATGTAAAAATTCGCTCCAAATCATTAAATCTTTCATGGGTAAGAAGGGCATCCTTATCGGTATTTTTCAGCTTAACGATATAGGTCCATCTTCCATAGGGATAGATTTTTTCAATCATTGATATATTGATAATATAAGATTTATGACTTCGAAAAAAGAGATTCCTATCTAGCTTCTCCTCCAGGATACTCAAACTCTCTGAAGTAGAAAAGCTATCCTTTTCTGTGTATAAAACCGTGCTGCGATTCTCCCTTTGTATGATGATGATATCCTTAATATCTACAAAAGAAAGACCTTCCTTATTTTTAACGATTAGCTTCTCTAATCCCTTTTCATATTTAATGATCTTATGAATTAAAGCAGTATCTTCTTTAGTTTCAATGGATTTTATCCGTTCAATTGTTTGCTTAAGCCTATCTATTTTAAAGGGCTTTATTAAATAATCAAAGGCGTATAACTCAAAGGCTTGAGGCATATAGTCATTAAAGGCCGTTACAAATATAATGACTGCCTTGGGGTTTATATCCGCAATTTTTTTAGCACATTCTATGCCATTAATTTTAGGCATTTCAACATCTAAAAAAACGACATCGGGATTTAAGGTCTCGTACAAATGTAGGGCTTCTTCACCGTCAACCCCTTCACCTACAATTTGAATATCATTTTGTTTATCTAGGGCCTTTTTCAGCAACAGCCTCATACCATCATCATCATCTGCTATAATCACCCTTAGATCCATAAACACCCTCCTTTAGTATGCTACTCAATTGATCTGACTACGATTCGCCTTCCTTGGACGCTAATTACCTTAACTTTCACCCCTGCCTCAATAAATTCTCCATCGGATACTACATCCAGCTTAACTCCATCAAAGTCAGCTGTACCAGATGGTCTTAGTTTGGTAACAGTTTTTCCTTCCTTATTCAAGAAGTAAACCAAATCCTCAACACCAATATAACCTGACTCCTTATTTAGGGCTGTGGTAAGAATAAAACTTCTACCAAATTTTCCTTTAGAAGCTGAGTTTATCACTAGAATTAGCATAACACCTAGAATACTGAGAATGATTAAGATCATAATAAGGGCTTCTAGAAAGCTATCCGCCGACAAAACAATTCCTACAATAAATAGAATTATACCAGTTATTCCTGCTATGCCAAATCCGGGAATATATATTTCAATAATGATCATTACAAAGCCTATTAAAAAACACAGAGCTGCAATCCAACTTATTCCAGCCAAGATACTCATTCTATCACCTCCATTATACCTTATATAAATTATAAAACATTGATAAAAAAAGAAAAGCTATGTCTTCTATACAGTACATTTTTTTGTCTGAGGTGTCATTGGGGTTGATTCACCATTTTAGGAATATAACCCTTAAATTGAGTTATATCATCATTGCTGATTACCGAAATTGATCCTCCAAAACGCTGAAGGGTACTTTTAGTGATGGCAAGGCCCATACCTTCACCCTCTTTGCCCTTTGTTGTAAAGCCTCCGTCAAAGATTTTATCAATTATATCCTCAGGAATTTTACTACCATTATTGTTTATGATAAAACCGAAGCCCTTCATATCTTCATACAATTCAAGATATAACAATTTCTTGTTAGGTTTCTCTTTTAAAGCGTATATGCCATTGTCTATTATATTGGCTAGAATTTTACAGAATTCCCAAGAGGGCATTGGTAGTCCCTGAAGCTGTGTTTTTAAGTTGGCCTTAAAGATAATATCTAGCTTTTCCGCATGAATGATCTTTGCTTGTATTAGGGCATTTACAGCAGGATTCTTGGTCTTCAAAACTCCGTTTACTTTTTGCATATCTTTATAAATTTTCTCAATATAATCCTTTGCGTCAGAATACTCATCCATTTCTATGAGACCATAAACCACTTGTAGATGATTCATAAAATCGTGACGTTGAGATCTAAGGGTATTGTTAAGATCAATAAGCTGTTGATTTGTTTCACTAATGATACTATATTGACGATTGCTCTTTAGCATTATCTGAATATGCTTAAACATAAAATAGGTATACAAAAGTAATAGTAGTAAAATGGGGATGGTATAAAACCTAAAGTTACTTATCACCCTTCTAAAACCGATGGTGTCCTCAAAAAATATATAGACAATTACCGATATTAGGGCACCTGCTTGAAGAATACTTACTAGAAATATAGATGTTGTAATTTTCTTTAGGCTAATGGATTTTTCCTGCATCATATTACCTCTTCTTTTTATATTTCAATTTTAAATCATCATTATAATAATTATACAATATTTTTTGGATATAAAGTATAATTAGTTATAGCAGACAACTTAAGTGGGTATTAATAGAATAAGGACACAAAAAAATTGAAAATTGAAAGTTAAAAATGAAAAATGAAAAATGAAGATTGAAAATTAGAAATATAAGATAAAATCAAATGAATAAATTAAATTTATACTCTTGACTATATTTTATCGTTAAACTGAAAGGGGACAATGCGAAATGTTAAAATTTAATATTAAACAATATTTTAATACCATAGTGCAAAAGCTATCTTTGAGCTTTAAAAGATTTCCCATCCCAATAACAATGGCTATAGCGACGGTTATCACCCTTATTATGCAAAATCATGACTTTCCTTCGGGAAGTGTCCCTTGGGATACCTATAGAAGACTGGCTATGACCTTTGCTCTAGGAATACCACTTTTCTTAGTAGTACAGGTTTTATTTGAAAGAATAAAAGCCTACAAGGTAAGTACTAAACTAATTATTGAGGCTGCTGGTATTGCTTTCTTAGCTCTGTATTATTTGTTTTTTATAAAGGATATGACAATGGTTTCCACCACTAGATATATAGCAATCACTCTATCCTTTTATTTTACCTTTGCCTTTATACCCTATTTTATAAAAAGAAGAGGCTTTGAGGTCTATATTATCAAATTAATAACCGACTTTTTTATAACCTATCTTTATGCTGTTATTCTTTTTCTAGGTCTGGCTGCCATCCTATTTACTATAGAAACATTATTCTCTATAGATGTAGCATCTGAGTTGTACTTAGATATATGGTTAATCGTTGCTGGAATTTTTGCTCCAAGCTACTTTTTGTCAACCCTACCATTATCTAATCAAGATATGTCAAAGGAGAATTATTCTAAGGTTATAAAGGTACTTCTTCTGTATATCATTATGCCCTTGTTGGTGGTCTATACCGTCATCTTATATGTTTACTTTGGAAGGATTATTTTAACAAGGGAATGGCCAGAAATTAGGATATCTCATTTAGTATTATGGTATGGATTAATCAGCACCTTTGTAGTGTTTTTGGTTTATCCTATAAGGGAGAACAATAAATGGGCTAGGGCCTTTACAAGTAATCTTCCAAGAGCCATACTACCCCTGATCATGATGATGCTTATAGCTTTAGGTATTCGAATAAATGCCTATGGGGTTACAGAAAACAGGCATTTTGTTCTGATGGCTGCCCTTTGGGTTTTTGGAAATATGACCTATTTAGCTATAAAAAGAAGTCCCAAAACCATTGTACTATTTATATCAATTGCTATTATTTTTATAGTTTCAGTAATTGGACCCATCAATGCCTACACAATATCTAAGTATAGTCAGAATTCTAGATTTGAGATGCTGTTGAAGGAAAATAATCTGTTGGCCAATGAAGAGCTACAAAATGCCCCTACAGATTTATCAGAGGAGGTAAAAAAGGAATTAAGTAGTATTGTTCTCTACTTTGATCATAATCATAGGATAGGTGATCTAAAATATGTTCCAGAGGATATGAATCTAAAAGAACTGGAGGAGAAACTGGACTTTGAAATAAGGGATTACTATTGGGATTTTCCACGTAAATACAATTCCTATAGTTTAGAAAATAGCATAGACCTTTATGAAATCGGAGATTATGATTATTTTATTGATTTCTCTTTTTACAACCGTAGTAGCAGACCCTATGAAGGAAATATAGAAATAAGCTATGATGAAGATGGTAAAGAACTTCGTATCATTAAGGAGGGTAAGCTATTATATAGTAAAGATCTAGAGGAAATAGCTTTAGCCATCCATGAAAAAAGTAATGGGGAGTATAATCAAAGTAAAGAAACCATGACCTTTATAGACGAAAGTCAACAGATTAAGGTTCAGCTTATTACTAAAAATATGGGATTATCTGCAAATAGCAATGGGGATACCCTTAACTTAGATTTCATGGAGTTTTACTTGTTTGTGAAGATAAAATAAGTCCCTCCAAAACCCGATCAAAGCTCTGGGATGTCTTTGTATTGAAAAAATCTGCAAAGGGACAGCCCATCCTCCTAATTCTCTCTGGAAGGTTATCAATTGTAAAGGCGGAGGGCTTAAGGCTTCTTGTCACCTCATGCCAGAACAAGGGGGTAGCCACAGATGCTTCTTCATTGCCCCTAGCTGAATAGGGGGCAATAAGGGTTTTACCAGCTGCATGCTGTAAGTAATCAACATATAGTCTATTTCCCCGATTTTTCTTTATTCGTTCAATGGTAAACCATTTGGGTTCAATTTTCACCAGGTAGTTAGCAATAAACTCAGTGAATTTCCTAGTATCCTCATAGGTGTAGGTAGCCTCTGGTAGGGGGATATAAACCTGCAAACCCTTATTGCCAGAGGTCTTTATAAAGGATGGGATTTCTAACCTATCTAAAATATCCTTGAGGATTATTGCTGCTTCCACCGCCAAGATGAAATCCTCCCGCCTTGGGGGATCTAGGTCAAAAACGATTTCTGATGGATAACTGGAGTTTATTGAGTTAAAGGGGATATGTAGGTCTAAAGCACCTTGGTTCCCTAACCAAACCAAAGTGGCTAAATCCGATACTACGATATACTCTATATCCTCATGAAGGTAGGTTTTAATAAAGTCTGGAGCGTACTCAGGGCAACTTTTTTGATAAAAGGATTCTCCCTCTACTCCCCTAGGATATCTAATTGCTGTTAATACCCTATCCTTTAAAAAGGGTAATAAGTAGGCTGATACATCTATCAAGTATTGAATGTAGCTAAGCTTTGTGATCTTTTTTTTAGGATAATACATTTTATCAGGGTGGGTTATATCCACCTCATGTCCTTCGATTAAAACCCGATTTCTTTCCTTTAACAGAACCATAATTAAGTCTCCTTTGGTTAGATTTACAAAATGAAGTCCATAAAAACTGGAGACCGTACCATTCCACTGGAGGTAAAGCCTCTTCCCTTTAATTTGCATCTTAAGAGGGGTTCAATGAAGACCGCCTTCTTGTCTTCATCAACTTTTATGTCCTTGGCGATATTTAAGAAGGCTCTCCGCTGATCTGGAGTCATACCCTGATGAATTACACCAATTTCAAGGCCTTTATCATCCTTACATAATAGAGCATGATCTTCCTTCCTATAGCCATAAATGACTCCCTCCAAATCAAGCCAATTAATAATTTTTAACCACTTATTGCTTCTTCGGGATAAGTATTGGGATGACTTTTCTTTTGCGATGATTCCCTCCATAGAGTGATCCTGAGCTTTTCGAAAGAGTTCTTCCCCTTGGGTATCGATCCAATCTACAATTCTAATATGGGTATTGTTGCTAGCCTTCAATACCTCCCTAAGAATGGCCTTCCTATTGGTTAGGGGCTTCTGACGAAGGTCTTCCCCTTTATTGTATAAAACATCAAAGACATAATAGGTTACTGGTAGTGCCATTATGGCAGCTTCTATTTTATCCTTCTTTTTTAAACGAAGTCTTTTTATAATCCCTTCAAAGTCATCCTTTCCTTGACAATCCTCAACGATTGCTTCTCCATCTAAAACAACACCTGGTAGAGGATATTGGGCCAGCTCAGGAAATTGGGAGGTTACAAGGTTGCCATTTCTTGTATAGAGGTTAAATCCTTGAATATTTGAATACTCTAGTCTAATTCCATCATATTTCATTTCGAAATAACATCTGGTGGAATTGAAGGGATGGGGAGCAGTTTCTAATAACATTGGTTTAAAGAACATCTTATGCTTTTTTCCTCCTTTGGGTTTGCTTAACTGGAGGTTTTGCTCCTTTAGTTCTCTTAATACTTTCTTCTAAGGCCTTCATTAAATCCACAACATTATCTCTACCCTTAACTTCAACTCCTGCTTCATCCTTCATTTTATCCTCAATTAGATTCATTAAAGCTGTTCTGTAATCATCGGTATATTTTTCAGGTTCAAATTCCTCCGTTAGCTGATCAATTAGTAAAGTTGCCGTTTTCAGTTCCTTCTCTGAAAGCTGAACCTCATGGGGGACATTAGGTACCTCCTGCAGGCTTCTGACCTCATCAGGGAAATGGAGGGTTTCTACAATTAGGGTATTGCTATAAGGTCTAATAACTGCCATTTTTTCCTTAGATCTGATCATAATCTTAGCTAAACCGATCTTTCCAGAATCCGTTAGGGATTTTCTAAGTAGGGCATAGGCTTTACCACCACCATCCCCGGGGCTTAGGTAATAGGAACGATCGAAGTAAATGGGGTCAATTTCTTCCAGCTTAACAAAGTTAATGATATCTACAGCCTTAGCCTCTTGGTCTTTCTTAATCCTATCTAGTTCCTCCCCTTCAATTACTACATATTTTTCTGGAGCATATTCATAGGCCATAATGATATCCTCTGGTTTAACTTCTTCATCACAGTGGGGGCAAGTCTTTTGATATTTAATTGGATTGTTACATTTTTTGTGAAGCTGTCTTAGTTTAATATCCTTATCCTCTGTTGCTGCATGGAGCTTCACGGGGATGTTGACTAAACCAAAGCTGATGCTTCCTTTCCAAACTGTATGCATTTTATTTACACCTCGCCTTCCATAGTATTTTTTACATAGTTGAGTATTTCATTCATGTTGTTATCCAGTATATTATCATTACACCCTAATATGGTATAATCATCTTGTAGCAAGATTTAATCAAAGAGGTGAGTTGTATGAATGATGAAATGAAATCTCAAGGAAAGTCCTGTTGAGGTCCATCAGAGACAACCTCCAGTTTGGAGGACAAAATTTTAAAGAAGTATTCTGAAGACCGTTGCAATATCAGTGATAAGTATATGGCCCATTCCATTAATGGCGAAATAGAAACAGCTATTGGGAATATTAAAAGACTCAAAACTCAGTTGGTACGAAAGGATCATCTTGATCACCTGAAGGTTAGATTCGGTATCCATAGAGATAACTATCATGTACCTACAGGAGTATATGCTGTAGGAACCCCCCATAAAGAATCCCCTATTTTGGTAACAGCTAACTATAAGCTAACCCTAGATCAGCTTAGAAGGGAATTAAAGAACCTAAATTTATGGATTTTAGTGATCGATACCAAGGGGATAAATGTATGGTGTGCTGCAGGAAAAGGTAGCTTTTCAGCTGAGGAAATAATCTATCAGGTTAAGAAAAACCAGCTTGATGAATTGGTGAATCATAGAAGATTAATTTTACCTCAATTATCAGCTCCGGGGGTAGCAGCCCACGAAATATTTAAGTACACAGGCTTTAAAGGAGAATTTGGTCCTATTAGGGCCAGTGACATAAAAAGCTATATTGAAAATGGTTTTAAGGCCACTGGGGAGATGAGAAGGGTAACCTTCACTCTAAAGGAGAGATTGTTGGTTTCCCCCTTGGAGTTTATAATGTCTATGAAGCATTTCCCTATAGTTTTGATACTGATATTTCTATACAATTTATTTAAAACTACTGAGGGACTATGGATTTCAACTGTGATGACAGCTTTTGCATATGTTGTAGCAATTGCAATAGTAACCTTGGTTTTACCTGCACTATTACCACTATTGCCCTTTCGGATGTTCTTCGTAAAAGCTCTTTTCTTAGCTGTAGTATGGAGTGGAGTAGTATATCATTTTAGAGACTTTTTCTTTATATATGGAAGTAGTTATGAGACTCTGGGACATCTATTGTTGATGGCTTCTATCATGGGGTATCTAGGAACTAATTTTACAGGGTCCACCACCTTTACTTCCTTTTCGGGGGTTCAAAGGGAAACCCTCAGGCTAATCCCTGTTGTAGCAATAGGAGTGTTAGGTGGAATGGCATTATTGTTACTAGATTTATTTATATAGAAGGGGTTGATGGAATATATGTCATTAAGCTATATAAAGGGAGTTGCCAATATAAAGCTATACCCAGATAAATGCTCTGGATGTGGTGGCTGTATAGAGGTTTGTCCCCATAATGTTTTGATTATTGAAGATCATAAGGTTGCATTTTTAGATCAAGACAATTGCATAGAATGTGGAGGCTGCATGAAGAACTGTCCCTTCGATGCAATAGTTGTTAAGACAGGCGTTGGCTGAGCCTATGCCATAATTAAAGGCTGGCTCACTGGTAGTGAACCCACTTGTTAAAAGGAATTAAAGGAGGAAAAAATATGGGGTTATTTGGACCGAGTAAAAATGATGTTTGGAAGCAGTTTGCGGATGAAATAGGGGGAGAGTTCTTAGAAGGAAGCATATTTAAGCCATCCATGGTACAGGTAGCCTTTAGAGGATGGAACATTACCTTGGATACCTATACGGTATCCCATGGAAAAAGTAGTACCACTTATACAAGGATACGGGCTCCCTTTGTTAGTACCCAAGGCTTTCACTTTAAAATCTATAAAAAGGGTCTTTTTAGTGATTTGGGCAAAATGTTGGGGATGCAGGATATTATCACAGGTAATGAGGATTTTGATGAGAACTATATCATTAAGGGAAACAACGAAGAACTGGTTAAAGGACTTTTTTCTAGTGTGGAAATAAGAACCTTAATAGAGGAGCAACCCAAAATGACCCTTGAAATTAAGGATAGTGAGGGTTTCTTTAAGAAAACCCCTGAAGGCGTTGATCTTTTACATTTCCAAGAGGTTGGAGTAATTAAAGATATCGAAAGGCTAAAGAGGCTATTTATGATGTTTTCAATAGTAATTAGTGAGCTTGTTGATATTGGTGCTGCCACCTATGAGGATCCAAAGGTCGATTATTTAAGCTAAAGGGTAGAATGAGGAGAATAGGACATGATGAAAAATAAATCTTTACATATTGAGGGATTTAAGGCCTCTATTCCCATAGTTGTGGGTTATCTGCCAATTGCTATGGCCTTTGGGATGTTATCTAAAACCACTGGTATAAGCCTTTTAGATAGTCTTTTATTATCGATTATGGTTTTTGCTGGAGCCAGCCAGTTTATGGCCCTTAATCTTTTAGCCCTAGGAGTTGCAACTGGAGAAATTATTGTGGCTACCTTATTAATGAATATGAGGCATTTATTAATGAGTGCATCCATTGCAGCCAGAATAAAGGAAGAATATAATAAGTATTTTCCCCTGGTGGCCTTTGGTATTACAGATGAAACCTTTTCAATTGCCATGACTAAAAAGGGATATCTAAGGGTGGCCTTTCTAATCCCATTAGAGCTGGCATCCTATTCATCTTGGGTAGGAGGAACCCTTTTGGGATATTTAGCAGGTGAATTGTTGCCAGAATTAGTACAAAGTAGTATGGGTGTAGCATTATATGCTATGTTTGTTGCTATTTTAATTCCTGAAGCTAAGAAGAAGAAGAGCATTGCTTTCTTAGCCATTTCATCTGGTTTATTAAATTCTCTGATTATATATTTTAAACTATTGTCACCTGGATGGAGCTTGATATTCTCAATTATCATTGTTGCCATAGCGGGGGTATATATTATTAAGCCAGAGGAAGTGACGGATTATGAATAACCTATTGATGCTTATAACAGGAATGATGCTGGTAACCTATATACCTAGACTTTTACCCTTTATAGTTGTTACTGGAAGAAGACTGCCAGAAGGGTTACGGAGGTTTTTGCTATATATACCCTATACTGCCCTAGGGGCTTTGATCTTTCCAGGAGTATTTAATTCCATTCCCCAAATGCCTATAGCGGCTGTCTTGGCTATGGTTTTTGCAGGTGCCTACGCATGGAAAAAGGGTGGAATTATTATATCTGTTGTGGGGGCCATATTTGTAGCCTTTTGTAGTTTGTATATTGGGAGTTATTTGTAGGTACAATATCTAGGGAATAAGTAATAGGGAATAAGTAATAGGGAATAAGTAATAGGGAATAAGTAATAAGGAATTAAGAATTAAGAATTAAGAATTAAGAATAAGGACTTAAACACTAGCAGTATAACGAATAATATAAATAAGGAATAGAATTTTGGTTTAGAAGTTTCTACATGCATTCTACATTCTAAATTCTACATTCTTAATTATTTTTTTATATAAATAAGCATTCCTGTAATACGTGA
>NZ_WBZB01000051.1 GCF_009017255.1 Alkaliphilus serpentinus | reverse complement strand
CTTGACATTGGGGGGCATTATAGTTGAATTATAGAGGGCTTCGCAACGTCGAAGCCTTTAAAGGTATTTTTTAAAACCCTATATAATTATCTAAAAATAAAAAAGAAATCTATAGTAGATTTCCACATCAATTCAACATTCATAATTCAACATTTAACATTTTCTTTTTTTCGATGTATAACTAAAAAATCTCCTGTCAATAATGAGAAGAGAAGAGAAGAGAGCTAGTTGTAGACATTGATGTTTTTTGTCCCCCTTTAACATCCTGTAGACCATAGTTCTCTTCTTTTCTATTCTATTCCATATCACAGGAGGACTATATATGAAAAAGCTCTTATTAATTTTACTATTCATTATTTCTCTAGCCCTTATAAGGCCATCTGTAGCGATATTTCAAGATGATGCTCCCTTTAATGAAGATGAAATGAAAATCCTATCGGCATTTGAGAAAAGTGGGGCTCAATTGGCAGAGGTTTCTACATACAAATCACTTCAGTTAGATAATCAGTATATAGAAATAGAAGAAATGGAGGTTATTATTGATGATTTAATTAGCCAACTCAATCTTAAGGGTGAGGTAATTCACTATGATAATACTGAGTATTATGACCCATATTTTTCTGATGAAACCCTTGATTTTGATGGAGATACCATATTGATAAGAAGAAATGAAGAAGATGGATACAATCAAATTACAGTAACTGCATTAGAGGAAATAGGAAGCATTACTACCATAATTGTTTATAGCTTTAACTCTTCTGAAATAAAAGAATCGTATATTATTATTGACATCGTAAAAAATAAAGGATATAAAGATATTGTGGAATTAAACAAAAAAAGCATTAAAGCATTAGAACCATACGGTAATGACATCGAAGGTACAATAGCAATGGTCGGATTTTATCCACATAAAAAAACTGAGGAAGAGACAAAAGGAATCATAAAGGATATCTCATTAGTGTTGAAGGCCAGTGTAATAGAAGAAGTACAAGATGAAGCATATAATAGTATTACCCTATATAGTCCATTCCTTACGAATACTATAGAATATCAAAATAAAAAAGTGAATCTTCAATTAGCCACAAGATATAATTCATACGAAGATCGAACCTATATATGGATAGCCAGTCCATTAATTTCGAATACTTATTAAAATTCTAAGGTTCATTCTATTGTTGATTCATGGACAGAAAGTGAGGAACCAAAAATTGGCGAAGATAATTGTCGAAAAGAGTAAGCCCCTCCGGGGTACCGTTAGAATTAGTGGTGCTAAAAATTCAGTACTACCAATATTAGCTGCTAGTCTACTATCTACAGAAAATTGCATTTTAGAAGAGGTACCTGATTTAAATGATGTAGATGTAATTTGTGAAGTTATAGCTTGTTTAGGCGCTGATGTAAAGCGATTAGAACGTGATAGAATAGAAGTGAATGGGCTATCCATAGATAATTACGAATCACCCTACGAACTGGTTAGAAAAATGAGGGCATCCTTTTTAGTGATGGGCCCCTTATTGGCAAGGATGGGAAAGGCTAGAATATCAATGCCAGGAGGGTGCGCCATTGGCACAAGACCTATTGATTTACATTTAAAGGGTTTTAAGGCTCTAGGGGCAGAAATAACCCTTGGTCATGGCTTTGTTGAAGCAAGGGCAGAAAAATTAATAGGCAATAAAATATATCTAGATTTCCCCAGTGTAGGAGCAACTGAAAATATTATGATGGCAGCTTCGATGGCTGAAGGCCAAACTGTAATCGAAAATGCCGCTGAAGAGCCTGAAATAACAGATCTTGCAAATTTCCTCAATAAAATGGGTGCTGATATTAAAGGTGCAGGCACGGATACTATTAAAATTAATGGAGTAAAGAAGCTAGGTGGAGCGGTTCACACCGTTATCCCCGATAGAATAGAAGCAGGTACCTTTATGGTGGCTGCAGCTATAACTGGGGGAAATGTATTAGTTGATAATGTAGTTATAGATCACTTAAAGCCAGTAATCGCAAAGCTGAAGGAAAGTAATGTAGAGGTAATAGAGGAAGGTAATGGGGTAAGGGTTATTGCTGTTGAAAGGCCTAAGGCAATAGATATTAAGACTCTACCATATCCGGGTTTTCCAACAGATATGCAGGCTCAGTTTATGGCTTTGATGACAGTAGCTCAGGGGACAAGTGTCGTTATAGAAACCGTCTTCGAAAATAGATTTATGCATGTAAGTGAGCTGGAAAGGATGGGTGCATCTATTAAAATTGAAGGAAGAAGTGCTGTGATTGAAGGGAAGTCACATCTTTTAGGGGCCCCTGTAAAGGCCAGTGATTTGAGGGCCGGAGCTGCATTGATTCTTGCGGGTCTAGTAGCAGAAGGTAGTACAGAAATCGGAAATACAAAGCATATCGATAGAGGCTACGTAAGAATTGAAGAAAAGTTAAAATCCTTAGGAGCAACAATTTATAGAGTAGAAGAGGAAGAGGAAGAATAATGTTCTAAACCTTTTATTATGCACATATACCTTATTATAATTTGACTATAAGGGAGGTGTACATAATGAGGGGTTTTTTTTATGCAATTTTATCCTTACTTGCTACAACACTTTTAATACCAATATTCATCATAACCAGCTGTGAAATAAAGATCCCTATCATTGATAAAGATAACCCTCCAGCCTTAGTAGAATCCGATTTATTGCTTAAGGTATATAACCATAAAACCAATAAAATAATGGAGCTGGATTTAGAAGAGTACATTGCCAATGTAGTTGCAGCAGAGGTACCTGCATCATTTCATATAGAGGCATTGAAGGCACAAGCTGTGGCAGCTAGAACATATGCAGTGTGGAAGCAGGACAAGGAAAATGCCAATCATCCAGGTGCTTCTCTTTGTACAAGTCATACCCATTGTCAGGAGTGGCTATCTAAGGATGAGTTAAGGGAAAGACACGGTAGACTCTGGATGTATCAAAACTGGCCTAGAGTTCAAGAGGCGGTAGAAGCCACGAAGGGGATTATCATCACCTATAACCTAGAACCAATTGAGCCCCTATATCACTCCACCAGTGGAGGTAAAACGGAAAACTCAGAGGATGTTTTTGCCAGTGCAGTCCCATATCTTAGAAGCGTATCGAGTCCCTACGAGGATAGATCCCCAGTGTTGGCGGACCAAAAAAAGGTTTCGAGTAAAGAATTTATAAACACCCTCAAAAATCGTAGAAGTCATATAAAACTACAAGAAAAAAACTTATCCAATCAAATTCAAATCCAAGAAAGAAGCAGTGGTGGAAGAATTACAAAAATCATTGTTGGTAATGAAGAATTCACCGGAAGAGAATTAAGAGAAATGTTTCAATTAAGATCTGCTGATTTTACAGTGAATGTCTCGGGGAACACAGTGATATTTCATACAAAGGGATATGGTCATGGCGTGGGGATGAGTCAGTGGGGTGCCAATGGTATGGCAGAGGAAGGCTATACCTATGAAGAAATTTTAACCCACTATTATCAAGGGGTTATGTTGAGTCAGTTGAAAAGCTACAGGTAAAGGCAATGAACAATGAATAATTAATAATTAAGAATGTAGAATTAAGATTCAAGATCCAATGTTGAATGTTAAATGTTGAATGTTAAATGTTGAATGTTGAATGTTGAATTAACGTATAAATTTGCTGTAGCAAATTAAAAATTTTTTTAGTTCCTAAATCCCTCCAATTGTATTATTTTATCAAAAGTGGTGATAATAGCAAGTGGAGGTGGTTTTATGTCATTTGAAAATAATAATAACGACAAAAAGGATTCAAAGAGATCTTTATACAACATCCTAGATAAGGAAGGCTTTTATATCATTCTATTTTTATGTGTATGTATAGTGGCTGTTACTGCAATATGGGTTTCAAATCAAGACAATAATTACGACTTAGCAGAAGAGGACCCTAGAATCGAAGATCCCGACGTTACACTGGTAGAGGATCCTGGAGAAGAGGACTTAGCTACTGATGAAGTAGCCAACGAACCAAACACCAATAATGAGGCTACTGGTCAAGAAAATACTACAGCCAATCAAACTCAGGATGTTAACGCTACCAACCAAGTAAATCAAGAGGTTGAAGAAGAGGACGAGATGAAAGAAGAGGATATGGCAACTTCAGCCCAACCAACTGTTTATAACATGATGATGCCAGTTGTGGGAAATTTAGGATTACCCTTTGCTGAAGACAGATTAGTTTTCCATAAAACTCTAGAGCAATGGAGTACCAATAAGGGCATTGATATCCATGGAGAAGAAGGAGCGGCGGTTAGGGCAGCTCTTGAGGGAGAAGTCATAGAAATTGTGAATGATACCATTATGGGTATCACAATTACCATTATGCATGATGAAGACTTATTAACTAGATATAGCAACCTTTCCACCGATGCAATGGTGAAGGTTGGAGATTATGTGAAAAAAGGGCAGGTAATTAGTGGAGTGGGTAAGACTTCATCCATTAAAGCTGTTGAAGGTTCATTATTGCACTTTCAAGTAATATATGACGGTAGACATGTAAATCCAGAAAACTATCTTCCGAAGTTTAATAACTAAATGAAATCTAAGCTTATATAAATAGTCCTATTTTTATAATCATTATAATAATAGGACTATTTTACTATTTATTTATTCAAATTTCTACATTTATTGACAAAAATAGCATAGAATATTATTATATTACTATCATTTACCATAAATTATAATATTAGCTATATTAATAATCACATATAAATACATCATCTTCAGGATTACTATAGCGGTTTTAAGGGGGACCCAGTGTGTTAAGAGTAAAAACTTCAGTGCTAATCCCAGGCCAGATGGTGGCCAAGGATATTGAGACGCCGGAGAATATGAAGCTGCTTATTAAGGGTAGTGTACTTACAAAATACTCTATTGACTTTTTATTGAAATGGAAGATTGAAGAAATTTATATTAAAGAAGAACTAGAAGAAATAATACACAATCGGGCCACTACTTTAGAACGTTTAACGGACTCCTACAACAAATCTTTAATCACGATTATAAGTTTTATGGAGGGTTTAAAGGTAAATAACCACATAGAGCTTGAAGAGGTTAGTGAGATTGTTGCTGAAATTGAAAAATTTGTGGATATAATGCCCTCCCTTAAGGTGATTAACCAGTTAAAGGATACTGATCATTATACCCATCAGCATAGTATAAATGTAGGGATTTATGCCACCTTTATTGGTCGATGGTTGGGCTTAAAAGGGGAGGAATTGAAAAAATTAACCTACTCAGCATTATTGCATGATGTAGGTAAGATGAAGATTCCCCCTGAAATATTAAATAAACCTGGATTGCTTACTCCAGCTGAGTACGAAATCATGAAGGGACATTCCAAAGAGGGTTATAATATTCTCAAAAACAATAAAGGCTTAGGTGAAGAAATTATCATAGGTGCCCTACAGCATCATGAAAGGGAAAATGGAAAGGGATATCCCCAGGGTTTAACCGGGGATAAAATTCATCTATTTGGTAAAGTTATTGCTATTGCAGATATCTATGATGCAATGACATCTAATCGAGTTTATAGGGGAAGGTTATCACCCTTCGAAACGGCAGAAAAGCTATTGGAAAGCAGCTATGGTGAATTGGATATAAGTATTACCAAACTATTTGTCGAGAAGCTATCTGACTTTTTTATCAGCTCTTTTGTTATCTTAAACAATGGCAAAAGAGCACAAATAGTAGCTAAGAATCAGAATTATCCAACTCGCCCCCTTATTAGATTAGAGGATGGTTTTATTGATTTGTCACGGGAAAAAAATCTTTGTATTTTAGATGTTATATAAATAATAAAAATTAATAATTGCGAATTCTTAATTCTAAAATCCATACCCCCTTCATATTATAGACTAAGACACTATGATTGAGGGGGGTTACCACTTGAAGGACTACATAGAGAATCGGGTGATGGAGATTGCAAACTATATTATTAAAGAAGGAGCCACCGTAAGACAAACTGCAAGCATTTTTGGTGTTAGTAAAAGTACAGTTCATAAGGATGTAACAGAAAGACTTCCAAAGATAAACCCTCTAATTTCAAATCAAGTCAAAGATATACTTGATTTAAATAAAGCTGAAAGACACATCAGGGGCGGTAGAGCTACAAAGATGAAATATAAATCTACAGGGATTTAGATTAATACTAGCTTCTCAAAACATTCAATCTCTCGAGGGGGAGATTGAATGTTTTTGCTGTTTTTTGGTGAAAAACCCATTAAATGTTGATGAAAAGCGAATCAAGAAATGAAATGAAAATTTATTACTAATTGTTGAAAAAAACCAAAAAAATAGAGGATTTTTTGTTGTAATATAGAAAGTATAGTTTATTGTGTGGAGTTTTTCTTGTCAGCTATTATAGACAAGATTCCAATAAAATTGCTGAATCGAAGGAGAGGGGAATAGAATGTTTGGTTCTGATATCGGAATAGACCTTGGCACTGCCAGTGTATTGGTATTTGTAAAGGGGAAAGGGATTACACTACAGGAGCCTTCTGTGGTGGCAATAGATAAAAATACAAATCAAATTCTAGCAGTGGGTCAAGAAGCTAGAAGAATGCTTGGAAGAACCCCTGGTAACATTGTAGCCATAAGGCCATTGAAGGATGGAGTAATCTCAGACTATGAAATGACGGAAAGAATGCTAAAATACTTTATTCATAAAACTGTAGGGCGAAAGCTATTCTTCAAACCTAAAATAATTGTATGTGTACCAAGTGGTGTGACTGAGGTGGAAAAAAGAGCAGTTATCGATGCTACCAATGAAGCAGGAGCCCGAATGACCTATCTAATTGAAGAACCAATAGCAGCTGCAATAGGAGCCGGATTAGACATATCTAAACCCAATGGACATATGGTTGTAGATATTGGTGGAGGAACTACTGATGTTGCAGTAATATCCTTAGGAGGAATCGTTGTAAGCACATCTATTAAAATAGCAGGAGATAAATTTGATGAAGCTATCATCCGTTATATGCGTAAGAAGCATAATATCATGATTGGTGAAAGAACTGCTGAAGAGATGAAAATTAACATAGGGTCTGCCTTCCCCCGTAATGAAGAGACCTATATGGATGTTAGAGGTAGAAACCTAGTTTCTGGATTGCCTGTAAATATTAAGGTATCCAGCAGCCAAATGAAGGAGGCCCTCGACGAGACGGTAACAGCAATAGCAGATGCTGTACATAGCGTATTAGAGAGAACGCCACCTGAGTTGGCCTCAGATATTGCCAATCAAGGGATTATTATGACTGGTGGGGGAGCCCTTCTTTGGGGATTGGATAAATTAATCGAAAAGCGGACAGGTATACCTGTTGTGGTAGCTGAGGATGCAGTGTCCTGCGTTGCAAAGGGTACTGGTAAAGCCCTAGATTCATTACACATTTTAGAGCAAGGCTTATCTCAATCAAGGTCAAGATACAGATAAAAAGTTACCAGATTTTTAAAAACCCTAAAGAATAGCTTGCGGGGCTAGTTCTCTTTTAGGGTTTCATTTATAAAATTTAGTTTAAAGTAATTGAAATTTTCACCGATAAATATATAGGAAGAATTTTAGATCGAGGTGGTTAAATGCTAAGAGGATTATATACAGCAGTATCAGCAATGCAAACTACTGAAAAAAGATTGGACGTAACAGCTAATAATATGGCCAATGTCAATACGACCTCCTTTAAAAAGGATGTTGTGATCACTGAATCATTTCCAGAGGTGCTACTACAAAAAATAAATGGTTCCCATTTACCAGAAGCCTTCAATAACTCCACCCAAACGGAAGTTCATAGAGTAGAAGGTGGATTCCAATTAAAAACTGAGGGCGGCTTATTTTCTACACAAAACTCCATAGGAGTCAGCTATAACCGTGAAATTCAATTTGCAGTAGATGCTGAAGGCTACTTAAGAACCTTTAGTAGAGATGCTGATGGACAGCTGGATACCTCATCAGGAAGTCTGGTGTTGGATACTGGTGGTAATTCAATATTTGTTGGAGAAGAGGCCTTTGAGATCAATCAACAGGGTCAGGTTATAGTAAATGGACAACCCCTAGCAAATTTAATCACTCGTGGACACTATAATACCATAGGAACCATTAATGGTGGATTAAGGTTAAACAGTATAGCCACCGACTTTTCACAAGGTTCAATGGAACAGACTGGTAACAGTCTGGATTTAGCCTTAAAGGGCGATGGCTTTTTTAAGGTTCTTACCCCAGAGGGAGAAGAACTATATACCCGTAATGGAAGCTTTACTCTAAATGCTAATGGTGAAATCATAACTGCTGAAGGCCTATTTCTTGCAGGTCAATGGGGTTCAATCTTAGCTCAGGATGGAAGTTTTCAGGTAACTGAAAGTGGAGAAATTTTAATAAACGGCGAAGTAGTAGATCAAATCGATATTCTAGAAATTGATAATATAAAGGATTTACGAAAAAGAGGAGAAGGTTATTTTTATCCAGAAGAAGGTGTTGAGATTCAGGCAACCGCCTTTACTGGTGAGGTTCTACAGGGTTTCCTAGAAGCATCCAATGTAAATCCTATCAGAGAAATGGTAGATATGATTAGTATATACAGAACCTATGAATCTAATCAAAAAGTAGTACGTAGTTATGACGAGTTGCTGCAGAAGGCAGTCAATGATATCGGGCGATTGGGATAGTAGAAACAGTGAAAAGTGAAAAATGATAAGTGAAAAGTGAAAAAATACAACATGGAACTTGTATGGTCTTCTTCAGACTTTAACTTTCAACTGGTATGTTATCTATCTTATAACTTTTAATTTTTAACTTTTAATTTTTCATTAAAATAAGGGGGTTTCTAAATGAGAGCATTATGGACAGCAGCATCAGGAATGAAAACACAACAGCTTAATATCGATACAATTTCCAATAACCTTGCTAATGTAAATACAACATCCTATAAAAAGCAAAAGGTGGAGTTTAAGGATTTACTATATGTTACATTAAGAAGAAACAATTTAGTAGAAGGAGAAGGTTCGCCAGTTAACCTACAGGTTGGACATGGTGTTATGGCTTCTTCAACTTCACGCTCCTTTATGACAGGAAGCTTAGAAAGAACGGAGAATACCTTCGACTTAGCCATTGATGGTGAAGGATTCTTTGCTATTGAAGGCCCCAATGGAGATATTTTCTACACTAGAGATGGAAACTTAAAGCTAAGCGTTATGGATAATGAAATGAAACTTGTTACTGCGGATGGCTATACAGTTCTATCAGATTTTGATGATGAAATTATATTTGAAGAAGGAATGCAAAATATCAATATTACAGAGAATGGTTTAATAGTGGCAGAAGATCAAGAGGGAGAACTACAAGAAATTGCTACATTAAAGCTGGTGAAGTTTGTTAATCCAGAAGGCTTAGAGTCTATTGGAAGAAATTTATATAAATCAACTACTGCATCTGGTGAAAAAATAGCAATGGAGGATGAAGGAAGAACAAGCAGCATTCTTCAAGGTTATTTAGAAACCTCTAATGTTCAGGTAGTAGACGAAATGGTGAGATTAATCACTGCCCAGAGGGCATACGAAATAAGCTCTAAGGCAATACAAACCAGTGATGAAATGTTAAGCACTGCTAATAACCTGAAGCGCTAGGAAGATTATAGATGAGAGATTATAGATATAAAACAGGTAGTAAGGAATAGGTAATAGGTTAAAGATAATGAACATTAGCTAGAGTTACTCACTGTTTGTAAGAAATTTGAAAGGAAACGATAAAAGATGAAAATTGATAACTCAACTATCATAAATAATACTCCTAAAATCCCTGAGAAGTTACCAGAGGATTCAAAAAGGCTGATGGAGGTTTGTCAGCAGTTTGAAGCCATTTTCGTAAATATGATGTTTAAGCAAATGAGGGCAACAGTCATTGATGGAGGCCTAACTGAAAAGAGTAATGCCCGGGATATCTACCAATCCCTCCATGATGAACAGCTTTCTGAGGAGATTTCAAAGGGTCAAGGCATCGGATTGGCTAAGGAGCTATACAATCAATTATCGGGAGCTACTAGGACAACAATTAGGAGACAAGAGTAATAATGAATGTCGAATGTTAAATGTTGAATGTTGAATGGTTGAAGCTTTACAATAGTAAAGCAAAGGCTTTATCTATCCAAAGAGATACTAAGTCAAGGGCAAGAGCTCTTGGCTTTTCCTTTTCTATAAGAAAGATTTATTCCGCTTAAAGACTTTCCCTCTGTATAATAATTAGGTATAATATACAATAATAGTAATGGATTTAAAATGGAAGGAGAAGTAAATAATGGAGTTAAATAATATTGAAATTCAAAAGATCATCCCCCACAGATATCCCTTTTTATTGGTGGATAAAATTATAGAAATGGAAGCTGGAAAATCAGCAGTGGGTATAAAAAATGTAACAATCAATGAACCTTTTTTCCAAGGTCATTTTCCGGGCCATCCTTTAATGCCTGGAGTGTTAATAGTTGAAGCATTGGCACAGGTGGCAGCAATAACCTGCATGGGGATTGAGGAAAACAAAGGAAAGCTTGGAGTCTTTACAGGTATTGATAACTGTAAGTTTAGAAAACAGGTTGTACCAGGAGATACCCTTAGACTAGAAATAGAAATGACTGCTCTTCGAAGGGGTATAGGAAAGGCAGAGGGTAGGGCTTATGTTGGAGATGAGCTTGCTTGTAGTGCAAATTTAACCTTTGCCCTTGTTCAACAACCATAAAGTAGCATTGTTCCTTGAGACCCCAAAGAGATTTAATCCACCAAAGGATTTATGACTTTATAACTACCCCTTAAAGGTAGTTTTTTCTTAATAAGAACTTAAAGGAAATAATGAGAGGTAGAGGATTAATGGCAAACAGAGATAAGCTGGCAAAATCGGCTGTAATAGTAATGCTAATCGTCTTAATTAGTAAAGCCATGGGATTTATTAGGGATGTTTTGATTGCATCAAACTTTGGTGCTGGAGATTTAACCGATACCTTTTTTATTGTTTTTAAAGCCAGCTCTATAGCCATTATACTAATTAATAGTGTGATTCAAACAACCCTTATGCCGGTATTAACGGATGTAGCAGGAAATAAGGTCAAAGGGAAGGAAATAGACTTTTTAAACGAAATAATTAATGCTTCTATTATTTTAACGGGGATATTAACTCTGTTGGGATGGATTTTTTCACCCCAAATTATAGAACTATTAGCTCCAGGCTTTAGTGAACAGCAATTTCAACTGGCAGTTCAGTTAAATAGAATGGGACTTCCAATAATCATAATAGTTGCTGTAACATCTATTATTAGTATATATTTACAATCAAATAGACAGTTTACCATACCAGCAGCTACAGGGATTGTATTAAATATCTTCTTTATTGGTTTTTTGACTCTAATGGCTCATAGCTATGGGTTGAAAGGTTTGATAATTGCAATGCTACTAGGCCACCTAGCACAGCTAATTTTCCAATTGCCATGGGCCTATGGTTATGGGTATCGTTATCAGCCTAAAATAAGTTTTGTTAATCCATATGTCAAAAAGACCGTTTTATTGGCTATGCCTGTTATTCTTGGCACAGCTGTACAACAGGTTAATACAATTATTGACAGAAACCTTGCTTCTAGGTTAACAGCTGGTAGTATATCGGCCCTAAGCTATGCTGCAAAGCTAGAGGATTTAATAGTAGGGGTATTCATTCTGACAATAGCCACAATATTCTTTCCCATACTATCCAAGGAGTTTGTTGAAGAAAACTATGGTAGAATGAAGTATGTAATGGGGTATGGCATAAATCTGATACTATTAGTAACAATACCAGCTACTGTAGGAATACTGTTGCTTTCATACCCGATCGTTCAGCTGCTTTTTGAGAGGAATGAATTTCGCCAGCAGGCTACCTACATGACATCCCAAGCCCTCCTATATTATTCTTTAGGTCTTTCAGGAATTGGTATTAGAGAAATCCTTAGTAAAATGTTTTATTCTTTGCAGGATACCAAAACCCCTATGATTAATGGGATGATAACCGTTGCTATAAACATAATCTTAAATTTGCTATTCGTTGGAAGGCTTCAGCACAGGGGATTGGCCCTAGCCACCAGTATATCCATAATCATATCCGCTATTCTGCTGGCAATAAGCCTGCGGAAAAAGGTTGGAAATATTGGAGGACGACATATTATCACTACAATGGGGAAAATTTCTTTTTCTTCTATCGTAATGGGGCTGGTGGTTTTTTTACTAAAAGAAAATTTGCTGATATATATGGATGGAGGTTTTATGAAAACTTCTGCAATCCTTGGATTTATAATCTTTACTGGCATAATAATATATATTGGTGTTTGTTATCTTCTGAGGGTAAAGGAGTTAATGGAGATCATAGAAAAAACAATAAAGTGGATTAGGTTAGATAAAATACTACAGGGGAGGAAATAATCAATGGATTTAAGAACTATAAAAAACTATGAAAGCTGGCTAACGGATTCTTTCTTTGACGAAGATACAAGAAGAGAGCTGGTTGAAATAAAAGGGGATATTAAAGAAATAGAGGATCGTTTTTACAAGGATTTAGAGTTTGGTACAGGTGGTATTAGAGGAGTAATTGGAGCAGGCACCAATAGAATGAACAAATATACAGTTGGTAGGGCTACTCAGGGCTTAGCAAACTACATAACAAAGAAGGGGATGGAGGCCCGTGAAAGAGGTGTGGTGATTGCCTATGATTCTAGACATATGTCTAGAGAATTTAGTGAGGAAGCAGCATTAATATTAGCTGCCAATGGCATTAAAACCTATTTATATGAAAATTTAAGATCAACGCCGCAGTTATCCTTTTCCATTCGGTATCTAAGGGCTACCGCTGGAATTGTTGTAACCGCCAGCCATAATCCACCGGAGTACAACGGCTATAAAGTATATTGGGAGGATGGAGCCCAGATAACCTCAGAAGCAGCAGAGGGCATTATTGAGGAAATCAATAGAATCTATGACCTAAGGGATATTATAAAGCTGAATACTCAGGAAGCAAAAGATCAAGGACTACTGAAGATTATTGGTAAAGAAATGGATGATGCTTTTATAGAAGCTGTAAAGGGTAAATCCTTAAGGGGAGAGATTATTCAGGAAGTGGCAGAAGATTTTAAAATTGTATACACACCCCTCCATGGTACGGGAAATCTACCCGTTAGAAGGGTTTTGTCAGAGGTTGGCTTTGAAAATGTAATTGTAGTTCCCCAGCAGGAGCTACCTGATCCTGAATTTTCTACCGTTGGCTATCCCAATCCAGAGGACCCAAAAGCCTTTGCACTAGCCATTGAGTTGGCTGAAAGGGAAGGGGCCCAAATCATTATAGGTACAGACCCAGATTGTGATAGGGTTGGGGTAGTTGTAAGAAATCCTGAGGGAAAATATGTACCCCTTACTGGAAATCAGGTTGGGGCTTTGCTGGTTGATTATTTACTAAGTACCCATAAGGAGAGAAATACTCTACCAGATAATGGTGTTATTATAAAAACCATCGTTACAAGCGAGATGGGTAGTACAATAGCTGACTATTATGGAATAAAGTCCTTAAATACTTTAACGGGTTTTAAATACATAGGTGAAAAAATAAAAGAGTTTGAGGAAACCGGGGAATATAAGTTTATATTTGGATATGAAGAAAGCTATGGGTATTTAGCTGGTACCCACGCCAGAGATAAGGATGCTGTGGTTACATCAATGCTTATTTGCGAAATGGCTGCTTATTATCATCGATTAGGGAAAACCCTCTACCAAGGGCTACTATCCCTATATGATCAGTATGGTTATTTTGTCGAAAGCCTTATATCCATTACATTAAAGGGAAAAGAAGGAATGGATAAAATGAAAAAGACCCTTGCTAGCCTCAGAAATAATCCTCCTAAAGAGATAGCAGGGATGAAGATTATTGCCCTTGAAGATTATTTAGGACAAAAAAGAATATTTACCAATGGCAATCAGGAAGAAGTCCTACTACCTAAGGCTGATGTAATCAAGTTTTTCGTAGAGGATGGATGGATCGCCTTAAGGCCCTCGGGAACTGAACCAAAGCTTAAGCTCTATGGAGGAGTGAGGGGTAATAGCTTGGAAGGGGCCCAAGAAACCCTCCATAAACTCTTAGACTCTGTAAAAGAGCTGTTATAGAGTGAGTAGGGTCCTTCTATAATGAATTAATGGGGTGGGATAGATGAAGATTTTATTAGTGGATGATGAGAGACTTTTGATTAAGGGTTTGTCTAAGAGCCTACAGCAGGAAGGCTTTGAAGTAACTGCTACCTATGATGGTGAAGAAGCTCTGGCGGTATTTGAAAGACTTGCCTTTGACTTTGTGATCTTAGACTTAATGCTTCCTAAAATTGATGGGATAACCCTCTGTAGGCGAATTCGAGATAAATCAGATGTACCAATAATAATGCTAACCGCTAAGGATAGTGATATTGACAAAATAGTAGGCCTAGAGCTGGGGGCTGATGATTACATGACTAAGCCCTTTAATACTAGGGAGCTTATAGCTCGAATTAGGGCAATAGGTCGTCGAATAGAAAAGGATAAAGGAAAAGAGAGCCATAGAGATAAAATCCATCAATGGGGCCAGTTATCTATGGATATTGAAGGTAGATTGGTGAAGGTAAAGGGAAGAGAAATTGATTTAACACCAAAGGAGTTTGATATTTTAGCCCTGTTGATCACCAATAGGGGAAGGGTTTATACTAGGGAGCAAATATTTCAGCAAATATGGAATGAGCCCTGCTTTGATACCAGAACAATTGATGTCCATATAAAAAACCTTAGGGAAAAGCTAAGGGATGACGACAATCAATCACCTATGATACAGACAAAGTGGGGGGTTGGATATTATTTCAGAAGGGATTGATGTTATGATCTTTTCTATCCGAAGTAAGCTTACCATAATATTTATTATGTTAATATTAGTGCCTTTGGCAGTTATCAATTACCTATCCATTAGTAATATGCAGGAATCTATTTTCAGTGAGGTGGAGGTTAATACCCTCAAATCTGCCAATGTTATTGCTGGTATAAGTAGAGATGGTTTCGACGATATCCCAAATCTTAAATCAACCATTAGACAGTATAGCACCCAAATAGAAGGAAGATTATTGGTTATAAATCAAGCCAAAGAAGTACTAATTGATAGCTTTAATCTTTTAGAAGGTGGAGTAATAGATAATAAAGAAATTCGAAATGGATTAAATCTTCAGGAAAGGATAGGCTATTACAGCCTAGATGAAAGAATCCTTCAGGTAGGAGTACCCATCATTAACGCTAATAATGGTGAGAGGAGGGCTATAGGTGTTGTAATCCTTTCTCTATCCGTTGAAGATTTATTTCGGGAGGTTGAAGGATTTAGACAACGACTATTGTTTATATCAATCACTGCACTGGTTATAGGGATTCTTGTTGCTTTTATTGTCAGTAGTCATATAGCAAGACCCATTATAGCCCTTTCTGACACTGCCAAACGTATTGGTAGGGGGAATTTAGGGGAAACTTTAGATATAAAATCTAAGGATGAGATTGGTAGACTTGTTGAGAACTTCAATCACATGAGCAAAGAGCTTTACAGAGTAGATAAAGGCAGGATGCAGTTTATTGGGGATGTATCCCATGAACTTAAAACTCCCCTTGCTGCTATGAAGGCCTTAATCGATTCTTTGCTTTATGGAGAAGAGGACATCGATGTATTTAAGGAATATCTTAGGGATATGGATATGGAGATTGACCGCTTAACAGAGCTTATTAAGGCTCTCTTGAGCTTAACAAAGCTAGAAGAAACAGGCATCAATCCACAATTAACCCCAATTAAAGAAGAAGTTGATGATGCTATTAAAATCTTAAAGCCCCTATGGCAGCAGAAGGGGATACAGGTAAGGAATGAAATGAGTGGTGATGTTAAAGTCCTTTGTGACAAAGAAAGGATTAAAGAGGTTTTTATAAATTTGATTGGTAATGCTATAAAGTACTGTGATATACATAAAGATGTTAAGGAAATAAAAATAAAAGGTAAAATAGAAAAAGATGCTTTTACCCTCTTAATAGAAGACAATGGAATCGGTATTGGTGAAAAGGACTTGGAGCATATATTTGAAAAATTCTATAGAACAGACTTTTCTCGCTCAAGGGATACTGGCGGTGCTGGTATAGGATTATCCATTGTTGAGGGGATCATTAAACTCCACAATTGGAGGATAGAAATTGTCAGTCAGAGAAAAGTGGGTACAACCTTTATTATTACCATTCCTAAGAATTCCTTTGAGATTTCTTTATAATTTCTTTACAATTCTTAATAGGGTCTTTAGATGACGGGTTTATAATAATAAATGTAAAATACAATTTAGAACGAGAGGAAGGATATTATGAAGAAGCTTATGGTTATTCTATTCATAGCAGTTTTAGCCCTAACTATGCTGGCTTGCGGTAGACAGGTGGAGGAGGTGCCCCAAGATCAAGATCCAAACAATAATGGTAATGGTACTGTTGTAGACCCTAACCCAGCAGATGAGGAAAAGGAAGTTACCCTTTATTTTATGAATCAAGAATATATTGAAACCGGGAATGAAGAAGTAGAGAAGGTAATTGAAGTAAAAAGGGAAGTAACTGTTGGAGAGCAATCCTTAGAGGAGGCTGTAATGGCAGAACTCCAAAAGAAGCCAGAGGAAGGCATGTATACTTCACTGGAAAATATTAAAATTTTAAGTGTTGAGACTGTAGAAAACACTGCTTATGTAAACATATCCAGTGATGGTTTATATGGGGGTTCCTTAGAGGAAATCTCTTTAATGAATCAAGTTGTATTAACACTAACAGACTTGCCTGATATAAAGGCTGTACAATTTTTAGTAGATGGAAGCAAAAGAGAAACCTTAATGGGTCACTTTTTAATAGAAGAGCCCATCACAAGAGAAGATATAGGATTCTAGTAATTCAACATTCAACATTGAAGGTTCAACATTTAAAAAAAGCCCCAGAGGGGGCTTTTTTTAATGTTTTTTAGTACTATAGTACCCCTATGCAATTGATGGAATAAATGAGATAATAAAGAAAAAGGTCGAAATACAAAGAAAATTGAAAAAATGAATGGCTGAAATTAAGAATGAATTTGGTTTTTCAGTTATGGTGGGGGATGGGAATTAGTAGTTAGGACAGGCTATTATTACATATTTTTCACTTATATTAAAAGTATATTACAAAGCAGATATTTTATAAAATCTATGGTAAACTGTATTTAGTGGATGTATTGGAAAAATTTTGGCGGTGATAAAATGAAAATAATAATTATTGTTTCACTATTAGTTTTATATTTTTTATTAGATTCAAACACCGTAGATGAGAAACGGAAAGATCCTTCATATTGATAAATATACTATTTTCCCCCTCCTCCTTCTATAGGCCCAAGACTTGGGTCTGTAGTTTTTTTTGACATTATAAACATTGTTACAACCTAATATATTTGGTAATATTAAAATAAGCTTAAAGGATTGGAGGCCTAACATGTCATTTATAGCTGTTTTTAATGAAATTGCAATTCTTTTTTTACTGGTTTTAGTTGGGTATTTAGCTAGAAAAAGAAATTTTATAAATGATGAGGTTAATAAGGGACTAAGTGCTTTAATTCTACAGTTTACTTTGCCAGCCTTAATCATCAAGTCTATGCAATTTTCCTTTTCTAAAGAGGTTTTAGTAGGTAGCTTGCATATCATTCTTCTCTCATTATTTGTGCACGGATTTTCTATTTTAGTGGCTTTTATTTCACCATATATATTAAAGGTGAAGGGTGCTAAAAAAGATATCTATCAGTTTATACTGATATTTTCAAATGTAGGATACATGGGTTATCCAATACTATTCACCTTATATGGAGAAATCGGAGTTTTTTATGGTGCCCTATTTAATATTCCCTTTAATGTATTGCTATGGACATTGGGGGTTGTAATTATATCGAGAAATAGCAACAAAACAGTGGAGGGTATTAATTATAAAAAGGTCCTCCTAAATCCAGGTATTATAGCTGTAGTGATTGGGTTTTTCTTATTCATATCATCGATTGAAATCCCATATATTCTTTTTAAAACCTTAGATCTACTGGGAAACACAACAACACCCCTATCAATGCTATTAATAGGAGGAATGCTGGCAGAATTGCCTGTTAAAGAGGTCTTTCGAGAAGAAAAGATTTTAGGGCTTTCCTTTATTCGTCTAATTTTTATACCCTTTGCTGTCTATACAGTTTTAAAGCTTCTTAGAATAGATGATTTTCTTTTAGGAGTATCGGTTGTAATTGCTGCAATGCCAGCGGCAGTTAATACGGCAGTTTTAGCTTCCATATTTGATGTAGAGCCATATGTAGCATCTAAGGGTGTTTTTATTACAACTCTACTGTCGCTATTAACGATCCCCCTATTAACTTTTATTCTTTAAGCATAACAACAAGCCTCCAAAATCTTCGGAGGCTTGTTGTTATGCTATTTTAAGTTTTTAGTTTTTCTATTTCCCTCAGTATTCTATAATATTTTACAATTAGATCATCAAGCCTGTAGTTTAACTCATATATTTCTTCAATTTCTGCATCACTTTCCAGTAGCTTTATGAGGTTACCCTTCTGCACTTCAATTTCCTGCTTTAGCTCCATAAGGCGATTCATTGATATACCCCCTATCAGTAAACCACTTAACCCCTCCATCAAAACCTTCATTTGCTGATGCTATTTATATTTATACCTAGTATAGATATAGATTAAACAAAAACTGCAAAAATCCTAGTTTTTGGGGTCGAATTTTAATTTATGATACTATTTACCCATATAAGAATATATAATGATACTAGGTTATTTACAGATAATAGTGAAAGATTAATAGTTTTAAATGATAAATGTTGAATGTTGAATTTATGTGAAAATTTGCAGAGCAAATTTAAATGAATCTAGCTAGTGGTTAATTTGGAATTCAAGAAGGGAATATTATTATGGATAGGCTATTAGATATACTAACTAAAGAGTTTATGGTAATTTTTATTGCTGCCATGCCATTAATGGAGCTAAGAGGTGCAATACCCATCGGTGTTTCCTTAGGGATGCACCCTTTACATGCCACTGCATTGGGAATAATAGGGAGCCTGTTGCCAGCACCATTTCTACTGGTCTTTTTAAAGCCTGTTTTTATTTATTTGCGCCAAAGAAGTCTTTTGAAAAAATTCGTTGACTCTACTATTAAGCGCACAATTAAAAAGAGTGGTAACATCAAAAAATATCGTGTTATCGGATTAATATTGTTTGTTGCAATACCCTTACCAACTACAGGGATATGGACGGGCTGCTTAGCAGCAACTTTATTTAATATTCCCTTTAAGGTAGCCCTTCCGGCTATTGCGCTAGGCACCACCATAGCGGGGGTTATAATGTTTGTATTGAGCTATGTGGTAATGGCAATGTAGCAATGTTGAATGTTGAATGTTGAATTGTTGATGCTTCGATGGTTCGAAGCTATAATTATAATCCTTTAATAACAAATATAGAAGTGAATAAGACCTTAATAAACTGGTTACAAAATTATTAATTATAAATTATTAATTATTAATTGAATTTTATGTTGACATCCTAAAAACTCGATGTTATCATATTCTAAGTGTTAATTTCATAAAAATCTTGATGACCTTATCAAGAGCGGTGGAGGGAATGGGCCCTATGATACCCGGCAACCATATTCAGTATGGTGCTAATTCCTACAGAATTAATGATTCTGGCAGATGAGGTGAGCTTTTAAGTAAGCATTTAACCTCTTCCTGTGGAAGGGGCTTTTTTAATTTTCCCATAAAGGAATAGAATGCTTGAATTTAATCCTTTTAAATGGGTATATTACTACCAAAACGTAAAAAACTCTATTTTTTATGTAGAGATTTTAATAAATACAAAGGATAATAAGGAGGTTGAAAAATGGCTAGAAGACTTTTTACTTCAGAATCAGTTACAGAAGGACATCCAGATAAAATTTGCGATCAAATATCAGATGCAGTGCTAGATGCTATTTTTGAATTGGATCCTAAGGCAAGGGTTGCTTGTGAAACCAGTGTTACAACCGGATTAGTTCTAGTAGCAGGAGAAATTACTACTGAATGCTATGTGGACATCCCTAAGGTGGTTAGAAGAACTATTGAAGAGATAGGCTATACAAGGGCTAAATACGGCTTCGATTGTGATACTTGTGCAGTATTAACAGCAATCGATGAGCAATCACCAGATATAGCTATGGGAGTTAACGAAGCCTTAGAGAGTAAAAAGGGTGAAATGGTAGATGAGATCGAAGCTATAGGGGCTGGAGATCAAGGGATTATGTTTGGCTTTGCCTGCAATGAGACACCAGAACTTATGCCTTTACCTATATCCTTGGCTCATAAATTAGCTAAAAGATTGTCTGAGGTAAGGAAAAATGGAACCTTATCCTATTTAAGACCCGATGGAAAAACTCAAGTTACTGTTGAATATGAGGGTGACAAGCCTGTAAGAATTGACACCATCGTTATCTCTACCCAACATGGACCAGAGGTTGAGCAAAAAGAAATAGAAAGAGATATGATTGAGCATGTTGTTAATAAGGTGGTACCTTCCAATTTGTTAGATAACAAAACCAAGTATTTTATTAATCCAACTGGTCGATTTGTAATTGGGGGACCACAAGGAGATGCTGGATTAACAGGAAGAAAGATTATTGTTGATACATATGGTGGATATGCCCGTCATGGCGGAGGAGCCTTCTCTGGTAAAGATCCAACAAAGGTAGACCGTTCAGCTGCTTATGCTGCAAGGTATGTTGCTAAGAACATTGTTGCTGCAGGTTTAGCTGACAAGTGTGAAATTGAGTTAGCCTATGCAATAGGCGTGGCACAGCCGGTTTCAATTCTTGTAGAAACCTTTGGAACAGGTAAAGTGGATGAAGAAAAACTAGGGGAGTTAGTTAGAAAGCACTTTGACTTAAGACCAGCAGCCATCATTAGGGACTTAGATCTTAGAAGGCCTATATACAGACAAATTGCTGCCTATGGTCACTTTGGAAGAACCGATGTAAATCTTCCATGGGAAAAGACGGATAAGGCTGAGATTCTTAAGAAGGAAGCAGGGCTGTAGGATCAGTTAATACTAATAGTGAAAAGTGAATAGTTGTAAAACAATTAGGGGATATGTACAAAAGCTTATTCCCCTTTTTAATGTTGAATGTTAAATGTTGAATGTTGAATTAATGTAGAAATTTACTGTGGTAAATTAATTAATTATATTTTGTATTTAATCTTTCGCATATATTTTTTTAGTAATAACCTATTACCTATTCCTTATTCCCTATTACTTGGATGTTTTGTGCTATAATATTAACTATGAAGACAAGCCTAGGAGGAAAAGATGATGGTAGAACTAGAAGGAAAGCTAATTGAAATCATATATAAGAATGATACAAATGGATATCTAGTAGGGCTATTATCTACTCCCGAAGAGGATGTAACGATAGTTGGCTGTTTACCTACCCTCAAAGAGGGGGAGGGTTTGTCAGTAAAAGGAAACTGGATTCTTCATCCCACCTATGGGAGGCAGCTGGAGGTTAAAGAATTTAAGCCAGTGCATCCTTCTTCAATAGAAGGTATTATTAATTACCTCTCATCAGGAATTGTAAAGGGTATAGGGGAGAAGATGGCAAAGCGTGTTGTAGAACATTTTGGAATAGATACCTTGGAGATTATGCAATATAACCCCCATAAGCTAATGGAGGTTTCAGGTATAGGAGAGGCCAAGGCCGAGGCAATAGCCCATGCCTTCCATGAGGAACGGGAGCTTAGGGAGATCGTTTTTTTTCTATCCAAATACGGGGTTTCTCCAGTTTATGCTGTTAAGATTTATAAAAGGTACACAGAGGCTACCTTGAAGGTTATCCATGAAAACCCCTATAGGCTTGCAGAAGATGTTATAGGGATAGGCTTTCGTAAGGCAGATGAAATTGCAAAATCTATGGGAGTTCCCGAAGATTCAGGATATAGAATTCAAGCCGCTGCAAGATATACTATGAATGGACTACACGGTGAAGGACACACCTATGCTCCTCTAAAATTGTTGATAAGAAAAACCCATGAATTAACTGGATGCAACCATCAACTGGTGGAGGAATCTATTCAAAATTTAATGTTGGATCAAAAACTCCATTTAGAAAAGCATGAGGATGAGTTTATTGTATATTCAATGGCCTATTACTATGCAGAGTCAAATGTGTGTAAGGCCTTGGTTGCTTTAGCCCAGAGAAGCCTTGAACCGATAGCTACTGATATAAATAAAGTTTTGGAGGATTTACATAAGGAAGAAAAAATTCAACTGGCGGATCGACAGAAGGAAGCAGTCATTCAAGCTACAGAAAATGCTATCATGATCATCACTGGTGGTCCGGGTACAGGAAAAACAACAATTATAAAAGCCCTCATTAAGATATTAGAAAGGAATGACAAAAAGCTATTGCTTGCTGCACCAACCGGCAGAGCTGCCAAAAGGATGACGGAGGCAACAGGCAGAGAGGCAAAAACAATCCATAGACTGTTGGAGTTGGGTTATTCTGAAGACGATGAGAACATGGTTTTTCAAAGAAATGAAGAAAATCCATTAGATGCAGATGTAATCATCATTGATGAAGGATCTATGGTGGATATATTATTAATGAACAACCTTCTTAAAGCCATAGATGCTAGAACCAGCCTCATATTTGTGGGTGATGTAGATCAGCTCCCCTCAGTGGGGGCTGGGAATGTATTAAAGGACATAATCGATAGTGGCATCATTAAAGTTGTCAGATTAACAGAGATATTTCGACAAGCCCAAGAAAGTATGATTATTGTCAATGCCCATAGGATTAATGAGGGCAAAGAGCCACTGTGTAATGTTAAAGAAAAGGATTTTTACTTTCTTTCTAAACGACCGGGGGAGGATATGGTTTATAAATTGTTGTCTTTGGTAAAGGATAGACTCCCTAATCATTACAACCTGGAAAGCTCAAGGGATATTCAAGTGATTTCTCCCATGAAAAAGGGGGAAGCAGGCACCTTAAATCTAAACAAAGCCCTACAGAACGGCTTAAATCCTGCTGAAAAAGATAAGAAGGAAAAGGAATTTAGAGGGAAGCTCTTTAGAGTAGGGGATAAGGTGATGCAAATAAAAAACAACTATTCACTGAAATGGACAAATATAAGTCCCAATTCCGTTGAAGAAAAGGGTGAGGGAGTATTTAATGGAGATATTGGCTATATTACTGAGATCAACAGTGAAGATAATGAAATGGTGATTCTATTTGATGATAGTAGATTAGTGATTTATGATTTTTCTCAATTGGAGGAGCTTGAACTGGCCTATTGTATAACTGTTCATAAAAGTCAGGGTAGTGAATTTCCAGTAGTGGTAATGCCCATCACTTGGGGCCCTCCAATGCTCTTAACACGAAATCTTCTGTATACTGCTGTCACCAGAGCTAAAAGCTTGGTTGTTCTTGTAGGCACAGAGTCCTATCTTCACCAAATGATTAAGAATGTAAGAACAATCGAACGTTACTCAGGCTTAGGATTTAGGCTAAAGAGATACTTTGACTTCCACAGCATAAAACAGTAAATAATTTGCAGGAAAAAATAAAAAAATGTAGAAAACTATGTTTAAATACTAGTGAAAATTGAAAAGTGAAAAGTGCAAGAGAATAATGAAGAACGATTGTTATTTAATATTTTTATTATTTAATTCTGTTTCAACATCTTTTATAAATTCTGATACAACTTTTAACCATTATTAAATACTTAAACTTTTAATTTTTAATTTTTAACTTTTAATTTATCCAGGAGTTTACAATGAAGAACCTAGATATCTTCTACTCTAACTACATTAAACCCTATATAAATGCTTTTTGGGAGTTATTATATCCCGTGGGCATCAGCTGTATTGCCTGCAAAGGTCCTTTAGGTGGTAATGAAAAATACAGTCTTTGTCCAAGCTGCTACGACAAAATACATTTTTTTCATAAGGGTAGATGGATACAGATCCCATCAATCCATGACAATTCCTTTATTAGGGTTTATTCTCCTACAGCATATGATGAAATTACTAAAAAGCTGGTGGCTAGACTAAAATATAATAACGAAACCTATTTAGCAAGAATTATGGCTGAAATCATGATGGACTACCTTTATAAAGAAGAATTATATTTTACTACCATTGTTGCCGTGCCACTACATGCAAGCAAAAAAATCAGTAGAGGATTTAACCAAGCATTTCTCTTGGCAGAGTATATAAGTAAGCTTAGTAAAGTGCCTAATATCGAGAAAGGATTAAGCCGACATAAAAATACTAAAGCAATGCATCTTTTAACCAAGGAAGAGCGCAGAAAGAATGTTGAAGATGCCTTTATTATAAGAAATCCAAAGGAATTTTATAATCAACACATACTTCTGATTGATGATATTGTTACTACGGGTGCTACCCTTGAGTCATGTAATAAAGCACTTGTAGAAGCAGGAGCTGCGTCTGTAACCGCTATAACCTTTGCAAGAAGAATGAAGGAGGAGGGCTAATTATGGATTTAAGAAATTGTATAAAATGTGGAAGGGTTTTTTCATATAGAGGCTCTGAGATTTGCTCCAGATGTGGAGAAAATGATGAGGAAAGCTTTAAAAGGGTGAAGGAATATCTATATGATCATCCAGGGGCAACTATATCGGAGGTATCAGAGGCCACTGAAGTATCCGAAAAGCTTATTTTAAAATTTCTAAGGGATAACAGAATAGAAATTAGGGATGAAAGTAACTTTTTCTTAGATTGTGAGAGATGTGGAAAAGCCATTAAGTCAGGTAGATTCTGTGATAGTTGTGCTGTAGAATTAAAAAGGGGATTTGAATCAGTTTTACCCAAGGCCCATGAAAAGAAACCAGAAGTTAAGACTTCAACCACCAATAGAATGTTTATTGCAGAAATGAGAAAAAAACAAAAATAGTATTAAGAAACACCTTAATATTGCCGATAATAAGAATATCAAAATAAATCGGATAAGTTGAGGTGTTTTTATATGAAAATTTTTAATAACCCTAATATAGCAAAGGTTTTAGAAATATACGGAAAAACCAATCGCAAAACTACAGAAAAAGTCAGCAATGCTGAACTTCCAAAGGATCAGCTTGAATTATCAGGTGCTGCAAAGGAATTTCAGATTGCTATGAAGGCTTATAAAGACCTTCCAGAAGTAAGAGAAGAGAAGGTGAATGAGCTAAAGGAGAAGATTCAGCAGGGCAGATATAATATATCAGGTAAAGAAATAGCAGAGAAAATTATTGAAGGAATTCAAATAGATAAGAAAATATAGCCTTCACAAAATTTGGGGTGATGATAAATGATAAAAACTACTGATCAATTGATGGAATCCCTTAATCAAGAAAAGATCTTATATCATGAAATACTGAAACTAGAGAAGGAAAAGTTTGAGGTTATAAAAACAGCCAATCTGAAAGAATTGGAGAAAATGACCATTAAGGAGCAGCAATATCTGATGAAAATGGCTACCTTCGAAAAAATTAGAAGGTCTATTCTAACGAATGCTGCTAAGGAGATTGGTGTTGAAGAGCTTCATAGTATTTCGGATTTATTGATTCATTTAAAGAATTCGGAAATGGTTCAGCAAATAGATGATCTTCGAAATCAAATGCTGAATGTTATTGCCGAAATAAAAGAGATAAATGAGTTAAATGAAAAGTTGATGAATCAACATTTAGATTATATAAATTTTAATATGGAGTTGCTAACCAGCAATCTACAGAGCACATCAAATTATAGCGGCAACCCTACTGAAAAGGGTAAGCAAAAGACCAACTTATTTGATGCAAGGATATAAAGGGGGATAATCATGCGCTCTACATTTACAGGATTTAACACAGTACGTTCGGGACTGTTTGCAGCACAAAGGGCATTAGATATCACAGGACATAACATATCCAACGTTAATACTAAGGGATTCTCTAGACAGAGATTAAATCAGGTTCAAAGTAATCCCTTAAGACTTTTTGGTGGACAAGGCACTCTGGGAACAGGAGTAGATACGATATCAATAACTCAGTTTCGGAATGAGTTTTTAGATTTTAAGTATAGAAGTGAGGTTAAGACCCAGGGTTATTGGGAAGCTAAAAGAGATGGTCTTAAGTTTATAGAAGCAATATTCAATGAGCCATCAGACTCTGGTATAACGACAGTTATGGATGAGTTGTTTTCCTCCTTTCAGGAGCTTAGTAAAAACCCAGAGAGTCAAACGACTAGAGCTTTGGTTAGACAGAGGGGAATCACCTTCACCAATACAGTGAACCATATGTATAGTCAATTGGAAAAAATGGCTAGGGATTTAAACTTTGATGTAGAAACAACAGTGACATCAATTAATGCCTATGCAGAACAGATTGCACTATTAAATGAGCAGATTCACCGCTTAGAATCTGATGGTAGCCATGCCAATGATCATCGAGATCAAAGAAATATGCTAGTGGATGAGCTATCAAAGCTTGTTAACATAGATATGATAGAGGTTCAAGATCCAAATGATAAAAGTGGAAATGGTAAAAACAACAAGATGGTTCTCCAAATTAATGGACAACCCTTGGTTTATCACAATAGAGTTAATAAGCTAGATACAAGCACAAGTGTCGCCAGCACCTTTGATAATCAAATTCATATGAAACAGGTAAAATGGGCCAACGGTGATACAATAGATACTAAAGCCCTAAGCGGCGATTTAAAAGGACTTCTGGACTTAAGGGATGGACTTTCAGCCGAAACAAAAGGAGTGCCCTACTATATACATCAGTTAAATAACTTTGTAAATACCTTTGCCAATGAAGTCAACAAAATCCATGCATCAGCCTATGGATTAACCGGAACCAATGGAGTGGCATTTTTTACTGTACAAGGGGTAGCAACTCCTGCCTTAGCATTGCCACTGGATGATACTCCAGATAAGCTTATATATAATCCTGGTAATCATGGTGCCTATATTCCAGAGTTAGGGAATATTTCAGCTAAAAATATAAAAATATCCTTAGACATAGATGCAGACCCAAATAAAATTGCTGCATCGGCTGAAGCAAATCTATTACCAGGTGACGGTTCAAGGGCCTTAGCCTTATCCCAATTGAGACATGATTTTGCAATGTTTAGTGAGGGTAAACCAGAGGACTTTGTAAAAGCCTTAATCTCTAACCTAGGGGTTGACACTCAAGAAGCCATTAGAATGACCGATAATCAATCCTTTCTAGTAGAACAGATTAACCGACAAAGAGAATCCATAGCAGGGGTATCCCTAGATGAGGAAATGTCTAATATGGTTAAGTTCCAACATGCATATAATGCCTCTGCTAGAATGGTAACCACTATGGATGAAATGCTAGATACAGTTATTAATAAGATTGGATTAGTGGGCAGATAAGTTTATGCTTTGCATAAATTTATCTAGTGAAAAATGAAAAGTGAAAAATGAAAAATGGGTGAGCTACAATGAGCAAAAATATTATCAGTGATAAGTCATTTGAGTTTTCAATAAAAATAGTAAAGCTATGTAAAAGATTATACCAAGACAAAGAATATGTAGTATCACATCAGTTATTGAAGTCTGGAACAAGTATCGGTGCTAATATTGAAGAAGCACAATATGCTCAGAGTAAAAAAGATTTTATTTCTAAGCTTTCAATATCCTTAAAGGAAGCAGCTGAGACACGATACTGGTTAAGATTGTTACTAGAAACCAATAGTGAATATATTAATGAGTTGAATGACTTGTTGAAGGAGTGTACTGATTTAATAAAATTATTAGCAAAAGCAGTTAAGAATAGCAAATTAAGCTTGTGATTTTATATACATTTTTATAATGGTATAAGAATTTAATTTTTAACTTTTCATTTTTAACTTTTCACTAAAAGAGGAGGGAACCGACTTTGCGAGTTACCAACAACATGATGATTTCAAATATGCTACGAAATATGAATAAAAACATGCTGGGCTTAGATAAGAGACAAATGCAGGTTTCAACTGGAAAAAGGATCCATGCACCCTCAGATGATCCTGTAGCTATCTCTAGAAGTATGAAGATAAAAGCAGATCTTAGTGAGCTTGAACAGTTTAAAAAGAATGTTGATGATGCAACGTCTTTTCTAGAGACAACTGAATTGGCAGTTAAGGATGTGGGTAATGCTCTAACCAGATTAAGAGAACTGGTTGGTCAAGCCGCCAATGGTGTTCTTACCGGGGATGATTTGGTAAAAATAAAGGGTGAAGTTGAAGAAATAAAGTCACAAATAATAAGCTTAGGTAATACTACTTATGCTGGAAAGTATGTCTTTTCAGGTAAGAAAACAGACGAAAAGTTATTGGACAATAATGGTAATTACCTCATAAATTTAAGAGATATGTATGACCCAGCAACAGTTGATGATAAAATAAAATTCGAAATAGGTGTGGCTGAGACCATAGAGATTAACACCTTAGGCTTTGAAATATTTCATAATCTCCCATTGGGAGGGGACAGAATAGTAGCTGCTGGCGGACAGGCAGATTTAATAACACAGATTGATGACATTATTGGACATCTAAATGCTGAGGATTTTGGACAATTAACTGGGTCCTTAGATGTGATCGATGAATATATCGATATAAACCTGACGGCTAGGTCTGAAATAGGAGCAAAGGTTAATCGAATGGAGTTGGTTAGTAGTAGAATTGCAGATACCAATGTAAACTTCAAAAGCCTTCAATCTCAAATAGAGGATGCAGACATGAGCGAGGTTATCATGCAACTTCTAAATGAAGAGAATGTCTATAGATCATCTTTATCAGTAGGTGCAAGAATTATACAACCCAGTTTACTGGATTTCTTAAGATAAGAAGGACTAATACCTTTATAGGTAGGGTGATTAATTATGCAGATTAGAATTCAATCTCAAAGTGCTTTAATTGGTATAAACTCGAACTTTGGTGAGTTTTCTATACAACAAAACCAATGGCCAATGAAATTAAGCACTAAGGATTCAAAGCTACATATACAATCAGAGGAAGCAGTATTATTAATAGACCAGAGTCGGTGCTTTGCCGAAGCTGGTCTTAAAAGTACTATGGAAATGTCCAGAGAACTTGCCAATAAAGGCAGAGTAGCTGCCCTACAGGCAACAGCAAGGATTGCTGGAGAAGGAAAGGAAATGGCAGATATCCATAATGGCATGGCCATAGCCCGTCAGGCAAAGGCTAGATATGCTGCCAAGGAAAAATCCTTCAACTTTGATATGATTCCAAAAAGTAGACCAGAAATTGAAGTCATACAAGGTGAAGTGTCTGGATATGTAGAAAGAGGATACATCGACCTTAATATGGGCAAAATTACACCAGATATTAAGTATTATCGAGGAGATATAAACATTTATTTAAAACAGAAGAACTATTTAAAAATTGACTTTGTTGGTGAAAATGTTAATGTACTAGGTGGATAATTTCTCCCACCATTATATTGTAATAAAATGAACTATTTAATATAAAAAGGGGTGCTTATAAATGATATTAAACACTAAAAGCTTAGGTGAAATTCAAGTAAATGAAGAAAGCATCATTCAGTTTGAAAACGGCATACCAGGGTTTGAAGACTTAACTCAGTTTATAATAGTAGATAACCCCCAGGAGGATGTACCCTTTTGTTGGCTTCAATCAGTTGATAATACCGAAATATCCTTCGTAATTATAAATCCTTTTGTTTTTAAGAAAAATTATGATTTTGAAATTCCTAGCTCAATAGTTGAAGGGCTAGAAATAGAAACTCCTGAGGATGTGGCTACCTACGTAATCGTGGTAATCCCAGAGGATATTAATAAGATGACAGCAAACCTAGCTGCCCCTATTATTATTAATTCTAAAAATAAAAAAGGGAAGCAAGTGGTTTTAGAAGATAATCGATACCATATTAAGCATCTAATTTTAGATGAAATGAAAATGGGATAGGAGGGAGAGGTCGTGTTAGTACTAACAAGAAAAACTGATGAAAGCATTGTTTTAGGTAAAGACATAGAAATAAAAATTCTTGGTATTGAAGAAGGTAAAGTAAAAGTAGGTATCTCCGCTCCGAAAAATATTGAAATCTATAGAAAAGAGGTATACTTAACGATTGAAGAGGAGAATAAGGCTGCCAGTAAGCCTCAAAATCTAGATCAATTAAAGGGACTCTTTAAAAAGTAATTTGAGCAGCTTTACTTTTATCTTTTATTTACCTATAACCTATTACTTATTCCTTATAACAATATTCCCTATAAAAAACATAATTTTTATTAAAAAAATTATGTTTTTTACTATAAAGTATAAAGATTATCATCCGATAAATATGGTATAAGGCAAAAATCATCAATTTTCTACAACGCCGGCAGTAGATTAGAGATGCAGCCTATATTAAAATCTTTTAGCCCAGACAAGGATGTCGGGTAAATAAAATTCAAGGAGGAATTCAAATGAGTAACATGGTAATTAACAACAATATGTTAGCAATCAACTCTCACAGATCATTAAAGATCACAGGATCAGAGCAAGGTAAGGCAGTAGAAAAGTTATCTTCTGGTTTAAGAATCAACAGAGCAGCTGACGATGCAGCAGGTCTTGCAATCTCAGAAAAAATGAGAGGACAAATCCGTGGTTTAAACCAAGCATCAAGAAATGCTCAAGATGGTATCTCTTTAATTCAAACAGCTGAGGGTGCATTAAATGAAACCCATGCTATTCTTCAGCGTATGAGAGAGCTAGCTGTTCAGTCTGCCAACGGAACCTACCAAGATGCTGACAGAACTATGGCAAATGCAGAAGTTACACAGTTAAAGAACGAATTAACAGCTATCGGTGACAATACACAATTCAACAAAATTAACCTATTAAATGCAGCAAATACAGTAACCTTCCAAACTGGTGCAAACCAAGCACAAGTAGTTACAGTAACAACAATGAACGCAACAGCAACTGGCTTAGGTGTTAATGGAGTTGACATAGCGAATATGGCTAATGCATCTACCGCTATCGGAACAATAGACACTGCAATCGAAAGTGTTGCTACTTCCAGAGCAAATCTTGGAGCAGTTCAAAACAGATTAGAACACACAATTAAGAACGTAGACGTAGCTGCTGAGAACCTACAAGCATCAGAGTCCAGAATCAGAGACACTGATATGGCTAAGGAAATGATGAACTTTACAAGAACCAACATCCTACAGCAAGCAGCAACTGCTATGCTAGCACAAGCAAATCAAGCTCCTCAAGGAGTACTTCAGTTATTAAGGTAATAGAAAGAACTAAGAAAGGGGTAGAATTCTACCCCTTTTTTAAAAACTGAAAAGATGTTATTTAGATATAAATTGTTTTAATTTATATGTAAATAGCATCTTTTATAAATTAAGGGAGGGTCATAAATGCTACTCAGTATTGTAATGATGGTTAAAAATGAGTCAAAATATCTAGATAAATGTTTAAGTAGCTTAGAAAAGCTTAGAAGTGCCATATCATCAGAGCTTATAATCGTTGATACGGGGTCTGAAGATGACACAGTGGATATAGCAAAAAAATATACAAATAAAGTCTATTATCATCCATGGAAGGATGATTTTGGAGCCATGCGAAACATTACCATAGGCTATGCTAAGGGCCAATGGCTTTTGGTTTTGGATGGTGATGAAGTACTAGAGGATAGCTGGCCCATTATCGATTTTTTTAACTCTAATGCCTACAAAAAATGCAATGTGGCTATGGTTAAAGTTAAAAGCTACTCCTACACTGATGATTCAAGGGGGAGTATTTCTTCTATTTGTAGATTATTCAAAAACTATAATGGTTTCTGTTATAGGGGAATTATCCATGAACAACCTAAAATAAAGCCTCCTGTGTGCACTATTGATGCAGTGCTATTACACTACGGCTATGTTTCCGATGATGAGGAGTTAATGGAACGAAAGTTTGTAAGAAACACACAGTTACTAAAGCTAGCCCTAGAAAAGGACCCCGAAGACATCTATACATTATTCCAGTTATCTCAATCCTATGGAATGCGTAAGGATTATCTAACAGCCCTAGAGTTGGCTTATAAAACCTATAAAATGGCTAAAGAAAAACAGTTAAACTTAAGTAAATACATGTACGTTTATACCCAGTTGGCACAAGGGTATTACTATACAGAGGACTATAATAAATTAGAGGAAATATGTGAAGAGGGCTTGACAATAAAGGAGGGATTAGTAGATCTTTATTGTCTTTTAGGCTATGCAAAGGAAAAACTACTAAAAAATCAAGAGGCAATAAAGAATTACGAAATTTATTTAAGGCTATTAGAAAAGGGAAATGAGGGTACTCTATCCGATATAACCTTTTCGGTATATTCGTTAGACTCCAAGGATAATGTAATTGCAAACATGTGTAGGATCTTTAATACTGAGAAGAGGTACGATAAGGTAATAGAATATTCATTGAAGATTAAGGAAGAAAACCACTTAAGAAGTACTATACCCTATTTAGTAAAAGCCCATTTACAAACTGATAGTATTCAGGAATTATTAAACTATTATAATACCTACATTTTAGTTGATTATGTTAAGTTGAAGGATGATTTTATAACCAACCTAGAAGTGCTATTAAAGGACTATAGCATAGAAAAGAAAAGGGTAATCTATGACGTTTTTTCTGAAAATGAAGATAGCTATTCTTTACTCAATCTAGTTCGTATAAGCCTATTAAATGATACTGAGTTAGCTGTCAAATATGTAGAACAGGTTTACAGCTTAGATTTCAATAATCTTCCTGACTATTATGGGGATTGTATCTTTTATCTTATAAAAAAACAGCTTCCCATATTTGATAATTTGGTTAATCTTCAAGAATACAAAATCGAAAATTATTTTAGGTATTTATTATTTTCCCATAATAAGTCCTATGCATATGAAGCCATAGAATATTTAAAAAAGGTTTATCCTCAGTTTAACTTATTAAAATGCAAGATCACTAAGAATATTGCTAAATTTATACTGTTATTTAAAGAGCTAAAGAATGACGAATATAACCTAATATTCATCAGGTATATAAATGATAGTATCACTCTGATAAAACAAATTTATAATCAAGAGATCATTAATGATGAATTAATATCTATGGTTAAAAATGAAGAGGATGCTTTTATAATCTATATGCTTAAGGCCCTTGAGGGAAGAGAAATAGATGAGTTGAAATATGTTGGTTATTTAAGAAAGGCCCTTGGTATATATCCTGTTATGCAAAAGGGAGTTAAACATCTCCTTAATGAAATGGAAAATAAAACAGCGGAAAATAGTGAGTTTAAAGAATATAAAAGTAAGGTGAAAGACAGTATCCGGTCATTAATTAGTGATGGGAAAACTAATGATGCCAGCAGCACCCTTAAGGAATACCAATCAATCGTGAAAGAGGATATAGATATTTATGCTATAGAATCTAGCATTGCTATTATTAATGAAGATTTATCAGCAGCTGAGATGTACTTAAAGAAAGGGTTAGCACGAGCACCTAGAGACTTTGATCTTCTATGCAATGCTGCTTATCTATGCCAAATTCAAGACAACCTAGATGAGGCAATAAATTTGTATAAATATGCAGCGGATGTATCAAAGGACCCTAATGTAAAAGAACAGCTTCATGAGATCATTACACAATTAAGTGAATCTCACAATCTGACAAAGCTTAAGGAGGAATTATCATCATCATCGATTTCTTCTGATGACAGCCCTACTGATAGCAACAGAAAAACAAGTATAATTCTTTTAACCTATAATAATTTAGAATACAACAAGCTTTGCATTAATAGCATAAGAAACTATACAAAACCTGAATCCTATCAGTTGATTGTAGTTGATAATGCATCTACCGATGGAACTTTAGAGTGGCTTAAGGAGCAAAGGGATATTGAATTAATCTCTAACTCAGTGAATGAAGGGTTTCCAAAGGGATGTAATCAAGGAATAAAAATGGCTGATGTAGGAAACGACATTTTATTATTAAATAATGACACCATTGTTATGCCCAATTGGTTAGAAAACCTGCAAACTGCTTTGTATAGTAAGGACTCTATTGGTGCAGTAGGTGCTATCACCAACTCATGCTCCAATTATCAGGCTATTTCTCTACCCTATGACAATTTTGATGATATATTAGCCTTTGCTACTGCCCATAACCATAGTAATGCAGCTCTATGGGAGGAAAGGTTACGGCTGGTTGGTTTTTGTATGCTTATAAGGGGTGACGTAATACAAAAGATCGGTTTGTTAGACGAAAGGTTTACTCCAGGAAATTTTGAAGATGATGATTATTCATTAAGAATACGACAGGAAGGGTATAGGTTACTTCTATGTAAGGATACCTTTATTTATCATTTTGGTAGTATGTCCTTTTCTAAGGAGTCAAATAAGTTTAATGATGTACTTATAAAAAATAGAGGAAAGTTTCAGGAAAAATGGGGTTTTGATCCCTACAGTATTATCACAATAAACAAAGCGATTACTCAATATTTAAAATCTCAACAAATAAGCTTTAATAATATTCTAGAGTTAGAATGCGCTGGTGGGGGAACCTTGTTGGATATAAAGAACGAATTTCCTAACGTGGACCTATTTGGCATTGAAAAAAATCCAAAATTATTATTGAACTACCAACATTATGCCGATATAAAAGTAGGAGGCTTTAAAAGTATTGAGACCTTTGAAAGAAATTTCTTTGATGTAATCATAAATGCATCTACTAGCTGTAAGTCAAATAAACTAATCGAAAATCTTAATTATCTTTTTAAATATGTAAAACCGAATGGAATGGTGATATTGAAGCTTACTGATAAAGTTAAGGATATGACAATGGAAGAGTTAGATAAGCATAGAATATCCTTTGACTCAGTAGAGGAGTTGCAAGGTGATACCTTACTAGCATTTTACAGGAAGGATACTGATACCCCTATGGCAAGTAAAGAAAATTCAATCTCTATAAAAAGAATCAATCAAAGGGAACTGTTATCTATGGAAAGGAATAATCTATTGGATGAATTAAATGATACCCAGCTTGGTTATATCTTAAGAAGAATAGAAAACAGCTTCAACTCTGAAGAAGATCTTGAAAGCCTTTGGAACTACCTAAATAGGCAATCTTCAGAAGGTAAAGACAAAATCATTAGATGGGTAGATATGAAAGCCACAAATAAAGATTTAATTCTAAACCTAGTAGCCAGCTTGTATTACTCCAATAACAAAATTCAAGAGGCTTTATCCATACTAGAATATGCTTATACAATGAACCCTCAATATGCAGATACAGTTTACAATATATCTCTAATAGTATATGAATTAGGTGATAAAGAAACAGCACTACAGTTTCTCAACAATGCAGAGCCCCTTGAGGGGGAACTCCTTAGCTTGAAACAAGAAATAATGGAGGCATAGTCATGAATAAAAATAAATTTTCCTTTATCACCTGCGTAACCGATCAAGATGTCTATCAAGAATCCCTGTATTATATTAGTCAACTGAAGATTCCAGAAAACCTTGAAGTAGAATGTATTTCCATTGACAATCCTAAATCCATAGCTATGGCTTATAATGAAGCAATGGCTGCTAGCGATGCAAAATACAAGGTATATCTACATCAGGATGTATTTATTATTAACAAAGGCTTTATTGAAGACTGTATAAATCTTTTTAATAGCGATAGCAATATCGGGATGATTGGTATGGTAGGTGCAAAGGCTATACCAACCAGCGGCATATGGAAGGACTCAAAACATAAGTATGGTAAGGTTTTTAAAAACCACAGTGGATTCATGAAGGAGATTGTATATAACGACATTGAAGGCCTATATAATGAAGTGGATATTTTAGAGGGCTTTATTATGATCACACAATATGACATCCCTTGGAGGAATGATGTATTTAATGATTTGTGGTTTTATGATGCAGCCCAAAGTATTGAATTTAAGAGGGCTGGCTATAAGGCTGTAATTCCAAATATATCAATACCTTGGTGCATACATGATTGTGGAGCTGAAAATGTAGATAATAGATTTGAAGAGTATAGGAAATCTTTCATTAACACTTATTACAGGGATATGTATCCATTAGTAAGTATTTTGATACCTACCTATAATAGACCAGACTATTTTAAAATAGCACTAGATAGCGCTATAAATCAGACCTATAAAAACATAGAAGTTATTATAGGCGATGATAGTACCAATAACGAAACAGAAGAATTAGTTAAGAAGCATTACCTTAATAAATATCCCAATATTACATACTATCATAACGAAAGGAACTTAGGGCAATTTGATAATGATTTAAAGTTAATGGACATGTGTAAGGGTGAATATGTAAACTTTTTGATGGATGATGATTTATTTGAACTAACTAAAATAGAAAAAATGATGAGCTATTTTATAAATGATATTGATAGAGAAATAGCCCTAATTACCTCCCACCGTGGAATCATTGATGAGAAGGGTAATAATAAAGGACTTTTTGGAGACACAGATTCAGTATTCAAAACAGATACAATCATTCATGGAACTGAGCTGGCTGACTTTGTTATAGCTAATAATTATAATTGTATTGGTGAGCCAACAACGGTTTTGTTTAGAAAAAGCATGCTAATAGAGCCCTTTGGGGTATTTAACGATCGAAAATATGAGTGTAACGTAGATCAAGCCTCTTGGTTCAATCTATTAAGTCAAGGTAAAGCAATTTTTATTGCAGAGATACTTAGCTATTTTAGAATTCACGATAACCAACAGCTAGGCTCAACAAAGATGAAACTGTTGGGTGCTGTAGATTATATTCATGAAGTATTAACAGCTAATCAAAAGGGATTTTTACAAAAGAATGAAGAATATCTCAAAGCTTTAAGGAATTCTCAACTATACAGCGAAAGTGTAATGAGAGAATATCAACCAGATGAGAAGGATGGTTATAAAAACGAATATAATCAATTACAAGATATATACAAGCAGCTTAACGAAGAGTTAAAACGAACTAGTAATTCTGAAGGTATAAGCAGAAAGGATTTACCTTTAGTAAGTATACTTATACCGGCATATAATCAAACAAAATACCTCAAGGAAGCATTAGAAAGCGCAATCAATCAAACCTACTCTAATATAGAGATCATCATAGGGGATGATAGTACTACCAATGTAGTTGAAGAGTTCATTAAACCCTATTTGAGCCAATACTCAAACATAACATATTTTAGAAACCAAAGGGAAGAGATGGATTATGGTCTTTCTAACGTAATTAGGCTTATGGCTGAATGTAAGGGTGAGTATATAAACTTTTTGTTTCATGACGATGTTTTTCATATCACTAAAATAGAAAAAATGATGAAGTTCTTTACAACACGTAGAGATATTAGTTTAGTCACATCCCATAGACAATTAATTGATGAGGAAGGTAAATTCTTACCAGATAATGGCGCTACTCAAAGGCTCTTTGATAAAGATACTATCATTGATGGTCATCAGTTGAGCTTATTTTGCTTGGAAAATTTAACAAATTTCATTGGTGAACCTTCAACAGTATTGTTTAAGAGAACCTTATTAGATGAAGGGTTCGGCTTTATTAATGGTCATTTGTACTTAAATATAAGTGACTTATCAACATGGATTGCACTATTAAAAAAAGGCAACGCTGTCTATATTTCTGAGAGCTTGAGCTATTTTAGAGAGCATAATAGTCAAAATTCTAAGAAAAATGAAATTTACTTAATTGGTATTTGTAACTGGAAGGAGATAATAGATGCCTGTTACAAGATGAATATCATAAATACAAATATGGAATATATTAATCTGTTATCTAAGTGGTTTAAATGCTTTAGTGGGCAGCTAAATGAGTTGAAGTTTAAATATATTAAAAGTCATATTAGGGAAAGACTAAATCTAGCTTTTTCCGATGCTATTAATAAGATAATTGAAGACAAACAATATCCTCATAAATGTGTTATCTGTTCAAATGATGTGGAAAAGTTCGTACCTTATAGATTACATGTTTCAGAAAGCTTGGCAAAATATAACATAATTGGCAGTGATGTTGAAAACTTTTCATGCCCCATTTGTGGTGGACATGATAGAGAACGACACTTAGTTATGTATTTCAATGAGCTGAAAATTTGGGAAAAAATCTATAATCGTAACATACTACACATTGCACCTGAAGATAAAATTAAAGAATTGGTTAAGAAACATAATCCTAATAACTATATTCAAGGAGATTTGTTTCCAAATAAAGCTGATATTATAAGAATAGATATAACCAGTATACAGTTTGAGGATGAGACCTTTGATGTAATTATATGTAACCATGTGTTAGAGCATATTATAGATGATTTAGCAGCAATGAAGGAGCTTTATAGAGTGCTTAAAAAAGGGGGAATAGCAATCCTTCAAACCCCATATTCTCCTCTTTTAAAAGACTCATTTGAAGATGAGAAAATCACCAAAAGTGAAGATAGACTAAAATATTTTGGACAAGAAGACCATGTTCGGATCTATGGACTAGATTTCTTTGATAGATTAAAAAGGGCAGGCTTTCAGCTAAATATTATCAGTAATGACGAGATATTCAATGATGAAACTTGTATTGAGTATGGAGTAAATCCAAGAGAAGACTTAATATTAGCAACTAAAATGTGAAGGATGGTTGAGGATGATTAATGTTACGAGAACCTATCTGCCAAGTAGAGAAAGATATAAAAAATACATTGATAAAATATTTGATTCTGGTTGGATAACTAACAATGGTCAAATGGTTAAAGCACTAGAGCAGAAGTTAGAGGAATATTTAGGTGTTAAAAATCTTGTGTTAGTATCTAATGGGACATTGGCTCTGCAAGTAGCATATAAGTTATTGAACTTAGAAAAAGAAGTAATTACAACGCCTTTTTCTTTTGTGGCAACAACCAGTAGCCTAGTTTGGGAGGGCTTAAAGCCTATCTTTGCAGATATAGATAAAAGGAGCTTGTGTATTAATCCTAACCTAATTGAAAAAAATATTACACCTAATACCTCTGCAATATTACCAGTTCATGTTTTTGGAAATGGATGTGAAGTAGAAGAAATAAAATCCATTGCAAAGAAGCATAACATAAAAGTTATTTATGATGCCGCCCATGCATTTAATGTAAACTATAAGGGAGAGAGTATTCTAAAGCATGGAGACATATCGATATTGAGCTTCCATGCAACCAAAATATTTCATACTATAGAAGGCGGAGCACTAATCATTAATGATGATGAAATCTATGATAGGGCTCGAAAACTAATAAACTTTGGAATAGTAGGTCCAGGTGAAATAGTTGATATTGGAATTAATGCAAAGATGAATGAGCTACAGGCAGCTATGGGGTTGTGTATATTGGAAGACATGAGTGATATACTTGAAAAAAGAATGAAGGTTAATGAGATATACGACGGTTACCTTAGGGGCTTAGAAGGTGTAAACCTATTACATTATAATAAAAACTGCAGTAAAAACTATGCTTACTATCCAATTCTTTTAAAAAGTGAGGATTGTTTGCTTAAAGTAGTTAAAGAGCTGAATAATAAAGATATTTATCCAAGAAGATATTTTTATCCTTCTTTAGATACCCTTAGTTATATAAATACAGATGATTTAATGGTAAATTCAAATGAAATCGCTAAGAGAATTCTTTGTTTGCCTCTATACGAGTCTATAGATGTAAAGGACCAAGAAATGATTGTTAATACAATAAGGATGTGTGTTAAGTGACTAAGCTTGCAATAATGCAACCATATCTATTTCCTTATATAGGATATTTTCAACTAATTAATGCTGTAGATACCTTTTTAATCTATGATGATGTTCAATTCATTAAAGGTGGATGGATCAATAGAAATAGATTATTAATTAATGGTACCGATAGAATGTTTATCTTTAACATAAAGAAAGATAGTTATAAAGCTAATATTAATGAACGATATTTTATTGAAAATATTGAATATGAGAAAGACAAATTCATTAAGTCTATTTATTTTTCTTATAAAAACGCACCCTACTTTACTGATTCGATAGGTTTAATAGAAAACATAGTAAGTTATAAAGAGAACAATCTCTCAAAATTTATTATCAATAGCATTAAAGCAATATGCAATTGTTTAGAGATAAATACTGAAATATTAGTATCTTCAAATTTAATGATAGGTGAAAACTTAAAGGGTGAGGATAGAATTATATTTATAAACAAAAACCTGAAATCAAACACCTATATTAACGCTATCGGAGGAAAAAACATTTATTCACATCAACCCTTTAATAGAGAAGGCATAAATTTACATTTTATACAATGTAAAAATATAGAGTACAAGCAATTTAACAATCCATTTATAAATAACTTATCGATAATTGATGTTTTTATGTTTAATTCAAAAGAGCAGATTAAAAAATATTTATGTGAATATGAGTTGATAAAATGAAAGAGATAGGTGGTTTTTTTGAGCTAGAGCTAGGTAAGAAACCAGAATATCATTATAATGCCTTGAGACTTAACAGTGGTAGATCCTGCTTGGAATATATATTAAGGGTGAGAAATTACAAAAGAATATATATACCTGTTTATGTATGTAATGCAGTTATCGATGTAATAGAAAGAAATGGTATTGATTATAAGTTTTATTATCTAGACAACGGATTTTTCCCAGTATTAAACAATTATAAACTTGAAAATAATGATGCAATTCTATATATCAACTATTATGGTTTGTTTCAAAATCACATTTATGAACTAGGATTAAAGTACAATAACTTAATTATTGATAATACTCAGGCTTTCTTCAGTAAACCAATAGAAGGGATTGATACCTTTTATTCGGCAAGAAAATTTTTCGGTGTTGCAGATGGAGGATATTTGTATGTAGATTCAGACTTATTACTACCGATTATCAAAGATATATCATATCAAAGATATACTCATTTATTAAAGCGAATTGATTTATCGGCAGAGAGCAGTTACAAAGACTATACAGTAAATGAAGGCCTATTTATAAATGAACCTATAAAACATATGTCTAATTTAACTCAATCAATACTTTCCAGCATCGATTATAGTAATGTAATTACAACCAGAGACAACAATTTTAGTTATTTGCATGATATTTTCTATAAAATAAATAAGTTACATATAGAAAAACACCAAATTCATGGACCATTATGTTATCCCCTATTAATCGATAAAGAAGGCTTAAGGGATAATCTATTAGAAAATAGAATATATGTAGCTACCTATTGGAAGGAAGTACTGAATAGAGCATTAAAGAATTCCTTTGAGTATCAATTAGCTAAATGGCTTATACCTATACCGATAGATCAAAGGTATAATTTAGAAGATATGAGTTTAATTGCAAGTCACATAAAAAAGTATCTAGATACTTAGTTTTCCTATTTAGGATTATTTAATTCTATGAGTTAAGAGTCAGCAAAGGGGTTGATAGCTATATGAAGAAGAGAGTACTGGTCTTTCCATGCGGGTCTGTGCCTGGAATCGATATAAACTTTGCTTTAAGAGATTGCTTGAGAATAGAGCTTTTTGGAGGATCAAGTGTAGCTGATCATGGGTCTTTTGTATATAAGAATTATATTGGAGATATACCCAATATTAATGAAGAATGCTTTATTGAAAGATTTAACCAAATTATAGAGTATTATAAAATTAATTTTATAATTCCAACACATGACACAGTAGCCCTATTTTTAATGGAGAATCAAACGTTGTTAAATGCAATAGTTGTATGTTCTGAGGTTGAAACTACTAGAATATGTAGACATAAGGCATTAATATATGAAACCTTTAAAGGATATGACTTCAATCCTATAGTATACAATAATATTAATACCATCGATACTTACCCTGTTTTTCTTAAGCCTAACATGGGCCAGGGGGGCAGAAATTCTTATGTAGCACATGATTTTGAAGAATTAAACTTTTATATGCATAGGAGCAAAGATCTAATTATATGTGAATATTTGCCTGGAGATGAAATCACTATAGACTGTTTTACTGATAAAAATTCAAAACTTAGATATTTTTCCCCAAGAATTAGGCAGCAAACATTTAATGGAATTAGTTCAAAATCGCATATATTGGAAAAAGATGAAGAGCTCCTAAATATTGTAAGGCAGATTAATGATAAGCTTAGCTTTAGGGGATATTGGTTTATTCAGTTGAAGAAAGACACAAATGGGAATTTTAAATTGTTGGAAATCTCTACTAGAGTTGCTGGTACTGCATGTCTAAGTCGCAATCTAGATGTAAATTTCCCTTATCTTGCTGTCTTGGACTTTTCAAATGAGGAAATTGATATAACGCCTAACAATTATAGCATTGAAATAGATAGAACCTTAATAAGTAGATATAAAATAGGCATCGAATATGACAGAGTGTATATAGATTTTGATGATACACTTGTTTTTAATAATTCTATGTATAATAAGTTTATGTTTATGTTCATTTACCAATGCCTTAATAATAATAAGGAAATTATACTTATTACAAAACATGAAAAAGATATTTATATGACTTTACAGGAGTTGAAGATAGATAAAAACATATTTAAAGAAATCATTCATATTACTAATAATGATTATAAGTATAAGTATCTTTCGCAAGAAAAACCATGTATTTTTATAGATAATTCATATGTTGAGAGAAAACATGTTAGGGAAAACTTAGACATACCTTCATTTGACTTAAACAACATAGAATGTCTTATTGATTGGAGAGGGTGAGCATGACATTAAAAATAGAAGATACTAGATATAAGGTTTTAGAGAAATATAATGATGTAATCAGTATGATTCACAATAATTATCCAGTTTATTTATTAGGAATAAATGAATATACCAATAATGTTTTAAATTATGCCAAAATGAAAAATATTGAAATTAAAGGTATTATAGACGACTATACAGAAAAAGCCCATTATAAAGAATTTCCAATTTATAAACTTTTTAATAATAATATTGATAAAGAGGAATCGATAATAATTAGTTGTGTAGTTGATGGGAAATTAATTACTGCAATGAATAAGCTAACAGATAGTGGTTATAAAAATGTTATTAATTATCTACACCTGTATCTTCATGATCAGCATTTAGGTATAAGCAGATATTTTTATAATACTGTAGATGATATTAATAATAATGAACTCAATTACTTTTGGTTATATGAAATATTAGGAGATCCTGAATCTAGGGCAACATTAAAGAAGCTTGTTGATTTTAAATACAACTTGAATATAGATTCAATGAGAGACTTTTGTTTTAATATAGGCGGGCAATATTTTGAAGATTTTCTTCCCAGTGGCATAGATGAAGTTTTTGTTGATTGTGGAGGATACGATGGATTTACAACTAAAGCATTTATTAATAGATATCCACAATACAAGGAGATATATTATATAGAACCCTTTAGGCCATTTTTTGAAGCATCAAAAAAAACACTAAAAGATTATGAAAATATTAAGTTTTATAATAATGCAACATATTGTGCTAAAGAGTATATTAATTTTGATGTTAACGGGTCAGCTAGTTATATTTCTGAAGATGGTAATACTAAGGTGCAGGCAATAACACTTGATGAAATAATAGCCAGTGAAGTCACCTTTATCAAAATGGATGTAGAAGGGGCAGAATACGAAAGCTTACTAGGTGCTCAAAGAGTCATTAAAGAGTATAAGCCTAAACTAGCTATATGTGTATATCATAAGCAAGAGGACTTCTGGAGAATCCCTAAACTTGTATTGAGTTATAACCCCGATTATAAGGTGTATTTAAGGCATTACACCGAAGGAGTACTTGAAACAGTAATGTATTTCATTTAAAGGAGAGCTCTGATGATTAAATTAATAAGTGATTGGATTGCTGATAAAAATATCATCTTATTCGGTGCTGGCCCTATTGGTGAAAAAGTTATACAGCATTGGCAATTTCCAAATAAAATTTTAGGCATAATCGATAATAGAGAGTCTAAACAGAATAAACTAGTAGAAGGAATAAAAGTACGTGAAGTAAATTATATAAAAAACTTTAACATCAATAAGATTAAAGTGATTATTACTACTGAAGATAGCTATTATTCCACTGCTGCTAAACAACTAATTGGCCTAGGATTAAAAGAAAATGATGATTTTATATCGGGTAGTAAACTAGATAGAATATTATGTAACACAATTGGAAATGTAGAGGTACCTTATGAAGATATTTACCCAAAAGCAACTTATGCTCCTTGGAGGGAGGATGATTGTTTTACTCGGATGTATGAGTCAATAAAAGAAAATACATTAGTTGATATTTATAGATGTTTTGAAATTTGGGAACTGGTCAAACAAGTGAGCAAACTACAAGAGGGTGCATTAATAGAGATTGGTGTTTGGAAGGGCGGTACTGGTGCGATAATATGTAAGCAAGCAGAAGAGTGTGGTATTCTAGAAACGACATATTTATGTGATACCTTCAAAGGAGTAGTTAAGGCCTCTGATAAAGATACATTATATAGAGGTGGTGAACATAATGATACCTCTGAAGAGACGGTGAGTAATCTTCTAGAGAGATTTAATTTGACTAATTATAAGGTTCTAAAAGGTGTATTTCCAGAGGATACGGGATATATGGTAAATTCTCTTAAATTTAGGTTCTGTCACATAGATGTAGACGTTTATAATTCTGCAAAGGAAATTGTAGATTGGATCTGGGGTAAATTAGTAGTAGGCGGCATCTTACTATTTGATGATTATGGATTCAAAGAATGTGATGGTATAACAAGATTAATTAATGAACAAAAGTGTTTAAATGATAGGCTTATCATATGTAATCTTAACGGTCATGCAATAATTATAAAGTTAAAATAAATATTAAAGGTGAGAGTAATGACAAAAGCTTTAGTGGTAGGGTATAGTGGTCAACTAGGACATGAGTTAATAAAGGTGTTAAAACTTGATGATTTATTTAAGAAATCAATAGAAGAGTTAATTATGACTGATTCTAGCATGTTGGATATCACTTGCAAAAATTTAGTTCTAAAATACATACTTAAAATACAACCCGATATCATCATCAACTGCGCAGCTTACACAAAGGTAGACCAAGCAGAGGATGATTACGAGAAGGCCTTTCAAGTTAACTCCTTAGGACCAAGAAATCTTGCGATAGCCGCTGAAGCCATTGGAGCTAAGCTGATACATATTTCAACTGATTACGTATTTGATGGTAAAGGTGTTTTAGTTAACGGTGAAAAGGTACCTTATAGAGAATACGATACTACTAACCCCATAAATGTATATGGTAAAACCAAGCTTTTGGGGGAGGAATATGTAAGGGAATTTTGCAGCAAATATTTTATTATTAGAACCTCGTGGCTTTATGGGGAAAAGGGAAACAACTTCGTCAAAACCATCATAGGCGCTGCTAAGGACAAGGGTAAGCTTCAGGTGGTTGATGATCAGTTGGGGAATCCAACCTATGCAGGTGACTTAGCTGAACGTATACTTAAGCTAGCACTAACTGATGAATATGGGCTATATCACTGTACCGGTAAAGGTATTTGTAGCTGGTATGACTTTGCAAAAAAAATAATTGAATATACAGAAATCCCTTGTGAAATAGAGGCTGTTACTTCTGATAACTATAAAAGAAAGGCCCAAAGGCCCTCCTATTCTTGCTTAGATAATATGATGCTAAGGAGTACTATAGGTGATGATATGAGGGAATGGCAGGATGCTTTGTATGATTTTATCAAAAATAGACTGATGCTTTAGGAGTTGGGAATATGTCTAATTTTCATTTTAATGAAACAGGTATTAAAGGTCTATATGTAATACAACAAAAAATATATGCTGATTCTAGAGGTTACTTTATGGAAACCTATAATGAAAAGGCATTCCTTGAAGCTGGTTTAAATGTGAAATTTGTACAGGACAACCAATCTAAATCCACTAAAGGAGTTTTACGGGGCCTTCATTTTCAAAAGCAATATCCTCAGGGTAAGCTGGTTAGAATTATTAAAGGAGAGGTATTTGATGTAGCTGTAGATTTAAGAAGAAACTCTCCAACCTTTAAGCAATGGTTTGGATGCATATTAAGTGAAGAAAACCGAAGGCAAATGTATTTACCTGAAGGCTTTGCCCATGGATTTTTAGTATTATCAAATGAGGCAGAGTTTATTTATAAATGTACAAACTTATATCATCCAGAGGATGAAGGTGGCTATCTATGGAATGATCCAACCTTTCATATTCAATGGCCACTGGAAGGAATAAAGGAGGTAATTCTATCTGAAAAGGATAAAAGTCACTTGCCTTTTAACACTGTTGAATTTAGCTATAACTTCTAAACTACTATTATAGGGGGACAATTTATGAAAACCTACTTAGTTACTGGAGGAGCTGGTTTTATAGGCTCTAATTTTATTCACTATGTTCTAAAAAACTACCAAGATGCCTTCATCATTAACTTAGACAAGCTTACCTATGCAGGAAACCTAAAGAATTTGAAGGAAGTGGAGAAGAAAGAAAACTATCGCTTCGTCAAAGGAGATATTACCGATATCCCTTTAGTTCAATCTCTATTTGATCAATATCCAATTGATTATGTTGTAAATTTTGCTGCAGAGTCTCATGTAGACCGAAGTATAGAAAGTCCCATGGAGTTTGTTAAGACCAATATTGAGGGTACCTTCGTATTATTAGATATGGCTAAAAAGGCCTGGCTTATAGGAGAAGAATGGGCTAGTGGTAAGAAGTTTTTGCAGATTTCCACCGATGAAGTATATGGCTCATTGGGAGAAACAGGATTATTCACTGAAGAAACTCCCTTAGATCCAAGAAGTCCTTATTCAGCCAGTAAGGCTTCTGCTGATCTACTAGTAAAGGCCTACTATGATACCTACAAGATGCCCATTAATATAACCAGATGCTCTAATAATTATGGACCCTATCAATTTCCAGAGAAATTAATACCCCTTATGATTAATAATTGTCTTAATGCTAAGGATTTACCCGTTTATGGAGATGGAAAAAATATTAGAGATTGGATTTATGTAGAGGATCACAGCTCAGCCATTGATTTAGTCCTCAACAAAGGTATTATAGGTGAGGTTTATAATGTTGGTGGAGGAAATGAAAGAACCAATATCGAAATCGTAAAAACCATCATTAATACCATAAAAGAGCTGTTACCTAAGGAGGATAGTAGATATAATGCTATTAGCCAAGAGCTTATAAAGTATGTAGCAGATAGAAAGGGTCATGATAGACGATATGCTATTGATTCTACCAAGCTCCAGAGTCAGCTGGGTTGGTCAACCAGTATACCCTTTGAAGAAGGGGTTGTACACACGGTAAAATGGTATCTCGATAATAGTAAATGGCTAGAGGAAATCACTACAGGAGAATACCAAGTCTACTATAAAAAAATGTATTTAGATAAGGAAAGGAGCTAAGGACTTGAAGGGAATAATTTTAGCTGGAGGTAGTGGGACAAGGTTGTATCCTATTACCAAATCCATTAGTAAACAAATCGTACCGATTTATGACAAGCCTATGATCTATTATCCTCTATCGGTATTAATGCTGGCAGAGATAAAAGAGATATTAATTATATCCACTCCTCGAGATTTACCTGTATATAGGGAACTTCTTGGTGATGGTAAACAGTTGGGTATGAGCTTTACTTATGCAGTTCAAGAAGAGCCAAGGGGGATAGCGGAGGCCTTTATAATCGGTAAGGAGTTTATAAGTACGGATTCAGTAGCTCTGATTTTAGGGGATAATGTCTTTTATGGATATGGATTCTCTGCTATGCTGAAAGAAGCTGTTGAGATAAAAGAGGGAGCCTGTATATTTGGCTATTATGTTAATAATCCCAATGCCTATGGAGTAGTAGAGTTTGATAAAGGGGGTAATGTATTATCCATAGAGGAAAAGCCAACAACACCAAAATCTAATTATGCAGTTCCTGGACTATATTTTTATGATAATGACGTAGTAAGAATTGCAGAAGGCTTAAAGCCCTCCAACAGAGGAGAATTAGAGATTACTGATTTAAACAAGCACTATATGATGAATAAAAAACTAAAGGTGCAGCTTTTGGGTCGAGGCTTCGCATGGCTAGATACAGGGACCCATGATGCCCTTCTGGAGGCTAGTAACTTTGTTCAAACGGTACAAAAAAGACAAGGTCTGTATATAGCCTGTATCGAAGAAATAGCCTATAGGAATGGATTTATTGATAAGAGGCAATTGGAATTGTTGGCCGATGGTCTTGTAAAGACAGAATATGGTCAATATCTAAAAGGACTAAAGTAAAAGGATATGTGGAGGGGAGCTGAATAAAATAGATAAATTCATTACCGTTATAGAAAAAACCTTAGAGTTAATAGAGACAATAGAAGAAGGGTTAATGCATTTAGAAAATCAAATTAATGAGCTAAAGTTTGAGGATGCAAAATATATGGTACAGGATATTACAGAAGCTATACTCAGCATAGAAGAGGCCATAGCTCCAATGTTAAATGACCTTCCTTCTAATAATATCGAAGGATTATCTACAGACCTCAGAGCAGTATTAGGAAGGGCTCTTAAAGAATCAGATAAGGCAGTTAATTTTAACGAAATAATCCAACATTTTAATAAGTGGAAGGAAGAATTAAGAAGAATATTAAAGCCATATATTATCTCTTAACTGATTAGATGAAAGCCTTAGATGTAGTCCTTTAGGACTATTTTCAAAAAGTCCACTCCTAAAAAAGAGACATGCTTACGTAGATATAATAATATATTATTAACCATGAACTTTAGGGGGGCTATAATGAAACTAATTAATTGTACGATATGTGGAAGACTTTTTAAAAGTCAATACTTTACTATATGCGAGGACTGTCTTGAAGGTCAGGAAGAGGTAAATCCATATAAAAAGGTTAAAGATTTCTTAGAAAAGCACCCCGGTGCCAACGCCCTTGAGGTCTCTAATGCAACTGGAGTACCAAAAAACTTAATTGTAAAGTTTATAAATGATGATGTTATATCTGTAGTAAAAAAGAGAAGCTAAAAACCGCCTATGGGCGGTTTTTTCTAATGTATTCATCAATTAAATTATTATAGGCCTTCATAATCTTTAAAACGATTGGGTTCTTAGGTGAATCAAATATCCTATCATCAATAACAGTTATTGGTAGAACCTTTGGAGAGGTGCCTGTCATAAAAACAGCATCCATTTTGTGTACTGTATTGCTAGAAAAGCTTTTTTCAATAATCACTATCCCTAGATCCTTACATAAGGTTATAACCCTCTTTCGGGTTATACCCTCTAAAACTTGATCTGCCGGTGGAGTATAAACTATTTCATCCTTAACAAAAAATACGTTTGACCTACTTCCTTCAGTTATATATCCTTCATTGTTAACTAATAAAGCTTCATAGGCACCCTTTTCCTTAAGGGTTAGACTTATCAGTTCCCTTTGCTCCTTGGCAACTACCTTTGCATTTGGGTTGTGTCTTTCAGCTGGAAAAAGAATTGTAGCAACACCGAAATTATATTCCTTTTGACTAGGATAGCTGCTAGGAATAAAAAATATGTATGTATCAGGTTTTGATTTATTAAGCTGGTTAATAATGATTTTAATATTCTCATCTGGAAAACCGTTGTTTTCTATTAATCTATTGATATCTTCTAATAGCTTGCAGGCATTTATCTCATAATGATTATTTAACAACCTTAAAGAGTTTTGTAGTCTATCAATATGCTCTTCCACAAAAAGGGGTACACCAGATAGCACTCTAATAACCTCATAAACAGATGGATAAATATCAATAAGGGATTCATCAAAGTCCTCAAGATTTTTTAATTGGCCGTTGGATATGAAAAATTTTTTTTGTGACATTATATACATAGATACACCTCCATAGCCTTATTTTATCACTTTTTTATTTAATAGGAAACTAGTTCTCTTTTTTCCTATTAAATGGGGGATTGTAAGGGGGTAACCCCCTTATAGAAATAAGGAGAGGTGAGTTGTGTCACGA